>NZ_JQMX01000001.1:0-603444 GCF_000744945.1 Carnobacterium maltaromaticum DSM 20342
GGAGTAACTTCTGTTGATGAGTCTATGTTAACTGGCGAAAGTCTACCAGTTGAAAAAAATGTTGGAAATTCAATCATTGGTGCTAGTATCAATAAGAATGGAACCATTCAGTATAAGGCAACTAAAGTCGGAACAGATACAGCACTCTCTCAAATAATTAAATTAGTTGAAGATGCCCAAGGATCAAAAGCTCCAATCGCTAAACTTGCGGATATTATCTCTGGTTATTTTGTACCAGTAGTCATTGCTTTAGCAGTAATATCTGGAGGAGCTTGGTATATTGCGGGTCAATCTGGTGTATTCGCTTTAACAATATTTATTTCAGTTTTAGTCATTGCTTGTCCGTGTGCACTGGGATTAGCAACACCTACAGCTATTATGGTAGGCACTGGTAAAGGTGCTGAAAATGGTGTTTTGATAAAGAGTGGGGTAGCGCTTGAAACAACACATCAAATTAAAACGATAGTGTTTGATAAAACTGGAACAATTACTGAAGGGAAACCCAAAGTTACGGACGTTATCGTTGTAGATCCTATATCAAAAGATGAATTACTCAGTTTTGCGGCTTCTGCTGAGAAAGGTTCGGAACACCCTTTAGGCGAATCCATTGTAAAAGAAGCGGAGTTTGCTAAAGTTACATTAAAAAAGGTTTCAAAATTTAAGGCAATTCCTGGTCATGGAATTGAGGTTCAAATTGAAAATAAGACTCTTCTATTAGGAAATAAAAAGTTGATGGACAAAAATAATATTAACCAAGAATACCTATCCGATACTTCTGACAAACTAGCAACTGAGGGAAAACGCCCATGTATATCGCTATTGAGGGTCAATTAGCAGGAATAATAGCTGTTGCAGATACTGTGAAATCAAGCAGTTTAAATGCAATTAATAAACTTCATAAAATGGGAATTGAAGTAGCTATGATAACGGGTGATAATAAACAAACTGCTTTAGCGATTGCAAAGCAAGTAGGTATTGAGAGAGTTTTAAGTGAAGTATTACCTGAAGATAAGGCTTCTGAAGTCAAAAATCTACAAAAAAATGGAAAAAAAGTAGCTATGGTAGGAGATGGGATTAACGATGCTCCTGCATTAGCTCAGGCAGATATTGGGATTGCAATAGGATCAGGCACTGACGTTGCGATAGAATCTGCAGACATTGTTCTGATGCGAAGTGACCTCATGGACGTCCCAACCGCCATAGAATTAAGCAAAAAAACAATTCGAAATATTAAAGAAAACTTATTTTGGGCATTTGCATATAACACGCTAGGAATTCCTGTAGCAATGGGATTATTATTCTTGTTTGGCGGGCCTTTATTGAGTCCTATTATTGCGGGTGCTGCTATGAGCTTTAGTTCTGTTTCAGTTTTATTAAATGCATTACGACTAAAAAAATTTAAACCATCAAAATAACTAGGAAAGAGGTTTTTAATTATGAAGGAAAAACTAATTATTGACGGTATGAAGTGTGAAGGATGTGCTAAAAATGTTTTCAGAAGACTTCATTCTATAAGTGGGGTAGAAAGTGTTTCTTTAAGTTTGGAAGATAATTCTGCAACAATTGATAGTTCTCAACAAATTAGTCAAAAAGAGTTAGATTCAGTTTTTATTGATTCTCACTATAAAGTTTCACAAGTAATTAAAATGTAATGAAATAGCCTACTGAATCCTTTTTTTGATAGGATTTAGTAGGCTAATTTAATTAAAAGATAGTTAATTAAAAGTAGATTATAATTATGGGGGATAGAAGAGCTGTTAATTTAATTGTTTTTGAGGAAAAGGAAGAATTTTAAATTCTTTAATTGAAAATAAGTAAATAGAAGACTAGTTTCAGAGTAATCTCCATAAAATCTACAAAACTTTAGGCTATAGTAAAATAGTGTATAGAAAATAGAGGAGTGAGTTTATGAGTAAAAAACAATTAACAACAGTTTTATTAATTGTAATTGTAGCTTTCATAGCAGTTACTGGATGGTTTTTGTATGATAAAAATTATACTAAAACAGAAAATAATCAATCTAAACAAAAAATGAATATGAGTATGTCTGAGGGAAATTCAAGTAGTAACAGTAGCATGGAAATGATGGACCAAGAAAGCGAAAATAATGTTGAAATTGTGGAAAAAAATCAAAAAGAAAAAGAGTTGGCGATTCCTCCTTTATTAAAGGCAGATTCTGAAACAGACTCAGCAGTAGAATATACTCTAACTGCGCAAGAGGGAGAATCTTCCTTTATTGATGGCGAAAAAACTAAGACTCTTGGGTACAATGGTAACTTTCTTGGACCTGTTTTACGAGTTAAAAATGGCCAAAAGGTAACGATTAACACTGAAAACAAGTTAACTAGTGACACATCGTTTCATTGGCATGGGTTAAAAATCCCTTCAGACGTTGACGGTGGACCACACCAACCAGTAAAACCTAATGAGACTAAAAAAGTAGATTTCACTGTAGAACAAGAAGCTGCAACACTCTGGTTTCATCCACATCCAGATGGTGAAACAGCTAAACAAGTATATGATGGTTTAGCTGGCGTTTTGTTAGTAGAAGATGAAAATTCTGACAAACTAGATATACCAAAAAATTATGGTAAGGATGATATACCTGTAATTGTTCAAGATAGGGTTTTTGATAATAACAATCAGTTGAATTATGAATCAGATCGAAATGAAGACGGAACTCAAGGAGATACATTGTTGGTTAATGGAACAATAAATCCTTATATTAATGTTTCAGATGGGAATATACGTTTGCGTTTGTTAAATGGATCAAATGCAAGAAATTATGAGTTTTCTTTTGACGATGGGTCAGAATTTAAACAAATTGCGTCTGATGGTGGATTTCTTGCGAATCCAATTTCTTTGGATAAGGTTATGTTAACTCCTGGAGAACGTGCTGAAATAATTGTAAATACTGAAAAATACAAAAAAGGGGATGTACTAAATCTTATGGATGGTGATTCTAAAATTTTATCTCTAAAAATTACCAAAGATAATTTAAAATCAGTAGAATTGCCAACTAAGTTAAACGAAATTGCAAATGAAGATACTTCATCACTACCTGAACAAAAAATCACATTAAAAGGTATGTCACACATGGTGTCTATTGATGGAAAAACTTTTGACATGAATAGAATTGATTTGGAAAAAAAGAAAGATGAAAAAGAGATATGGGAAATTTACAATGCACCTGATATGATGGGTGGAATGATTCATCCTTTTCATATTCATGGGGTCCAATTTAGAATCTTATCAAGAAATGGAAAAACACCTCCTGAAAACGAAGCGGGATGGAAAGATACTGTTGCATTAAACCCAGATGAAACAGTTAAATTAGAAGTACAATTCCAAAATACTGGAATTTTTATGTATCATTGTCATAACTTGGAGCATGAAGAAAATGGAATGATGGGACAAGTAAAAGTTACTAAATAGAAAGGAGGCGTGTGTATAATGTTGAATAAGTGTATATCTTTTATGGGAGGTGGATTCAATATGATGTTTATGGGGATAATTTGGGTAAGTTTAATTGTTTTAATAGTGATTCTAGTGCTAAAAACTTTTGAAAAAAAGAATCAGAAACAAAATTTTGAAGAATCACCGGTGGATATTTTATTAAAAGAATTTGCAAAAGGGGCTATAACAGAAGAAGAGTATTTAGCAAAACGAAAATATATGTAACTAATAGATAATTGAGGGGGAATTGAGATGAAAATTCTGATTGTTGATGATGAGCCTAAAATACTAGAAATCGTGGATGCGTACTTGATATCAAAAAACTACTCAGTATATAAAGCAACATCAGGAAAGGAAGCTTTAGAAAAATATCATTTTATTTCCCCTGATTTGGTTATACTAGATTTAATGTTGCCAGATATCAGTGGTCTTGATGTGTGCGAAACAATTAGAAAAGAAACGGAAACACCAATCATCATGCTAACAGCAAAATCGGGAGAAGAAGACATTTTGAAAGGACTTGCTCTAGGTGCAGATGATTATATAGTGAAACCATTTAGTCCAAAGGAACTTGTTGCAAGAGTTGAGACCGTTTTAAGACGGTCTTCAACATTTTCTAGTCATGGGAAATTAATCTTTAACGATGGTGAGTTAATTATTATTCCAAGTACTCGACAAGTATTTTTAACAAATAATGAGTTAGCATTAACTTCTTCTGAATTTGATATTTTAGCTATTATTGCTTCTAATCCAAATCGTATTTTTTCTAGAAGTCAGTTGATAGAAATAGTAAAGGGAATGGAGTTTTCTGGATTAGAAAGAACAATTGATTCACATATAAAAAATTTACGCCATAAAATAGAAAAAGATCCAAAAAAACCAAATTATATTGTAACAGTTCATGGTAGCGGTTATCGTTTTGGTGAGGGAAAATGAAAAGAACGATAAAATGGCAATTAATTGTTTCGTTCTTGTTGCTATCTTCTTTGATAATTGGTTCATTAAGTTTTATAACAATAAGTTTAATGAATAATCATTTCGAAAAATATGTAAAGGAACGTCAAGAAGAGACGCTAACTCAATATGTAGAATCGATTGAACTTTTATTTAATTATAGTGAACAAAATTGGCAAACACAAGGAATCGGAGATATCGGTAAAAAAGCATTGGAAAATAATATTATTATTGAAGTCTATGACAGAAACAACAAGATATTATGGGCCCCTAGTAAAACAGAGAAAAGCAAAGCAACTAAAAAAATGAACATATATGCAAAATACTTAAAAAACAAATTGGATATTACTAATACTAATGTAGTTAAAATTGAAAAAAATCTAACATATAAAGAATCTACAATTGGTAAAGTGCTTTTTAGACATGTAGGTCCGTTATCCTATACGAAGCATGATGTTGTTTTTATATCCGATATGAAAAAGAATTTGATGATTGTCTCTTTCGCTGCATTATTTATCTCGTTTATATTTGCGACATGGGTATCAAGAAAGATGAGTATCCCATTAACCCATGTGAATGATTTTACTAAAAAAGTTGCAAATGGTGATTATTCACAACAAATCCCCCAAGAAACGTCTATATTAGAAATAAATGAACTGATTAGCTCTGTAAATGAATTAACTAGACAGTTAGAGCAGCAGCAAGAACTACGCAAAAGACTTTCTACAGATATTGCACATGAAATAAGAACCCCTCTTACAACCTTAAAAGGCAATATTGAGGGAATGCTAGATGGAATATGGGATGTATCTACTGAGAGGCTTCAAAGTTGTTATGACGAGGTTACTCGCTTAACTAGATTAATTGGTAACATCGAAAAATTAACTAAGTTAGAAAAAAATTATGAGAAATTAATTAAATCTAACTTTAATTTAAATAGTTTGATTTTTCAAGTGGTTACAAATTTTGATTCTAGTATTAAACAAAAAGAAATTCAGTTTAATTTATATGGAGAAGAAATTTCTGTATTTGCAGATAAAGATAAATTTAGTCAAGTTATGACCAACTTACTTGCTAATGCTATAAAATTTACTCAAAAATATGGTGAGATATCCATTAGTTTAAATAAAGTAGGGAATAATGTTGAGATAAAAGTAAAAGATAATGGGATTGGAATTAATGAGGAAGAGGTAGAACATATTTTTGACAGATTTTATATGGCAGATCCAGCGAGAAGCAGTTCTCAAGGTGGTCAAGGAATTGGATTAGCGATTGTTAAAAGTATTGTAGAGGCTCATTCTGGATCCATTCGAGTTGAAAGCAACTTAGGTACCGGGAGTTGTTTTTTTATAAAACTACCAATAAAGAATAGACTCTAAAAATAATAGAATATAAAGGTGGAGTAATTATTGAAAACTAAAAAATCAAAGAAATTTCAGCTTTATTTTATTAATGTACTGACAATCGTGTTATTAGTAGCAGGTTTGTTATTAATATTTAATCGACCTATTAGAAACTGGCTCATTGACTACTTAGGACAGAACAATAATGTATCAACAGTGACTGTTAAAAAAATCGAGAAAAACAATCAAAAAAAAGGAGAATTTGATTTTGATCAAGTTGAAAGTCTTGATTTTGAAAGTGTTGCTCGTGCTAGATTATATCAGGACAAAATGGCTGTGATAGGTGGTTTAGCAGTTCCAAGTGTGAAAATAAATTTACCTATTTTAAAGGGTCTTTCAAATTACAATCTTGCAGTTGGTGCAGGTACAATGGTAGAAAATCAGGCCATGGGAAATGGGAATTATTCACTTGCAGGACATAATTTAGATCAAACAAATTTATTATTTAGTCCATTACATGACTTGAAAATGGGAGAAGTGATCTATCTAACTGACTTAAAAAAAGTCTATGTCTATGAAACAACGTTTCTTGAAATTGTTGATCCAACAAGAGTTGATTTAATTGAACCAGTGGATGGTGAAAATTTAGTTACATTAGTTACTTGTAATCAAGATGGATCTAAAAGATTAGTTGTCCAAGGTACATTAATAGAAGAAGTAACAATGTCTGAAGCAACTGAAAAAATTACAAAAGCTTTTGATATTGAGAAGAATATCTAGTAAAGTAGGCAGATCATTGAGAGGTGGAAATATGAAGAAGTTCCTGGTTTTTATTCGCCCATACGACGTTTTGATTATTAGTTTGTTAGTTATAATTTCTTTCATTCCTTTAGCTGTTTTCAATAAGTATAGTCAAAATATAGCTAATAAACTTGGAAATATAGCAGTCATTTCGATTGACGGAGTGACAGTGAGAGAAATTGAACTGTCATCAAATACAAAATATCAACTGTTTACACTTTACCCCTCAGAGAATCAATATAATATCATTGAAGTAGACGGAACAAGAATTAGAAATAAGAAAGACAATAGCCCAGATCAAATCGCAGTGAAAACTGGTTGGATTAGTAAAGTTGGAGAAACCAGTATTTGTCTACCACACAAATTAATAATAGAAATCCGGTCGAAAGATGGAGAAAAACAAAATGAGACCGATTTAGTCATCCCTCTTTAGTTATAAGAATAAAGTTCAAAGGATATTTAAAAAATGTTAATTTCATCTCCATACAAGATAATGTTGATACATCGGTTTCTATGGGCAGACTCTTTTTGCGAGTGATGATTAGTTTAGCAGAATTGGAACGTAACCTCATTATTGAACGAATCAAATCTGGCCTTGATGTAGTTAGAGCACGAGAAAAATGGTTGGCGGGCACATAAAGATAGTATTTTAGTTGATTTAGCTTTAAAGATGTACGAAAGCAAGGAGTATTCAATCCCGCAAATTCTTAAAGCTTCTAAACTAAGTAAAACGACTTTTTACGTTATATTAATGGAAGGAAGGACTAAGTATGGGTTTAAAAATCATTTTAACAGCTGCGCAACGTGAACGACTGCTTTCTGTAGAACACCTATCAGAGGAAGATTTTAAAGCATACTTTAGTTTTTCGGATTCAGATTTAGAGATTATCAATCAACACCGAGGGAATATTAATAAATTAGGCTTTGCCATACAACTTTGCTTAGCTCGATATCCTGGTTGTTCTTTAAGCAACTGGTCTGTTAAACCAGATAGATTGACTTCTTATGTGACACATCAACTTCACCTGGGCCCAATCGAATTAGCTTCATACAATCACAGAAACACTCGTGCCAATCATTTTAACGAAATTTTAGAAACGTTTAGGTACCAACGATTTGGGAGTAATGGCAATCGAGAACATCTAATAGAGTATTTAGTTAATCTTTCATTAGAAAATGATGATTCTACTTTTCTGATGAAAGAAACTCTAGATTTTTTATCTTGTAATAGAATTATCTTTCCATCGATTGCCACACTTGAAGATGTTATTAGTCACTGCCGATCTAAGGCAGAAAGTACTCTGTTTTCAATTTTACTCCAACCATTAAAAGGAATACAAATGGAAAAATTAGATGATTTACTTCATCTTTTTAAAGAAACAAAGATGACTAAACTTGCCTGGCTGAAAGATATTCCAGGGAAAGCTAATCCAGAGAGTTTTATGAGTATTTGTAAAAAGGTTGAAGCGATTAATGCTATTGAGCTTGGAACAATTAACGTAGCCCATATTCATCGTAATAGATTCCTTCAGTTAGCTAGATTAGGTGATAATTATGATGCCTATGATTTTTCTCGTTTTGAATTTGAAAAAAAATATGCCTTACTGATTGCTTTTTTAGTAGATCATCATCAATATCTAATCGATCAATTAATTGAGATTAACGATCGTATTCTAGGTAGCATTAAACGGAAAGGAACACGTGATTCACAAGAACAGCTAAAAGAAAAAGGCAAATTGACTACTGAAAAATTAGAACACTATGTGTCCCTAATTGATGCTCTTCATTTTGCAAAGGATAACAATAGTAACCCCTTTGACGAAATTGAACGAATTATTCCTTGGAATGAGTTAATTCAAGATGGAGAGGAAGCGAAACAAATTACTGGCCATAAAAAGTATGGCTATTTAGAAATGGTAAGGAACAAAGCCACTTATCTCCGTAGATACACGCCGATGTTGCTAAAAACTCTATCGTTTAAAGCAACAACGTCAGCAAAACCTGTCCTTACGGCTCTCACTCAATTAAGTGAACTACACAATGATGGAAAAAGAAAACTACCAGTAGACACATCTATTGATTTTGTAAGCAAAAAATGGGAAAACCTTGTTCGACCACAAAACGGAAAAATAGATCGCTCATTCTATGAATTAGTAGCCTTCACAGAACTTAAAAACAACATTCGTTCAGGTAATATTTCTGTTGAAGGAAGTCTAGCCCATCGAAATATTGATGACTACTTAGTTCCTTCTGATAGTTGCCTTGGATCATTAACCATACCAGACACCTTTGATGAATACCTTGAAGCTAGGGGATCTTTTTTAGACTCTCACCTTCAATTTTATGCAAAATCTGATAAAAAAACAGCTAAAATGACACTTAAAAAATTAGAAAAGATTACTCCAGATGAAGCCGAAATCTTTAGGAAAAGACTCTACTCAATGATTCCAAAAATAAGGTTAAGTGATCTTTTAATTGAAGTGGATAGCTGGACCCAATTTTCACAAGAATTTATTCATGATTCAACTGGAAAGCCACCAAATGAAACCGAGAAAAAAATTGTGTTTGCCACTTTACTGGGATTAGGAATCAATATAGGTCTTGAAAAAATGGCACAATCCACGCCTGGAATCACGTATCCTCAATTGGCAAATGCTAAACAATGGCGTTTTTATAAAGAAGCCTTAACTCGTGCACAATCTGTTTTAGTTAACTATCAATTGGATATTCCAATTGCTGATTTTTGGGGAGAAGGAAAAACAAGTGCTTCAGATGGCATGCGCGTACCCGTAGGTGTCTCCGCTCTCAAATCTGATGTTAATCCGCACTATAAAAGTCTAGAAAAAGGGGCTTCAATGATTCGCTCAATAAATGATAGAAATACCTCGCATCATGTTGAAGTTGTTTCAACCAACACAAGAGAAGCTACTCATACACTTGACGGTTTACTCTACCATGAAACGGATTTAGATATTGAAGAACACTTCACTGATACAAATGGTTATAGCGATCAAATGTTTGGCATGACTGCTTTATTAGGATTTAAATTTGAACCACGCATTAGAAATATAAAAAAATCTCAACTATTTTCTATAAAACCATGTTCAGAGTATCCTGATTTATCAGGATCTATAAATAGTAAGATTAATGTAAACATTATCGAAGAAAACTATGAAGAAATTAAACGAATAGCCTATTCGATTCAAACAGGTAAAGTATCAAGCTCTTTAATTTTAGGAAAACTTGGCTCATATGCTCGTAAAAATAAAGTAGCTACTGCTTTAAGAGAATTAGGACGTATTGAAAAAAGCATTTTCATGATAAGATATGTAACGGATGATCAATTGCGCCGCAAAATCACTCATGGATTAAACAAGACAGAAGCTGTTAATGCCTTAGCTAGAGAATTATTTTTTGGTCGCCGTGGAAAATTTATGGAACGCGACATTCGCCGTCAACTTCAAAGTGCAAGCGCACTCAATGTCTTAATAAATGCGATTAGTATATGGAACGCTGTGTATTTACAGGAAGCCTATAATTATTTAGTTAAACTTGATCCCCAAGTTACTAAGTATATGAGGCATATCTCTCCGATTAATTGGGAGCATATTACTTTTCTTGGCGAATACAAATTTGATTTGTTATCTATTCCTAAACACTTAAGAAAATTGAACATAGAAAAATAGCCAGTCATCAAACGTTAGTATAGAGGGAATTCCCAGTCCTTATCGATACAAATTCCCTCTGCGCGCTTGGGACCCCTACAAGACTACTATAACTATGTACTATTTACTGATAATGCAGTAGAAAAATATTTATCTGATTGGTTACTTGATCGGTCATGGTATACAACTGAGACGGATAATATGCTTTTTGATATGCTATTAAAAAAATGTTTGGATGAAAAAATTATTTTACCAGGTTTTTCTACTTTTGAACGCTTTGTATCTAAAATTATTGATTCTTCTGAAAAACAACTCTATAAATTACTTTCTGAGATTCCTGCTACATCAGAGGTAGAACGTTTGTTAGAATTATTTGATTTTGTTGGTGAGCCTATACGTGGTGCAACGCTTAAAATGGATATTTTACGAAGCCCTTTGATTGACGAAAGTCAAAAGGAGCTTATTCGTGGGTTTAATAGACTGATTATGTTCCAATCTTTTCATACAGAAAACTGGGACTTTTCTGTAATTCCTGAAGGGAAATTAAAAAAACTTGCCAGCTATGCTTTCAAAGCAAAAGCTCAAGCTATACAAAGAATGCCACTAAATCGCCAAATAGCTCATTTAGTGGCATTTGTTTATGAACATCAGAAAAAAGCAATGGACGAACAACTTTTAGCACTATCAAAATATGTAGATGCTATTTTTAGACGTGCAAAAAATAAAGAAATAAAAGATCGAATGAGAACAATAAAAGATTTAGATCGAGCTGCTCTTACGTTATCAAAAATTGTAGAACTTTTATTTGACGAATCCATTACTAACCAAGAAATTCGAAAAGTTATTTCAGATAAATTTCAAAAAGAAGAAATGGATGCAGCCATTTTTCAAGTTAAGGATATTGTTCGTAACGAGCAAGAACCCATTGCAATTAATGAACTTCGCAAAGCATTCAGGAAAATTAAAAAGTTCATCCCCTCTATTCTTTTATCCATTAACTTTGAAGGTAACAATTACGGGGCAGATAGCTTAGTCGTTTGGGAAAAGATAAAAGAAGTTTTTCCAAAACCAATAACACTAGACCATTTTTATGATATTGAACCCTGTTTATCTAAAAAATGGCAATATTATATACATGAAAATCCCACTTCAGTAAATCAGTGCGTGTTAATTGCTGGGCTAGAACTTCTCTTTCAAGGATTAAAAAAGCATGACATATTTGTTACTAATAGTGAAAAATATGCAGACCCAATGAGCTATTTATTGGATGATTCTACGTGGATAGAGCAACGGGAAGTTTTGATTACTCAACTTGACTTACCTTCTTCAGGCACCTTAGCTGTACAAAAATTAAGCGAAGATTTGTCTCTATCTTTTATAGAAACACAATCAAATTGGGATGCATCTAATATGGCAAGGCTTGAAGAAATAAATGGTGAAGTAAAAGTAGTTGTTTCAAATTTGAAAAAGGGAAATGAGCAGCCTAATGAAAAAGAGTTTAAATCACGTGTGCGCCAACTCATGCCTAGCATTGATTTATCCGATTTATTATTGGAAGTAAACCAACGAGTTGGGTTAACTCAATCCTTTAAACATTTAAATGAGAAAGAATCCAGAATGAAACAGTTAGATATTAGTATTTTAGCAGTATTGTTAGCGGAATCATGTAATATTGGATTTTCTCCAGTTTCCAAAAATAATATTGATAGTTTGAAGTATGATAGGCTCACCTATGTAGCTCATCAATACTTACGTATTGATACCTTAACTGCAGCTAATCAAAAAATTATTCATTCACATAAGAAATTGGAACTGGCTCTTGCTTGGGGAAATGGAGAAATGGCGTCTGCAGATGGAATTCGGTATATAACACCGCAAAGATCACTTTACTCTGCTAGTAATCCAAAATACTTTGGCAAAGGCCGTGGAATCACTTTCTATAACTTTGTTTCAGATCATTATATTGGTTTCCATGGAATGGTTGTATCAGGCACGTTAAGAGACTCTCTTTACTTATTAGAGGGACTTCTTAATCAAACCAGCGGATTACAGCCCACTCAGATAATGACAGATACAGCTGGATATAGTGACCTTATTTTTGGATTATTTGGACTACTAGGTTTTCAATTTAGTCCTAGAATTGCGAATAAACATGGTACCAAACTATGGAGAATTGAAAAAAATGCTGATTATGGTTTATTGAATGATGTTACTAAAAGTCGAATTAACACTGATTTAATTGAAGAACATTGGGAAGATATACTTCGAGTAGCAGGTTCCCTGAAATCTGGTAAAGTCAATGCAACTGAACTAACTCGAGCGTTACAACGATCTGGTCAACCAACTTCACTTGGAAAAGCAATTACAGAATATGGAAAGGTTTATAAGACCAAACATCAACTACGCTATCTTTCAGATGAAATTTATGCTCGTCAAATACTTGAACAGCTAAATAAGGGTGAATCACGTCATGCACTTTGCAGAAGTATATTTTACGGAAGAAATGGAAAATTATATCAAACTTATATTGATGGAATGGAGGAGCAGTTAACCTCTTTAAGCGTTGTAACAAATGCAGTAATTTATTGGAATACACTGTATCTTGAAAAAGTATTGGAGCAGATGAAAGTAGAAGGATATGACTGTTCAGAAGAACTTATAGGAAAATTATCTCCACTTTTATTTGAGCATATAAACTTTGTTGGTAAATATTCATTCCAGTATAATCAAGGTCTAGAAGACGGATCATTACGACCATTAAAAACACCTGATTCTCTCTAATGTTCGTGTTTATAAAGATACCGCAACTTTTCGTTCGATTGTTCCAGACAATTTTGGAGCCTTAAAGTCTAAAAAAAATAGAAATGCTGTTAAATCAGCGTTTCTATTTTTTAATAGTCGATTATACCGCAACTTTTCGTTAAGATGTTCCATTGACCCCGTTATCCATGAATTATAACCAATACGAGCATTATAGTTATAAGGGCGGACGGAGAGAAGAACAAGTGGAAGCCTACCGCAATCCTACCATTTCAATGCGAGAATTACGAGAAATGACGGATACAGTTGATGAATACCCCCGCTTTGATAGATTAGAACATAGAGTTTTAAAAGAACCAATAGAAGAAATTAACGAAAACACCTCTTTTAACGTGACGTATGACAAGATAAAAAAAGGACGAAGCATTGATTCTATTGTCTTTCATATCACGAAAAAACGTCGAGCAGATGATAACAGCTACAAGTTAGAAGATAAAGATTATCAATCCGACAAAGAGGAAAAATCAAGAAATGAAGCTGACTTATTAAAACAGGCAATGGAAAGCAAGTACACACGATTATTGATTGAAAACTTTCTCTTATCCCCTCTTGAAATGACGGACACGGCACTTATGGCAGGTTTGCAAAAGAACGTCTATCCGTTGTATGACGAGTTAAAGGAATTAAGAGGATTAAATGGCGTCAAAGACCACTTGTCTTATGTTGCCAGCAAAAAAGAAGCCTATTCTAAACGTAATGTAGCGAAATATCTTAAAAAAGCCATTGAACAATACCTACCAACTGTAAAATTACAAGACCTTGAACAACCAGAACGTGCAAAGGTTCGAGGTAAAGGTGCAAGCCATGAGTGAGAATTTAAAAACGATTAAGGAGCTTGCGGATGAGTTAGGTGTAAGTAAATCATATATTGATAAAATAATACGCATACTGGAATTGCATACTAAATTAGATAAAGTAGGTAATAAGTATGTGATTTCTAAAAAACAAGAGAAATCTATAAAAGATAGACTTAGGTCATCTGAATCAACAACAAAATCACACACTAAATCGACAACTAAAAAGCATACTGAAGTTGATTTTGAAGTCGATTTTTTGAAAGAAGAAATCTTATATCTTAGAAAGAGTCACGATAAACAATTGACCAACAAAGATAAGCAGATAGAAACTTTAAGTAATCTTTTAGATCAACAACAACGACTAGCCTTACAAGATAAAAAGTTGTTAGAAGAATACAAAGCAGAAAACGACAGATTAAAAGTTCTCAAAATGCCCTCAGAGGATAAAAAAGAGGAGCAGGCGAATAGTCAACCAAAAGAAGAAGTTAAAGCTCTTAAATTTGAAATACGAGCCTTACAGGAGGAATTAAACAAACAAAAGACACATTCACAAGAGGAACGAGAAAAATTAAAAGCAGAATTGACAACTCCTAAAAAATGGTATCAATTTTGGAAATGACAAAAAGCCTATAAAATGAGATTTTAGGGCTTTTTATTATTCAAGTGGCATAAATTCTACTCAAAACCATTTAAGAGGGCTTAAAAGGCAAAATATGAGCTTATAGGACGATTCAAGCATTAAAGGGAGTGAAAAATTCATTTTTCAATTTCTTTAGTGCTTTTTCGTTGGTTTGCTCAACGACAGGAGCATTATTTTTTACATGGATAAACAAATATATAAAAAAATACCATTTACAACATAGTATTTTTTTTCGATTACTTTTTTATATTTCTTGAATAGTTGGGCGAAACATGGTTATTTAGAGGAAAATATGCAAAAGGCGGGTGCCATATTCTAAATCAATAGATAATATAATATATGATACCATAAGACAATGTTCAGAGTACATTTATATAAAGTATGTATTAATCCACCCAAATCTTTTTATCTACAAATAATTGTTAGTTGAACGAGTATAGTGGTGATAGTATATAAAAGTACTATCTTTAACTCTTTTGGTAAAAACCCATCCCCCAGGTTATACTGAACTATTATTCAAACACTCCTCATTCCCCCAACAATGGTTTAACTCCAAATCAGAAAGAAGAAAATTATTTTAAGAAAATATAGCTCATTTTGTGTCTAAATATTTGACATTAGTCCAACTGTTTGTTAGCTATTTATTATTCACCTTTTGCTCTTTTAATTCTCATATATGAATCATAGCTATGAATAGCAAAAGCCTCTTTTTTTATTTTCTTATCCTTACCCTCATAAACAGTGATATAAACAGGAGCACCCACAACATTATCACTTAAACGGAAAGAAGCTAAAATGCCCCCATAATCATCTGATGTTTTAATCTCATGTACTGTACCATAATCAACTATATATTCTGAGTTAGGCTCTGTTTTCCCCAGAACAGTGAAATACCCAAGAATATTCGTTGTCACATTTTCATCTACAGTTAAAGTTCTTTCTGGTTCAGTATTTTGTCCCGTACTTTGTATTATACTCTGTGTAGTACTTTCTTTTGTATCAGTATTGTCTTTATCCTGAGAACAAGCACTCAGTGATATCCCACATAAAGCAACCATTCCAATAATTGCAATCTTTTTCATAAACATCTCCTTATAATAACATTAAAATGAATATACAACTTTGTTCATTTCGCTCCAAGTATAGCAAAAAATGAATTTTTGTTCAAGTGGAGATATACTATAAAAGTAGACACAAAATTGTGTGTTATAATCTGTCTATTAAGACACAAAAATGAAAGAACTTTTATGTCAGGTTTTAAACGTTAGGACGAGGATTTCAAACAATCGCTCGTTAATCTCTATCAAACTGGTAAAACACAAACTGAACTCTGTAAAGACTATGGGGTATCTTCTTCTGCACTTGCAAAATGGATTAAGCAGTACTCTCAAGTGCGTCTTGAAGATAATACGGTGTTGACTGCTAAACAGATTCAAGAATTACAAAAAAGGAATGACCAACTAGAGGAAGACAATCTGATCTTAAAAAAAGCGAGTGCCATATTCATGCAAAACTCCAAGTAAGATTGAAAGCCATCTATAGACTCCGATTTGAATACACGACAGTTATGCTCTGTCGTGTTTTACATGTCAATCGTTCCACCTACTATAACTTCATAAACAAGAGGCCTTCGAAGCGTGAAGTAGAAAATCAACGCTTGAGAAAATTACTCCTTGAGATTTATATGAAAGCTAAGAAAAGAATTGGAACGAGAGCTTTCAAAATTATTCTTCTGCGTGATTATGGCGTCAATATTTCTGAAGGACGTATCTT
The DNA here is from genome assembly GCF_000744945.1 of Carnobacterium maltaromaticum DSM 20342. Lineage (NCBI taxonomy): Bacteria > Bacillati > Bacillota > Bacilli > Lactobacillales > Carnobacteriaceae > Carnobacterium > Carnobacterium maltaromaticum. Next base: position 16,250 of record NZ_JQMX01000001.1, read on the forward strand.
ACGACTTCTCAAGTCTATGACCCTCCCTAAAATGTCAACGATTAAACCTCGTTTTAAATCAAAGAAAGCTCCTGAATTTTCTTCTGATAATTTGCTTAAGCAAGAATTTAATCCTAAGTCCCCAAATCAAGTTTGGACAACAGACTTTACTTATATTTCTATCGGTCCTAAGCGTCATGTTTATCTCTGTGCTATTCTTGACCTCTACTCAAGGAAATGTATTGCGTGGAAAGTAAGTGATAGGATTGATTTAATGCCAAACTCGCCTGTGACACCTTAGAAATAGCTATAAATAAGAGGGAGCCTAAGGAACCAATTATCTTTCATTCGGATCAAGGAAGCCAATTTAAATCAGCTTCCTTTAGAAAGTTATTAGATGAGCATCAATTGCTTGCTTCTTACTCCAAGCCTGGATATCCTTATGATAATGCCGTCACTGAGGTCATTTGTCAAGTATCTTAAACAAGGAGAAATTAATCGCAGAAGATTCACCTCGATTCAGCAAGTACAACTCTCTTGCTTTGAATACATCGAACAATTTTATAACAATTATAATCCTCATTCCTCAAACAATGGTCTCACTCCAAATCAGAAAGAAGAAAATTATTTTAAGAAATGGAAAGTCAACGAAAAACTAGACACGGAGTTAAGAGAATTTAAGAATTATATTTTTCAAAGTCTTTTGGAGACTTGTAATCAAGACCTGAATGCATCCTTTTTGTATTGTAATAGGTCTCAATGTATTTAAATATTTCTTGAGTAGCCTCAGCTCTTGTCTCAAAATGAGCATCATTAATAAGCTCCCTCTTTAGCGTCTTATAAAAAGACTCCATCATTGCATTGTCATAGGGATTTCCTTTACGACTCATGCTAGATTGAGCACCGACTTGACGAAGAGTAGATTGATAACGAGAGCTTGTATATTGACTCCCTTGATCAGTATGGACAATCAAGCCAGGCTGAGGATGTTCTTTCCCACAACCTTGTAAGAAGCAATCCCTCACCAGTTTATCTTGCATCCGTGAAGACATTGACCAGCCTACAATCTTACGTGAAAAAACGTCGATATTCACGGCTAAGTATAAGGTGCCTTCTTTGGTAGGGATATAGGTCATGTCTCCCAGCCATACTTTATTAGGAGCTGTTGCTTTAAAGATCTGATTAATTAAATTGGGTCTTGAAAGCGAAGCTCCTTTTCTGTTGTAATGTTTATATTTATAACGGCTTCCCTTGGCATAAAGTCCCATCAAGTGCATCAGTTTTCCAACACGTTTCGTGTTGGTCATAATACCAGTATTATGAAGTACCTTGGTAATTCTAACCGCACCATAGCGTCCCTTATGCTCATGAAAGACAGCTTTTATCTTCTCTGAGAGAATTTCTCTCTCCACTTGTTGTTTTGAAGGACGACGATGCATGTATTCATAGAAACCTGAGCGAGAAACCTTAAGAACTTTTACTGCATGCTTAATTTTTATCTTCCCATGATGTTTCAAGAGAAATTCAAAACGTTTTACTTGCTTCGCTTCAAGAAGACCCGGAACTTTTTTAGAAGTTCAAGTTCCTCCTGAAGATAACGATTTTCTTTCTCTAACAATTTAATCTTATGTTGGGCATTAGCTAGGGCTGTCCCATTGCCTGGAAAAGCACTTTCTCCATATTCTTCAACTTCTTGAACCCAGCGATAAAGACTATTGGCATGAACCTCAAGCTCTTGGCTGACTTCTTTAACAGAGTAACCCTCTTCAAGAATGAGTTTTACTGCAGAATTTTTAAATTGTTTATCGAATTTTCTTCTTGCCATAATAAACCTTTCCACGATTTCTCTTAACTTTGTGTCTAGTTTATTATAACCTTTCCAAAAATATAGCTCATTTTGTGTCTAAATATTTGACATTAGTCCACTAGCAATTCGGGTCAAATAAATAGACATAAAAAAGAAAAGCGTTAATAATTGTTTTTCTTTTTTTATATTGTGTTCAGAAAATGGTCCTTTTCTGTACACTCTTATTTTTTGTCTAATTGTTAATGATTTAGTTTAATTATGTGTTCATAAAGCCGTAATAAAATCTATGTTCAATTAAACTGTCTGATTAAAGATATGGTACAATAGTTAGGAAAAGAAGGAGAAGATAATTTTGAATATTGGATATGCACGTGTTTCAACTGGATTACAGAATTTAGATTTACAAGAAGACAGTTTGAAATCTTTTGGATGTGAAAAGATTTTTACTGATTATATAAGTGGTGCAAAAAATAAACGACCTGGTTTGGAATCGGCAATTGATTTTGCACGAGAAGGAGATTCGATTGTTGTTTGGAGATTAGATCGATTGGGTAGAAATATGGAAGATCTAATTTCCATAGTAAATAAACTAAATGATCGTGGGGTGAGTTTTCATAGCATACAAGAAACTATTACAATGGATAAATCAAGTTCAACCGGTCAATTAATTTTCCACTTATTTGCAGCATTCGCAGAATTTGAACGTAATTTGATTTTAGAACGTTCTTCGGCTGGCAGAGCTGCAGCAAGAGCAAGAGGTAGATTTGGTGGTCGACCTGAGAAATTAACTACTCAAGATTTAATTTTGCTTAAAACTTTGGTAGACAACAAGACGCCCATAAAAACAATTGCTGAAAAATGGAACGTTTCTAGAACCACAATATATCGCTATCTGGATAAAATGAAGGAAGATGAAAAGAATGGAAAAAACCCCTAAACCATTGACAACGTATTCTGAAAATCAGTGAAGCGATTACGTAAAACAACCCTATTTCTCCCTCTAAAAGGGATCAGTCGTTGAGAAATCGAGGGATTTTTCGCCAATGCTATTAGGTGTTGAGGTCCTAATTATTTTCGTGATTTTATAGCAAATACATGTAATTCAGATTCAATAGTTGCATAAAAAACTATAGTTAAATATAGAAACTACAGTTTATTATGTTTATATGACTTGCTAGTGTTGATTTTTTGGCCTAATGGCAATGATAAATTGATTTCTTATTGGACAAAAATAACAACACTGGTTACCAATAAATTCCTTATCGATACAAATTCCCCCTGCGCGCTCGGGACCCCTTGTATAAGTTTCATATGTTGCCAAATTGTTTGTTTACGTGTGTACCCATAAAATTCCTTGTAGTCAATATTTAGTTGCGCAGCTAAATGCTGAATGACCACTATTGGAAGTGTTTCAAAATCAGATGTAAAGCATCCGAGGAACCTGACGGTTCCTAGTTGAACTGCGAATCCTAATTTTGTGGACGATTTTTTCATTTTTGCAATAACCTCTTTATCAGAATCATTTAAATAAAAGTAGAGATTAAGTTGTTCTTTAGATGGCTCATTTATAAATTTCCCAAATCCTTCTTTGTGGTGTCCCTTCAATTGTTCAATTTCTACCATTTTAATCCCCCTGAGTGTTTACCAAAAACCAATGTTTTTGTAACCTCATATTTTTTGAAACTCGATACTGAATAACTAGCTTTTCTAAGTTACAAAAACTAGTTATAAATAAGTTTACAAGAAACACTTGCAAAAATATAGTTATTTACCGATAATAAAGTAAAAGAGCATCAGGAGGAATTATATGATAATAGGATACGCAAGAGTGTCAAAAGATGAGCAACATCTAGATCGACAATTAGATCAGTTAAAAAAATATGGAGTTGAAAAAATTATTAAAGAAAAATATACTGGAACAAAAAAGTCACGGCCAGGAATTGAAGAACTGTTAAAAATAATCCGGACAAATGATACAGTAGTTGTAGAAAGTATTTCTCGACTTGGTAGAAATACTTTGGATATATTGACTCTTCTTCAGCACTTAGAAAAAGAAAAGGTAGAATTCATTTCGTTGAAAGAAAATATGGATACTTCTACGCCTACCGGAAAAGCAATGCTCCAGATGATGAGTGTGATTGCTGAATTAGAGAGGAATTTATTAGCCGAGCGTGTAAAAGAAGGAATAACTGCAAGCAGGAGACGTGGCGTAAATATTGGAAGACCAAAAATTCCTCAAGAAAAATTGAATTTAGCAATGAGAATGTATGACAGTGGAGATTATTCGATTAAAGAAATTCTTGAATCTACCACTATTTCTCAAGGAACGCTTTATCGAGAAATAAATAAAATGAAATTGAAAAAAATAGAAGATATAAAAAACGAAAGCTAAGTTGTTAATCCAACCTAGCTTTCGTTTTTATACCGCAACTTTTCGTAAAGATGTTCCATTGACCCCGTCAACCACAAACGCTCGTATTCGTTTCTCGAGGTAGCGAAGAATTGGCAGATTGGAAAACAAATGCTATCGAGTTAGGTAGTGGTGGGAAGCCAGAAACATTAAAAAATTTAAATTTAGATGAAATAGAAAATTATGATTTTAAAGATGTAAATGCGAATAACCAATTTATTCAATATGATGCTTTTGTCCAACAGACTATTAAGGATTTTAAACCAGAAAATTACAGTTTTACTGGCCATAGTTTAGGTGGAGCGTTAGCTCAATATATGGCGGTCATGATGGATGCGAAAGCGACTACCTTTGCAGCAGCAAGAGCGTTTAGATTATTACCTCCAGAATTACAACAAGCCGTTCGTGACGGAAAATATGATGACATGATTCGTGATTATCGACATAAAAATGATCCAGTCGGTTACCTACCAGCTGGGGAAATAATTGGCTCAAGAATCATGGCAAAGAGTGCGAAAAGCGATTTGTGGGTTGCAGGGCATATGGGTGGAAGTTTTGCAGGAATGTTTAACGGTGATGGTTCTATTATGGTCCGAGTTGATCCTGAAGAGATACTGAATCAGCTAGATCATTTTGATTCCGCTATACAAAAATTGTATTTTACACAAGAAATGATTTCAACAGTAACGGATAATTTAGATAAAGAAATTAAGACAATTTATTCTACTTATGTGGATAAAATGGGGGTTGGAAGTTTTAGTCATTTAACAAGCAATGATGTAGAAGAAATTTTTGAAGAATTGTCACAATCCTATAAAGGCAGATCGTACTATTTTTATGATCGTAAAATGAAAGAGAGTCTGATTGATGATTTGGAAAAAACAAAGAAAAAACTATCCCACCTAAAAGATAAAATTGGAGTAGCGGCCACTCAATTTGATACTGCAGATAAAAACATGGCCAAAAATTTAAGTACTATTCTTGGAGGTTCGTATCATGAGTATTGATTTTTTTTATGAATTGAATAAAGTACAAAAGGAACTAGAAAATTTGGGAGAAGAAGTTTCGGATGCCGTTCGTCATTCGTTAGAAGACGTTCTTGATTGGGCCAAAGCAGGGTATCAGAAGCAAGCATTGAGAGAACAATTAAAAGCTGAACTGCAGCGTGCTGTACCAGAACAACAAAGCTTACTAACTCATGAATGGTGTCAGGACAGTGGGCTTTCAGTTTCACAAGCTAAAACAAATTTAAAAGATGCTTTTACGAGTCATGCTGGTAAGAAATTGCAGAAAGATATGGGCACCTTAGTAACTAATGTAGCGGATTCGGTAGAAGATATGCAAACATTTAAACAATCATTTAAAGCTTCAGACTGGATATAAAAAAGAAAATAAATCTTAAAAATAATGGGAGTGTCTTGCTAATGAAATATAAAATAGTAATTAAATTAAATGAAGGAAAGAAAATCCCAATAATTCCTAAAAATTTAAAACCCAAAAGCGAAAATAATATTAAAAAAATAGAAATGAAGAATGAAGAAGTGATAATTTTTCTTGAATATTTAAAAAATATTGATGATGTAAAAATTCTTTTACAGATATCAGAAAGAATGATTCAGTATATGATTGCAATTTATGATTTTTCTGTGTTTCAAAATGTAAATAATTACGTTGTTGAGTATTTTGTAGAGAAATCAGGAAATTGGAAACATTTGTATCCTGAAAAAACCGGAAAACTTGAAAATGTGGATTTTCAAAAAAAGATTATAGATGATTCTTTTGAAAATATATCTGACTTCTTAAATGGAAAAAAAGAAATACCTTTTTCCTTGATTTTACTTAAAAATACAAAATCAATTGAAGGATTAAGTGAAAAATTTGTATCAATCATTACTGCATGTGAAATTGGGGTTAAGGAATTCTATAAAGAACAAATTCCAGGTGCTAGTATATTACTTGAGGAAATACAATCACCGCCAGTTGTAAAACTCTTAGGAACAATGTTTGAGAACTATTTTTCTGAACCTTTCCCTTCTGAATTGAGAAAAAAAATAGACAAATATATAAGAATTAGAAATAAAATAGTACATTCTTCGTCAGTTATACCAACAATTGATGAAGTATTTGATTGTTATATATCAGTTTTAAGAACATTGAATTTTTTGAATAATTTTTCAAAAAATGAATTTTATAATTTTTGGTACGATGAAAATGTTGAATTTATTCCCTGTAGTTATAATACTGGAAGGCTCGTTTCTTCCGATGTCTTACAAGAAGAAATTTCAAAAGGTAACTTAGAATTATCAGTAAAACTTAAACTTTTACAAGGGGTTAATTTTACCGTAGAGGAAGAAGATATAAACCCAACTACAATTTAAATGTAGAAAAATATAGGCATTTAAACCTTTTATTTTATAAGGTTTAAATGCCTATATTTTTTAAAATGAAGATAAAATAAAATTATAAGGGAAAATTCATAGTAAGAGGTTTATTTATTTTAATTTATATTCTTCCTCTTTGTTTAAATTAACTAGAGTAAATTCACCTGAAATATACTCACTCATTGAGAATTTTTCTCTGCCTATAACTATAAAAAAAATTTTTTCTTGTTCCTTTAATTCATAGTTTTCAAAAAAAATGCTAATTTTCAAAATTGGTTTTTGATATGAAGTAGTGCACGATGGAATAACATTTATATATAAATATTGAATTAACTTTCTGTATGCATCTGGAAGTTCTAACTCAACTGTATCTCCAGGCATGATAACCGAAATACTATCACCTCTTGAAAAAGTATTCATCCATGTTCCACCATAACAGGAAGAAATTAAGATCTTATTTTTGACTGTTTGCTTTCTCCCTTTTTTTAATTCTAATCCAGTCTTTTTTTCTGAAAATGTCTCATAGTTTTTTAACATATTGTTATGATCTACAATTTCATATGCTATTCTTAAATTGAAGACTGGGGAAATACCACCATTGATTAATGGTACCCTTAAATCAAAAATTGTGCTTTCATTGCTTAACTCTATGTTGTTCGCTACCAATTCATATTCATTTTTAATACAAGGGAAAGTGTACTTTTTTGCGCCAATTACAAGGATTGGATTTTTTTCACTTTTTCTTTCTTCTTTTTCCTCTTTGAGTTGATATCTCATAACTAAATAAGCACCTATAGTACCAAGTGCGGCACCTATTAAACCACCCCAATAGCCGAGCCAGCCTTCGGGAGAACCACCAATAAAGGGAAGTTTTTCGATTGATAGCATGATGCCTACAAATAATGTTGTTATAATGATGCCTATAACAAATACCAGCACACTTATTACCTTTTTCATAAATTCCTCCAATTAACTATATTTTTTATGTTTCTATTCAAAATATATTATAACATTAAATTATAGCTGGAATTAAAAAAATCAAAACAAAACGGTTATATTTCTCTTGATAGTGAAAGTATGGAAAAAGTAAATCGTAGTACTCTTTTTATTATTTATTAACTGTTAAGTGTATTAATAAATGGAATGACAATAGGGTATACTTTATTGTCATTTGGTTTTAATCCCATTTATAGAACTTTCTAGAGTGTAGTATGGGTGGTCATTAGAAAAAATTATTTATTGAATTAAAATCAACCAATAGGGTGTAATTTATTGGATGATTTTTCCTAAGTGATGTAGGTAGGTTTGCGAGCTACCATTAAAGTACGCCATAATAAAATTACTAGTAACAATAAAAAGAGTAGTCAGCAACAAAAAAAGTTGTTGATTACTCTTTTTATACGTTTTGAAACTCTTTTGATGTGCAGTGGATTTAAATCGGATCTAGTAATAATTTTGTGTAAATAAATAGGTGTTGATGAATACAATCATCAACACCTGAAATTATACATTCAAAATTGTAAAATCTCTCATAGTATTATATCTTTATTTTTTATCAAACTTCTCTTTAACATCTTCTATAAGATCTTCAGCGTTGTCTTTCACATCAGAAGCAACTTCTTTTACTTTCCCAACTACTTGATCAATAAGACCTTCGGCTTGCGTACCTTTATCTCCGGTAGCTTTACCAGCAACTTCTTTTGCTTTGCCTTTGATTTTGTCAATATTTCCTGAATCTGTCATGCATTTCAACTCCATTCTAGTATAATAGTAACTTAAGTTAAAAAAACTATCGTAATTACCTTCATTAGGATTCTGAAACTTAAAACTCTCCCACTAAAAAAACAGGAGAGAAAGTAATCCATCTTAAGAGATGAAAATTATTTGAAGGTAGTTTTAGTATAGCGAAAAATAGTGAAAATTGAAAGAAATAAAGTTATAAGAAATCCATAACTTAAATTAATTTTTAAAAATAGTAATTGGATAGAGATAATGAAAAAATGTACTATAACTTTTTATATCTAAAATACTTGTTTATTACTTAAAACCAATATATACAAGAAAGGTTTATTTTTTTTAATAAGAAGCTAAAAAACTTATCTGATGAGATTTATAAAATAAATTTAAGTTATTATGGATGAGCAAAAAAACAATATTGTATATTTCCTTTATTTTTATTGTCGATTTAGGCTAAATTTAAAAAGTGATTCATAAAAGACAGCGCATAAATGTTTTCCAATTATCGCTATTTGTAAAATTGAAATTATCATGAAAGCATGTATGCCAACTTATTTTCATTGTTTTAACATATGTAAATAGTTTGAATACATTCAGTATTTTAATTTTCAGTTTTATGTGAACCGAATATAGAGATTCAAAATATAATTGATCAAAATTTGAAAATAAATTGACATAAGGCGTTATTATGATATTATAATTAAATAAAGTTTGGTTATATTTAATTTAATTTTAATGGTAAAACCATCAAATTTTATATTAAATTGAATTGAGGAAAGGAGCATGTTATGAGTAAAAAAATATTTAAGTATCTTTTATTTATTATAATACCGATTTTTATATCAATTTTAATAAAGTTAGCCTTTGGGTATTCAATCTATATAACAAGTGCAATTATTTATGTAATACTTGTTTTTTGTTTGTTGCCTTCAGATGGATTTGTAAAAACAAGTTCTGATTATGAAGCAAAAAGAACCAATCCCTATTTTGAAACAAGTGAAAGGAAATTAGAAGAAAAATCAACAAACTTCTTTTTAATAATTTTCTTAATCATTGCAATAATTTTGTGCATTTATCTTCAAAGCAATATGTATAACTAAAAAATAATAAATTAAAAGGAGATTGAAATATGAAAAAGAGATTAAGTTTGGTTGCAATTATAATTTTGTTTACTGCACCAATTTTTTTAGTAGCTGAGGATGCGAGTGCAGTTCAGTTAGAAATGGGTCCATGCCCTCCAGGCAAGTACATGAAAAAAGGTGGATCTTATTATGGAAATCCCCGTTCACAAGCATCTTGTGTTCCTATGGGAAATCTATAATTAACGATTATTAATAATAGATGAGTGAAAAATATTAGATATTATAATTATTCTTCTTTTGCATATTATGTTACTTAGAACAATTCTTTTAACCAACTTTAATTAATACAAATAGTCGGAGTGATAATAGGTCACTTCGCCTTTTTGTTTCACGAATTTAATTAATAGTTGAACAATATAAATATCTAATTAAATTTTTGGAGGTTAGCTTACCCATGAGACGCGAAAAAATATATTTAGCCGGAATTGGTCTTTTTTTTATCATTTTTTTATTGTTGAGTTTGTTTTATGAGACTGGATTGGAAAATAGTTTAGTTTCACGTGTCTCTAGTATTACTTTAGATAATCAAATTAAATTCCCTCCTTTCAATCCTAAAATTGTACCACCTTTTGGAACGGACTTAGTGGGATTTACATTGTTAAGCAAATTGGTTCAAGGTTTCAAATATACGTTTAGTATTTCTTTAGTACTAAGTGTCTTTCAAATAGCATTAAGCTTTATTTTAGGATTTTTAGCGATTTATAAATGGAAAAAAACATTTATAGTGACAGTGTTTAAATATTTTGCAACTATATTTAGTTTAATTCCTAAACCATTTTTATTAGCATTATTAATATTACCAGTATATTCTGTTATTTATTTAAATGAAGCCCCAAATACTAAAACAAACTCTACGCTATTATTAATGCAGTTACTAGTTTTATTGGGAATAACAATACCTGATTTAGTTTTGATTTTTAATTCTGAAATATTACATTTGTTTAAAAAAGAATATTCTGAGGCGAGTCGTATTTTAGGTAGTAGTTCATGGAGAATGGTTTTCCGTTCATTACGACCTCAATTATCTATCGTAGTTTTGAATTTATTTTTTAAAACAATGATACAAAATCTTGCAATATTTATCTATCTATCGTATTTTCAACTCTTTCTAGGAGGAACGATAGAAGTAAAACTAGATGCAGGAGTTGAGTATCCTATATCATTATCCAATGAATGGAGTGGTATTATAGGGCAAAATATTAAATATTTATCTACTTCTCCATGGACTGTTTTAATTCCACTATTATTTTACTGTATACTAATATTTTTTCTTAGCCAAACCAATCGTTTACTTAAAATAATTTTGATAGGGGAAGAAAAATATGAATATATGTAGTTCTATTTTTAAATATATAGTATCGCTAGTACTTATTGTGTTTGGTCTACTAGCTTTTATCTCTTATAGTTTTAATTTAATTCTTGAAAATGGAACTTCAATTCAACAAAATTTTGAAAGTTTATTTACCCTTTCTTTTTGGAAATTTACATTTGAACATTATTGGAATTTTTCAGAAAATTATTCTCTTTTCCTTATATCGATTAGTTTATTTTCTGCGTTACTATTATTTCTAAGTTATGCTTTCTTTTACAGATTTTTTAGTCTGAAATTTTTAAAAAATTTACACTATATTTTAGATTTAATAGAAAATTTACCAGTTGTTGCCATTGTTATATTTCTTCAATGGAGTTTTATTCAAATTTACAAACTGACTCAAATAAGGCTGTTGAATACTATTGGAACTGCTAGCCAACCAGTAATTTTTGTTCCTTTTTTAATTGTTACTATTTTTCCTACTATTTTTTTAATCAAGTATATGACGCCATTTATTAAAGATTGCTATCAATCCAACTATTTTTTATTTGCCAGATCTTTAGGCTATACAAACTTATTTCTATTTTTACGTTATACTGTGCCTAATTTGGTTCGTCCACTTGAAAGTATTATTGGAATGATATACCTAGAAATGATTTCAGTGATGGTTTTTATCGAACTCCAATTTAATACAGGAGGTACACTTACTAAAATACAATCAATTTTTGAATTTCCGACTAATAATGCAGCACTTGATACATTTAGCTATTTATGTACTCTATGGTTACCATATATAGTAGTTAAGTTTATTTTTAAAGTATATAAAAGAGTGAATTAAAAAGAAAATTTTTTTGGCTAAGATAAATTATCATTAAAGTATTTGGAGGAATAGTATGTTGAAAAAGAGAAGTGTTCAGTTGTTTGTAAGTATTTTTATAGTATTAATTTTTGTATTAATTTATGCAAACATTAGTGGCGTTACTGCAAATAAGAGAAAAGAAATAGAATTTGAAAATAAAGTTATTCGATATGATAGACAGATTGAAGATATGCTTAACCAACATTTACTTATAAATGGTAATATAATAGAAAATCAAAATCGCATTAAAGCAATTCAACCAGAAAAATATTTTGTTTATTTCGGTAGAAATAACTGTCCGTATTGCCAAATTTTTTTACCAAACTTGTTCGAATTTTTAATTGATAAAAAGAATTTAAATATCTATTACTTTGATACAAATATAGAGAGTGAAAATAATGAGGAAATTAGTAAAAAGTTTAATTTAGAATATGTGCCCTCATTATTTAAGGTAGAAAAAAGTAAAATTGAAAAATATGATGAAAAGAACAATAGTTTTGAAGAATTTTTTTCTGAATAGTTAACAGATAGGGGATAACAGTATGAAAAAAAGCAAAGTAATTTTAGTTTTTGGGTTAATTGTGTGGGGATTTTTTGGATTAGGTCCATGGAGTAAATCTATAGATGATTTCTACGATATTAAGAAGAATAAAAATTTAAAAAGATAAGATAATTTAAAATATATTTTGAAGAGGGAGAATACGTTGGATATTTTAGTTGATTTCTTATTAATAATACTGGATACATTCCAAATTAAAAGTATGAAAAAATTTAGAAAGAATAAAAAACGTTAGCGAGTTGGGTTAAGGTCGGTAAAATAATCTGATTTTTGAGTAAAACAAGTGGGTGTAATCTATTTGTTGATTTAGCCTAAGTAATTTATGTACGTTTGGGTGCCACTATTAAAAAACACCATAGTAAAATTACTAGTAACGAAAAAGGGTAGTCAACAACTTATAAGTTGTTGACTACCCTTTTTTTTATTGGTATCATTGACCTGAGGGGTAGTCAGATACTCTATTCTGTATGTTTTTGTAAATGGAGGGGGAAAATTGGCAATTTATGGGTATGCGAGAGTCTCGACTCTCGGTCAAGAATTAAAAGAACAAAAATCATTACTGAAGAAAAATGGTGCCGAAATAATTTTTTCGGAAAAAATGTCTGCCACAAATCGAAGTGGAAGAAATGAACTAAAAAAATTGTTGGAATTAATTAAACCAGGTGATATAGTTTTAGTTAAGAAAATAGATCGTTTGGCAAGAAGTATCAGAGACTTAAGAATGATTGTAGATGAAATAATTGAAAAAGGTTCTTCAGTAATTTTTATCGACGACAAAATGGAATTTAATGGCGCTGAGAAATCTAGCCCATTGCAAACCATGATGTTAAATATGCTAGGATCGTTTGCGGAGTTTGAACGTGACCTAATTGTAACTAGAACACAAGAGGGAAAGGCATACGCTAAAAAGACCAATAAGAGCTATCGGGAAGGACGTCCAAAGGCAACACTCACGACCAGAAAAATGGAAGCCTACGAAAAATTAATGTCTGGTAAGAGTTATAAAGAAGTGGCTAAAGAGACTGAGTTTAGTAAAAGTACGTTGCAAAGAATCAAACGCCAGGTGCAAGAAAATAAAAAAGAAGCTAGTACCTCAATAGCTCATGTGGAGGAATAATTTTGGATATTAATTTAGGCAATATAGATAATCATTCAGCCATTTATAGAGTAGGGATAGGCGAGATAGTCACAGTAGTCTGGTTAGAATTTGATGATGAAGGCAATTTTTATATAAAAAATGAATCCGATATGGAAGATAGAATCAGCTCATTAGATAATGAATTAAAGCCAAAAATCAGGGCATTTATTGCGTCAACAAATGATCTCATCCATACAGCTTATTTGATTAAAAATAATAAATAAAACCAACTAAACACAATTTTTAAGGAGAAAATATGCAAGTAGATATAGGGGATAAAATTTCAGCTAGTTCAATCCAGGGAAATAATGTTACTGGTAACGTAACAGCTATATTAGAAAATACAGTTATTCTGTTTTGTGGGTTGAATAATCATGTAGTTTCAAAAAATGAATTGAAAAAGCAAGGGTACAAATTTGCGAAGGTAGTTAAAGGTTCAAAATCAATAGTCGTTTCGTCAAATAGAAACCTCAAAGAATAAGCTTACTGTATCGATGGAACATCTTAACGAAAAGTTGCGGTACGAATGCAAGAAATAAAAGAGAAACATTGATTTAAAAGCATTCTTTAATTTTAATAATTTTTCAGCTCCTAAATTGTCTGGAACAATGGAACGGAAAGTTGCGGTATCACCAAATAAATCAGATCGAGCGAAATTAGTTTAGCCAAAGAAAGGGGAAATTAGATGACAAGAAAAGAAAAAAAAGCAGTGCTACAAGCATTTTTTAAAGAACTATTCACTAACAAAAACTATCAGGATAAAACAGAATCAACAACTAAGGAAGACAAGCCTTCAAATGCTTAACCAAAGGTAACCCCACTGTTTCCGTAAACAGTGGGGCTTTTTCTGCCTTCAGTTAGAAGCAGGATTGTTTTAGCTGGCACCTGAAGCTACAAAATGTCCGATTTACTTGGACTTGCTGGTGTTCTATCCCTTAATGCACCTTTTCGAGGGGATAGGCAAAAATACCCATAAAGTACCAAGGGAACAATGGAACCAAAAATTACGGTAGGATTGATTTTTCCACAATGCAAATGCTAATATAAAAGGATTCCTTAAAATTTCTTCATTTCTTTTATTGTAATACCTGCGAAACAATGAAACGGAAAATTACGGTTACATATTATTCGGAGATAATGTTATTTTAAATTTTCTTCAGGAAGATCCAAAAAGCCTGATATCGACGTGCAGCAATAGATTATAAAAGCTATTAAAACAACGTTTAAGATACAAAGAATAAGAAGTAATGAAAATGTATGACTTAACGATATAAATTAAACACGCAAAGAAATGTTATTTAATAAAACCTAATAAAGTCCCTAGCCTTGCTAACTCTTACTTATCGTGGTATTATTATCACGATAGTGATAATAATCTTACATCAAAGGAGGTCTACAAGGAAATGAGAGACCGTTACACTCCTGGCGAACCGCCAATAAAAATAATGATTAAACGTAATCTAGCCATGACAATAAGCGACTTTTCACTAAAAACAGGCATAGGACAGTCCACTATCTCAATGTGGATTAAGCGAGAGGTTCAAGTACAAAATCTACCCATGTATTTTATTTCAAGCCTATCAGATATGAATAACAAAACTTCAGACCAGGTTTATCATGAATTACTTAGACTACAAGCTGAATACGAAATCAGCAAATCTGCACACAATAAATTTAAAGAACCTGATAGCATAGACTTATATAAAAATGCGTCTAAAGAAGCTGAAATAATTGTAAATGAATCCAAAGGCAACAAAAATGCGTCACAGCTTATCCTACCAGCGTCACGTAAAATAGCGTCAGCTTATGATAAAAAACGATCTGACAGGTTTATGGAGACACTAATTCCAATATATGCAGAATTAAAACGCCCTATGCCTGCGTGGATTACTTCTATCTATAAAGAAGATGAACAATTCAACGAAATTGCACAAGGCTTCATTCAGTGCTTATCACAGCTGAAGTAAAAACTATTTCTTATCTTAACAAGGACACACAACTAAGCTTGTACTTTTCAATAGCAAAAAGTACTAAAACATGGTACAATACAATAGAAGAGAGATAGATCATATTATGCCAAATACCAACAACTGGGCGGTTGTTGGTATTTTTTTACGTTCAATTCAGATTAACGAGCAGGCTTACTGTCATTCATTATCGTTGCGATCAAGCCATTTGCAGATGTAATGGGCTGTTACTTCTGCCAGAATCGCAATGCAAAATTCGAAAAGATAGATCATACAATGCCCCCTTTCTTACTGATGATTTCAGCTTAAAAAGTGACAGCTCCTTATTATACCAAAAAACAAACCTAAATAGCAGACCTTAAAGAAAAAAGAAATTGGCAAAAAGTGGCTCCCTTCGCTACCCTCACTCGCTGGCAAGTGCAAAATGATTTTTATGATAAGATGGCTATATGATTATTTCGATTTATGATGGTCTTACAATAAAGTAAAAAGAATCTAAAGATATATTTACCTTTAGATTCTTTTTGCTTTATTCATTTCCATTTTCCAATATTCTTTTAATTATTTTTTTGTCTCTATCTTCATAGTTGTTTTCTAAATAAAACTCAATAATTTTATTAAATTTTCCATATAAAGTACCACCCTCAAATCTTGTTATTAATTTTAGTTTTTCCAAATCAGGCGGATTAACTTTTAAATTCAAACGTTCAGTTGCTTTAAATTCTGTTTCTTTATTACCTTTTTTTACAGCTGGTTTTTTCTTTTCAATAATGGGTTCGTCAGATGTATTATCAACGCTAGGTCTAGGTGCAGATTCCTTATTTCTATTTAGTATAGCCATTCAAATCAAGCTCCTTTGCAAGTTTAGTAAGTTTATTTCCATTTAAATACTGTTTCTGATAAATATAATCTTCAGGTATATCACCTTGTTCTTCTATAAAACTAATTCTTTCTAGTGTTTCTGCAAATATATCAGCATATGTTGCAAATACCCTTCTATCGTGGTAATCAACCACATTAATACCATAGTCAGGGTATTCTTCAAGTCTTGAAAAGTTAGTTACATTTGTAGTATAGGTATAATTTCTTCCAAATGTATTATAGGTATCATTAATTACTTTGTTGTGATGGTCTTTCCTTTGAGTAAATAACACACAAAGTACGCCCATAATTTGAGTAGGAACTTTAGAACCAAAATCATCAATTAACGTTTGAAAATATTCATATGCAATATCTTTTGACCCTTCATAAGAATACGTTTGTGTTTCTTGTATAATAGTAATGTAATCAGCACATACCATGGCATTATCTACCTTAATATCTGTAGAAGGACCCACATCAATTATAATGAAATCGTAGTTGTCCTTTATTGAGTCTAACAATTTTGAAAAATGAAATGTTCTATTTTCTATAAAGTTTGGATCACTATTTGGATATTTATTTTCCAAAAAGTATACTAAATTTTTTATGTCCTTAGCACCAGCTATCATATGCAGATTCTCTGATAATTCAGTAATTCCCATTTGTAAGTCGTTATTCTCAATACAATGCATAATTGAACAAGGAAAATTCGCATTAAATGTTTTTCCTAACAATGATGTCGCATTCCCTTGCCCATCCCAATCAATTAATAAAACTTTGAAGTTGAAATTAGGTAACGCTGCAATAACAGCTTCCATAGTAGCAGTAGTCGTTTTACCTACTCCACCCTTTTGATTTGCATTAATTAACACTCTTGCTTTATTTTTATTTTTCATAGTCTCTCCTCCTATAGCAAATTGTAAGAAATATCTTTAATACAATTATATACCATTTGCATTACTAAGTAAACAACAAAAAAGATATTTTTCGGTTTAAGCTATAAATATCTTTAAGATACTTAAGATATTTAAGATACTAAGATACTAAAAATACTAAAGATATTAAGATACTTAGGATATTAAGATACTAAAGATATTAAATATCTTTAGTATCTTTTTCTTTTTGTCTAATACTTCGTTATACCTTAAAAGTTGTTTTATAAGTATTTGTAAATGTGAATTGTGCAAAAACAAAAAGATATTAAGGATAAAAAGATACTTAGTATACATAGACAATAAAGACATTAAAGATAATAAGATACTTGGGATATTAAGATACTAAAGATACTTAGGATATTAAGATACTAAAGATACTTTTTTCTTTTTGAACAAAAGATATTTTGTACAATTAGTTGTTTACTTTACATATTGTTTGATGTATTGTTTAATTGAAATGCTCTTTAAACACTCAATAATTATTTGAAATAATAAAAAGAAGCTAAAAAATAATTTTGCTACTCAATGAAAATGAAAGGGGGACATAGTATGAATGATAACGGATTACCTACAGAAAACCTTCCTGATATTCTTGAAATAGAAGGGGTTAACGCAAAAGGTTATGGAATTATGCCTAAACTTGTAATGCAAGATTCAAGATTAACAATCGAAGCTAAAGCAATTTATGCGTATATTGTAAGTTTTGCTGGTGCAGGTTCTAGCGCTTTTCCAAGTTTAAAAAAAATACTTTCAGAACTAAATATCAGTGAAAATAGATTTTACAAGCACAGAAAACTATTAATCAATCACAATTTTTTAACTGTAAAACAAGTAAAAAACGCTAAAGGTATGATTATCAAAAATGTGTACACTCTTGTTTCAAATCCTCAACAATTAAAAGAAATTAACCAAGTCAATAATAATAATGAACAACAGCATGGGGGTACCCTTCAAAATGAAGGAGGGGGTATCCCACAAAATGAAGGAGGGGGTACCCTTCAAAATGAAGGACATATAATTAACAATACTAAAATTAACAGTTTAAAATTAACAAATACAAACATAGATACAAAAACCGATACGGAAAAGCAGAAAAAACAACAACTTGAATTGTTGACACAATTTGCAAAAACTCAAAGAGACCAACTATTTTTGTCTGAAGATATTTTGGAATTAATTGGATTGTTCAGTGATACGACTAAAGAAGCTGAAAATACAATTGGACTTATACTACGAGCTAAGAAGAAAGCTCAAAATGATTACAATACGATATTGCTATTAGATTCAAGTGATGCCTGGCAAGAAGACATTGAACAGACTTTAAGGCGCTTATATCATAAAATCAAAACAGATGACAAAATAAAACAAATCGAAAGTTATATGTTCAAAGCTTTGTATACAACATTTGAAAATATGGTTCTTGAAAAAAACTCACTAAATACTAGTGTAAATTCTGATAAGCTAAAAGTTCCAATACACAATTATCTACAAAATGAATAGGTTTTAAATATAAAAAAAAGACAATACTAAGATTGTATTGTCTTAAGAACTAGTCAGACGAAGGATTTATCAATCTGTTTTTAATCATTGGCATTTTGATCTCAGGTAAAAGAGTAATGGTTTTATTACTAAATTTTTCTAATTCAGCAACTAATGATTCATAGTGTAGATTATCACCTAAGTCTTTAGCTATGTTGGCATAATAAAAGGCTTTTGAATTATATATGGGATTTCCAGTTTCTGAAAAGAGACTAAGCTGTTCTAAATAAAGTATTTGTAATTTACACAAGTAATCAGAATTAGCTAGCGGTTCTTTTATTACTTCGCTTAAATAATATTTAGTTTTGATATGCCAGTCATATTTTATTGTTTGAGTTAAAATGTTGTTATAAGCCTGAATGACCACTTGATTAAATTCATCATTTCTAATTTCAGGTAACTTAACAGGAAATAAATGAGAATAAAGTCTTTCAATTATTTCAAATGGAATCAGTGTTGTTAAATTACCTAGAATTTTATAGTCTGTAAGTGAATGAATTGACTTTGAAAGCAACTGATCTTTAATGTCGTTTATTTCTATATCCGTTAGAGGTGCAATGAAATCAGAATTTTCCAATCTACTTTTAAAAACTAAATATAAATTTAATACCCATTGATTTGCTGTTTTTTCAAGCGCTAATCTTTTTTCAAAATTAATCCATTCAGCTTTACTAACGGTATCAGAAGATTCTAAAAGTCCTATAAATTCTTTTTTTAAATTAAGATATGTGTTTTCAAAGTTATTTTTAAGCATGTGGTTAAGCTCTGAAAATTCAAAACCTAATCTATTAAAGATTTGAGTCAATATTTCTAATGATGGTGATATTTGATTGTTTTCAATCTTGGCAAGTGTTTTTCTAGTGACAATATTTTCAGCAAGTTCGTCTTTAGTCATATTCTTACCAATACGAACTTTTTTTATAAATAGTCCAATATCTATAATAGCGTCCCCCTTTTTTTATGACCCCTACTACAATTATACTATATTGTCAATGGAATGGGTACATGTTACCCATGAAAACGCGATTTTATTGTAAAAAAGGTGTTTTTTATCGAAATATGAGAAAATATTGGAAAATTGCGGGTAAGATGTACCCATTGCCTTTTAAAATATCTGTATTTATATTATTATAAAGTAGAATAATAAATATGTAAGAAGTAAATCAAATATGGAGGTGAAAAATATGGAGAGATTTATTAGTGCATTTGCACATGTTAATATTTGGACAGTTGTTTTACCATGGATATAAATCAATTAATTAGTTGACCGATTTAAATACTAATGGTATGCTTTGTACAACGAGTTTAAACAAACAAAAAAAGAAGAGCCTAGTTACTTTTCCAAACTGCTCCTCCGAATATAAAAGCTCCCCAGCTCTATATTCAGGATCAGCACAGTAAGAAAGTTCACTAGTTTTTCTAAACAGACCGGTTTAGAATGGCTCTCCTATTGTGACTATTGTTCATAGCCACGAGTATTAGTATAACAAATTTAGTCAGTTTTTCCTATTGAATTGTTGCAATTCCTCATAAAAGTGTTTATTTGATTTTATGACTACTGCAAAAAATTCAGAAAAATTCTAAATTTTTACTAACTATTTGTGCTGTGTATATTAGTTTTAAGAGGGGACTATCACTAACAATTCTGTTGTTGTGATAGTCCCCTCTTTTTGTTTGTTTGCTCGTTCCTAATTTAAGCTTAGAAAGGAGGCTATAAAATGACGCTGATTAATTATAATACTAAAACGCACCGAGAAGTTTTTGGGAAAGTTATAGAAATTGAAGAAATAGCAAAAATTGGTTGTAGCTTTTATCTTTTTGATAAATCTGAATATGTTTATGTTGGTAAAGGAAACGTTTATAGTCACGAAAATGGTTTGAAGTTATTAACATCAATATTTCATGAAATAAGAAATGTTCGCAAAAATGGATTAATTATTGCAAAACGAAAAGGTATTGGACGAAAACTTGTTAGCGTGAGATTTGTTCGGAAACAGAAACAGAAAAAAAGTAAAATAGCAGTCAAACAATAAAGAAACAGGATATAAAAACTGATTTTGTGATTTGCGTTGAACTCGCAAAAAATGCTCTTTGACAACTACATAAAGCAAATAAACTACTGCATTCCAATAACTGTTTAGGAATGTTACTACCGAAGCTGGTAGGGTAGAATGCAGACACCTAAAAGGTATCTCGCAAGTCAACAGTGGTCTTAAAACAATTAACTTATGTTGCCAGAGTGTACTCAAACTGGATTAAAACGTTGGAGTAAATTAATTAGGAGTTACACAAAACACTAATTAAGTATTTTATTTCATAAAGGTTCGTAGTATTGCCTCCAAACTACGCAATAGACTTTAATTTTTTGAAAATAAGAGTTCATTGTAAATCACAGAATCAGTTGAAAATACAAAAATATTGAAAGGAGTAGATAAATATGAGGGTAGAAGATCATTGGGAAGATAAAACAACATTTTTTGTTTCATTTTTAACAACTGATAAAAAAATAATTAACAAATCAATTGTTTTGGATTTTGGAACAACTGAAGAAAAAGCTAAGCAAATTGTACTATCAGCCTTTAATAGAGTGCAAAAGGTTTTATCTTGTGAAGAGGTTGAAGATTTATTGTCTTATAAAAATAATTGTCAAATGGTATAATAGTTTTGACAAACTATTTTTTCTTGAATTAAATACATTATACAAGGAGCGTTTGTTATGGGAGTAGCAATAGTGGATAAAAATTTTATTTTAAAGTTTGTTGATGGAAATGGAAATATAATTGAGAATTTGGATAAAGATGTTTCGTATCAAGTTACTTTTAAAGAAGCCTATTATCTAGCATTGAAAGATGGAGAATACGAATGTAATCCTCCTGATTTTATCAAATACAAAAAATAGAGGAGAGTTAAAAATGAAAAATAAAAAATTAGTTACGTTGGTTAGTGCAGGTGTTTTAGCTATAGCAGTTGTTGGTGGCGGTGTTTATGTTGCACAAGCAAACAGCGCAGTTAAAACTGAAGAGAAACAAAATGAAGCAGATAAGGAACTTGAAAAAAGTGTTGATGGCTATTTAGCTACTATATACACTGATAAGACGTACACAGACGTTAAAGACAATGTGGAACAAAAGACTATTGATGACGCAAAACGCTTTACAGCTAATAAGTTAGGTCGTGAAATGAATAAAGCAACAAAGAAAAAACTTCATGAATTAGTAACAGCCCCACAGATGGTATATGTTAAGAATACTATTTCAGACATGTACGAAAGTGAAGGCGTGGCAAAATCAACACTAAATGAAAAAGATTTTGATAAACTAAGTGATCTAATTAAACAATTGCAAGATAAAAAAGAAGTCTTTGCAAAAAAAGAGACTGAAAAGTTGAATGTTGCTAAAGCAAGTTTTAAACTAGCTAAAGATGTTGAGAACCAAGTTAACAGCTTTTTCGATAAAGAGACTGTTAAAGATGATGTGACGAGAGAAGCTTATCAAACAGCTTTAGATAATGTTATAGCGCTTAAACAAGTAACATTAAAAGAAGCATTAACAGCAAAATTAGTTCTTGTCGATACCAAATTATCTGAAAAAGAGCAAGCGGTAGTTGCTGAAGAACAAGCAGTGCAGGCACAACAAGAAGTTCAAGCTAAAGCGGAACAAGAAAAAGCTAGCGCAGCAACTAATAATTCAAACATACAAAATGGTGATAACTCTTCAAATGCAGGCTATACGGACAATAGTTCTAGTAATAGCACGCCACCAGCTGGCGGTTCTCAAGGGAATAACAGCAACAGCGGAGCTACGCAACAACCAGTAACACCAGCACCAGAACAACCGTCAAGCCCAGCACCTGAGACTTCATGGAATGGTACAACCAATGGTACCGGTGGAATTATTGGAGATGGAAGTCATAATAACGGTACAGGTGGAAATAATACTTGGGAAGGCTTTGATTGGTAAAAATAAAATTAAATAAAAAAAGACGACATCAAAAATTGATGTCGTCTTTTTTTGTTGCCTAGAAAGTGAGGATTAATATGCAAATACGAGCACCAACAATTAAATAAATGTAAGAACAGAAACATTGAAGACTAAAAAATAAAAATATGAGGTGTACTAATGAAAAAATTAAAAACAATCCAAAATTTATGGGTTAAATTAACAGTAGTATTTATGTTAGCAAATGTATTCATTCCTAGCATGACGGTACTTGCAGACCAATCAAATTCTAATTCGAATCAACCTACTACCGAACAAGTAGAAGGTGAAAAAGCTGATGAGTCAATGATTGAAACTGAAAAAGATAACGACACACAGGCTTCTAGTGAAATTGAAGCTCCAATCGATCAAAATAAAATGAATGAGACAACTATTGGAGAAAGTCAAAATTCTAATGATAGTCCGATCTTACCAATTGAAACTCCGACATTTGAAGTACAAGAACCAAGTGCAAAAATGATTACGTTTAATGAAAATGGAACACCATTGCTTGATGGAGAAACGTTCTACAAAACAGAAGAACAAATTACAAATGAAGATTTACAAGAATTAATGATTCAAGGAAATACTAATGGTGGATATGCTCGTATGATGAGAGCAGGCGTAACAATTGAATATTTAGGACAAGTAACCTATGGCTATAATATTGTAGGACATTTTAAGGTGAACGGCGAGGACGCTTTTTGTATTGAACATGCAAAACCAACTCCACCATCTGGTACTCCTGCCGAGGAAGCCCCTTATGCTAATGCAGATATTGCTAAAACGCTTTATTATGGTTGGAATGGTGCTGAAAATATTTTTACAGATTTTGCACAAGGATATACAGCTACTAGTTTAGTTTTAAGTTATTTTTATACTGGTGTAGCGTCAGGTATTAATACACCTGAAGCAGAAGCTCTTTTAAATAAAGTAGCAACAGGCGCTGTACCTGAACCATCAGCTAGTTTTTCGACTGTTAATCCAATTGTTTCAGTAGTAGGCGGTCAACAACGTACGGAAAATATTACTTTAAATGCTGATTCACGAAACATTTTCAAATTAAACATACCAGCAGGAATGACTTTTCATTTAGTTGGTGGTGGGACATTAACGAATGGAACAGTAGATATTAAAGGTGGAGATACTTTCTATCTAACAGCCGACATGAAATACACAAATAACTTTGCTACAGGAGCAATGCAAGGTTCTATGAGAAAATGGCAATCAATTTTAACAAAGCCTTTAGATGGAAATTTACAAACAGTAGCGCGCGCTGGGTGGCTTGATCCAGACTTTACAATTAATTTTTCTGCTAAATTTTTTGCACGTACTGG
The DNA here is from genome assembly GCF_000744945.1 of Carnobacterium maltaromaticum DSM 20342. Classification (NCBI taxonomy): domain Bacteria; kingdom Bacillati; phylum Bacillota; class Bacilli; order Lactobacillales; family Carnobacteriaceae; genus Carnobacterium; species Carnobacterium maltaromaticum. Next base: position 40,190 of record NZ_JQMX01000001.1, read on the forward strand.
TAATGCAGAGTTCTTAAAAGTATCAGAAGAAACAAATTTACCAATTGCAGGTGTTAAATATGCAGTTACTATTAACGGTGAAGTATCAGAAGCAACAACGGATTCAAACGGACAATTTAGTTTTAAAGATATTTTACACGATACTGTTATTAAGGTAAAAGAGACATCAAACCCACCAGGTTATGTTTTAGATACTAAAGAGTACACACTTAAAATTGTTGCAGGAGAAACACAAAAATTAACTCTTTCAAATGCGATTCAAAAAGGAAAAGTTAAAGGATTAAAACAAATTGAAGTTTTCAATCCAGAAGAAACAGAAGCACAAAACAAACCCATTTATGACACACACCCAGGGGCAAATATTACCTTTGATATTGTAGCCCTAACAGATATTACACTGCCTGATTTATCAACTGTAACAGAAACTAAAGGAACAATTGTAGATACTGTTACAACAAATGCTAAAGGTGAATTTAGCTCTAATGTTGAACTTTATATTGGCGCACAAAATAAATATCAATTAGTAGAACGCAATGTACCAGCGAATTATCGCCAACCTAGTGATGTTCAAACAACGTTTGCAATTCCTTACGGAGTAAACACAGAAAAACTAATTACTTTTGATTTAGGAACAATTGATAACCTATTAAAAACAGGTGAGTGGGACTTTAATAAATTAAATGAAATTACTCAAACTGGCTTAGAAGGAGCGGTTTTCTTAGTTGAAGGAATCTCAACTCATAACAAAGATGTGAGCTATGTATTTACTTCTTCTGAATTAGGAAATGTGTTTAAATTACCAGCAGGTAATTATAAAGTAACAGAAATTAAATTCCCTGATGGATTCGGACAAAGTAATGGTGAAAGTGAAGTTAAAATTATTACCATTAAAGATGGAGAAACAACAACAACCGATTGGAACAACGCTCCAATCATAGAGAAAGAAAAAACTCCAAAAATGGGTACACAAGCCTATGCTGAAAATGGCGGAAAAGATTTTGATCCTGATGTCGACAATAAATTATACGACAAAATCAGCAATGAAGACTATGATAATGATACAAAATTCTTTGTCACTAAAGTAATTGGTGAAAAAACTGGAACCATTTACTATGAAGCCAAAGGTGAAAAAACACTTGATGAAAATGGAATCGTTGTGATTGAAACATTTATTCCAGCTGGCACAATTAAAAAAGAAAATGTTTACTTCTATGAAGAAGCATATGACAGTGAAGAATCTTTTGAAAAAGGGGAAAAACCTTACACTGAACATGATGGTAAAAATGATTACGGACAAACTTTATTTTATAAAGAAAAACCAGTGGTACCAACTATCCCTGAAACACCAGTAGTACCATCAATTCCAGCACCAACTCCAACACCAGTACCAACAAAAGTAGTTAAAACAGTGGCACCAAGACAAATTGTTAAAGCTGTATTGCCACAAACAGGCGAAGAAGTAAGTAGCTTTGCACTTATTGGCTTATTAATTATTGGTTTAGTTGCTGTTGGATTCGCAGTTAGAAATAATCGTATGAAAAAAGAAAAAAATAAATTGATGGAAAAAGTTGCACTTTATGGGTTTGGCGGAGAACAAAGTATTTTCTCTGAAACTGAAGATCAAGTAGAATGTGAAGTTGCTACTTTACTCGTTGAGGGAATTATTGAGACTGGTAGTAAAATAGGTTTAGAAAATGAAAAAGCTATACGGTTGCTAGAAAAAGTAGAATTAGCTTATTTAACTAATACAGCTGAAAATAGTGGCTTACAGCCAGTTGAACAGCTTTAATTGAATAGAAAATAACGGATAAAGCGTATATATTTTATACGCTTTTTTCTTTTTAGAAACGAGGGGGATAGTATGACCGAACTTTATTTAAATGCCAGAGACGTAAAACTTGAATTTAGAAGTAATACTTTAAGAAAAATTCATTTAAAAACAAACAAGGTAATTGAAATGATTGGCAATAATCTATTAACTGAAGAAAACACAAAAAATATTACAACTATTTGTTTAGTAAAGGGCAAAGAAACAGTAAAAATTGATATACAGTCTATACGATTAGATTTTCGACTGAAAGCGAATGACGGAAAGCTTGCAAAATTCGTCGTTACGTCAACATGGACAAGGCTTGATATTCAACAAGGCTTACAGAATAAAAAATAAAAATCAGGAAAGAGTGTGAAAAAATGATAGTAAATGTTATCAGTTCATTGTTACTTTTTTGTGTTGGGATTGGCGCTGGTTATCAAGTAGCAAATTTGGGAACAATCCAATCAATGAGAGAAAGAAAAGCGATAAAAAATTTTTTTAATTGTGCGTCAAATGATTTTACTTATTTTTATGAAGATGTTGACGACTTTTATATCGTCTCATTAAAAAGCGAAGAGTATCGAGTGAAATTTTCTTTAAGCAGACCGACTCAAATTGTTTATTCTGTAAAACTAGAATCAAATTAGAACAAATAATTATAAAAATTACAAATAGAGAAAGAAGGTGGAAAAATGACCGTCTTTTTTATTTTTGATCAGATTGAAAATATGGAAGTACCAACAGGAAAACCAATTCAAATTGAAAAGGCGTTACAAATTCTAAATCGGCAAAATGACCGCTGTTTAAATGAAGAGTGGAAAGCGTCATGTGCTTACTCTATCCAGCTTAATGACGGAGTTATATATTCATCTAGCTTAAAGTTTCCTTATGAAAGCTTTTCTCTTTACACAATTATTGAATCTGAAATGAAAGAAAGTTCAGACATTGGAGAAAATGAAGAACAGTTTTTAAATTGGCTTCAGGGAGTAACAGGCGAGCCTATCAAGGCGAAAAAAGAAAAAATAGTGAAAGAAAAAAAGCTGAAGGAGCCTAAAGGCCCGAAAGAAAAAAAGCAAAAAATACAAAAAGAACCAAGAGAGCCAAGACATATAAAGTTGAATCCTAAACTAATAATTGGCGGTGTTGGTCTAGTTTTAATCGTTACAATTGCAATCGCAGCTACTCTATTTTTTAACCAAAAACCAACGTATTCAGATTTGATGAAAAAACAGGATTATTTAACAGCAGGTAAACTTTATCCTGAAAAGGTCGAGGAAATAGAAAATGAAATTTTTAACAGTGTTTCTGCAAATGGAAGTGAAGCGATACAAGACTTAAAGGACTTTAACAAGGTGTATAAGTCAATTCTAGGAACGTTTGATTTAGCAGTTATAGAACACGATTTTACCTGGGCAATTGAAATCTTTGAAAAAGATAAAAAAGCCTTCAGTAACTTAAAAAACCGATTAATCTTAGTAGGCTATTCTTATTTGAAACAAGGCGACCTAAAAAAAGCTGAAGAGATAAACCAGGAAATTAATAGCACTGAATTAGAGCAATATATCTACAAATTTAATCAATTAACCCTCTTTATAAAGGAAAAAGAAAAAGACATTGAACAAATGCAAAAAGACCCTATAAAGAACCAACAAGCTATTGAAAAGGCGATTGATAGCCTTTTTGAAGCTAAAGACAATTTAGAGAATTTGTAATTGATAAAAAATTAATCTCTATCGAGGAGGAAAAAAAGTGAAGAATAAAAAAATTAAATTAGCAGTTATAACATTAGTATCATCATGTGTATTAGGGGGTGCTGTATTTGCGACCTACAGCCTTTTAGATAATGAAACGGTAAATACTAAGCAGGCAGTTAAAGAGTCCACAAAGGACGATAAAACACCGAAAAAAATTGTTGACGCTTTTGTACCGAATGATAAAAACGAATCCGTAATTACAAAATCAACAGCTGGTGGAGATAAAGAAAAATCAAACCTAATTAGCAGTATTATGCCACCTAAAGAGCTGACTAGCTCAAACCAAAACGAAAAAGAGTCGGCATTGTTGGCTTTAAAAAATAGTGTTGATGAAGAACAAAACAAATTACTAGCATTACAAAATGAAAAAAATAACAATTTGATACAGCTGGATAATAAAACACCTGAAAAACCAAGTGTTCCGAAAAATCCTGATGAAAACGAAAAACCAACAAATCCTGATAAACCTGTTTTACCTATAGAACCAATTGATCCAATTGAGCCGACCGACCCTGTAGACCCAACCGAACCAACAGACCCTGAAGAAATTCCAACTGACTACACTGTTTTATCTAGTCTTTATGAAGAGTCAAAATCAATTCAATTAAATTTATATTTATCTATTAGTATCGGACATTTCAGTAATGAAATGTTGGTATCTTCTCGTATCTTATCTGATTCGAACGCAAGCCAGGAGCAAGTCGATGTTCAAGTACAAAGACTCCAAAACTCGATTTATGAGCTTGTTTTAAAAGGGGACAAAACACAGTTAGTAAGAACAATTTCTTATTACAATTCACTTGATAAAGAAATCTATACACCACAATCATTAGCAATTGCTGACGTAGCGCACAGTAAAGCAGTAGCAATCAGAAATAATCCTGAAGTAAGCCAGGTACAAGTTGATGAAGCAGTGCAGGCATTACAAAGCGCAATTGACCAATTAACTAAGCATGACGAGCCACTTTTAAGTTTAGTATTCCTGAATCGGGTTATTGCACAAGCTGAAGCTTTAACAGAAACCGACTACACACCTGATAGTTATGCTGTATTAGCTTCTGAATTGCAGTTAGCCAAAGAATTGGTTACTAGAGAGGATTTAACAAAGGCTGAAGTCGAAGCGCAACAAAGCTCACTAGAGCAGGCAATAAGCCAGCTGGTGAAAAAAGCAGATAAAACAGCGTTGCTATCAGCTTTAGAACGTGCAAATAGCATTGATAGAAACCTTTATACGGTTGAATCGCTTACTATATTAGACCAGGTAATTAATAGCCTGCAGGGGATTACTTCAGATGATAATGCAACACAAGAGGACGTAAACAATTCAGTTGCGTTAATTGAAGAAGTTTTAAACCAGCTAGAGTTGGAAGAAATTGAACAGCCTGTTCAAGAAGAAAGTTTAGAAGAATAACTATTATAGAGGTGGTATGACTTATGGATATTGAGTTGAAATGGGAGAAATATAAAAACGAAAAAATGCAAAATGACACTATTAAGAAATTAAACTATATTCTACCTTCATTAGTGGTTATATTTTTCATTTTCTTTATGATAGCTGTTGAACTTGATAAGTATACAATGGCTGTTAATTCAGCATTTCTTTGTATGTTCAATTTAGTAGCTTTGGTTTTAATAATAAGTTATTTAGAAAATTCGAATAAAAATAAAAAAGAAACATTTTTTAGAGAAAATAAAGACCAAATCTATAAGCTAGAAATAGATGAAACTTTAGAATTAATCGATGTTTTACAAGAACATGAAAAGAAATTTTTTCTTATTATAACTAGTGAAATCAGAGGAAGGAGGAAACAAACCTTTCATTTTTCTACCAAATCTAAAAATGGGAATGAGACTAGAGTATACGAAAAAGAAAATGAGAGTGAGTTTTTTTATCGTCAAATTAATAAATTTGACGATGAGAAACCTAGACTTGAAGTAAAAGCATATAAATTCGCGTCAAAATTATTAGAAAATGAATTTAATACTTTTATTAGCTCTCATTTACGCTATTGCTATCAATACACTTTTTTTGTTCCTGAAGGAAGCGTGAAAAAATTATTTGTATAGTTGAGAGGTGTAATCATTGAAAAAAATGTGGATAGGAATAATAACCTCATTGATTCCTGTTGTATTTATGGGAACCGTTGTACTAGTAATCATTTTTTCAATAGGTGGTCAAAGTAGCGGTTCTACTTCACTAGAAAGCTGTCAAACAGCTGGAAGTGGAGTAACAGACTTGAATTTTAATAAGGAACATTTTATTAAAACCGTTCAAGAAAAAGGGAACGCCTTTAGTGATAAAGCAGATAAAATTATTTCAGAATCTGAAAAAGCTGGTGTCAGCCCGATTTTATTTGTTGCGATTATGGCGCATGAGAGTGCATGGGGAACGAGTAGCGCCATAAGAAATAATAATAATCCAAGCGGGCAAATGAGTGCTTCAGGTATTATTTCTTATGCAACCTTAGATGAAGGTATAGAAGCTACTGGTCGAACATTGCATAACCTGGTAATTGAACGTCAGTTAGATACGGTAGAAAAATTAGGGAGCGTATACTGTCCAGTTGGGGCAGATAACGACCCTACAGGCTTAAATAAGAATTGGGTTCCAACTGTAAAAGATATGATGAAAACATTCAGTGGAACTGATGATAACTCTAATTTAGCAACTGGTGGCGGTTGTTCTATAAACGATATTGGTGTAACTGGTGACAAAATGAATTATTTTGATGACATTTTCGAGCTTGCTAAGCTTCAGCTGGGTAAACCATACGTTCTAGGGGCTGATATTAGCTCTATAGACCCCGTTAGTTTTGATTGTGGAGCATTTACATTGTGGTTGTTCCAACAGAAGAAAATCACCGTTAAATTCAATCGTATAGCACAAAATCAATACGATAATACAAGGCGAATTAATGACAATGAAGTAAAAGCTGGGGATCTTATTTTTTTCCATTCAACATATGATACTGGACGAGGGGAATACATTACCCACGTTGGAATGGTCATTTCTGACACCCAATTTATTCAAGCTGGTGGAGACAGAGTTCAAATTTCAGATATGAACAATGATTACTATAAATCCCATTTTGCTGGCTTTGGGCGTGTTGAATAACTAAAGAAAGGTGTTAAAACTATGCTAAGTGTAATGATGGAGGTCATTTTTGGACTTATAGGTACTTTGGGGATTTTCTTTTTGTGTGTAGGCGTTCCTTATTTATCTGTAAAAAAATATTTTGAGGAAAGAGAATTTTATTTAGATAAAAGCAATAGAAAAATAATTCTAAAAGAATCCTATCGTGATAAATCATTGCGTAAAAAGCATTTAAAAAAAGTTAAACTACATTTGAAAGATTTATCTAAAGAAAAAAAAAGAATGACTTTCATTGGAGACATTTACGAACAGACGGTAATTGGCAAAAATATAGTTTATTTAAAAAAAATGCTATTTGCACTAAATAGAGGTTCTAATGAGGAGGAAATGAGAGGGGGTGAAATTAAAGGAAGAATAATTTATAGAAAGGAGCAATAAATGGAGTTGAACAAAAAGAACGTACTATTGGGTATATTGGCTTTTGTGGTCATTGCGGTAATTGGTGTCAGCTTTACTCTTATAACCGGAGAATTGCAGTCCACCATTAAACAGAGTAATTCTACTGAAATAAGCGGAAGTACGCAAGAAAAAAGCAGTGAAAGTGAATCAACCAATCCAGTTATTAACCCATTAACAGGTAAAAATGAAGAAGAAAAAGACGTTGATTTTACAAATGAAACGGAAGAAAAAGCCAGTATTGTTGATAATGAGCTAGATTATTGGAATAAGACTGAAGCTTTTTTTACAGCACTTTTCACTTACAATCAAACCAGCTTTTTAAGCCGATTTGATGGATTAGGAAAATATGCTACAGCTTCAGTTGTGGAACAAATGAAAGGCACTAATCCTGAAGAACCTAAAGTGACGATTGAAAGTAAAATTTCTGACTATAAATTTTACAGAAACCAACGAGCTGAAGGGATTGAGGGAATCGCTACTATGGAAGTTCGACTAATGTATCAAGGACAAATTCAATTAAGTAAGTTTGTATACACTGTAACGTATGATCCAGAAACGAAAAAAATAACTGAAGCAGTACCTTTGCCTTTGGAGCAGTCAGAAAGCTTAGGGTAAAGTAAAAGGCGACTAACGATTAATTAAAGGGACGTGGGAAGATGTACGACAACAACCAGCAGGTAGAAAACACTAAACAAGAACCAAAAAAAATCAAGTACAGCACGCAATGGGAGTATCAAAAGGCAAACCTTCAGGTAGCCTTAATTGTGATGTGGCGTATTCACAATAAAAAATATACAGTGGGGTCAAAAATTTTCTTTGAAGAAATTGAAGAACACATCGAAGGGGTCAAAAATAAAAAAGAGCCCTTCAGAATGGGATTGATATTTTTAGAAGGTGCTGGAATAGCAGTAGATGGCATTATCGTAACGGATAAAGTTTCACCTAACCTGCTACAAAGGTATGGAATTACCAATGAGTAGTGAAAAACCCTATTTTAATCCCTCTTTAATGTCTAATACGAACGAAATTGAAGAAAAAAAGGCGGAAAAAAAGCCAAAAAAAGAAAAAAAGGTAAAAAAAGAAAAAGAAGTAAATACTAGAAGCATACGCTTCGCACGTAGGACGGTAGGTAATTGGCTATCGTTCTTTTTTTTCACCCTTTTTATTATTCAGTCAGTCGTTTTATTTATGTATTTCAACAGATTAGACATTATAGCAGGTGTAGCAATTTCAGAGAAAATAGACCCCACAGAGATCGTAACAGATGTTCAAAAAACAGTTTTACAAGCCGACCAAATTAAATATGAAGGTCAAAATTTCTTAGAAACGCTGATTAATTACTCTGTCGATACAGACAAACAAAAAGAGCGTGAAGAAAAATTAACTAGTTATTTACCAGCTGGAATGCGAGCGAATGAGTTAGGGATTCGAGATTCAAAATTTGATCGTGTTCTGAATCACGTTAATTTTGTGAAGCTGAAAGAAGATAAATCAATTGAGCTGGAAAATGCGTATTTATTGTACTACGACATTTCTTTTACCGAAAATAGTCAGCTTACCAGGGCGCAAGTGATTGTACCAGTTCAATATAAAAATCAAAAGCTAACGGTTCTAAATAAATTGTCATTAACTAATTTAACAGTAGTTGAACATGACGAGCAGGCGTTAATTGATTATAAGCAAGAACGTTTTTTCAGTAAAGGTACAGCTGTAACGACTGAAGAAGAAACAAAGATACAAAATTTCTTAAATCAATTTTTTGAACTATACGTGACAAATGATTCCAAACTAGAGCTTATTTCAAACGTACAGGGATTATCTGATGGTGAATTGATTGAGGTAACGTTAAAAAATGCAGTAAAAACAAAAAATGATATGTACCTGGTAGAGGGAACGTATTCTTTCAAGTATGGGGAAGGCGCAAGCTTTGACTCATTCTTTTCAATAGAACTTAAACAAAACAAAGACAGTTACTTTGTCACAAAATTTAACGAATAAATGGAGGAATAAAAAATGGGATTTGATTTAAAACCTTTATGGGATAACGTTTCCACACAAGTGATTTTTTTATTATGTATCGTTGGTGTATGTATGCTGATAGGTACGATTGTAACACAAGGTTTTGCTAGAGGGATTATGGCAGTGATACTAATTTTTGTAATAGTAATGCTAATCATCATGCTTAACGATGTTGAAGTTATCGGCGGTAAGTTAAAAGATATAATCATTAAGCCAGCTGGTACCGCAATTTTTCCAACGAAAATAGGCTATTGGAGGTTCTAACATGGAATACAATTACACAAGAGAATTTAACCAACCTATAAAATTTTATACGTTTCCTAATGGTACTGCGATACCATATGCTAAAAACGGAGTGCGATTGGATTATCTTGTTTTAACTGGTGTATTGATAGTTGTAGGATTCGTTATTTTTCTAATCTCACTCTACACCAAAATTAATTTTATTCAATCTGTTTATAAAAATGGTTGGTTGATAATCCTTGTGGGAATAGGCGTCCTTGTTTGGGCGCTTTTTTCTTTAAAATGGGATAACAAAAATTTTATTGATTACTGTATTGGAAGGGCTGGATATAAGGCACGTAAAGCCACAAAATATGAACATGGTCACATTGTGCCACAAATAAATAAAATCCACTATCGCCCAATTAAGAGGGGGAGACCATGCAAAAAGTAAAACAGACAAAAAGTAAAAAAGCAGAGTTTCCAATAAAAGAGTACACTAAAAACTTTATCTTTACAGAGCCAACAATGCTAAGTGATGGTGAAGTGTATGTCGGCTATCACATTGGGCGACAAACCTATCCATTAAATGATTATGCGTTCTTTGAGGATTATATTGATGAAGGAAAAGGCATGTTTGAACATGACGAGTATGAGTATCATTTATTTAACATTCCAACTCAATTTGATGTAAAGGAACACATTGACCAAACAATTGAACACATCGTACATGGTGAATTTAAAGATTTGGGAGAAATTCACTTTAAAAAAGCAGGTAAAATCTTAGAAAGTGAAGTCCAAATGAACGAGTATAATACCTATTTACTAGTCAAATTATCCACGCCAATGCAGGTTGTTGATCCTTTAGAATACTTTGAATTATTCAAGGAAGTGGCAGGCAATCTTATCTCTAAAATGACTGGAATAAATAAAAATACTCAAGTTTTACTCTCTTATTACAGGAGAAAGGAAGAACAATTTTTTGATGATTTACTCAACCATAAACAAGCAAGACGTATGACTGAAGAAGAAATCGAAAAAATCACGTATTATCACTTTCATAGGGCGCAGAAACAGCTACCTAGTCGTTCTATTAATTCCTTAGAAATGTGTGAGGGTGAAATTGAGAATCACGAAGGCTATTTAACAATAAAACAACTGGAACAAACCCATTATATTGCATTTCTAAGCATAATAGACTTGCCAGCGAGCGCATTTGCTACAGCTGTCGTCCAGCGTTTGCAAGATACCGTTTCATTTACACTGGAAACTCAAATTCGGTTGCGTTTTGACCATGAGAAGAAAGATAAAAACAAGGTTTACAAAATGCGTAAGAGGATTTACGAGCAAGATAAAGAGCTAGATACGACAGACGCCATTTTAGATGAAGACGAGGTTATCTTGTATGGTGAGGAACGATTAAATGTTTTGAATAAAACGCTAAAAAGCAAGGACAGGAGATTGTGCAGGGCGTCTCTTCAGTTTGTTGTGAGTGCTACATCTAAAGAAGAATTAGAAGAAAAAATAAAAGACTTGAATTTTTCATTAGAAACGACTGATTACAAATTGTATCGTTCTATGGTTGACCAATTAACGCTGTTTAACCAGTCTTTACTAGGCAGTGCCTACTCATTTAAAAGTTATGAACAAACGCTCACAACAGGCTATATAGCTGATTTAGGACTGGATTTAGATAAAAAGGTAGGAAATAAATATGGTATGCCTTTAGGTCGAGTGATTACAACTAAGAAATTTGCTTCAGTTCACCAAGCGTTAGAATTTGCGAGCAATATTGTATGGTTCTTTCCTAACCTAACAAAGCGTTCCATTAAAGGCAGTATGCACACAAATGGAAATACGCTAATTGTAGGACCACCTGGAAAAGGGAAATCCGTTTTAGTGAAGTACATTTTTTTGTGGTTAACATTTTTAGGGCAGAAAATTTTATATGTTGATCCAAAAAATGAGACTGAAATCTTTTTCAAAAAGGCATTGGAAAAATATGGTCACATTCCCGAATTTGCAGAAATGTACAGACGTATCAATTTTCTTTCCTTGTCGGATAAAGAAGAATTTAGGGGAATGTTAGACCCACTCATATTTTTACCATTGGAAGACGCCATACAAACCGCTATATCAACGCTTTCCTCATTAGCAGAGATATGGAAAGATTCACGTACAGAAGTGCGGAAACGAGCAATTATCATTGACTGCGTGAATGAAATTGTGGAATCAAAACAACCACATAATTTAACCAGGGTTGTTAATTTAATTGCAACAAAAGATGAAGAACTAGGAAAAATTCTAAAAAGCTTCAATATCGGATTAGGCAAGGTATTACTTGGGAATGATGATAGCACCGCTATTAATTTCAGACATCAAATTAATGTCTTAGGAATCCAAGGTTTAATGGTACCTACAAAAGAAGAACGTAAAAACTCTAATAAGCCTTTATCACCTGAACAAGTGGCAAGCACTGCGATTATGGAGAATATTACCAAGCTGACAAATGTATTTTCTACGAACAAAGATGAAGACGCCGCGATTATTTACGATGAAGCGAAGTTTATTGAAGATACGCCCCAGGGAGCGCATAACATCGATCAAGATTTGCGTAAAGGTAGAGCGAACGGAACAGATATTTACCTCGTTACTCAAAGTTTTTCAGACTATGACACTCCTAGTAAAAAGGAATTAATTTCCTATAAATTTGCCTTTCGACCAGACCAAAAAGAAGCACAAACAAAAATATTAGAATTTTTTGGTATGAACACGAATAAAGGCAATATGGAGCTGATAGATAGCTTGAAATTTGGGACGTGCCTATTTCAAGACCACTTAGGACGCAATCAAGCGATAGCTATCGACGTTCTATTTGATTATTGGCTCATGGCTATATCGTCAACAAACAGGGATAGCGAGCACGTACAAAAGGCGTTAGAAATGGAACAAGCATAATGAACGAGGGAGGTAGCTAATCATGCAAAATAAAAATAAATGGAAGAAACGTGTAATTCTTATGTTTACGTGCTTTTTTCTTCTATTTGGCTTTAGTGGTATCAGTAGAGCTGAACCTAGCGCAGATAACCCCGATGTTAACGTAGAAGCACCTACAGATGACACAGACGTCATTTACGAACGATATAAAGACAATTCCTTTGAACTGATGACAAAAGAAGGTAGAGGTATCGTGGCTAGTATTTCAGCTGGAATAAAGAGCTTTTTTTGGTCAGGAGTTGTTGGGATTGGGAAATTCAATGCCGAAATGGTTCGTTTCATGTTCGGGTTGGATATTGTGACGCCAGTAAAAGAACCCATACAGTCTTTGACCGCTGGAATAGCCAAGAATATGACGTCACTTGCTAGTACAATTGGAATTTGTATCGTGGCGCTGGTGATGTTACTAAAATATTTTGGAGAACAACGATACAAACAAATTTTCAGAGTGTTTTTTATGACGATAGCTATTTTTACAGGGTTAAGCATATTGTCAGATGGTCGTGCGAATGATACAGCATTTACTAAATTAATGGATATTGATAGTGCGGTAGAAGCTAAATTTGTTAGTATTAATCCAGTTTTTGGTGGAAACAGTATAGAAGACAAAGATAAAAATGAAGCTTCAGCTTCAGATAAATTAAAAGCTAGTGCAGATTTAATCGCTTCTCGAATTTATAGAAGTAATGTGTATGAACCTTATTTACTCATGCAATATGGGACTTCAAATGTTGAAAAAATACGAGAAAAAACAGTTAAATACAAAAATGCGGACTATGACAGAATCGGGATCTTACTTGATAATGATATTGCTGAAGGAGATAACGAAAAAATCTTTGAATCTGTTGTGAACTACGAATCAAAAGATTTAAAAAATAAAAATATTCATTACTCAAAAAGTTTTGAAGTGGCAGGATTTTCGTTGTTTTACATGGTGATTAATTTAATTCAAATGGTTATCTTTTTTATTTTAGCATTGCTACGAATCATTTTAGCGTTTTTACAGTTGATGTTATGGCCACTATTGCCAATTTTGCTACTGGTAGGACTATTTAATTTTGAAAGTAATGTGTTCGTAAACTATGGGAAAGCGTTTGGTTTAACTATTTTCATGAAATCCATGACAGGAGTTGCGTGTATCATTTTTGCAATGTATGTCACGTTTGGTTTTCAAGTAAGCTCATCAGTTGAAAATCCTTATCATAAAATGCTAACAATTCTTGTTTATGTAATAGCACCGATTGGTATTTATGTTTTCAGATTTATCATTGCTGCTATGTTTACAGGACGTATGAATATGAGAATGGTAGGTCATGCACTAGCTAATCCAATGAAAACCAATAGATTGCTTCAAAATGAGAGTAAAGAACGTGCTAACGAAGCTAAAGAAAGGCGTAAAAAAGCAAAAGCAGATAGAAAATCAGAAGCTGAAAAAGATGATCCTAATGGTGATAGTAAAAAAGAAAATGAACCTAAAGCACCTAAATCTACTAAATCTAAACGGTCAAATCATAGAAATGGGGATACAAAAAAAGAAAACATTAATGAACCGCAGAATAACAAAGCTGAAGATAAAGACCGAGTGGATAAAACTCCTGAAGATGGAAAAGAAAAGTCTGAAAATATGAATCAATCTAAAGGAAAAGGTCATCAAACAAGAAAAAGAAGTCCTTTACGTGGAGGGCAAGTACAAGGTGATTCAAAAGACGGAACTAAAAATAATGAACAACAGTCTAATACACCAGTATCTCCTAAATCTAGACGTCGAAATATGAGTAATAACACAGAAGATAAATCTCAAAATGATACTTCTATTCCAATTTATGCTAAAGGTGAGTTAGTAGCTGGTAAAGAAAAAAATACTCCAAACAGTATGCCACAATCAAGAACAAACCTAAATCCAAAATCAAGACGCAGAAAAATGGGAAGTAAAGTATCTAATCCTCAACGTGCCGAACAAGCCGATGTTACCAGCGGAAATCAAGCGGAATCTTCCGTTCCAATGTATTCTGGTGGAACGCAAGTAGCAGGAAGCAGTCAAACATCGACGCAAAGTAGACAGCCTGTAATGAATACAAGAAAACCAAAAAATCGGGCTAGAAATAAAAAGCAAGCAGGTACTGCTAAAACACGTACTAACAAAACACGTGGAAAAAATACAGGAGTAAAAACAGTTCAAAAAAAAGTAACACGAACGCCAAAAAGTAGAAAATAAATTATAGGAGTGAATAAAATTTGAACGATGATGATAATCTATACAATGGGTTGTTTGGCAATAAAAAGAATCAAAAAAATGGGAACGAAAATGATAAAACAAGTAGATACAATGTAATCTCAATTGTTGTCAGTATAAGTTTTGTTCTCCTATATCCCTTTGCTATATTTGGGATTTTTCCAGTTCTCTATTTCATTTATTTAGATAAGCAACAACGCTTGGAAAATGTACATGACATTGAATTTAAGAGTTTCCTTCAAAAAGGAAACTCTACTTTTGGCTTAATAAGTGGTGGGTTAATTCTAGTAAATATTTTATCAAGTATCTATTTAATTCCAAGAGGTTATCTATCCGCATACTTGTTGTTTCCATTAAACATGATCCACCACGCCCTGGTATTTAGTTGGCAAACGGTAGTTGCTTTACTGCTAGGTGGAGCTGGAATGGCTAGCATTATGCTAACGATTTTTTCATTTATAGAAGGTAGAAAAGTAGTATCAAAAAAATCTCAAATTGCTAAAGTCAAAGAAAGTAAGGCGTACAAAAAGCGATTGAGTAATAAATTTGAAGAGTCAAAGAATTTTGTTGAAGAGTACGAAGAAGCATACGCAACAGCTAAATTAGAAGGAAATGTAACCAAATTGGACGAGCTGGCACACAATATTTTACTTGGTACAGATGAATATGGAAAACCTTATTTTATCACTTTAAAAGAACTCAACCAACATGCTTTATTACCAGCAACAACTGGTGGTGGTAAGACTGTAGTTCTTCAGATAATTGTAGAACATTGTGCTAAATTTAATAGTCCATGCTTAATTATAGATGGAAAAGGAGCCAAAGATACTAGGTTAGCAGTATCAGATATAGCTGGAAAATATAATCGTGAAGTAAAGGAATTTACAGATAGCGGGGATATTTCATATAATCCTTTAAAGTATGGAAACAGTATTGAAGTAAGAGACAAACTAGTTAGTTTAGCTGAAACTGAAAGTATTTTTTATTCAGGTGCGAACAAACAATTACTGATGGGAACAACTCAATTGTTAGATGTTTTCAATATTGAACGTGACCTTGAAAACATGTCAGACTACTTTTCACCTAGAAAAGTTTTACTTCTTTTTATCAATGAACTTCTACTAATTTATCCAGATTTATTAGTCTTTGAAGTGGAAGAATCACCAAAAAATAAATCGAAAAAATCAGTAAAAAAAGAGGTTGAAGTTGTTGAAAAAGCAGAAGTTAAAGACTCGGCTTCAAGTAAGTATGATCAGATTGAAGATGATGGAGTTGCTACAGAAGTA
Organism: Carnobacterium maltaromaticum DSM 20342; assembly: GCF_000744945.1. Taxonomy (NCBI): domain Bacteria; kingdom Bacillati; phylum Bacillota; class Bacilli; order Lactobacillales; family Carnobacteriaceae; genus Carnobacterium; species Carnobacterium maltaromaticum. The sequence goes on from NZ_JQMX01000001.1 coordinate 56,067, forward strand.
GTTGAAACTATCACCGCAAATCCTGAAACTATGAAGTTAGAAGATATGTATTGGGTAATCAGCAACAAGAAAAAAAGATTGAAAAAATCCAGTCTAAGAATGTTTGAACAGCTATTTGCTAGGTATGAACATAAAGACAATCCTTTCTATTTGTACGCTACAGCTGAAAGTTTGCAGACCAATTTTTACATGTTGCTAGATAGTGAATTGAGCCATTTGTTTGATACAAAAACGAATAAAAATGAATTAGATTTAATGGAAGCTACACGAAAAAATGAAATCATTTATGTAGCCTTAGATGGTTTGATTTATACGGAATATATCCATACGTTGGCGCAATTTATGATTGCAGACATTAATCATTTAGCTTCTGAACGATACGAAATAACGGAAGATTTTCCTTTTGTTGTTTTGTTTGATGAACCTTCAGCGTATCTTTCTGATAAGTTTATTGACACAGTAAATAAGACAAGGGGAGCGGGTGTTCATGCTTTATTTGCACCACAAACATTAGCAGATATTGAAGCGATTGATCCAATTTTATTGAAACAATTAATAGGAAATACAAACACTTATATAGTCGGGCAAACGAATGAAAAATCTGAAATTGATTATTGGAGTGAACTTTTTGGTAGTTATGATGATATAGAAATTACCAGTGTAACCCAACAAGAAGCAGGATTTTCTGATGTAAATAAAACCGATTGGACAGGTGAAAAAGGAACTAAAAGAGATGTAGAAAACTTTATTGTTCACCCAAATAATATAAAAGAGTTACGAACTGGTGAGTTTTATATTCTAAGAAAAGGAAATAATACTCATGAGCCAATTCGTAAAGTTTATATGAGAAAACCTATTTAAAGTAAGAATAAAATCAGTTTGAAGTAGAAAAAATGTGATAGCTAAAGGTCTAAGCGGTGGTGTGTGCGAGGGTGTGCGTACTGGTGTATATGGTGGTGCAAATGACGGTGTAAGTGCGAAGTGCTGGCACTAGCCAGCCTGCCTTTCATATGAACGTTTCTACGCTTATTTGGATTTTGACCATTTACTCTCAACGTGGGGAAACCCCCCCACTTATAAGAGTAAATGGTCAAAATCCAAATAACTACGAAAATATAAAAGGCAGGCTGGCTAGTGCAAAAAATGTAAAGAAGAAGATAAATAAATAAAGATAAGGTCAGGGTCAAGGTCAAGAGATGAACCCCCTCGGTCCCCCAGTTTTGGGGGAAGAAAGGCAACAACTCACACCCCCTAACCCCCTCTCTCACAAAACTTGAGATAGGGGGAACTGAAGGTCAAGAGCAACAACTCACACCCCCTAGCCCCCTCTCTCACAAAACTTGAGACAGGGGGAACAAAAGAAAGAGCAACAACCCCCTAAATCCCCCACCAAAACATGGGGGACTAAAGAGCGAAAGGAACTATTCCCAAGTGCAGGGAACAGCTCCTTTTTGGAACAAACGAGAACCTCGTTTGAATTGAAAAAAGATTAAGGGCAACAACCCCCTAAATCCCCCAGCAAATCTTGGGGGACTTAAAATCAAAGTCAAAAGAAAGGTGAAGTGGAAAATGGAAGCTTTGTTGGCGAATTATTATGTAGAGTTCAAACCTAGAGTTAATACGGACTGGATTATTTTGTGTATCTTACACGAACTAAGAATTGTATCGTTCAAACAGATTTACGAATTAATCAATTTAACTTTTCCGATTGCTGAAAAAAACCTAAGAAGACAAATTAATCAATTAAAAGATAAAGAATTAATAGATTTTATAACAGATGACAAGTTAGGAAACGCACATTACTATTTTATGACTAGAGACGGTCACAATAGTATAGGTGGTTATTACCCTTATCCAAAAGTGCCACAGTACAATTTATTTCATCATTTGATGGTAACCAATGCTTTAATTAATGTTTTGACGTTATTTAATGAACACCCACATTTATTATACGTTCAATCAGAACGCAGACAGGTTTTTGAAGTGAAGGATTGCGATCCAAGCAAGAAAGGAAAAATATACAACGTTTCTGATTTTTTATTCTGTTTTGAAGCTAAATCAGAATTAAAAATAAACTGGTATTTTGAAATTGAGCTGACTATGAAAACGAAAAATAGATACACAAATAATATTTTTCCAAAGTATTTAGCATTGTTACAACGAGATAAAAATGCACGATTGATTTATGTAACGCCAAGTAAATCCATTTTTAGGGAATTAGAACTATTTAAAGGATTTTATTTGCATAAAAAGAAAAAAGAAGTAGGCGAAAAAGCAGATGAGCTTTTTGAACGCCTACACATTTTTTCAAGTGAAAGTTTTGAAGATAATCTGAAGAAAATTATTGCTGAAGATGAGTTTATTAACTGGTAAAAGGCAAACACTGCTTTACTTGATTTACACGCCTTCATGGTTTGAGTCCTATTGCTTTAGAGAAACCGCGTCGCTAAGGCGCCGACTCTCGCCAAACATGCTCTAAGGAGCTGGCTCACAGTTCGACTCCCTTAAAGGTCGCTCACTATGCCACACAATGTGGCGAAAAATCTTTTTTTAAAGATTAAATGCGTTGGCAACAAAAGGGCTTAGAGAGGGTTATTTACGTTTGTTTGCTTTATACGTTTCTAAGTCAGATTTAAGGTAAAGTCTTACTTTTGTACGTGTGCTACCTTCAATTTCATAGAACGGTTCAATTAATCCACGTTTAACAGATTGGTTGAAGGCGGTCATTGATTGACCAGTAATTAAAATGGCTTGCTCTTTTCCAACTAAATTCTCTTTTAACCATTTTTTTTGTTTTTCTAATTCTGCTTTACTTGTCATAAAATCAGCTCCTAATTCTTTTTATAAATGATACCAAATTTAATATCATTTTACAAGGTTAAAGCTTGATTTATGATACCAAATATGGTATCATAGTATTATAGAGATAAGGAAAGAAAGAACAAAAAAACTAAAGAGGACGTGGCACAATGAACACATTAGAAAAGGCACAAAGTAAATTAGAACGTATCAAAAATGAACGAGTTGAAACAAGAAGCGCAATCAGAAAACAGCATGATTTAATACCTTTCGGACAGCCTAACATTATAGGACGTGGCGACATTTATAAGACTGTTAAAAGACATTATTCAAAAGAGCGTAACCTTGCAGAACAACAAGAACAGCAAGAAAATCGTATCGAAATGCTAGAAAAGGTTGACGATTTCAAAAGTGAAAATGAGTTGCTTAAAGATGTTCATGTAGTTGGTAAATCAAGTTATGCAACTGTTGGAGCAAAAACCAGCGTAAACAATTTAGATTATTTCAAAAATAAATTGATCGAGCTAGAAGACCAAAACGAAAAAGCCAAAGCTTACAACAAAACAAAGCCATTAAGAAAAATGAAGACGCTGGGCGCCGATATTACCAAGTTAAAAAATAAGATTGCTAACCTTGAAAAAATGCAAGAAAAAGACCAAAACAAGGTTGTAAGTGAAAAAACGCAAAAGCTTATAGATAGCGGGGCGGTTAATCAGTGGAAGAAAAAACCAGTTTACTATTTTGTCAAAGGTGTTAGAAAAGTAGCGTTAGAAATTGATGATAATGGAAATTTTTATATTTCTCCTTATTATCCAGCTTATAGTGACGAGGATAAACAAATAATTGAAGTTTTACTGAAGTAAAAATTGAGTTTGCAACTATTCATTTAGTTGCAGACTTCATAAAAAAACAAAAAAATAGAAAAGAGGAAATTAAAATGATGAATACAACTAACCAAATGGGACGCTTAACAAAGGACTTAGATTTACGTTACACAGGAAACGGAAAAGCAGTAGCAAGTGGAACGCTGGCAGTATCTCGTAACTTTACAAATGGCGATGGAATAAGAGAATCAGATTTTTTAAATTTTGTTATTTGGGGTAAGTCAGCAGAAAGTTTAGCTAATTATACACGTAAAGGCTCTTTAATTGGTATTACAGGACGTTTGCAAAGTCGTTCTTATGATAATTCAGATAATCAGAAAGTGTACGTTACAGAGATTGTAGTTGAAGATTACACGCTGGCAGAAACAAAAGAAACTCTTGAAAATCGTATCGAGCAAAATGGTGGTAAAAAACCAGCTGATAAATCGTTTGATGGATTGGAACCAGGCAACTAAAAAGACTGAAGGGGGAATTTTCCCCCTTTAATTAAAAATTGGAGGTATAACATTTATGGAAGGTAAAACGCATACGGTAGGCGGAGCTTTATTGGCTGTTAGCTTATCGCCACTTTATACAAATTATGAAAATTCAGTAACGCTGCCATCGATACAAGGGCTTAACTCATTACCAAATCAAGCGATTATTTTAAGCATTATTATACTAGCTAGTACGTTCGGGGCTTTACTGCCTGATATTGACCATAAAGGCAGTAAAATAGGGAGAATGTTCCCCTTTATTTCATATCCATTAAGTACAACGTTTGGTCATAGGACGTTAACCCACAGCTTAACGCTATTTGTACCATTATTTTTGATCGTGACGTCAGTAACAACAATATACGGGTATTCGTGGATTGGAATTGCATTTTTACTAGGATATTTTAGTCATATAGTGCTAGATTTATTTACACCAAAAGGGATTGTTTTATTTTATCCATTTTTAAAAACCAGTGTGAAAAGTCCGGTAACCATTCCGACCGGTGGAATGTATGAACACGTTTTAAGATTGCTACTACTTTTAGGCTTAGGATTTTTGTTAATTAATGGTACAGGTTCTTTACAATCAATTAAAAACTTTTTTTAGGGGAGGAAAATCATGTCATATTTATGCTACAAAATTTCAGCAGGCGGGCAACATGGTAAGCCTATTAGAATTGAAAGTACAGATGAAAATTTATGTGCATTTGTTGCTAGAATAAAATTAAATGAGCGCTATGTTATTACTGATTTATCTGATAATTTTGTTTTAGATACGATTGGAAACTTTTTTGACCGTTGTATGGATAAAGACCTGCTTCAGAGATTAGTTCCAATTATAACCCCAATGCAAATGGGTGAAGTAGAAGTTCCTAACGTTAAATACATTGATAACTAGAAACTATGCACCTAGTAACTTGTAACTAGTTACTAGGTTGTTTTATAGGTTTTTATTTAACCATATGGTTCAATTATGGAAATAAGAATTTAAATGGACGACAAAATTAATAACGATAGGTGTTAATTTAATAAATATACAAAAAAAGTAGCCAACAGAATAATTTTTATAAAAAATTAAATTAAGGATTAGGTAGTTTGCTATTATGTTGAATAATCATAATGGTGAACAAAAAAAATAAATCATTTTTCGTCCCATAAAATTGATTTTTGTCCCAGTTTATGTTATTGTTATTTGAGAAAGAATATAGGAGGCAGGTATTGTGAAAAAACAGAACGTACTAAATTTAATTAAATACCATGTTGAGAGAAATGAGAATGCTTTTAGAGAAGAAGCTATTAATATTGCGAGACATTTTGATAGTGTTGGAGATGATCAATTGGCAGAATACATCATGGGGTTAATTGCTGAATCGAATTTGTACGTCCCACAAGCTAGTAACTTTGAAAGTGATTTTCTAAAGTCACTAGACGTAAAAATAGTATCACCTTTGAATTTACCATTGGAAATAACTGATGATATAAAAGGCGTGATAAATGCTGTTAATCATAATATAGGAATAAATAAATTTCTATTTGAAGGTTTGCCAGGAAGTGGTAAAACAGAAGCAGCTAAACATGTTGCGCGGTTGCTAGACAGAACATTATTTTATGTAGATTTTGATAATTTGGTGGATAGCAAGCTTGGTCAAACGAACAAAAATATAGCTAATGTATTTAATGAAATTAATAATATTCCTCACCCAGAAAAAACTGTAGTTTTATTTGATGAAATAGATGTAATTGCTTTGGATAGGGTAAATAGTAATGACGTACGTGAAATGGGACGTGTTACTTCTGCTATTTTGAGGGAACTGGACAGATTAACGGATTTAAATAAAGAAATAGTGATTATTGCGACTACAAATTTATTCGAAAATTTTGATAAGGCTTTATCTAGGCGTTTTGATGCTGTAATAAATTTTAATCGATATAGTAAAGATGATTTAATTGAAGTAGCTGAGTTCTATTTTTCGTCTTTCATAAAGAATTTTAAAGGAATTACAAAAGATGTAAGGTTGTTTAAAAAATTGCTGAGAACTTCAGAACAGCTACCTTATCCAGGAGAATTAAAAAATATTATAAAAACATCATTAGCATTCAGTGATGTCGATAATAGTTATGATTATTTGAGAAGATTATACAATAATTTAATTGGAAATATTGATCAAACTACTATTCAAGAGTTATATGCTCAAGGATTTACTGTAAGAGAAATAGAAAAATTAAAAGGTGAACCAAAAAGTACTGTAGCTAGAAAATTGAGTGAGGAGGATAATTAATGGGAAATAATGTATTGGAATTGAAAGGTAAGAGGTTTTTTCAAGCAACGAGGCCTGGTAAAGGTGGAGGAGCAAGTATGAATGGGAAAAAAATCGTTACCAGTGAAAAATTAGTTAGGTTAAAAGAGAAAATCATGCAAATTAAAGATTTTTGGATAAAAGAAGAAAAACCATTTGATGGAGTTTTAATCAGTGTTCATTATAATAAAATCGTAGCAAAAAGTAATAGAATTTCTGGTTTGTTTAAAGGAAAAGATTCTAATTGTGCGGTTGTAGGTGCAAAATTTAACGAATCAATAGATAAACATATCATTACCTATTTTGTTAGTATAGAGGATCTAGAAAAGAGTATTAAGTCACTTTATAATGCAAATAATGTCTTGGTTTCCGCATTTGATGGGAGCATTAGCAAAGATGTTTTTGAAGATGACGAGAAATTAAAAAGTGTGTTGTTTAGTGATTTTAAAATAAGCAAATCTCTTTTTAAACAAATAATTGCAGATGTTTCCTATATTGACGATTTTGAGATAGAAATAGCACCCAAACAGTATAAACAAAGTATTATTACATTATTCAATACTGAGACAGATACAAAAAAATTGTTAGAAGAATTGGGAATCGATATTTTATCTACTAGAATTTTAGATAATCAAACAGTATTTTTAGATGAGCAACAACTTGATATTTTGTTTGAAAAGGCTCCCTATCTTGTTTCAATGGCAACGGAAGATATGTCAGATTTGTCCCCAGCAGATTTTATTCAAGATTATAAAGAAAATGTATTTTCAATTCCTGATCCAGAGATTGAACCAACCATCGGAGTAATTGATACTTTATTTGATGATCGCGTGTACTTTAGTAAATGGGTGGATTATCATGATATGGTGAGTCCTCATATTTCTAAGAGTCCAGATGATTACAAGCATGGCACTGCTGTGACTTCAATCATTGTAGATGGATCAAGATTAAATCCATGGCTAGATGACGGTTGTGGTAGATTCAAAGTAAGGCATTTTGGTGTTGCAACAGGGTCAAAATTTTCTTCGTTCACTATAACAAAACAGATAAAAGAAATTGTGGCTAGTAATAAGGATATAAAAGTGTGGAATATTTCGTTAGGTAGCAACCAAGAAATTAATAATAATTTCATTTCCGCAGAGGCATCAATTTTGGATCAAATTCAATATCAAAACGATGTTATTTTTGTTGTAGCAGGAACTAATAAACCAAATGACGAGATAGAAAGAATTGGTTCACCTGCAGATTCTATTAACAGTATGGTTGTAAATGCAGTAGCTATGAATGGTTTATCTACAAAATATGCAAGAAAGGGTATTGCGTTATCATTTTTTGCAAAACCAGATGTTAGCTACTACGGAGGAAGTACGGAGAAATATATTAGAGTTTGCGAACCATTAGGTGAAGCTAATGTTGCAGGTACATCTTTTGCAGCCCCTTGGATTGCACGTAAATTATCGTATTTAATTGATATATTAGGATTAAATAGAGAGGTTGCTAAAGCTATGATCGTAGATGCAGCAAGAGGATGGACTGATAAGCCTTCTGCAGATCAAATTGCTTTGTACGGTCATGGTGTTGTGCCAATTAAGGTAGCTGATATTATCAATACAAAAGAAGATGAAATCAAATTTCTAGTATCAGATGTTAGTGAAAAATGGAATACCTATAATTATAGTTTCCCAATTCCCTTACAAGATGATAAATATCCATACATTGCAAGAGTAACAATGTGCTATTTTCCAATATGCGATCGAGCTCAGGGGGTAGATTATACTAACACTGAGTTAAACATTAAATTTGGAAGAATTAAAGATGATGGTAAAATGAATGTAATAAATGGAGATACTCAATTGCAAGAGGAAGAGTTAGTGACTGAAAAATCTTACCTTCTTGAGGGAGAAGCTAGATTAAATTTTCGCAAATGGGATAATGTGAAATATATATCAGAAAAATCAAAAAGTAAAATGCAATCAAAAAAAGCATATAAAAAAAATAAAAACTGGGGAATGGAAATAAAAACTAATAACAGGCTAAATCCAAAAGATGGTTTTGGTATTCGCTTCGGTGTAGTAGTAACTTTAAAAGAAATTAATGGTGTAAACAGGATAGATGAGTTCATTAAAAACTGTAATCTAAATGGCTGGTTGGTTAATAAGATTGATATTCAAACAAGGATTGATATTCATGAAAAAGTTAATGAAGAAGTTACTTTTGAATAAAGCATAAACCATAGAAATGAAACCAACCAATAGGGTGTGATTCATTGGTTGAATTAATCTAAGTTATTTATGTAGGTTTGAGAGAAACCATTAAAGTGCGCCACAATAAAATTACTAGTAATTTTAAATATGAGTAAATAAACCTCAAAAATTTTGTTAACTGACAAAATTTTTGAGGTTTATTTTGAGATCAATTTTTAAAAATTATAGAGTTACTTACTGAGGTTAAGCACCATTACTATACATCATTAAAAAAACATTATGTAGGGGTCCCAAGCGCCTACGGGAAATTTGTATCGATAAGGATTACAAATTCCCGTAATATCAACGTTTGACGACTCTCTATTTTTCTATGTTTAATTTTCTCAACCTCTTGGGAATAGATAACAAATCAAATTTGTATTCACCAAGAAACGTAATATGCTCCCAATTAATAGGAGAAATATGGTTCATATAGTTGGTTACTTCTGGATCTATTTTCACTAGATAATCATAGGCTTCTTGTAAATAGACGGCGTTCCATATACTAAGGGGTCAATGGAACAACTTTACGGAAAGTTGCGGTATGATCGATTACAAAAAAATAGAAACATTGATTTAACAGCATTTGTACTTTTTTAGGCTTTAACATTCCAAAAATTGTCTGGAACAATTGAACGAAAAGTTGCGGTATCTTTTAAAAACCGAACAATGTCTATAATTATAAAGGTCTAAAAGTTAAACTTTTACCCTTAATTTAGACTACTTCACATAATCCACATTTTACCAAGTACCATGTCCCGTAAGCGTTACAGCCTGATAGATTGTGAAAACGAAGTGGTCTAGTGAACTAACTCTATTGAAAGGCTGTTAATCGGCTCTTTTGAATGAACAAGAGATTGTGAAAATTAAAGCCTTAAACAGAATAAAGGTATCTGTTTTCCAAAATGAAATAGCGATGAATGAGGATTACTATTCTTTAATCATTCGCATTTACACCGCAACTTTCCGTAAAGATGTTCCATTGACCCCATAACCAACGGTACAAGATAATAGAGTATTTGCTATTCAGCTCTGCAATATCAGACAAAGCATGTTGCGTGAAATTTTGTTTTAGATTAATTAAGTAGGGCATGATTTCACGATGAAATTCAATTTTTACGTCATCATGATAATCTGTCCACTCGACATATGGAATGGGAACAATACTCCTAAATTTAAATCCTTTACCTACTTCTTCTTTAATTTGAAAAAAGGCTTGTTTTTGCATATTCTCTACTGCTTGTTTAAAACGACTATGTTTGTCATTATCAGATACCTTAAAAAAGGCAAACAATTCTTCTTTTGAGAGATAAACCGTATGATCTTTGGGTGGTTCTTCGGTATTAATACAAGACACGGCTAATTCAAACATTTTCAGTGGCGTTTTATCCATTTTCGCAATACTGGTAATTAAAGAATTATGTTCCACTACTTTTCGTTTTGACAATTCGTTCAAGGTTTGCACCTGCTTTTGATTAGGTTCATTTTTTGATATACTAGACATAGAAAACTGCTCCTTTGTGAGTGAGTTTAGATAAGCATGAAGAAACACTTTTCGTAGAGAGATTCTTCATGCTTTTATTATATCATTATATACCAACGAAACAAACAAAGAAGTTGGTATATGCACAGTTTTTTGTTGGTATATGCACAGTTTTTTGTTGGTATATACACAGTTTTTTGTTGGTATATAATTCTATAAAGCCTTGAAAATATTGATTTTTTTTTGACGCAAAAGAATAAAAGATTAAAATATATAAGATAAATATATATATAGGCTTCGCCTATTTTTTATTTTTTCAAAAATTTAAAACCAAAGGTCAAAGTCATCAAAAAAAGGAGTGAGCGAAAACCACGCTCACATTTTACTTGCAGCGTTCACTTCGTTCACTCGCTAAAAGAAAAGATCAAAACCACTTTTAGGAATTTATTGGATTCCCTCTAATTGCTCATATAAGCTGTTTTAACTGTTTGACTAGCTAAATACTCATATCATGCAATCAAGCGTCTTACAGACGGTCAGGGCAAGCCCTAACAACCCTTAAATGAAAAACCGATACTTTGTTTAACTTGTTTTTTTACAACTTACAACAAGCTATTCAATTCAAAATCAATTTAAACCCACTTAAAAGCTCGTTTAAGCATTCTTAATGCTCCCTTTGAACAAATAGACAGTTTCGAATTAAAGTCGCTTAAATCGAGTTTTAGAGCGTTTTAAAATAGAATGATGAAAAACTAAAAAGTTTCAAACGCTGGTCGGCTTGTTTCGTAAAAAAAGAGTGAAATGCGCACTTACACATCACTCTAAAAACGAGTGATGTAATGGCTAAAAATCGTGTATCAGAGGTTGCTTATCGCAACAACAAAATTTCATGCTAGTAGCATCTCTTAAATGAGTGAGTCTTTGTTTAAATTTGTGATACATTTTTCTGATCCATCAAGAACTTCCTCAAAGATAAAATGCCTCAGCGCTCATTCCTCAATTGCCCTTCGTCATTGATTTTGTAATAAGAATTGCGTCCTATTCGGTTACAATCCTCACAACAAAATAGAAAATATAAAACCATAAATACTGCAAGCTATCACATTGTAATACAAAGCACTTCGTTCTTGTATTACAATGTGGCTTGAAAAGGGGGAAGTTTCACTTTCCCCTTTTATCCCCTTTGGATTGTGTCGATTTGCTTTACGCAAACGCCACCTACCCATTTTATAAAAATAAAATGGGCAAAAGATCTTTCTTTTTGTCATACAAAAAGAAGAAAAAAAGAGACGATTTTCTTCTTCCGAAATCGTCCCTCTTTTTGGATGAACGAACAAAAAATCTCTCGTATTTTGTTTGTTCATCCACTAAAAATATGCGAACAGTATGGCTTCATTCAATTCTGTTCTTACAAGTCAAAAGCATCGAATCGTCCTTGGACGATTCAACAAAAAAAGTAGTCGTTTTTGGACGACTACTAAGTTCTAAACATTCATTACCCAAAATCAATTTGGTCTAACATCGTTTCTCGACTAGCTTGATCTAATCCAAGATACGTTAAGGTCATGGCTTCACTTGAATGGTTTAATAAGTGCATCACTAAACCAATATTATAGTTTGACTGGGTATAGAACTGATAAGCGCCTGTTTTACGCATGGTATGCGTTCCTAGATAGTTAATTCCTAAAATATCACCAACTCGTGCCATAATCTTATAAAACTGTTTCTCGGTAATAGGACGATCAGGACGAGAAGTTGAAGGAAATAACCACTCTGAATTCATGTTTTGTTGGATGAGCCATGCATGATAAATCATTAAATCTTGTTGGACAGGTTTTAAATATAACGTATTTCCCTTACCAGTTTTTTGATCATGAATAAATGCAGTTTGTTTGACTGTTCCATCAAGATTAAAGACATCTGTTTTTTTAATTTCATGACGTCACTCACACGTAGCAAGGTCGCTTTCCCAACTTGGAAAATTGTGTAGCTGCGACGACCAGCACGAAAACTATGGTTCTGTTGCAAAGTTTTAAATCTACTATCAAATAAGGTAGAATAATAGAAAAAGATAGCAGGAGGAATGACGATGAATCATTTTAAAGGAAAGCAATTTCAGCAGGATGTGATTATTGTAGCCGTGGGCTACTATCTTCGTTATAACCTTATCCACGGTGTTCAAGAAGCAACTCCTCAGCAATAAGCGCTAGATTTCCAAAATATGAGAAACTATTTTAGAAATCTAGTTCTTATTTGCTCGGAGCTGGACGCTTCTTTCACAACCTCTATCCTCGATCTTTTTGGTCATACACTTCTTTGACGTTGATAAATTGATCAAGTATTGGATTTTCTCCTTTTAGGTCAGCTTCGAAACGGATACCGTCAATATTGATTCTGGCGTTACGGTAGTAGTCAGTTCCTAGTTGTCCCCATGCAGGAGTTGAGGCATCGACATTGCAGAAGATATCAAATCCTTGTTGTTTCAAGTAAGCAAATTTTTGATTTGCTTCAGAATAAGGTTGCCAATCGCTGATGTCAGCGCCAAATGGGTAGATCAAAATATTTGTTTTGCCTAAAATAGGTGCAACTTCATTTTGCCAACGTTCATTATCTTGTTGGATATCGGCTAAAGAAGCTTGTGTCATATTCAAGTGTCCCCAAGTATGAGAAGCAAAACTCCAACCATCTTTCTTTAATTGATCAGCAACTTTTTTGGCTGCTTCGATTTCTTTGTTTGTTTTTTCGTTATCACCATATTCTGATTTTGATGTACGGTAACCTAATACACCATTATAGCCTGTTAAAGCTAATGTTCCTTTGGCGCCTTGATAAGAAAAATCGGGATGTTTTTTAATGAATGAATCGATCAATGGAACCATATCATAGTCACCAACAGTTTCCTTCTTATTGTCGATATAAATATTCTTGATTTGGTTCTGTTTATCGACAATCAACTTACTTGGAAATCCTGAATTATCCATGTATTCATAATAGCTGACATCGTCTTGCGAAAGAATTAACGGTTTCTTTCCTTCTGGAAGAGAAACACCTGTAAAGGTCAGTTTTCCATCTGTTCCTTTTTTGACTAATCCATTTAGATTAACAAGAACATAGTTATTTTTATATAACTGATCAATGGTTTTATTGAATTCGGAAATAGTGACCATATAATCTTTATACCCTTGTGCTTGCTGGGTATGAAAAGCCTTAGCTGGATCAACAATCAGACTATGAAAGAAGACGTGTGAGATTTTGGTCGGGTCTTCCCATTTTACCAAGGATTCTTTTTCTTTTTTCAAAGTTGCTAACAATTGTTGCGCTTCTTTGGCGTCGTCTTTTTCAAGTAAGGCGATGGCTTCATCATAATGATAACTTGCAGCAAGCTGTTTTGCTTGATCAAGCTGTTTCGTCGTTTGTTTATCTTCAACAGGTTTTGAGCTGCTGCTTGAGTGTTGAGTTGTTTGACTAGTGTTTTCTAATTTATTGTTTGTTACTGCTTGTGTAACAAAAAAGATACTTACACCTAGAATAATAACAGTGCATACAGAAGTGACAGCCAATATGATTTTGTGTGTATGTTTCATTTTATCGTCCCCTACTACTTTTTGATTTCAAAAACCCCCGTAAGCTTTTCTTAACCTTTTGAAAAACTTCCCATAACCATTGTAACGAATATAGGGTTCTGTTGCAAAGTTTTAAATCTACTATCAAATAAGGTAGAATAATAGAAAAAGATAGCAGGAGGAATGACGATGAATCATTTTAAAGAAAAGCAATTTCAGCAGGATGTGATTATTGTAGCCGTGGGCTACTATCTTCGTTATAACCTTAGCTATCGTGAAGTTCAAGAAATCTTATATGATCGTGGCATTAACGTTTCTCATACGACGATTTATCGTTGGGTGCAAGAATATGGCAAACTACTCTATCAAATTTGGAAAAAGAAAAATAAAAAATCCTTTTATTCATGGAAAATGGATGAAACGTACATCAAAATTGAAGGAAAATGGCATTATTTGTATCGAGCCATCGATGCAGATGGTTTAACCTTGGATATTTGGTTACGTAAAAAACGGGACACACAAGCAGCCTATGCTTTTCTTAAGCGGTTAGTGAAGCAGTTTGATGAACCGAAGGTTGTAGTCACAGATAAAGCCCCCTCTATTACAAGTGCCTTTAAGAAACTAAAAGAATACGGCTTTTATCAAGGGACAGAACATCGTACCATTAAATACCTGAATAATTTGATTGAACAAGACCATCGTCCAGTAAAGAGACGCAATAAATTCTATCGAAGTTTACGCACTGCCTCACCCACGATTAAAGGCATGGAAGCCATTCGAGGATTATATAAGAAAACCCGAAAAGAAGGCACTCTCTTCGGCTTTTCGGTGTCTACTGAAATCAAGGTATTAATGGGAATAACAGCCTAAATCATAGATACCGTAAGGGATTTTATTCTTTATTTAAAACTTTGCAACAGAACCCTTGTATGTAATTGACTAAAACGTACAATTTTAGCTTTTAAATATGACCCTTATTTATGACCTGCTCTAATCTCACTATTCATCAGCATTCAAAAACCAGCTCACAACTTAACAGTTGTGAGCTGGTTTTTCGTTTGTACCATAACTTGAAAGCACTTATATAAATGAACATAGAATAAATTACGGCTTAATGAACAATAAATGCAAATGATTTTAATAATCTTAATAAGAAAAGAAGGGTGTTCAGAAAATGACCATTTTCTGTACACTATGATTAAGCATTTAAATACAGAAAGACCCGATAGTTCAATATTCTATTACTAATATATTGAATTAGTTAACTTTAAATGGCATAATATACCTATTGCCCCTAAGGGGTATGTAGAAAAGGAGGAAATAATATGTCTCATAATAAAAACCATGAAATTGAAAATCTGGTTAAACGAATAAACAGAATTGAAGGTCAAGTTGGTGGCATTCGAAGAATGATTCAAGATGAAAAACCTTTTGAAGAAGTGATCATTCAATTAAATTCAACAAAATCTGCTATCCAAAAAATCAGCCAACTATTGTTAGAAGCACATGCAGATCATATGTTTATGCATGCAGTTGGGGACTCTGCTCTTGAATCGGAAGAGCTTGCAAGCTTGCAAAAAGCTATCCACCAATACAGCAAGTTACTTTAGGAGATACTATGAAAAATCAAAAATCAAAAAAAATTATTGAACTTGCTTTACCTGCAACAATCGAAAATCTATTACAGACCTTAGTCGGTTTTGTGGACACCTTAATGGTTGCTAAAATTGGGTTGGCTGCTGTTACAGCTGTTGGTGTAGCAAACTCCATTTTAAATGTATATTTAGCTGTTTTTATTGCTTTAAGTGTTGGAACATCTTCGCTTATCGCACAAAAATTGGGGAGCTTAAAAAAAGAGGATGCAAGAATAATTGCAAGACAATCTACTGTAATTGCTTGCGGAATGGGCCTCTTATTTGCAGCTGGAACACTCCTATTTGGTAAACAAATGTTACAGATGATGGGGGCAACAAATAACGTTCTAGACTATTCACTACAATTTTTCTATGTAGTTGGTGGGGCCTCGATTTTTATTGCTTTGATGACTGTTTTTGGAAGCATATTAAGGGCCACTGGCGATACTAAAACACCTATGAAGGTTAGCATTATTATAAATGTGTTAAATATTATACTGAATTATGTATTTATTTTTGGATTTTGTCCTATTCCAGCTTTAGGAGTCGTCGGGACTGCGATTGGAACCACCTTATCACGATTCATTGGCACCATTCTTTTGTATAAGAAAATCCAACTTTCAGAGGTGCATTTTTCAATCCGTTCTTTGGCTAATAAGTCGAATTACAGACCTTTAATTGAATTATCTATTCCAGCCACATTAGAGCGCATGGTTATGAGAATAGGACAAGTCGTTTACTTTGGATTAATTGTTGGAATTGGGTCTGTAACTTTTGCGGCGCACTCAATAGCAGGAAATATTGAAAGTTTTACTTATATGCCTGCCTATGGACTTGCAACAGCAGCAACTACCTTAGTGGGAATGTCTATTGGTTCTAAAAACTTTGAAGATGTGAAAGAATATGCTTATCAATCAACTAAAATTGGAGTAGCTGTGTTATCTATTTGTGGGGTTGGCTTGTTTTTTGGAGCTCCATTTTTTGCACAATTATTTACTACAAGTCCAGAAGCAATAAACCAAGTTGTCGTTGCATTAAGAATTGACGCATTCATTCAACCAGCTCTGGCGACGAGCTTGATTCTTACTGGTGCTCTTCAAGGCATGGGGGATACGAAAACCCCATTGTATAGTACGGCTTTTGGAATGTGGGTAATCAGGATTATTGGAGTAATCGTTCTGGGTAAATGGTTATCAATGGGAATAGCAGGGATTTGGATTTCAATAGGAATTGATTTGTATTTAAGGTCTATTTTCTTAGCTTACAAATTTAGAATGAACTTAAATAAATTGAGTGGTTAAATTTTCACTGATTTTACTCAGACAATTGTGTATGTTAAAAAAGTTAGAGGAATGTCATCTTTGAACTCCTTAAATATATGTCACATAAAATTATAAAACAATGCCGTTTATATTAAATATTTTATGAATATAATATATCATAAAAGTTGATTTGTAAGAATTAGTTTTTTTCAATTTTTTGAGATTTAAGGAGCTCAATAGAATTAAGATTCATAAAATTAAAATCTATGGTTTTTTCATTAAACAAATTAAAATTAATTTAAGGAGGAATCAAATAACGGGAATTCAAAGTGAGATTTATCCAATATTTGAATTTTAGATAGTAAAGATGCATGCTAGGCTGCGGAGACGAAATATTCGACTTTAATTCCATTGTAAGTTACACTATTTATAACAATTTCATTTAGGGGGAAAATACATGAAAAAAAAAGGTCTAATTGCCCTTGTTGTATTTAGTGGGCTATTATTTTTAGGGGCTTGTAGTCAAACAACAACAAAATCGACAGATAGTTCAGAAAAAAATACGATGAAAGAGTCGTCTTCAAGCGAAATGGGAAGTATGGAAGGGATGAATCATGAGGGGCAAACACCCTCAGCAATGGTTGTAGCAGTGAATCCAAAATATCCTGTAGGCACTTCAGTCATCATAACCGAGGGACATATGGATGGAATGATGGATGCTAAAGCAACAGTTACAGCTGCATACGATACGACCATTTATGAAATCACTTTTGATCCAACGAATGGTGGGGCAACGGTTAAAAATCATAAATGGGTAGTACAAGAAGAATTGAAAGATAAAAAAAATGTAGCGAAAATTGGAGATTCAGTTATTTTAGAAGCAAATCATACTGTCGGCATGATGGGGGCTGAAGCAACTGTTGA
The DNA here is from genome assembly GCF_000744945.1 of Carnobacterium maltaromaticum DSM 20342. NCBI lineage: Bacteria > Bacillati > Bacillota > Bacilli > Lactobacillales > Carnobacteriaceae > Carnobacterium > Carnobacterium maltaromaticum. The sequence continues at coordinate 73,632 of NZ_JQMX01000001.1, forward strand.
TGAAGCAATAACAGGAACTGTCTATGTCGTTGATTATGAAGCAACCGATGGTAGTGGAATGGTTAAAAATCATATGTGGGTAACTGAGTCTGAATTAAAAACTAACTAAATTGAAAAAAGAGGTCTCCATGATTCATGGGACCTCTTTTTGGTGGGATAATCTAAATGCATTGAATCTTTGAGAGGAGTACAATGATTTTCTAGCTCCTTAAATTAATGCCCATAAAGCAATGCATTTAAAACAAATGATACTATCTTTAGCTACGCAACATCTAAAACTGTCTATCTCACTACTATTTTTGCAATTAAACTAAGAATAATATAGCAATTTTTCAAGCAACAGTGTAAGGAGTTAGTAGTTGATACTGTCCTTTGAAAAAATTAAATATATTACTTGTTTTTTTGGGTTTACTTTTAAGTTTATAGTTATTTATTTCTCACTTTTAGAATTATATTGATTAGCCACATTTTGAATGGACGTATCATTATATTTGTCAATGACTGACCTGGCTTTTTGTAGGAGAACTTGCTTACCTACTATTATAAATTCAATTTCATCTCCATTTTCAACATTAATTAATTGCTTTACTTTTAAAGGTATTGTTGAAATTGAACTGTTGCCAGACTGCCTAAGCTTATAAGTTTTTGTAAATTTTTCGTTCATATTCATTCCTTTCAATATAAAAATCTACTTAAACAGACTTTATTACTATATACTATTTTATCTTTAATAACATAGCATTTATTGCTACAATGACTGTGCTAAACGACATGAATATAGCACCAATTGCCGGACTAAGAATGATACCTGCGAAGGAAAGTACCCCGGCAGCTAAAGGTATTGCAACAATGTTATAACCTGATCCCCACCATAAGTTTTGTATCATTTTTCTTGAAGTATTTTTTGCAAGGGTTAAAAAATGAAGAATGTCAGATGGGTTACTTTTTACAAGAATCACATCTGCAGAATCAATAGCTACATCTGTTCCAGCACCAATAGCTACGCCAATATCTGCTCTTACTAAACTAGGAGCATCATTAACACCATCCCCGACCATCATGACGATTAGACCTTTATTTTTATATTCTCTGACGATTTTTTCTTTGTCTTCCGGAAGGAGTTCCGCATGGACATCCTCGATGCCTAAATGATTAGCAACCACAGCTGCCGCTTGTCTATTATCTCCAGTTAACATCACTGGTTTAATACCTTGTTTTTTTAATGCTTCAATCATAGATTTAGCTTCTGGTTTAATTTGATCACCCTGCGCAACTATCCCAACATTCTTATTTTCAACTAAAAGAAAACTAACAGAGTTTCCTTTACTCGAAAGGTCGGAAAAGAGTTTTTTATCATAATCTAGGGCATGTCTATTTAAATAAGCAACACTTACAATTTTGACATCTTTAGTTAAAATTGTTCCTTCAATTCCTGTACCTGCAATTGTTGTAATGTCGGTAGCCAGGGGTGTATTTAAGTTTAGTTCTTTAAGTTTTTTCAAAACACCAATTGAAAGTGGATGACTCGAGTTTTTTTCTAAAGAACCCATATATTCAAGAATTTCAGTATCCGTATAGTCATCTGAAAATGATTTATAAGTAGATACTGAAAAGTTACCTTCAGTAAGAGTGCCTGTTTTGTCCATCATAATAACATCAACCTTTTTAGCTACTTCTAAGGCTTGTCTATTCTTAATTAGTAATCCATTTTGAGCTCCAAGCGAGGTGGAACGTGCTGTTACTAATGGAATAGCCAGTCCAAGTGCATGTGGACATGCAATAATCAGGACAGTAACCATTCGCTCTAAAGCAATATTCACATCACCAGTTAGGAGTATCCAGGTTGTAAAAGATAAAATCCCAACAATTAAAGCAACGTAAAATAGGAGTTTGGCTACCTTATCAGATAGCGATTCGACACTTGATTTTTCTTGTTGCGCACTACTTACTAAAGCCATTACTTGAGATAAATATCCTGATTCACCTGTTCCGGTAACTTTTATAGTAATTGTTCCAGAACCATTCACTGAACCACCAATAACTTTGTCATTTATATTTTTGGTAACGTCTTTTGCTTCACCAGTTACCATTGATTCATTGACGGTTGTTTTTCCAGAAATGAGTACTCCGTCAGTTGGGATTTTCTCACCAGCTTTTACCATCACTTTATCTCCAACATTGACATCTTGTAAAGCAACTTCTTTTGTATTTCCAGTGGCATCAAGCACGCTTGCTGTCCCTGGTAATAATTCTGCCATTTTTTGTAATGCATTTCCAGCGTTGCTTATAGCATTCATTTCAATCCAATGCCCAAGTAACATGATAAGAATCAACGTTGCTAGTTCCCAAAAAAAATCCATTACATGAACTTTATTTGTTAAAATATTATTTGCAATAAAAGCATACACGCTATAAATGTAAGCCACTGAAATACCTAATGAAATTAAGGTCATCATTGCTGGGCTTTTAGCTTCAAGCTCCATTTTAGCCCCTTTTAAAAAAGGCATTCCCCCATAGAAGTAAAGAATAGAGGCTAAAATAAGAACGACCCATTCAGAACCATTGAACTTAATTTGAAAAGGAAGTTTCCCCCCCATCATTGGTGAAAATAAGATAATTGGAATAGCTAAAAATAAAGAAACAAAAAATTTTTGTTTTAAATTCCCCATGTGCATTGAATGATCCATAGTTCCTGTTCCATGTTTCATCTCGCTATGATTCATGTGGCTATGATTTGTTTTATCCCCCATATTAATTACCTCCAGTATTGTTATAGTTGCATTTGATAAACAAAGTCTACAACTGTAAACGATTTTTGTCAAGAAATTTATCTTTTAACCTAATCATTTATAGGAACCAGGAACAATCGAACATAGCTGTATTTTAATTTAAGAAATTCATAGGATCAAGCACATTTCCCATTCCCCCATATAAAGAGGTTCGAATTTCAAAATGTAAATGAGCCCCAAAAGAAATTCCAGTGTTCCCGACTTTTCCAATGATTTGTCCTTGTTGAACACTATCTCCAACAGAAACAAGTAGTTCAGATTGGTGACCATACAGAGAATACATGCCATTGCTGTGCTTAATAATAGTTGCAATTCCATAACCAGAAACAGGCATACCATCATTCTGAGCAACAACAACCTCACCAGCCATAGATGCAGCAATAGGCGTTCCTTCAGGAGCACTAAAATCCACACCTTTATGAAATCCATTTGCATCTAAGCCTTCTCTAGCACCAAAAGGTGAAGAAATAGGTGCCTGTAGTGGATAGATATAACCCGAGCTTCCAACAGTTAGTGAAGGTGCTGGAGGTTCCGGAGTCTCACTAGCAGAAGTCATATTCGTCAAATCAACACTAGTCTTAGCTATTACAGGTTTATTAGCGTTAGCTTCTAGTTGAATTTTTTCATTTTCCTGATTAGAAATAAGAATAATTTTTTCATCTTCTGCGGTAGCTTGTTGTTGTGCTAAAGTGACTATCTTAGCTTCTTTTAAATTTTTTTGATTTTCTAATTTAACTTGTACTTCTTGCAATTCAGAAATTAATTTTTTTTGATTTTTTTGATTCGCGCTTGTTTTATTTTCTTGTAATTCGATTTTTTCTTTATCTTTTTTTTGTTGCAGTACAATTTCTTTATTCGCAGAAATTAGTTTTGAAGATACTTCTATTCGTCCAATAAAGTCAGTAAATGATTCTGAATTCAAAATGAAATTTGTATAAGTCGAAGCATTACCTTCAATTTGAATCGTTTGGAGTTGGGAATTTAATTTTTCAGTTCTTTGAGTAATTTTATCTTGTAACTCATCGTTGCTTATTTTTAAAGTATTCATTTCAATTTGAATAAGTTTTATTTCCTCTAATAGTTGGTTACTTTTGTCTTCTTTTTTTTCGATTTCAGTAAGTAATTGCCCCAAGGCAACTTTCTCATTTTCAATTTCATTTTTTATAGAATTAATTTCTGTTGTGCTTTTGCTAATTTCTTCCTCATAATTTACTGCAAATGAAACTTGACTGTAAAATAAAGAGGATAAAGAAACAGAACCAATGATAATAGTTTTTAAAATTTTTTTCAAAATGAACCTCCTAGAAACAATTAATTTAATTTAGATTTAATTTTTTGTAATTCTTCGCTTAATTTTTCATTATGCTGTTTAAGCTGATCAAATTCATCTTTAGAAACATTATCTTTATTTTTTCCTCCATGTGTCATTCCAGACATCATAAAAATCATCATAATTGGACACACTAACAGTAAAAGCCATTGCATAAAAATCCTCCGTTCTTAATTTCATTTAATTTTTTGTTTTAATAAAGTTAACTCAGAATTCATTTTTTCATTTTGCTCTTTTAATGCTTCAAAATCAGATTTTGAAATCCCGTTATGATTAGAGTGGTCATGGGATGAACTGTGACCATGTTTCCCATGCATAAAAAACATCATAATTGGACAAATTAATAGTAGTAAAAACGGTAAAATAGAGACAATTAAATTCATATAAATTCCTCCTTAAAAGTTTGTATTTCAATAAAGCCATTTAATTGCTTTATCTGTTTTTATATTCTGTTTAAATAGTAAATTTCCCTACTCCAATAAGGTGCTTTTTTTTTCTTTTCTTGCAAGTCCAATCATTGCTACGGTAGATAAAATGATTAAGATCACAGAAATGAATTGAGCCATTCGAATAGTTGAAGTAAGCATTAAGCTATCTGTACGTAATCCTTCGATAAAAAATCTGCCAATAGAATAGCCCATTAGATACATGAAAAAGAGTTGACCTTGGAAATGTTTTTTATTTCTAACAAGCAACAAAATTATTAAGATCAAACTATTCCAAAGCGATTCATATAAAAATGTGGGATGATGATATGCACCGTCAATGTACATTTGATTGATTATGAAATTAGGAAGATTTAAACTTTCCAAAAATGTTCTTGGTACGATACCACCAAAAGCTTCTTGATTCATAAAATTTCCCCAACGGCCAACTATTTGACCGACTAGTATTCCAGGTGCTACTAAATCTGCAAGTTTAAAAAAAGGAATATTTCTTTTTTTTGAAAAAAAGTACCCTGTTATTATAGCGCCAATTAACCCTCCATGAATTGCTAAGCCACCTTCCCAGATTTTGAAAACATCCCAAAAATTAGTTGAATAATCTGACCATTCAAATAGAACATAATAGGTTCGAGCACTCAGGATAGCTATTGGAAAAGCAATCAGCAATAAATCAAGAATAGTATCATCGTTAATGTCTTCTTTTTCAGCTTGTTTTGCAACTAGTAAATATCCTAAAAAAGCCCCAGAAATCATGAAAATTGCATACCAATAAATTGTAATTGGTCCTATGGAAATAAAAATACGATTAAGTGGTTCCACTTAATTAGCCTCCTTAAAATTAAATTGACACACTTCCGAGTTTTGTAAAAACTAAAAATAATTTAACAGATAAAAACTATTTTTCTCTTTTACAGTGTAGTGAAAATATGAAAGTGCTTCTTTTAAATAATTTATCAAAGAAATATGGATTTTGTGTGTAGATTCAAAAAAAAAAACAAATTCATAGAATCTCCATAAGATACTAGTAAAATAAGTTTTAATAAGAGAGGATGATACTATGAAAAAATTAAGGACATATTTGGCTTTGCTTGTTATATTATTGGGTAATTTAAGTTTTTCAATTGCAGTAGCGATAAATTTTACACCACTTTTCAAATGGAGTTTAACAGATTTGTCTACTAGTGAATTATCTAGGGAAGTAATCATGAAAAATTATACTATATTACTTAACTATTTAAATAATCCTTGGATACAAAGATTAAATATGCCTAATTTTGAAAGTTCAGCGCAAGGATTATTTCATTTTAGTGAAGTTAAAAAATTATTTATGCTTAATTATAGTATCCTTGCTTTTTCACTGATTTTTGGTTTTTTTTTGATTCGGTATTTAAAAAAGAAAAACGAACTTTCAGCATTGATTAAATTGATGAGCTACACAATGTATGGTCCATTAATCGTTTTAATTTTATTATTAGTAAATTTTGATAGGATATTCATACTTTTTCACGAAGTTTTTTTTAATAATGAAGCGTGGATTTTTAATCCGTCAATTGATCCTATTATAAATGTACTGCCACAATCATTTTTTCTTGCCTGCTTTATTTTCGTGTTTATTTTATTCGAAGTGCAACTTATTCTAACTTATTTGTTATTAAAAAAGAATTTAAGGAGAAATTATGAAAAAAATCAGCCCGTTATTAATGTCTAAGTTCACTGAAGGGACATTCGGAATTGAAAGAGAAACATTAAGAGTAAAAAAAGATGGGGAACTTTCACTTTCATTGCACCCCTCTAAATTGAATATAAAAGGAATAGAAAAAGACTTTAGTGAAGCGCAACTTGAATTAGTAATACCTGTACAAAATAGCTTAAAAAAAACATATGCCTTAATGCTTGAAATGACACGTTATATTCATCAAAATTTGCCAGAAGACGAATATTTATGGCCATTTAGTATGCCTACCTTAAACAAAGAAGAGGTGATGGTTCCTATTGCTACCTATAGTGATTCAGATAAAATCCTTTACAGAGAATATTTAGCAAAAAAATATGGGAAGTCAAAACAGTTAATATGTGGTATTCATTATAATTTTGGTTTTGATGATAGTTTATTGCGTATTTTATATGATGAAAGACAAGAAAAGTGTTCATTTAAAGAATTTAAAAACATGTTCTATTTAAAGTTAGCTAAAAATTTTCTACAAGATAAATGGTTAATTACTTATTTGTTTGGTGCTTCACCTGTGGGCGAAAAAAAAATATTTCCTTCTTATACTCCTGTTAGGAGTATAAGAAATAGTAGTTACGGTTATAGAAATCTAACGAGTCAAAAGGTATCTTTTGACTCATTAGATAGCTACGTAACCACATTGGAAGAGTTTATTGAAAAAAAGTACCTTTATGATGAGAGAGAATTTTATTCACCAATTCGTTTGAAAAATGGAAAAACGTTGGCTAGCTTAAGAGAAGATGGAATTGAATATATTGAAATTCGTATGATTGACATCAACCCATACAGTTCCTGTGGAATTGACTTAGATGATATGGAGTTCCTTTATTTATTTTTAATATATTTAGTTCACAAAAAAGAGACAGCCAGTCAAGCTGAAATATTAGAAGGACATGGAATGAATGAAGTAACTGCGCTTGAAGATCCTTTTTCAAAATCCACCTATTTTTATAAAGGGGTCTCTATTTTACAGGAAATGGAACAAATGGTTCTAAAATTGAAGTTACCGAATACCTATATACGGACCCTCAAGAAAATGCAAGAACGATTTTATTATCCAGAAACCACTTTAAGTGCTCAAATAATTAAAGATATGCAGAGTACAGGTTCATTTATGAATTTAGGAATCAAGATATCTCAACAATATAAAAATAGATACTTGACATGAAAAGTGCACAAGTGTACACTACAAGTGTAAATTCGTTTACACTTGTAGATGAAAGGGGAGGTAGGGATGGAAAATCACTGTGATCTTCAAATTACTGTAGCAGAATGGGAAGTAATGCGCGTTGTCTGGAGTTTAAGAACGGTCTCTAGTAAACAAGTTAGTTTGATTCTAACCAATAAAATGAATTGGAAACCAGCCACGACAAAAACATTAATTGGCAGATTAGTTCGTAAAGGAATTTTATCAACTAAAACTGATGGAAAAAGATTTATTTATGCTGCAACGATTAGTGAAGAAGAATGTATTAAATTTCAGGTTAATAAACTGTTATCTACTATATGCAACAAATCAATTGGAACAGCACTTGCTAATGCTATTACAGAATACGAATTGAGCAGTGATGATATTGTTTTGATTAAAAATAAATTGGAAAAAAAAATCCAATCAAAGATAGCATGTGAATGTGTTCCTGAAGAATGCGAATGTAGAAATCATTAGAAATAGAGGTGAATGTTGTGAAAAAAGAGGTATTTTTAATTGAAGGAATGACATGTGCCTCGTGTGCACAAACAATTGAAAAAGCTACAAAAAAATTAAAAGGTGTGGAGTTTTCTAGTGTAAATTTGACTACAGAAAAGTTAACTATCTCATTTGATGAAAACCAAGTATCTTTTACTGATATTAAAAAATCTGTAGATAATGCAGGCTATACAATCTCCACATCAAAAATAAAGGCTTCTTATTCTATAACGGGAATGACTTGTGCTTCATGCGCACAAACAATCGAAAAATATATAAACAAATTAGATGGAATTGTATCTGTTTCTGTAAATTTAGCAACAGAAAAAATGAGTGTTGACTATAATTCTAGTTTGTTATCAAATGAAATAATTATAGCAACTGTAAAAAATGCAGGTTACAGTGCAAAAAAAATAAATAGTGAAGAAAAAGTTAACGATACAAGTGAAATGAAAGAAAAAGAAATCAAATTAGTTTGGAAAAAATTTGTATGGTCAGCAATTTTCACTTTACCTGTTCTTTATTTGGCTGTGGGCCATATGTTTGGATTTCCCTTACCGGAAATTCTCGATCCTATGAAAAACCCGCAAATTTTTGCTATGACTCAGTTGATATTCACTATTCCTGTGATAGTACTTGGTAATAGTTATTACCGAATTGGCTTTAAAACCTTAGTTCGGCTTCACCCGAATATGGATTCACTAATTGCGTTAGGGACTAGTGCTGCATTCTTATACGGTATATTTGCAACTATTATGATTGCTAAAGGAGATTATAGTTATACAAATGAACTTTATTTTGAGGCTGCAGCAGTGATTTTAACACTAATAACACTTGGAAAATATTTAGAATTACTTTCTAAAGGAAAAACATCTGAAGCAATTAAAAAGCTTATGGGATTAGCCCCAAAAACAGCCTTAATTATAAAAAATGGAATTGAAAAAATTATTCCTATCGAAGAAGTAGAAGTTGGTGACATATTAATTGTAAAACCAGGGGATAAAATGCCAGTTGATGGTGTTGTGATAGAGGGAGTAACTTCTGTTGATGAGTCTATGTTAACTGGCGAAAGTCTACCAGTTGAAAAAAATGTTGGAAATTCAATCATTGGTGCTAGTATCAATAAGAATGGAACCATTCAGTATAAGGCAACTAAAGTCGGAACAGATACAGCACTCTCTCAAATAATTAAATTAGTTGAAGATGCCCAAGGATCAAAAGCTCCAATCGCTAAACTTGCGGATATTATCTCTGGTTATTTTGTACCAGTAGTCATTGCTTTAGCAGTAATATCTGGAGGAGCTTGGTATATTGCGGGTCAATCTGGTGTATTCGCTTTAACAATATTTATTTCAGTTTTAGTCATTGCTTGTCCGTGTGCACTGGGATTAGCAACACCTACAGCTATTATGGTAGGCACTGGTAAAGGTGCTGAAAATGGTGTTTTGATAAAGAGTGGGGTAGCGCTTGAAACAACACATCAAATTAAAACGATAGTGTTTGATAAAACTGGAACAATTACTGAAGGGAAACCCAAAGTTACGGACGTTATCGTTGTAGATCCTATATCAAAAGATGAATTACTCAGTTTTGCGGCTTCTGCTGAGAAAGGTTCGGAACACCCTTTAGGCGAATCCATTGTAAAAGAAGCGGAGTTTGCTAAAGTTACATTAAAAAAGGTTTCAAAATTTAAGGCAATTCCTGGTCATGGAATTGAGGTTCAAATTGAAAATAAGACTCTTCTATTAGGAAATAAAAAGTTGATGGACAAAAATAATATTAACCAAGAATACCTATCCGATACTTCTGACAAACTAGCAACTGAGGGGAAAACGCCCATGTATATCGCTATTGAGGGTCAATTAGCAGGAATAATAGCTGTTGCAGATACTGTGAAATCAAGCAGTTTAAATGCAATTAATAAACTTCATAAAATGGGAATTGAAGTAGCTATGATAACGGGTGATAATAAACAAACTGCTTTAGCGATTGCAAAGCAAGTAGGTATTGAGAGAGTTTTAAGTGAAGTATTACCTGAAGATAAGGCTTCTGAAGTCAAAAATCTACAAAAAAATGGAAAAAAAGTAGCTATGGTAGGAGATGGGATTAACGATGCTCCTGCATTAGCTCAGGCAGATATTGGGATTGCAATAGGATCAGGCACTGACGTTGCGATAGAATCTGCAGACATTGTTCTGATGCGAAGTGACCTCATGGACGTCCCAACCGCCATAGAATTAAGCAAAAAAACAATTCGAAATATTAAAGAAAACTTATTTTGGGCATTTGCATATAACACGCTAGGAATTCCTGTAGCAATGGGATTATTATTCTTGTTTGGCGGGCCTTTATTGAGTCCTATTATTGCGGGTGCTGCTATGAGCTTTAGTTCTGTTTCAGTTTTATTAAATGCATTACGACTAAAAAAATTTAAACCATCAAAATAACTAGGAAAGAGGTTTTTAATTATGAAGGAAAAACTAATTATTGACGGTATGAAGTGTGAAGGATGTGCTAAAAATGTTTTCAGAAGACTTCATTCTATAAGTGGGGTAGAAAGTGTTTCTTTAAGTTTGGAAGATAATTCTGCAACAATTGATAGTTCTCAACAAATTAGTCAAAAAGAGTTAGATTCAGTTTTTATTGATTCTCACTATAAAGTTTCACAAGTAATTAAAATGTAATGAAATAGCCTACTGAATCCTTTTTTTGATAGGATTTAGTAGGCTAATTTAATTAAAAGATAGTTAATTAAAAGTAGATTATAATTATGGGGGATAGAAGAGCTGTTAATTTAATTGTTTTTGAGGAAAAGGAAGAATTTTAAATTCTTTAATTGAAAATAAGTAAATAGAAGACTAGTTTCAGAGTAATCTCCATAAAATCTACAAAACTTTAGGCTATAGTAAAATAGTGTATAGAAAATAGAGGAGTGAGTTTATGAGTAAAAAACAATTAACAACAGTTTTATTAATTGTAATTGTAGCTTTCATAGCAGTTACTGGATGGTTTTTGTATGATAAAAATTATACTAAAACAGAAAATAATCAATCTAAACAAAAAATGAATATGAGTATGTCTGAGGGAAATTCAAGTAGTAACAGTAGCATGGAAATGATGGACCAAGAAAGCGAAAATAATGTTGAAATTGTGGAAAAAAATCAAAAAGAAAAAGAGTTGGCGATTCCTCCTTTATTAAAGGCAGATTCTGAAACAGACTCAGCAGTAGAATATACTCTAACTGCGCAAGAGGGAGAATCTTCCTTTATTGATGGCGAAAAAACTAAGACTCTTGGGTACAATGGTAACTTTCTTGGACCTGTTTTACGAGTTAAAAATGGCCAAAAGGTAACGATTAACACTGAAAACAAGTTAACTAGTGACACATCGTTTCATTGGCATGGGTTAAAAATCCCTTCAGACGTTGACGGTGGACCACACCAACCAGTAAAACCTAATGAGACTAAAAAAGTAGATTTCACTGTAGAACAAGAAGCTGCAACACTCTGGTTTCATCCACATCCAGATGGTGAAACAGCTAAACAAGTATATGATGGTTTAGCTGGCGTTTTGTTAGTAGAAGATGAAAATTCTGACAAACTAGATATACCAAAAAATTATGGTAAGGATGATATACCTGTAATTGTTCAAGATAGGGTTTTTGATAATAACAATCAGTTGAATTATGAATCAGATCGAAATGAAGACGGAACTCAAGGAGATACATTGTTGGTTAATGGAACAATAAATCCTTATATTAATGTTTCAGATGGGAATATACGTTTGCGTTTGTTAAATGGATCAAATGCAAGAAATTATGAGTTTTCTTTTGACGATGGGTCAGAATTTAAACAAATTGCGTCTGATGGTGGATTTCTTGCGAATCCAATTTCTTTGGATAAGGTTATGTTAACTCCTGGAGAACGTGCTGAAATAATTGTAAATACTGAAAAATACAAAAAAGGGGATGTACTAAATCTTATGGATGGTGATTCTAAAATTTTATCTCTAAAAATTACCAAAGATAATTTAAAATCAGTAGAATTGCCAACTAAGTTAAACGAAATTGCAAATGAAGATACTTCATCACTACCTGAACAAAAAATCACATTAAAAGGTATGTCACACATGGTGTCTATTGATGGAAAAACTTTTGACATGAATAGAATTGATTTGGAAAAAAAGAAAGATGAAAAAGAGATATGGGAAATTTACAATGCACCTGATATGATGGGTGGAATGATTCATCCTTTTCATATTCATGGGGTCCAATTTAGAATCTTATCAAGAAATGGAAAAACACCTCCTGAAAACGAAGCGGGATGGAAAGATACTGTTGCATTAAACCCAGATGAAACAGTTAAATTAGAAGTACAATTCCAAAATACTGGAATTTTTATGTATCATTGTCATAACTTGGAGCATGAAGAAAATGGAATGATGGGACAAGTAAAAGTTACTAAATAGAAAGGAGGCGTGTGTATAATGTTGAATAAGTGTATATCTTTTATGGGAGGTGGATTCAATATGATGTTTATGGGGATAATTTGGGTAAGTTTAATTGTTTTAATAGTGATTCTAGTGCTAAAAACTTTTGAAAAAAAGAATCAGAAACAAAATTTTGAAGAATCACCGGTGGATATTTTATTAAAAGAATTTGCAAAAGGGGCTATAACAGAAGAAGAGTATTTAGCAAAACGAAAATATATGTAACTAATAGATAATTGAGGGGGAATTGAGATGAAAATTCTGATTGTTGATGATGAGCCTAAAATACTAGAAATCGTGGATGCGTACTTGATATCAAAAAACTACTCAGTATATAAAGCAACATCAGGAAAGGAAGCTTTAGAAAAATATCATTTTATTTCCCCTGATTTGGTTATACTAGATTTAATGTTGCCAGATATCAGTGGTCTTGATGTGTGCGAAACAATTAGAAAAGAAACGGAAACACCAATCATCATGCTAACAGCAAAATCGGGAGAAGAAGACATTTTGAAAGGACTTGCTCTAGGTGCAGATGATTATATAGTGAAACCATTTAGTCCAAAGGAACTTGTTGCAAGAGTTGAGACCGTTTTAAGACGGTCTTCAACATTTTCTAGTCATGGGAAATTAATCTTTAACGATGGTGAGTTAATTATTATTCCAAGTACTCGACAAGTATTTTTAACAAATAATGAGTTAGCATTAACTTCTTCTGAATTTGATATTTTAGCTATTATTGCTTCTAATCCAAATCGTATTTTTTCTAGAAGTCAGTTGATAGAAATAGTAAAGGGAATGGAGTTTTCTGGATTAGAAAGAACAATTGATTCACATATAAAAAATTTACGCCATAAAATAGAAAAAGATCCAAAAAAACCAAATTATATTGTAACAGTTCATGGTAGCGGTTATCGTTTTGGTGAGGGAAAATGAAAAGAACGATAAAATGGCAATTAATTGTTTCGTTCTTGTTGCTATCTTCTTTGATAATTGGTTCATTAAGTTTTATAACAATAAGTTTAATGAATAATCATTTCGAAAAATATGTAAAGGAACGTCAAGAAGAGACGCTAACTCAATATGTAGAATCGATTGAACTTTTATTTAATTATAGTGAACAAAATTGGCAAACACAAGGAATCGGAGATATCGGTAAAAAAGCATTGGAAAATAATATTATTATTGAAGTCTATGACAGAAACAACAAGATATTATGGGCCCCTAGTAAAACAGAGAAAAGCAAAGCAACTAAAAAAATGAACATATATGCAAAATACTTAAAAAACAAATTGGATATTACTAATACTAATGTAGTTAAAATTGAAAAAAATCTAACATATAAAGAATCTACAATTGGTAAAGTGCTTTTTAGACATGTAGGTCCGTTATCCTATACGAAGCATGATGTTGTTTTTATATCCGATATGAAAAAGAATTTGATGATTGTCTCTTTCGCTGCATTATTTATCTCGTTTATATTTGCGACATGGGTATCAAGAAAGATGAGTATCCCATTAACCCATGTGAATGATTTTACTAAAAAAGTTGCAAATGGTGATTATTCACAACAAATCCCCCAAGAAACGTCTATATTAGAAATAAATGAACTGATTAGCTCTGTAAATGAATTAACTAGACAGTTAGAGCAGCAGCAAGAACTACGCAAAAGACTTTCTACAGATATTGCACATGAAATAAGAACCCCTCTTACAACCTTAAAAGGCAATATTGAGGGAATGCTAGATGGAATATGGGATGTATCTACTGAGAGGCTTCAAAGTTGTTATGACGAGGTTACTCGCTTAACTAGATTAATTGGTAACATCGAAAAATTAACTAAGTTAGAAAAAAATTATGAGAAATTAATTAAATCTAACTTTAATTTAAATAGTTTGATTTTTCAAGTGGTTACAAATTTTGATTCTAGTATTAAACAAAAAGAAATTCAGTTTAATTTATATGGAGAAGAAATTTCTGTATTTGCAGATAAAGATAAATTTAGTCAAGTTATGACCAACTTACTTGCTAATGCTATAAAATTTACTCAAAAATATGGTGAGATATCCATTAGTTTAAATAAAGTAGGGAATAATGTTGAGATAAAAGTAAAAGATAATGGGATTGGAATTAATGAGGAAGAGGTAGAACATATTTTTGACAGATTTTATATGGCAGATCCAGCGAGAAGCAGTTCTCAAGGTGGTCAAGGAATTGGATTAGCGATTGTTAAAAGTATTGTAGAGGCTCATTCTGGATCCATTCGAGTTGAAAGCAACTTAGGTACCGGGAGTTGTTTTTTTATAAAACTACCAATAAAGAATAGACTCTAAAAATAATAGAATATAAAGGTGGAGTAATTATTGAAAACTAAAAAATCAAAGAAATTTCAGCTTTATTTTATTAATGTACTGACAATCGTGTTATTAGTAGCAGGTTTGTTATTAATATTTAATCGACCTATTAGAAACTGGCTCATTGACTACTTAGGACAGAACAATAATGTATCAACAGTGACTGTTAAAAAAATCGAGAAAAACAATCAAAAAAAAGGAGAATTTGATTTTGATCAAGTTGAAAGTCTTGATTTTGAAAGTGTTGCTCGTGCTAGATTATATCAGGACAAAATGGCTGTGATAGGTGGTTTAGCAGTTCCAAGTGTGAAAATAAATTTACCTATTTTAAAGGGTCTTTCAAATTACAATCTTGCAGTTGGTGCAGGTACAATGGTAGAAAATCAGGCCATGGGAAATGGGAATTATTCACTTGCAGGACATAATTTAGATCAAACAAATTTATTATTTAGTCCATTACATGACTTGAAAATGGGAGAAGTGATCTATCTAACTGACTTAAAAAAAGTCTATGTCTATGAAACAACGTTTCTTGAAATTGTTGATCCAACAAGAGTTGATTTAATTGAACCAGTGGATGGTGAAAATTTAGTTACATTAGTTACTTGTAATCAAGATGGATCTAAAAGATTAGTTGTCCAAGGTACATTAATAGAAGAAGTAACAATGTCTGAAGCAACTGAAAAAATTACAAAAGCTTTTGATATTGAGAAGAATATCTAGTAAAGTAGGCAGATCATTGAGAGGTGGAAATATGAAGAAGTTCCTGGTTTTTATTCGCCCATACGACGTTTTGATTATTAGTTTGTTAGTTATAATTTCTTTCATTCCTTTAGCTGTTTTCAATAAGTATAGTCAAAATATAGCTAATAAACTTGGAAATATAGCAGTCATTTCGATTGACGGAGTGACAGTGAGAGAAATTGAACTGTCATCAAATACAAAATATCAACTGTTTACACTTTACCCCTCAGAGAATCAATATAATATCATTGAAGTAGACGGAACAAGAATTAGAAATAAGAAAGACAATAGCCCAGATCAAATCGCAGTGAAAACTGGTTGGATTAGTAAAGTTGGAGAAACCAGTATTTGTCTACCACACAAATTAATAATAGAAATCCGGTCGAAAGATGGAGAAAAACAAAATGAGACCGATTTAGTCATCCCTCTTTAGTTATAAGAATAAAGTTCAAAGGATATTTAAAAAATGTTAATTTCATCTCCATACAAGATAATGTTGATACATCGGTTTCTATGGGCAGACTCTTTTTGCGAGTGATGATTAGTTTAGCAGAATTGGAACGTAACCTCATTATTGAACGAATCAAATCTGGCCTTGATGTAGTTAGAGCACGAGAAAAATGGTTGGCGGGCACATAAAGATAGTATTTTAGTTGATTTAGCTTTAAAGATGTACGAAAGCAAGGAGTATTCAATCCCGCAAATTCTTAAAGCTTCTAAACTAAGTAAAACGACTTTTTACGTTATATTAATGGAAGGAAGGACTAAGTATGGGTTTAAAAATCATTTTAACAGCTGCGCAACGTGAACGACTGCTTTCTGTAGAACACCTATCAGAGGAAGATTTTAAAGCATACTTTAGTTTTTCGGATTCAGATTTAGAGATTATCAATCAACACCGAGGGAATATTAATAAATTAGGCTTTGCCATACAACTTTGCTTAGCTCGATATCCTGGTTGTTCTTTAAGCAACTGGTCTGTTAAACCAGATAGATTGACTTCTTATGTGACACATCAACTTCACCTGGGCCCAATCGAATTAGCTTCATACAATCACAGAAACACTCGTGCCAATCATTTTAACGAAATTTTAGAAACGTTTAGGTACCAACGATTTGGGAGTAATGGCAATCGAGAACATCTAATAGAGTATTTAGTTAATCTTTCATTAGAAAATGATGATTCTACTTTTCTGATGAAAGAAACTCTAGATTTTTTATCTTGTAATAGAATTATCTTTCCATCGATTGCCACACTTGAAGATGTTATTAGTCACTGCCGATCTAAGGCAGAAAGTACTCTGTTTTCAATTTTACTCCAACCATTAAAAGGAATACAAATGGAAAAATTAGATGATTTACTTCATCTTTTTAAAGAAACAAAGATGACTAAACTTGCCTGGCTGAAAGATATTCCAGGGAAAGCTAATCCAGAGAGTTTTATGAGTATTTGTAAAAAGGTTGAAGCGATTAATGCTATTGAGCTTGGAACAATTAACGTAGCCCATATTCATCGTAATAGATTCCTTCAGTTAGCTAGATTAGGTGATAATTATGATGCCTATGATTTTTCTCGTTTTGAATTTGAAAAAAAATATGCCTTACTGATTGCTTTTTTAGTAGATCATCATCAATATCTAATCGATCAATTAATTGAGATTAACGATCGTATTCTAGGTAGCATTAAACGGAAAGGAACACGTGATTCACAAGAACAGCTAAAAGAAAAAGGCAAATTGACTACTGAAAAATTAGAACACTATGTGTCCCTAATTGATGCTCTTCATTTTGCAAAGGATAACAATAGTAACCCCTTTGACGAAATTGAACGAATTATTCCTTGGAATGAGTTAATTCAAGATGGAGAGGAAGCGAAACAAATTACTGGCCATAAAAAGTATGGCTATTTAGAAATGGTAAGGAACAAAGCCACTTATCTCCGTAGATACACGCCGATGTTGCTAAAAACTCTATCGTTTAAAGCAACAACGTCAGCAAAACCTGTCCTTACGGCTCTCACTCAATTAAGTGAACTACACAATGATGGAAAAAGAAAACTACCAGTAGACACATCTATTGATTTTGTAAGCAAAAAATGGGAAAACCTTGTTCGACCACAAAACGGAAAAATAGATCGCTCATTCTATGAATTAGTAGCCTTCACAGAACTTAAAAACAACATTCGTTCAGGTAATATTTCTGTTGAAGGAAGTCTAGCCCATCGAAATATTGATGACTACTTAGTTCCTTCTGATAGTTGCCTTGGATCATTAACCATACCAGACACCTTTGATGAATACCTTGAAGCTAGGGGATCTTTTTTAGACTCTCACCTTCAATTTTATGCAAAATCTGATAAAAAAACAGCTAAAATGACACTTAAAAAATTAGAAAAGATTACTCCAGATGAAGCCGAAATCTTTAGGAAAAGACTCTACTCAATGATTCCAAAAATAAGGTTAAGTGATCTTTTAATTGAAGTGGATAGCTGGACCCAATTTTCACAAGAATTTATTCATGATTCAACTGGAAAGCCACCAAATGAAACCGAGAAAAAAATTGTGTTTGCCACTTTACTGGGATTAGGAATCAATATAGGTCTTGAAAAAATGGCACAATCCACGCCTGGAATCACGTATCCTCAATTGGCAAATGCTAAACAATGGCGTTTTTATAAAGAAGCCTTAACTCGTGCACAATCTGTTTTAGTTAACTATCAATTGGATATTCCAATTGCTGATTTTTGGGGAGAAGGAAAAACAAGTGCTTCAGATGGCATGCGCGTACCCGTAGGTGTCTCCGCTCTCAAATCTGATGTTAACCCGCACTATAAAAGTCTAGAAAAAGGGGCTTCAATGATCCGCTCAATAAATGATAGAAATACCTCGCATCATGTTGAAGTTGTTTCAACAAACACAAGAGAAGCTACTCATACACTTGACGGTTTACTCTACCATGAAACGGATTTAGATATTGAAGAACACTTCACTGATACAAATGGTTATAGTGATCAAATGTTTGGTATGACTGCTTTATTAGGATTTAAATTTGAACCACGCATTAGAAATATAAAAAAATCTCAACTATTTTCTATAAAACCTTCTTCAGAGTATCCTGATTTATCCGGCTCTATAAATAGTAGGATTAATGTAAAGATTATCGAAGAAAACTATGAAGAAATTAAACGAATAGCCTATTCTATCCAAACAGGTAAAGTATCAAGCTCTTTAATTTTAGGAAAACTTGGCTCATATGCCCGTAAAAATAAAGTAGCTACTGCTTTAAGAGAATTAGGACGTATTGAAAAAAGTATTTTCATAATAAGATATGTAACGGATGATCAATTGCGTCGCAAAATCACTCATGGATTAAACAAGACAGAAGCTGTTAATGCCTTAGCTAGAGAATTATTTTTTGGTCGCCGTGGAAAATTTATGGAACGCGACATTCGCCGTCAACTTCAAAGTGCAAGCGCACTCAATGTCTTGATAAATGCGATTAGTATATGGAACGCTGTGTATTTACAGGAAGCCTATAATTATTTAGTTAAAATTGATCCCCAAGTTACTAAGTATATGAGGCATATCTCTCCGATTAATTGGGAGCATATTACTTTTCTTGGCGAATACAAATTTGATTTGTTATCTATTCCTAAACACTTAAGAAAATTGAACATAAAAAATAGCCCGTCATCAGACGTTGTTATATAGGGAATTTCCAGACCTTATCGATACAAATTCCCTCTGTGCGCTTGGGACCCCTTAAAGGAGATATCTTTAAATGAGCAAATTGTTATACCCACCTAAATCCAAAGAATTGACAGAAGGAGTAACGCTACTTCAAGAAATTAGTGAGAAAAATGCTCCACTCACTTATATTCGCTTGAAAATTATTGAAATGGAAAGTGGTGCCAGCTACGAAGAGAGTTTAACGCAATTTGAATGTTGTCTTGTTGCTTTAACTGGCAAGATAACTGTAACAGATTTTGCAGAAACTTTTTCAGAAATTGGCACTAGAGAAAGTGTTTTTGAACGTATCCCAACCGATAGTGTTTATCTATCCACGCAACAAAAATTTAGAGTAACAGCAAAAACGGCGGCTAAGATTGTTCTCTGTTATGCACCGTCTGAAAAAAAATTACCAACTCAATTAATTAAAGCTAGTGATAATAGTATCGAAAATCGTGGTATGTACCAAAATAAACGTTTAGTTCATACTATTTTATCAGATACATCTTCGATTTCAGATGCGTTGCTAGTAGTTGAAGTTCTAACCGATAGTGGGAATTGGTCGAGTTATCCGCCGCATAAACATGATCAAAATGATTTGCCAAGGGAATCTTTACTTGAAGAAACCTACTACCATGAAATGAACCCAAGGCAAGGATTTGTTTTTCAAAGAGTCTATACAGACGACCGTTCATTAGATGAAACCATGACAGTTGAAAATGGAGACGTTGTTGTGGTACCCAAGGGTTATCATCCCGTTGGAGTTCCTGATGGCTATGAATCTTATTATTTAAACATCATGGCGGGACCAATTAAAAAGTGGCAGTTTCATAATGATCCAGCACATGAATGGATTTTAAATCGTAAATAAAGTAAAGGGAGCTAATAAGAATGAAAAAAAAGAACTTTGATATGATTTCATTAGGTCGAGCTTGTATTGACTTAAATGCAGTTGAGTACAATCGTGGTATGGAAGAAACGATGACTTTTTCTAAGTATGTTGGAGGTTCACCGGCAAATATCGCGATTGGATCAGCAAAACTTGGTTTGAATGTTGGCTTTATTGGAAAAATTCCTGATGATCAACATGGCCGGTTTATTGAAAATTATATGAAAAAAAGTGGTATTGATACGTCAAATATGATTCTTGATACGGAAGGACATAAGGCTGGTTTAGCTTTTACAGAAATTAAAAGTCCAGAAGAATGCAGTATTTTAATGTATCGCGAACAAGTTGCAGATTTATATTTAACACCAAATGAAATTAACGAGGAGTATTTAAAATCAGCAGAAATGTTAGTCGTTTCTGGAACCGCTTTAGCCCAAAGTCCTTCGAGGGAGGCCGTGCTAAAAGCTGTTAGTTTGGCTAAAAAAAATCAGTTAAAAGTTGTCTTTGAACTGGATTATCGTCCTTACACATGGAAAAATCCAGCAGAAACGGCGGTTTATTATTCTTTAGTTGCTGAACAAGCAGATATTGTGATTGGAACAAGAGATGAATATGATAGTATGGAAAACATTGTAAATGGTACGAATGAAGCCACAATTGCTTATTTATTCCAACATTCACCTGAACTAATTGTGATTAAACATGGTGTTGAAGGTTCATATGCCTATACAAAAGCAGGTGGAATTTATCAAGGGAAAGCCTATAAAACACAAGTGTTAAAAACTTTTGGTGCTGGGGATTCTTATGCTGCTGCCTTTCTCTTTGCATTAAATAGTGGAAAAGGAATTGAAAAAGCTTTGAAGTATGGCAGTGCCTCTGCAGCGATTGTTGTTAGCAAACACAGTTCTTCAGAAGCGATGCCAACTGTAGCAGAAATCGAACAATTAATTCAGGAACAAGAGGACTAGTTGAGCTGTTTTCTAATGAATTCAAGGATGGTGAGAGAATGAAAAAAACAATCAGGCTGACAACAGCCCAAGCTTTGGTGCGTTTTTTAAATCAACAATACCTTTCTGTTGATGGGAAGGAGTCTCTTTTTGTAGACGGCGTTTTTCATATTTTTGGACATGGTAATGTTTTAGGCATTGGACAGGCATTGGAACAAAATCCGGGATCTCTAAAAATAATTCAAGGTAAAAATGAACAAGGAATGGCCCAAGCAGCCATTGCTTTTAGTAAGGAAAAACTGCGACGTAAGATTTTTGCTGTTACGACGTCTGTAGGTCCGGGAGCTGCGAACTTAGTTACAGCTGCTGGAACAGCGTTAGCCAATAATCTTCCAGTCCTTTTATTGCCAGGGGATACATTTGCATCAAGACAACCCGATCCAGTTCTACAGCAAATTGAACAAGAAAGTAGCGCAGGGATTACAACTAATGATGCTTTAAAACCAGTATCGCGTTATTGGGATCGAATCACAAGACCAGAACAAGTAATGAGTAGTTTAATTAGAGCTTTTGAAGTGTTGACGAATCCAGTGACTGCTGGTCCAGTTACTATTTGCTTAGCTCAGGATGTTGAAGGGGAAGCTTACGATTACCCAGCTGAATTCTTTAATAAAAGAGTCCATTATTTAGATCGAAAAGCACCAACAGAACGGGAATTAATTGGAGCGATTGAACTGATTCGCAACAGTAAAAAGCCTTTAATTATTGTGGGCGGTGGAGCGAAGTATTCAGATTGTCGTGAAGAGTTGATGACAATTTCTGAGAAATTTGGAATTCCATTAGTTGAAACTCAAGCTGGGAAATCAACGGTTGAAGCAGCTTTTAAAAATAATCTAGGCGGCATTGGGGTTACAGGAACTTTAGCAGCCAATAAAGCAGCCCATGTAGCAGATTTAGTGATTGGAGTAGGAACACGTTATACAGACTTCACAACTGGATCCAAATCCATTTTTGCAAATGAAGAAAAGCAATTTTTATCGATTAATGTTAGCAGAATGCAGGCTTATAAATTAGATTCTTTTCAAGTCGTTGCAGATGCAAAAGAGACACTACGTTTACTTTTAGAACAACTAGAGGAGTATCATGCTGAATTTAATCATGAAATCGAGGCCTTAAAAAAAGAATGGCAAATGGAGCGGCAGCGCTTGAGCCAAATAGAATTTAAACAACAAGACTTTGTGCCAGAAATTTCGGAACAATTTACCCAGGATAAGCTAAATGATTACGCTCAAAGCCTAAAAACAGAATTGCCACAAACGACTGCGCTACTTGCTATTAATGACTTTGTACAAGAAGACAGCATTATTGTTGGGGCTGCGGGTTCATTGCCTGGTGACTTGCAACGAATTTGGCAACCTAAAAAGCCAAACACATACCATGTTGAGTATGGGTATTCTTGTATGGGCTATGAAATTGCCGGAACTTTAGGGGCGAAACTTGCCCATCCTCATCAGGAAGTTTATGCGATGATTGGGGATGGTAGCTTTCATATGTTACATTCTGAATTTATTACAAGTATCCAGTATCAACAAAAAATCACGATTCTTTTATTTGATAATTCTGGATTTGGTTGTATTAATAACTTACAAATGGGGAATGGTAGTCAAAGTTTTGGAACGGAATTTAGAAAACCAGATGATAGCTTAATGAAGATTGATTTTGCAATGGTTGCAGCAGGTTACGGCGCAAAATCCTATACGGTTCGAACCCTAAATGAGCTTAAAGCAGCATTGGAAGATGCACAAAAACAAACTGTTTCAACATTAATTGATATTAAAGTTCTACCAAAGACGATGACAGATGGGTATGAAAGCTGGTGGAATGTTGGTGTTGCAGAAGTTAGCGAAGGCAATACAACGAAATCTTATTATCAAAAGAAACAAGAAATGTTAAAGCAAGCTCGGGATTATTGACTATAAAAGACAGCGAAGGGGTGTTGAATTGAGAACAATAAAAGTAGGCATTGTTGGATTAGGGCGTTTAGGAAAAATTCATGCACAAAATTTGGCACAAAATGTACCAAATTGTCAGTTATATGCAGCCTGTAGTTTAAATGAAGAAGAATTAATTTATGCTAAAACAGAATTAGGTGTTGAAAAAGGTTATGCAAATTATGCGGAAATGATTGCAGATTCTGAACTGGATGCGGTGGCGATTGCTTCGCCATCGGGCTATCACTGCCAACAAATTAATGCAGCTTTAGAAAAAGGGCTGCATGTATATAGTGAAAAACCAATTGGTCTAGATTTAGAAGAAATTCAAGCTACGATGGATGTAATTAATCGTCATTCAAAACAGATTTTTATGTTAGGATTTATGCGACGTTATGATGACTCTTATCGTTATGCAAAAGAATTAGTTGAGGCTGGCGAACTAGGTGAATTGACTGTTGTTCGTTGTTATGGAATTGATCCTAGTTCAGGGATGGAAAGCTTTGTAAAGTTTGCAGGGGCTAGCAATAGTGGTGGTTTATTTGCAGATATGTCAATCCATGATATTGATTTGGTACGTTGGTTTACTAAGGCAGAAGTAGCTAAAGTTTGGGCAATTGGCAAAAATGCTGCTTATCCAGAATTAGATCAAGTTAATGAGTTGGAGACAGGGGCAGCTATGTTGCAATTGACGGATAAAACAATGGGGCTTTTAGTTGCTGGACGTAATTGTGCCCATGGCTATCATGTTGAAACGGAACTAATTGGAACAAAAGGTATGCTGAGAATTGCGAATTTTCCTGAAAAAAATTTAGTCACTGTTTTGAATAGTAATGGGGTTGTTCGTCCTTGCTCTCAAGATTTTCCTGAGCGCTTTGCTGGGGCTTTCATTACTGAAATGAAAGAATTTATTGAGTGTATTTTAACTGAAAAACAACCAGAAGTAACGAGTTATGATGGGTTACAAGCGACTAAAGTAGCGCTGGCTTGTAAAGAATCTTTTGAAAAAAATCAATTAATTGAATTAAAGTAGAAAGTAGGAGAAAGAATGACGAATCAACCTAAAATTAAATTAGGGATTGCACCGATTGCTTGGACGAATGATGATATGCCTGAATTAGGGAGCGAAAACAGCTTTGAACAGTGCATTAGTGAGATGGCTTTAGCTGGTTTTACTGGGACAGAAATAGGCAATAAGTATCCTAAAGACCCAAAAGCTTTGCAAGAAAAATTAAAGCTAAGAAATTTAGAGGTAGCTAGTGCTTGGTTTAGTACGTTTTTAACGACTAAACCTTATACTGAAACAGCTGAAGCATTTATTCAACATCGTGATTTTCTTTGGGCAATGGGCGCAAAAGTAATCGTTGTTGCCGAACAAGGTCACAGTATCCAAGGGAAAATGGACACGCCATTATTTAAAGATAAACCACAATTTACCGATGCAGAATGGGTAAAATTAACAGAAGGTCTAGAAGCGCTAGGAGAATTAGCTCACGAAAAAGACATGGAGATTGTGTATCATCATCATATGGGAACTGGAGTACAAACAACGGCTGAAATTGATCGTTTAATGAAAGAAACAGATCCTACAAAGGTATTTTTATTATTTGATACAGGGCATCTTGTATTTTCAGGTGAAAACCCGCTTCAAATTTATAAGGCCTACCAAGATCGAATTAAACATATTCACTTTAAAGATATTCGAGATACTGTAACACAGGAAGTAAAAGCTGAAAATAATTCTTTCTTAAGTGCAGTTAAACAGTGTGCGTTTACAGTACCTGGCGATGGAGTAATTGATTTTAAACCGATTATGAGTGAAATTGAAAAAGCGAATTATACAGGTTGGATTGTTGTTGAGGCTGAACAAGATCCGGCGGTAGCCAATCCCTTTGAATATGCACTGAAAGCACGAAACTATCTAAAAAAAGAATGCAAAATTTAAAAAGGTTGTTAAAAGAAAGGATTGAAAATATGTCAGAAAATATCGTTATAGGTGTGATTGGAGCAGGAAGAATTGGACGCTTGCATGTGGAGAATATGTTAAAAATGGCAGGTGTTCGAGTGAAAACGGTTGCTGATCCTTATAGTGAACATGCAAAGGACTGGGCAGAAAAATTAGGTATCGAGCAGCTAGTGTCAAATCATGAAATAATTTTTAACGATGCCGAAATTAATTGTGTTTTTATTTGTTCGCCAACGGATACCCATACAACTATGATTAAAGCTGCTGCTAAAGCGGGGAAAAATATTTTTTGCGAGAAACCGATTAGTTTTTCAGATGAAGAGACAATAGAAGCCTTTAAAGCTGTTGAAAAAGCAGGAGTCAAATTACAGATTGGATTTAACCGTCGCTTTGATAAAAATTTTGATCGTGTCAAAAAGTGTGTTGCGACTGGTAAAATTGGCGAGTTGCATATTTTGAAAATTACTTCGCGAGATCCAGAACCACCAGGTTTAGACTATGTGAAAAGTTCAGGTGGGCTTTTCATGGATATGGCTATTCATGATTTTGATATGGCACGTTTTGTGTCTGGATCAGAAGTTGAAGAAGTTTATGTCCAAGGTGCGGCTTTAATTAATCCAGAATTTGCTAGTCTTGGAGATGTCGATACGGCCATTATTACCTTGAAGTTTGCCAATGGAGCGTTAGGTGTGATTGATAATAGTCGAAAAGCAGTCTATGGTTATGATCAGCGTGTAGAGGCATTTGGTTCAAATGGAGCTGTTGAGATTGGCAATGAAACAGAGACACTTGCCAAATTATCTACAAATAGTGGTGTTGAATTAGACCAACCTTTACACTTTTTCTTAGAGCGTTATAACGAAGCCTATATTCGTGAGGTTCAAGAATTTTTTGAAGCAATTCAAAAGGATAAAGCGGTACCCTGTAGTTTTGAAGATGGGATTATGGCACAAAGAATTGCACAAGCTGCAAAGCTCTCATTAACAACAGGGAAGCCTGTCAGAGTAACTAAATTAATAAAGTAGCGAGAATATTATAGGAAAGGAAGTGGTGAAATGGGACTGGTTCCAATGACTGAGCTAGTAAAAGAGGCAAAACAGAAACACTATGCCATTGCCCAGTTTAATATCAATGGTTACCAATGGGCTCAAGCAATCATAGAAGCAGCTCAGGAAGAAAATGCACCAGTTATTCTTGCTGCTTCTGATCGAGTTATTGATTATCTAGGTGGCTTTAAGATGGTGGTCACTCTTGTAAGAGGATTAGTTCAAACCTTAAACGTGACAAATCCAGTTGTCTTGCATTTAGACCATGGTCAAAGTGTTGCAAGGTGTTTTGCTGCAATTGATGCTGGTTTTTCATCAGTTATGTTTGATGGTTCAAAATATCCGATAGAAAAGAATATTAAGTTAACTAAGCAAGTAGTTGATTACGCCCATTTAAAGGGAGTATCGGTTGAGGCAGAGGTTGGATCAGTCGGTGGAGTCGAAGATGGCATTACTGGTGGGATTCAATATGCTCGTTTAACTGATTGTTGCAGGATGGTTGAGGAAACGCAAATTGACGCTTTAGCTGCAGCTTTAGGGTCAGTTCATGGAGCTTATCATGGTGAACCAGTTCTTGGTTTTACTGAAATGCTGGAAATTTCACAGGCGACAAATATTCCTTTAGTTTTACATGGGGCTTCTGGAATTCCAAAGGAACAAATCAAAAAAGCCATTGAGCTTGGGCATGCTAAAATAAATATAAATACAGAATTAAATCAAGTTTGGGCGCAAGCTGTAAAAGCAAGTTTCATGAAGAATCCTGAAAGCTATAATCCTCAAGCGATTTTATTGCCAGCTAAAGAAGCTCTTGGCAAAGTTGTAAAAGAAAAAATTAGAGAGTTTAAGAATAATCGTGTTTTTTGAAAAGAGCCTGGTTTGTGGAATGGACTAAATTTTTAAACTATCTTGCAGTAAATAAAAGTGAAAATAAGTATTTTTAGTCTGAGAAGGCTAAAAATACTTATTTTTTAGTTGTGGAAATATAAAAAAATAAATAGCCTTAATTTATGAAATAATGTATGCTATTAATGAAAGCTGTAAACTAAAAGCAGTGAATATATGGAGAAGGAGTTGGACTATTTGGTAGATAATGAAGAGGAAGACAAGTCGATAAAAGCTCGGCAATTGATTTTCTTAGAAGAAATAGAAGAATTAAAAACTAAAAAATATTTGGGTGCTTATGTGAGTCAGCAAGTAACGGAAGCTTATTTGCGCTATGTGGAAGATCAAAAAGATAAAGTGAGCAGTGAAGTAGAGATTCCTAATAAGGAGGTATTAAAAAAACAAGCCATTTCGAAAGAGGTTCCTAAACGACGTTCGCAAATTGGAGCTGTTGGACCTAAAGAGCCGCTAGAATCTATTGATCGTAAAAAAATAGTCCAAACAAAATATAGTTCAACGAAAGAAGAAGAACGTCGAGCTTTTCTTAATAGTTTAGTTGGTAAAACAAATTCCCATCAGATAGAACCTGATGAATCTCAGGTTGATTTTGAAGCTAAAGCTGAAAAAATAATTCAAGAACCTAGACAAAATATTTCTGTAAATCACGAAAAAACACCGTCAAAAGCAAAACCATTAACAAAAGAGCAACAACGTAGTCGCAATCTTTCATTTATTTTATCTACAGGGGTTGTTTTACTTTTGTTAGGTGGACTTGTATTAGCTACAACAAGTTGGTTTATGTTTGCCCCAGTAATTAAGGTCTTATTTATTTTATCAGTTTCAATTGTTTTTGGGGGTATGGGCATTGTTGCACAGAAATTAAAAATTAAGCAAACGAGTTTTGCTTTTATGGCACTGGCTTTTTTATTTCTACCAATCAGCGTGGTCAGTTCCGCTTATTATGAGTTATTTGGTTCCTTTTTTTCTTTAACAGGAGAGGGGCGAGATTGGTTAGGTGTGATAGTCACTGGAATCTTTATAGCTATTTATGGTAGTGTGGCTAAAAAATATGAATCTAAGTTATTTAAGTGGATTACGTTACTCTTTGTCTATAGCTTTATGGTCTTCTTAGTATTGGCTCTGACGGGTTATACAAGGTATCGTCTATTTAGTTTAGGATTATTGTTATTAGTGATTAGTTTAAGTAGAATCATTAAACAAAAAAAAATTCAGACTTTAATCCATTTTTTCGAAAAGGAACTAATAGTTTTTCAAATTAGCAGCCTCTCAATCAGTAGTATTTGGTTGTTGACGACTATTCAGGCTA
Source organism: Carnobacterium maltaromaticum DSM 20342 (assembly GCF_000744945.1). Classification (NCBI taxonomy): domain Bacteria; kingdom Bacillati; phylum Bacillota; class Bacilli; order Lactobacillales; family Carnobacteriaceae; genus Carnobacterium; species Carnobacterium maltaromaticum. The sequence goes on from NZ_JQMX01000001.1 coordinate 101,975, forward strand.
ATTTTTTAACAGTTGTTAATTTTGGGCTTTATGGAATCTTGTTTTTTAGTCTAAGTCTCCAGTTGAAAAAAGAAAATTTAGCATTACAAATTATTGGAAATATTTTTTAAATATGGGGATACTGATTAGTTTACTGCTTTCTTATCCAGTCTCACCAAGTATAGCGGTCGTTGTTATGGCTGTGCTGAGTAGCGCTTTTCTTTGGTTAAGCAAAATAAAAAGACTGCAAGTAATATCAGTTATTTTTATTAAACGTCAAGTTTGGGCTTCAGGTCTAGTTACATTAATTTACGGAACGTTATACGGCTTTAGTCTGTTAGCTTTAAATTTAAAGGAGCCATTTATTGATCAACTTTTCTTAGGCGTAGCAGCTTTGATATTTCTGGGTGGTAGTTATCAATTTATGAAGTTAACAAACAGTAAATTTACTTGTTTCTATTTTTACGGAATGAGTTATCTAACGATTGCAAGTTGTTTGACGCTCATGCAAGTAGACGGTATTTTTGGGCAGCGCCTATTATTGATTAGCAGTATCATTGGCTATAGTTTGATTTTCTTAAGAAAACCATTCATTCAATCTAAATTAATGTTAGGTTCAGCTAGTTTAATTTGGTATTTAAGTACTTTAACGAAGATTTTATGGCTACTTACCGCTTGGGAACAAACATTTTGGTTAGTTATTTTGTGGAGTGTCATTTTAGGAACAACCATTTATTTCAAATTAGTAGAAAAAGAAAAAAGCAGGCCGCTACTAGAATGGGGAATTCCTACTTCATTAGTTATAAGTTTATTACCATTAGTAAAAAATGTAGAAAACTATGGGTTAGCGATTGCTGGATTTTCTTTAGTCCTTCTGATTTTAAGTTTTGTTCTGACTCACTTTAAGCAAACTATTTTGGCTGCTAGTAGCTTAGTAGTAGCTAGTGTAATTTATTTAGTGAGTTTAATCAGTTTAGTTGTTCAACTAAATTTAATAGAAGGAACTTGGTTGAACATTGGAGTATTACTTTTAGGTATTTTGTTTAGTTATTTATTAAGATCTCATTTGTCGGTAAAAGTTAGTGCAATTGGAATAGTTTTATTTAGTGGGCTAAGTAGTTTATATCCCTTACATCTAATCAAGGTTACACCAATTGGTATAATTTTATATAGCCAAGTGATTGCCGTTTTATTTGGTATTGTTAGTTGGAAGTTAAAAGGAAACGCACCTTTAATTAAGGAGTTGAAACAATCTGTACATTGGGGGATGCATAGTTTATTTTTAGTCAGCCTAGGAAGTATAGTAAGTTTTAATCAATGGTTAACAGCTCCAATTATTTATTTGCTACCATTGATTTGTTATGGCTGGTTATTAATGGTTACTATCAATGAAGGTCCTATTCAATCTAAATTTAGTTATTTAGGCATAAATAGTAGCTTAATGACTCTTTTTCTAATGAGTCTAGGGCAACTTGCTAGCTTTTCATGGCTAGACGGACCGGTCATTTCATTGATTATGGCTTTGCTACTTTATGGATGTTATCGTGGCATTCCACAGCTGAAAATAGTAGCTAGTTGGTTAGGCATGGGTGCAACTTTAATTGCATTAGCCATCAATACACCTATTTATTTTGAGCATATTATGTGGGGAGCATTTATAGTTAGTCTGTTTTTATGGTTCTTATTGTGCGATTATTTAAAGGATTATCCATTAAAAGGGTTGAAAATTGGTCAATTACTAGGTTGGTTTACTTTAATCGCGTGGCATGTACACGTTTTAGAATTTAAGTGGTATTTCATAACGTTGTTGCTATTTTTAGTTATCAATGGGATTCTAACTTGGTTAAAAAAAGAAGCGTTACTTTCAGTTAATCCACTTCAACTCAGTCCTAATTTAATTGTGACATTAGTTGGTATTAGCTATCTAAGGATACAACTTTATATCGAGGGAGCGGTTCTTTTAGAAGCTTGCTTAATTTTATTTTTCATGTGCTATACCTATCTATTTGCCCGACAAACAATGGGGAAAGTGGCGAAAGCTATCTTACAAACAGCATTTCTAGTCAGTGTATTGGATTTTTGTTATTGGGGAATTCATTATGGACAAAAATTTGTAACTATTCCAGCTGTTTTAACTCTGAAAGTGACAGTCAGTTTAATCGTCGTTTCTTTAATTCTTCGTTATGTTTGGCATCTTTCAGAAAAACAATTAAAAGTTGAATGGGCTATAGTAGCATTAGGATTAATGATCTTGCTACAAGAAGCATTATGGACTGGCACGATCAAGCAATTTTTAAGTTTCACAGTATTTAGTTTACTTTGCTATTTAATTGGGTATAAATTCCATTTTAAAGGGTACAAATACAGTGGTTTAATTGGATTGTTTGTCGGAGTTCTCAGTTTAAGACAATTAGTATGGAGTGATAATAAAGTCATCTATGAACTGGCTATTATTATATTTACAACTGTCTTCTTGTATATGCTGACTAAACAAAAACAGCAACCAATGATTCTTTTAATTACTAAAACAGCATTCTATTTAAGCATTGCTGATTTAAGTTATTGGATGTTGCGTTACTTTGAAGCTAGTCTTTACCAGCCTCTATATAAAACAGCACAAATTGCGGTTGCTTTTATTATTCTGAGTTTAATTTTACGCCGTGTCTGGCAAGTATCTCAACAGTATTTACTTTTAGAATGGGGATATGTAATTGTTGGTATGGGTATTTTAATGGTTCAGGCTCTAGAAGTTGGAACACTGAGTCAATTGCTTGTTTTTTCTGTTGCTGCATTAATTTGCATGATTACGGGATTTATATTTAAATTTAAGTCTTACTTTATTGTAGGAATGACTACAATTGCGATTAGCCTAGTTTATAATCAACGACATTTTTGGAGTAGTTTACCTTGGTGGTTTTATTTGATTCTAGGTGGAGTTCTATTGATTGCGATTGCTAGTAGTACAGAATGGCGTCAACGTAAGAAAGAGGAAGGTGGCTTATCATTAGTTAAGAAAGTAGTTAAAATTTTTGACCAATGGCATTAATAGTAGAGAAATTCAGCAGCGCTATTTTAGGCTGTTGTTTTTTTGCAATTATTTGCTGTTTTTGGGTATTGTATTTGCAAAAGAATGCATAGTGTGTTAAATTAATAATAGATTTAAAACAATAGAAGTAAGAGAGACTATTTGTTATTCGAATTTTGATAGAGCTTAATAAGAAGTTGACAAAAGGAGTTGATAGAGTAGGATGTTAATCGAAGAGAGACTAGAAAAAATAGCAACAATCATTGAAGAAAATCGAAGTGCTACAATTGATTATTTGGCTGAAAACTTGTCTGTTTCCAAGGATACAATTAGACGAGACTTAATCAAATTAGAGCAAAAAAATATTGTGAGACGGATCCATGGTGGGGCAGTTTTAGCCAATCGAGAAGCTTTGATTATGGGGTATCAACAACGTGCAAGTCAACTTAATCATGTGAAAGAGGAAATTGCGCAAAAGGTTGCAGAGGTTGTTAAAGATCATTCAAGTATCTTATTTGATTCATCTTCAACTGTCGAAGCGACAGTTTCAAAATTAGGAAATAAAGACATACATGCCATTACAAATTCTTTAACACAGGCTATAGAACTTGCAAAATATGAAAAAACTTCAGTTACTCTTTTACCGGGAAAACTCCATAAAGATCAATTGTTTTTATCAGGAACTGAAACAGTTAAAAAGATTGAGCAATATAATCCTGACTATACATTATTAGGCGTTTTTGCTTTATCTGAAGAGGGTTTATTTATTCATACTGAAGAAGAGGGATTAGTCAAAAGACAAATGATTGCTCAAGGACGTAAGGTAATTGCCCTTTGCGATCATACAAAGATGGATACAACTGGTTTTTTTAAGATTTGTTCATTATCTGAAATTGATATTTTAATTACAGATAAACAACCAAAAGAATTATTAATGGATTGTCTCAATAAAAGCAATGTAGAAGTACTATTAACTAGAGAAGAGGAATAGTTTATGATAAATAAAAGAGAAATAGTGTTAGGTAAAGTTAATGAGCCAGTTTTATTTTCAAATGTAGCACCAACTTTATTAACCGATGAAACAATTGTAGAGCGTAAAAGCAAACTTTTAGCCGTAATGAAAAAAGAAGGATTCCAGACATTGGTCATTTATGCCGATAAAGAACATGGCAGTAATTTTGAATATCTAACTGGTTTTATTCCTCGTTTTGAAGAAGGTTTGTTAATTGTTGAAGATTCCGGTGAATGTACGGTTATATTAGGCAATGAAAACTTGAAAATGGCCGCTTTTTCACGAGTAACAGTGACATTGAAACATAGCCCGTTGCTTTCTTTACCGAATCAACCGATGGACAATGAGCAACCATTAGAGGATTTATTTACTGAATTAGGCTTAGATAAAAATAAAAAAATTGGTTTGGTTGGCTGGAAAATGTTTACGACTAAGAATAGCAATCCTTCAACCTATTTTGATTTACCTTATTTTATTGTGGAAGCATTGAAAAAGGTCAAGCATCCAGAAGTTGAATTGCTGAATGCGACGTATTTATTTATTGGTGGCGAGAAAGGTGTTAGGACAACCAATAATGCGAACGAGATTGCTCATTATGAATATGGTGCGAATTTGGCTTCTACCTGTATATTAAATGCGATGAATGCAGTTGACAGTGGAGTAACAGAGTCAGAACTAGGGAATTTATTAACCGCTGAAGGACAATTTAACTCAGTCGTTACAATTGCAGCAGCAGGCCAACGTTTTGCAAAAGCAAATTTATATCCAACACATAAAAAAGTTCAATTAGGCGATCCATTATCACTAACAACAGCGTTTAAGGGTGGTTTATCTAGCAGGGCTGGTTTTGTGATTCATTCAAAAAAAGAATTGCCAGAAAATCAAAAAGATTATTTGGATAGAGTTGCAAAACCTTATTATCAAGCTGTTGTAAGCTGGTTGGAAGGCATTAAAATTGGCATGGAAGGCACTGAATTATACGATTTAGTTGAAGAGGTTTTCCCGAAAGCAAGTTATAATTGGCATTTAAATCCAGGACATTTAGTTTCGGATGAAGAATGGATGTCATCACCAGTCTACTCAGGATCAACAGAAAGACTAAAAAGTGGGATGATTTTCCAAATTGACATTATTCCATCTATTGCAGGTTACACTGGAGTTAGTGCTGAAGAGTGCATCGCAATTGCAGATCAAGAATTACAAATGGAGATTAAAGAGCAGTATCCAACCTTATGGGAACGCATTGCAACAAGAAGAAGCTATCTAGAAAATGAATTAAACATTCATTTAAGTCCAGATGTTTTGCCATTATCCAATACTGTTGCTTATTTACGCCCATTTTATTTAGCGAAAGATCAGGCTTTTTATTGTAAATAAGGTTATTTTGAAAGGGTAGTTAAGAATTTTTTCTTAGCTATCCTTTTTATCATGGTTCTTGTTGCTTTAGCAACTTAGAACCATGATACACATCCATCGAAGATGGACTGTGATCCATGAATGTTGGTTTACAGAGGTTCTTGCTGCTGTATCATGGTTCTTGTTACTTTAGCAACTTAGAAACATGATACACATCCATCAAAGATGGACTGTGATCCTTTTATAGAAACAAACTATACATCGATCAGAAAAGGGACGAAGTAATCCGAAAATTTTGTTTTTCATTTGATAAATATCACTACTTAGTGAAACAAAGTAGTTGACTTTCAAGGTACTTAGTAATACTATATAGACGTACTAAGTAATACAGAGTAGGTGGTGGAAAAAATATGGATAAATTAACAGAGATGCTAAAAGGTATTTTAGAAGGATTGGTATTGGAAATTATTAGCCATAAAGAAACATACGGGTACGAAATTACAAAGACATTAAATGAACTAGGGTTTACTGATATTGTCGAAGGAACAGTTTATACTATTTTACTTCGTATTGAAAAAATGGGCTTTGTGACAGTAGAGAAAAAGCCATCAGAAAAAGGACCTGCTCGAAAATTCTATTCCTTGAATGAAAAAGGCCAGGAAGAGCTAGCAAGTTTTTGGCAACGTTGGGCTTTTATTTCAGAAAAAATGTCATCAATTAAAGAATACTTGGGAGGGAATTAAGATGAAACTATATAAATTATTTGGAGTTACTGAAAATTGGCGTGAAGAAAAGAAAGAATATAAAGCTTACCTTAAACGTGTGGATGCAATGCCTGATGATTATAAATTTGTTTTTAAGGAAATTCAAGATTATATGTGGACCTTTTCCGATTTTACAGGCCAAAAAATATTGGAGGCTCTTAGCGATTTATTAGATATGTTTGAAGAAGGTGCAGCCAATAATGTCGATGTCTTTACTTTAACGGGGGACGATGTTGGTGAATTTGCTGATGGAATCGTTAGAGAAGTTGCTAGTACTTGGATTGAAGATCGTAAAAGCAAAATGAATAAGAAAATTAAAAAGTTTAGAGAGAAACAAAAATAATGCATCCAATTATTGAAGTTAAAAACTTGAATAAAAGCTATGGCAAGTAAGCTGTATTGATGGATTTGAGTTTCACTGTTATACAAAGTAGAAGATCTGATTTCTGCAACAGATCAATTTGCAGCACTATTGACTTATCAAAGTTATTTTGAAAAATAACTTTGATAGGTTGTATCCATAAGAAGCTAAAAAATCACACTAATTGGTTGTGATTTTTTTAGTACATAAAGTTTAAAAACTAGCAATATTTCAAGAAGCAAAAGAATTTAGGTCATTTAGTTCTGGTAGAGTTTGATTTAATTGTTGTTAAAGAGCCTGTCAGTGGAAAAGCGAGGAGTAGAAAAAGTTTTGTAAACAAACTAAAAAACGCCAATGATTTGGCGCTTTTTAGTTTGAAGAACAAATGGATTAGTCATATAAAAAAGTCACACCATGTTCTTTTCCGTACGTCATATAATGTTCGTTTGGTTCTTCATTAGTAATAATCATTGGAATTGTTTTTAAATCACAATAGGTGGTTAAGGCGTAACGATCAAATTTACTGTCGTCGACCAGTAGAAAAACTTCTGAGCTACGTTCAACGACTGTCGTTTTGATGCTGCTTTCAGAAGGTGAGGAGTTTGTTACTCCATTTGAAATAGAAATTCCAGTTGCCGCCATAAAAGCTTTGTTAATGTTATAACTTTTTAATAGCTCAAGACTTTTAAACCCCGCAAAGGAATTTGTTTTGCGTTCCAACATCCCACCAGTCGAAAAAACAGTTAGATTTTCATAAGCCAAGCACTCGACAATAATTGTGATATTATTGGTGACAATGGTTAAATCTAAGTGTTTAATAAAAGGAATTAGTTCAGAAGTTGTTGTTCCAGAGTCTAAAAAAATAACATCGCCATTTTTGATGAAAGTTGCAGCTAATTCAGCAATCTTTTGTTTTTTTGACTGGTTTTTATCTGCTCTTTCAGTGTATGGAATTAGTTCAGAATGGATGGTTGAAACACCTCCATAAACTTTTTTTAGTTCTTCATTCCGCACTAAGTACTGTACATCTCGGCGGATTGTATTTTTAGAAACTTGAAATTCTTCCATAAGTTTATCTAAAGAGACGGTTTGGTGAGCATTGACATACTCTTTAATTTTTTGGATACGTTGTGATTTTAACATGGCAGATTCTCCTATAGTCAGTCTAGTTGAATCAATTATAGCAATAAATCATTAAAACTTCATTATTTTAGCTGTTAAGTGAAAGGTTTTAATGCAGTATTAAAAATAACTACCGAGATTTATCGTGGTAGCAAAGTAAGTGAAAATTCAAAAGTTAGTCTACCTCTAAAGATTCAGAATTATCTAAATTTACATCCTTAAATGCCATTTTAAATCTACCTAACTTGATAGAATCAAGGTTTTACGTAAAACGTTTTAGCAAATGTCAGAAATAATTAAAAATGTACTGATTGATGGCGGAGAATTTGTTATAATGATTTTGAGTTTATCTTGCTGATAGGCAGAAAATTCATATTAATAATTATTATATAGATGGGGGACCAAGCAGAATGGCAGCTACTGCAGAACAAAAGACATCAATCATTTCTTTTAAGAATGTGAGTAAGGTATATCCTAATGGTGTTCAAGGTTTGAAAGATTTAAATATTGAGATAGAAAAAGGTGAATTTGTAATTGTTGTTGGTCTTTCTGGTGCTGGAAAAAGTACGATGTTACGAGCAATAAATCGATTGCATGAAATCACTTCTGGAGATATTGAAATTGATGGACAATCAATCACTCGCGCTAAAGGAAAGAATTTGCGCTTAATCCGTCGCGATATTGGAATGATTTTTCAGAGCTTTAATCTTGTAAAACGTTCAAGTGTTTTACGAAATGTTTTAACTGGTCGAGTGGCGTATCATTCAACACTTAGTACTATGTTTGGTCTTTTCCCTAAGGAAGATAAACAATTAGCCTATGAAGCTTTACAACGGGTTAATTTGGCAGAAAAAGTCTATACCAGAGCAGATGAATTATCTGGCGGACAACAGCAACGTGTTTCAATTGCTAGAGCACTAACACAAGAGCCGAAGATTATTTTAGCGGATGAGCCTGTTGCTTCTTTGGATCCTTTAACAACAGAAAAGGTGATGGACGATTTAAGTCGTATCAACCAAGAATTAGGTATTACAATTGTAGTTAACTTGCATTCGGTTGAATTAGCACGCCAATATGGTTCAAGAATTATTGGGTTACGTGATGGTCAAGTTGTCTTTGATGGCTCCGTTGCTGAGGCGACAGATGAAACCTTACGCGGGATATATGGCGAGAAAATACTTGAGGCAAATGAGGAGGCTGTTGTATGAACACAGAATCCAACTTATTGCCAAAAGGAAAAAGTAAGCTAAAAAACTTAATTTGGTTAGGCTTATTTCTAGTTGCTTTTATCTATAGTGCAAATTTGTCTGGCGTTGATATGTCCAAGCTTTTTACCAATGGAAACCAAATGACAGTTATTTTGAAAAAAATGGCTAGTCCTGACTGGAGCTATGTTGAGGTTGTGATTGAACCCTTACTAGAAACCATTCGTATGGCTATTTTAGGAACAACTTTTGGTGCAATTGTCGCATTACCGTTTTCATTATTAGCCGCACGTACGATTGTAAAAAATAAATTTATCAATGGTATTTTGCGTTTTATCTTAAATATTATTCGTACAATTCCTGATTTAATGTTAGCCGCTGTCTTTGTGGCAATTGTTGGAATTGGACCTGTAGCCGGTATTATTACCTTGTCAATTTTCTCATTTGGGATGATTTCAAAACTTTTTTACGAAGCAATTGAAACCATTGACGAAGGACCTGTTGAAGCTTTAACAGCCTCTGGCGCTAATAAAATGCAAATTATTCGCTATGCTATTTTTCCACAAGTAAGTAGTCATTTTTTTAGTTATTTATTGTATGCATTTGAAATTAATGTCCGAGCTTCAACCGTATTAGGTTATATTGGAGCAGGTGGGATTGGAATTTATTTACAACGTTCATTAAGTCAATTCAGATATGATCGAACTGCGATTATTGTCTTAGTTATTTTTGCGGTGGTATTAGTAATCGATACTATCAGTAACAAGTTAAGGGAGAGATTACTATAATGTTGCCAACTCAACCAAAGAAAAATAGATACAAAACAGCCGCATTGATCATTATGATTGCACTTATTTATTTCTGGGCATTCACTGGAACGTCTTTTGATGGGATTAAAGATTCTGCTGGAACGGTAACGAAATCGATTCTAGATGGTCTGTTTCATCCTGATTGGGCATATGTTTATACGGGTGATGGAGAAGATTTAATTAGTATGTTAATTCAAACTATTGCCATTGCTTTTTTAGGAACCTTTATTTCGGCAATCCTAAGCTTACCTTTTGCTTTTTGGGCAGCACGGAACAAAAAAAGCAACCGAGTTATTTCAACTAGTGGGAAATTCGTTTTAACTGCAATTCGAACATTTCCAGAAATTGTTCTAGCTATTATGTTTATCAAAACAGTTGGACCGGGCTCATTTGCAGGGGTTTTAGCTGTCAGTATTCATTCTATCGGGATGCTAGCAAAACTGTACAGCGAAGCAATTGAGAACATGGATCAAGGTCCTGGTGAATCAGTGACTAGTGCTGGCGGAAGCAAAGTCAATGTGCTATTTTTTGCTACATTGCCTCAGTTAGTTCCTGAATTTATTTCTTATACTCTATACCGCTTTGAATTGGCTGTTCGTTCAGCTTCTATTCTTGGGATTGTTGGAGCTGGAGGAATCGGAACACCGATGATTTTTGCTATTGATGCGCGTTCATGGGATCGTGTGGGGATTATCTTAATTGGAATTATTGTAATGGTTACCTGTATCGATTTGATTTCAGGAGCTTTACGGAAAAAATTAGTTTAAAAAAGAGGTTGAGAACTAGTGTCTCAGCCTCTCTTTTCTAAATAAATTTGGAGGAGTAAATAAAAATGGAATTAACAATTTTAGCAACAAGCGATTTGCATGGCTATATTCTACCGAGTAATTTTGGCAGTCGTCAGCAAGATTTACCTTTTGGCGTTGCCAAGGTAGCGACGATTTTAAAAGAGGAACAAAAAAAAGCCCAAGGACCAGTTATTTTAATTGAAAATGGCGATTTTATCCAAGGTTCACCGTTAAGTTATTATATTGCTAAAAGACGTAAAACAGAAGATCCAACTGATTTGATGGCGACACTAAATACAATTGGTTACGATGTCGGTTTGTTAGGAAATCATGAGTTTAATTATGGAACCGATTATTTAAAAAAAGCAATCCAAGCTGTGAATTATCCTGTTATTTGTGCCAATATACTCAATGAGGCAGGAAAGCCTGCATTTGGCAATGCCTATGAAATTATTGAAAAAGAGGGCGTTAAAATAGCTATTCTTGGTTTGACAACTCAATACATTCCAAATTGGGAACACCCTGATCATATTAAAGGCTTAACCTTTAAAAGTATTGTTGAAACAGCAAAAGAATATGTGCCTAAGTTACGCCAGCTAGCTGATGTAGTGATTGTTAGTTACCATGGTGGGTTTGAAAAAGATTTAGAAACAGGAAAACCAACAGAAGTACTAACCGGTGAAAATGAAGCCTATCAATTATTGATGGAAGTTTCTGGAATTGATGCATTAATTACTGGACATCAACACCGCGTAATTGCGACACAAATTAATGGTGTACCTGTAATTCAACCTGGCTTTCGTGGAGAATATGTGGGAGAAATCAAATTAGATTTAGAAAAAAACGCCACTGGTTTTAAAGTCAAGACCGGAGAAGCTAGCCTGGTTGCAACAGGTGAGGCTTTGCCAGATGAAACCATTATGAAGCAAATTGCTTCAATTTCTGAGGAAGTTGAAGATTGGTTGGATCAACCATTAGGAAAAGTTTCAGGAGATATGACAATTAAAGATTCTAATCAAGCGAGAATGGTTGAGCATCCATATGTCGAATTTATTCAGAAAGTGCAAATGGCAGCTACTGGAACGGATATTTCAGGAACCGCCTTGTTTAATAATGAAGGAAAAGGATTTGGAGAAATCATTACAATGCGAGATGTAGTTACAAATTACATTTATCCGAATACATTAGCTGTTTTAAATGTATCTGGTGCTGATTTAAAAGCCGCTTTAGAGCGATCTGCTGCCTTTTTCCAAATAGAAAAGGATGGATCAATAGGGATTAATCCAGAATTCATTAATCCTAAGCCGCAGTACTATAACTATGATATGTATGAAGGCGTTGATTATACGATTAACGTAAAAAATCCAATTGGTCAACGTATTGAAAAATTAATGTATCATGGTCAGCCAGTACGACCAACAGATAGTCTTGAAGTTACCGCTAATCAATATCGAGCAGTAGGTGGTGGAGACTACGGTATGTATGATGCAAGTAAGATTATTCGTGAAGTCCAAACCGATATGACAGAATTAATTGCCGATTATTTAGTTGAGCATCCCGTCATTGAAGCAACAACTAACCAAAACTTTCATGTGATTATTGATTAATAGAAAAGAGCCACGCTGATTTTTCAGTTTGGCTCTTTTCTTGTTGTTATAGCATCATAAACTATTGGTTTGTTGAGGTTCTTTTATTTAGTTGGTTGGATAAAAGGAACTTTTTCAATGACAATACCAACAGATGAAGCATAAAGCCATGGTTTGTTTTCTAAAGATTTAAAGTTTTCGGTCGAACCACTTAAAATAATTCCGCTAAATTTAGCTGTCTCAAGAGTTGAGTGTTCTTCAGTAACAGCAACACCATCTTCGTAAAGAGAGTAAGAAACAGCATCATTATTTAATTGATAACCCATCTGTTTATTAGCCTTATTCAATTGTTTAATGAAGTGGTTATAGTCACTTTTTGTTAAAGAACCATTTTTTTCATTAGCGTTAATCCCTAGATAAGAACTTAATACAGTTGTATCGAAATGAGCGTTTGTTCCAATCCAATACCAGTTGATTAATAAGTTTTTTGGAATCATTTTTTGAATTTCTTGATAGGTATAAGGTTTATCAAAAGTAATCCCAACTTCAGCTAGATGATTAGGCATGTCTTTTAAAGACTGGGCCTCATTTGAAGCTGGAATCAAAGAGTCTTTTGCATGCGGATTGAAGAAAACTGGAATTTTGTTACGAGTTGCTTTATTTCTATAACCAACTATTTGTTGATCATTGGAAATTTCAACAACAGCATCTGTTCCGCTATCTGCTGAGTAAGTAATCCAATCATAACTGCCTTGTTTTTGCTCCCAAGGAATTTGATAGCCATTCACATTTTTGTAGCGATTACTAACCAGGGTACCGCCCAATACATTACTCAAAGAAATGTAACGTGAATCAGAATGGATATTTGGAGAGGCAACATCAGCAACCAATTCAAATTGTTGATCTAATTGGAGGTAACTTTTTTTAGCGAAAAATTGTGTTAGCTTATAGCTGCCAAAAACTACAAAAAGTGAGACGATGAACGAAATTAAAATCGTGATTAGCCAGCGCTTTCTCTTCGTTTTTCGAGCTAAAGTTTTAAATTGTTGATCTAAATTGTCAGTGTTTTCCATTTAATAGCCTTCTTTCTCAAGGATTTGAACTAATTTTTTTCGTGCGCGAAATAAATCTGATTTTATTTTACTTTCGCTAGCATCTAGAATGCTCATCATTTCTTTAATAGAGAGTTCTTGTTCGTATTTCATAATTAATAAAGAAGCACTAGAAGGATCTAATTGATTTAAAGCGGTATATAGAAGTTCATTTTGTTCCGGTTGAAGTTGCCAATTAGGCAAAGATAAAAAATTTTCTTCAATAATTTCAGAATAACGTTTTTTACGTCGATATAAATCTAAATACTTTCTAATAGCAACGCGGTACATCCAAGCTCTAACCTTATCCACTGGAAGGATAAGTTCGGTTTCAAGTATTTTTACAAAGACTTCTTGGGCAATATCTTGCGCATCTTCTTTAGTAGAACCCGTTTTAATCAAATAAAAAATCAATTCTTTTGACAGTTGGATTAACCTATCTTCATACTGATAGATTTTCACATTTTCAACTCCTCTCATAAATAAAACGAACGAATTTAAATTTAGTTGCAAAATTTATATGACTTTATTTGTTTTCAGGTGAAATAATGCTTTTCTCAAAAAAAGTTATCTAATTATAAATAATTTAGTTGCCATTTTTATCAAATTGAGTTACTATTGACAAGTCAACGATGGACGAGTCATTTATGGACTAATCAAAAGAAAGGAATGAAGAAGGTGAATAATCAAGAAAAACAATCAGAAGAGCTATTTTTTTTATTAAAAAATTTAAGCAATCAAATGAACCTTTGTTTTGAGAAAAGAACAGAATGCAGTTTAACTCGTTATGAAATAATGCATATTTTGGCGAAAAAAGAACGAGTTTTACAAGGTGACTTACAGAGAGCATTAAAGATTGATCCAGCTGCTGTTACGCGTCATCTAAAGAAACTTGAGGAAGAAAAGTGCATCGTTCGAGAACGTAATTCTCAAAATAATAGAGAAGTTTATGTTCAAATTACTCCTATTGGATTAACAAGAATGCAAGCCTGCCAATCAAAGACTGTGGACACATTAGAACAAGTATACCAAGGTATTACTAACGAGCAAAGAAAAGAATTAACAGGGATAGTAGAGAAAATCTCTCAAAATATCAGTACAATAAATTAAAAAATTGAGAATAGAAAGAAGCGAATGAAATGAAAACAAATACGAGTTTAAAAGAAGTCATCAAAGGACGCAAATCAGTGAGAGCTTACGACCCATCAGTCAAGATATCAAAAGAAGAGATGACCGAAATATTGACCGAAGCAACATTGGCACCATCATCTGTGAACATGCAACCATGGCGGTTTGTTGTGGCGGAAAGTGATGAAGCAAAAGCTAAACTACATCCATTAGTCCGTTTTAATACTCGTCAAAATGAAACTTCAGCAGCAATGATTGTTATTTTTGGAGATTTAGAATGCTATGAATATGGACCAGAAATTTATGAGACAGCAGTAGCAGAAGGAAAAATGATGGAAGAAGTTAAAGAGCAACAATTAGCTGCTATTATGCCTCTTTATCAAAATTTATCAAAAGAGAAAATGAATGAAATCGTTCAAATTGATGCCAGTTTAGCGGCAATGCAATTGATGCTTGTAGCACGTACCCACGGATATGAAACGAATCCTATTGGTGGATTTGAAGCAGATCAACTAGCGGAAGCACTTGATTTAGACCCTGAACGTTATGTACCAGTAATGATTGTTTCAATAGGAAAAGCAGTTGAGACAGGCTACGATTCTATTCGTTTGCCAATAGAAAAATTTACGACTTGGAAATAAAAAAGTTGTTTAATTTTTAAAAATGTTGGCTTAGACATTAAATTCTTGAAGAAAAACAGTTTGCTACAATTAAAAGTGTAGCGAACTGTTTTTTATAGTTTCCTCCTATCTAATAAACTTATCAGTCAATTCAAACGATAATTTGGTATAATAAATGAAACGCTTCTCAAATGAATAAAATAACTTCAATTAAAAAAAGAGAATAGTTTATTTTAAGGAAGCAATATAAATAGTTAATTTAAAAATAATTACATTTTGCAGTAGAGTTAAGAAGCAATATTGTTTTTTAAATGAGTATAAATTTAGGAATAAGAAAGGAAAAGCAATGAAAGATTATCAATTTATCAAAGATTATAAAGAACAAGAACACTATCGAAATTCTTTTAACCAACTTGTAGAACGAACATACGGCTTTAATTTTGAGGCTTGGTATCAACTTGGAGCATGGAACGAAAACTATCAATGTTATTCTTACCTCGCTAAAAATGAAGTTATCGCGAATGTTTCCATCAACCATATGCAAATACGTTATCAAGGTGAGAGCTATCCAATGATTCAAATTGGCACAGTCATGACGCATCCAGACTATCAAAATCAAGGGTTAATTCGTGAATTAATAAAAAAAATTGAAGCAGATTACCAAGATAAAGTGGGAGGATTTTACTTATTTGCAAATGAACAAGTCTTAGATTTTTATCCAAAATTTGGCTATAAAAAGCAAATTGAAAGTTGTTATACTCTAAATTATCAGTCGGAAAAGAAAATAAATTCAAGTTCAGTAGAAAAAGTAGACAGTCAAAATCAAGCACATCATCAGCTTATCCAAAGGTTAATAGCTAATAGAGTATCTATAAATCAAGAGTTCCAAATTTTAACTATGGAGCATCTAGAATGGTTTTATTATCATACAGCATTAGCAGATGCTATTTATTATCTACCTTCTTTAGATAGTATTATTTTAGCAAGCTGTGAAGCAGGTAAATTGGATATTTTTGATATTCTGACGACTGGAAAACTTAAACTAGATGAGTTTTTGCACGAAATTGAACAAGAATTTACATTTGAAAAAGTAGAATTTCATTTTATGCCAGATGAAGATTGGATGGATAAAATTGATGTAACACCATCCGTTGATAATGATGATACTTTATTTGTTAAACCTCTTCAAAGGAACTGGCCGAGTCAGTTTAAATTTCCTCAAATTTCTCATGCATAATGTCAATTTAAATAAGAAATGAATGAAGTAAATTATAACTGAACTTTCTTTTTTAAGTTTGGGAGGTTCTTGTTTTACGAGAGCTTTAAAATAGTGTAATCTAATGTAGAGGACTGCTTCAAAAGAGTTTCTAAAGAATAGACTGGTGAACTAGATTTCAATAAGGATTACTTTTATGAAGAGGTGTGCTTTTGAGAACTGTAGTATTTTGTCAGAGGGGGTAATACTATGTTATGGGTTAAGGAATCAATTGATGAGATCGTGAAAAAATTAGGTTCAAATGAAGACAAAGGCTTGGATGATGCAAGCATTTTGGAAAAACAAAAGAAATATGGTGCAAATGAATTTGAGGAAGGTAAAAAGGAGACTACTTTAGAAAAGGTAGGACATCACTTAGCTGAAATCACAACAATTATTTTGTTAGTTGCTGCAGCTATTTCAGCGTATTTAGCTTTAACAACTGGGTATGGTTGGGCTAAAGTAATTGTTATTTTAGCTATTGTGGTTTTAAATATAGTTCTAGGGATTTATCAGGAAAATAGTGCGGAAAAGGCACTAGATGCTCTGAAAAATATGAATGCTCATTTAACCACAGTGATTCGAAGTGGTGTCAGAAAACCGATTGACGCCAAAGAATTAGTACCAGGAGATATTATTGAGTTGCAAGCGGGAGATTTAGTCCCAGCAGATGCACGAATTATTGAAAGTAGCAGTTTACAAGTAGAAGAATCCGCTTTGACAGGCGAAAGTTTACCTGTTGAAAAAGACGGAAATTTGACTATAACGGAAGATGTACCTTTAGGAGATCGCTTAAATATGGTTTATTCGGGTTGTTTAGTGACCAATGGACGTGCAAAAGCGATAGTAGTTGAAACAGGTATGGACACCGAAATGGGGAAAATTGCCAGTTTAATCAACAATACAACTAAGTTAAAAACACCCTTACAAATCCGCTTAAAAGAATTAGCTAAACGTTTAAGTTTAGTAGCTATAGTTGCTGGAATTTTAATTTTCGGAATTGGTGTTTTGATTCATGGTGAAACAATGATTGAGATGTTGATGGTAGCTATTTCGTTATCAGTAGCAGCTGTTCCTGAAACATTACCAGTTATTGTAACACTGACACTAACGTATGGTGTTAAGAATATGGTCAAGAAGAATACGATTATTCGCCGTATTCCTGCTGTAGAAACAATTGGAAACACCTCTGTCATCTGTTCAGATAAGACAGGGACGCTAACACAAAATAAAATGCAAGTTCAAAAAATTTGGGCAGCTAATGCGTTGCCTAAATCAGTTAATGAACTTTTCACAAATGAAGAAAATCAAT
Organism: Carnobacterium maltaromaticum DSM 20342; assembly: GCF_000744945.1. NCBI lineage: Bacteria > Bacillati > Bacillota > Bacilli > Lactobacillales > Carnobacteriaceae > Carnobacterium > Carnobacterium maltaromaticum. The sequence goes on from NZ_JQMX01000001.1 coordinate 119,388, forward strand.
TATTAGAGTTGTTGAGTATTTCGAACAATGCGACAGTTGAATTGATTGAGGAAAAGGAACAAATTATTGGCGATCCAACGGAGTCGGCTATTATCGGCTTACTACAAGCAAAAGGCATTACCAAAGCGAGTTTGGAAGAAAAGTACCCCCGTGTTTTTGAATTGCCATTTGATTCAGAGCGTAAATTGATGACGACTATTCATAAAACTGATAATGGATATATAGCAATTACCAAAGGAGCCTTTGATCGAATTCCAGTAACCTTTAGCCCTGAATTATTAAATGAAGCTAAACGGGTTCATGATGAGTTTGCTGAAGATGCACTGCGAGTTATTTCAGCTGCGTATCAAACATTTGATACAATGCCAACAGAATTAACCGCAGAAGCTTTAGAGCATGATTTAATCTTTCTAGGTATGGTTGGAATGATTGATCCACCACGACCAGAAAGTCGTCCTGCCGTATTAGCAGCTAAAAAAGCTGGGATTAAGACAGTCATGATTACTGGGGATCATATTGTGACTGCATCAGCTATTGCAAAAGAAATTGGCATCTTAGAAGAAGGTGATTTAGCTATTACTGGGCAAGATTTGGATAAGATGAACCAAGCTGAATTAGAAGCAAAAGTTCGAGATGTTTCCGTTTATGCTCGTGTCAGTCCTGAAGATAAAATTAGAATCGTTCAAGCTTGGCAAGCCAATGGTGAAATTGTTGCAATGACAGGTGATGGAGTCAATGATGCGCCTGCATTGAAAGCGGCAGATGTTGGGATTGCAATGGGAATTACAGGTACAGATGTTTCTAAAAATGCTGCGGATATGATTTTAACGGATGATAATTTCGCTACAATTGTTGATGCAGTTGCAGAAGGACGAACAGCTTATGAAAATATTCGTAAAACTATTTATTTCTTATTAAGTACGAATTTTTCACAAATATTCATCATGTTAATCGCGGTAATTTTAGGCTGGGGAGTTCCAGTTGTAGCCGTACAATTATTATTAATTAACGTTGTTTCAGATGGTATTCCAGGATTTTGGTTAAGCCTTGAAAAACCAGATGCTGATATTATGAATAGAAAACCGATTCGTAAAGATGCTGGTATTTTCGCAAATGGTTTAGGCAAGAAAGTTGGAACGCAAGCTGTAGTCTTTACAATTGTAACCTTGATTGGTTTTTATATTGGTCAATTTGTGACGGTTAGTAGCAGTATTGGGGCAAGTTATGAAGTAGGAATGACGATGTCATTTGTGATTTTAGCATGGTCATCAGTTGCGCATATCTTCAATGTCCGAAGTGATAAATCCATTTTTAAAGTGGGTATTTTATCTAATCCTAGACTGTTTTATAGTGCACTTGGATCAATGTTAATTATTTTAGGTTTAGCTTTAATTCCTAGTTTAGCAACGATTTTCTTTTTAGTGCCAATGAGCTTAACGCACTGGATTATTTCTTTTGTGTTAGCCATGTCACCTCTTGTATTCGTTGAAATTCAAAAAAACTTTTTTACAAAAAAATAATAAAGAAAAAGTTGCCTTCAAATTAGGGGCAACTTTTTTGATTTAATTGAAGTTTATCAATGGATACATACGATTGCTTTTAATTTTTTTGCATATTTAGTAAAAATTAAATCACGACAAAATAGAGTGGCCATGCTAAAATTTAAGTTAATAAGAATTTAGTTGAGTGTGTATTTAACAAGGAATAAAGCAAAATATAATGAAAAATTGAGGAGTTAAAAATTTATGAAAATTGAAGAAAATTGGGCAGATGTTTTTATCTATATCATTGAATTTAAACCATTAAGTAATTTTAGAGAATTAAAAAAAATTACCCGCACAATTGTAATCGAAGAGGAACTATCGATTGAAGAAGTCAAAGAATTATTTTTAAAAAAAGTTTCTGGAATAGATACAATTACTTTTATTGATTTCTTAGATGACGGGTGGCATTTAAAGAAAAAAAGTTGCTCTAAAGAAATGTTATTAACAGAGTAAGCTGATTTTAGTCTGAAATAAACGAGCATTTTTATGTTTTTTTTTTTGAAAATCGTGTACACTATAGGAAATGAAAGCGATTGATTAAAAAATGGATGGAGTGGTTACGATGTTACAACAATATAAACGAATTTTAGTCGCTGTAGATGGATCTGATGAATCGGAAGCAGCTTTTAGAAAAGCTGTCCATGTTGCAAATCGGAACCAGTCAAGTCTATTTTTACTACATGTAATTGATACAATGTCCTTTCAAAGTGTCTCAGGGTATGAAGGTTTAATTACTGAAAATGTCACAGATCAAGTTAAAGAAACGCTAGAAGAATACAAAAAATATGCTGAATTACAAGGGGTTGAAGAGTTTCAGTATTTAATTGAGTATGGTTCCCCTAAAATTTTGATTGCGAAAGATGTTCCAAAAGAATATCAAGTTGATTTGATTATGCTAGGTGCGACTGGTTTAAATGCTGTTGAACGCTTATTTGTGGGATCTGTTTCACGCTATGTTATTCAAAATGCAAGTTGTGATGTATTAGTTGTTCGGACAGATTTAGAAAATCAACCGATTCAATTTTAAAAAATCCGACAGTTAAAAAAAGAACAGATGTCGATTTATATTCTGGCATTTGTTCTTTTTATGTTGAAGAGAAAAAGGTTTTCAGTGGGTTTTATGAATCATCTAGTGTACACTTAACCTATAAAAAGATTTTAGCAAGAATGGAGTGAACTGAAATGAAACAGGAATACAAACATATTTTGGTAGCAATTGATGGTTCGACTGAATCTGAGTTAGCTTTTCAAAAAGCTGTCCAGGTTGCAATCCGTAATGAGGCAACTTTGTTATTAGTTCAGGTTATTGACCCAATTGCTTTTCAAAGTTTTTCAGGCTCAGAGGAATTAATTAATGAACAAGTGATTGTTCAAATTAGTGAGCAAGTTAAAGGGAATATGGAAGATTATCTCAAGACAGCTAAAGAGTTAGGTGTTAAAAATGTAAGTTATACAATTGAGTATGGCTCACCTAAAAGGATCATAGCTAAAGATCTAGCTGAGGAAAAGAAAATTGATTTAATTATGATCGGTGCTACAGGTTTAAATGCATTAGAGCGATTTTTTATGGGATCCGTTTCAAGTTATGTGATTCGTGAGGCCAGTTGTGATGTATTAGTTGTTCGAAAGAATAGTGAAAATAAGGTATAAGTAAAAAAAGTCGTTTTATCCATGTTATGTTACTGGATAAAGCGACTTTTTCTAATGAATTCAGTCTTTTTTTAGTTGATTTCCAACTGCTTTAGCAAGGTATTCAATCGTATAAAGGGCGGGAAGTTGAGAGGTAATATCAGCAGTATTTTTTACTTCTCTCGTAATATAATAAGGAATATTTACATCTGAAAGTTGTGCGACTGTAGATTTTGAGCTGTTTGTAATTGATAAAACGGAACTTTTACTAAAATTAAGATGGCTAATATAATGAATAATCTCGGGAGTTTCACCGTTAACTGATAAAGCTACAATACAAACTTTATCGGATAAGGAAGACGATAAAAAGTCAACAGGGTGATTGGTTGGATCCTCGATATGCAAGGCCATATTGAAAATAGATGAAAAGTAGAGTGCACCATACAAAGCCATTACGTTAGAAGAGCCTTCTCCAATAAATAAAATTAATTCTTTATCTTTAAGTAAATCAACGGCTTCTTTAATTTTACTTTGATAAAAAGGTTCGGTTGTTCGTTGTAAAAAATCAATATAACTCGTTTCATCGCTAATTTTTGAAGACGTTTTAAGTTGTTTTTGTTCTTTTAAATAGAGTTGCAACTTAATTCTAAACTCTGAAAAACCAGTACATTCAAATTGTTTACAAAAACGTAAAATACTAGTAGTACTAGTATGGGTAGCTTCTGCTAATTCGCGGATTTTCATTTTTGTGACAGCCTCAGAATGTTCAGAAATATATTTATATAAAGTTAAATCTAATGAAGTTAGGTCGGGTGTTTTATCAAGAAATAGCATGCTTTTAAGCCTCCAATATAGGGATGAGTATCTCCTTTATTACAATACACTCTTTAAAAGTTGATGTCTAGCTGAATAGATAAATTTAAGGTTGTTTTAAATTGTTTACGTAACGACTCGTTACTTAAATGTAACGAGTTTTTAATGACTAAGATAAGTTCCAATCACTTAGAAAGCCCTTTATTTTTGTTAAAATCAAGGTATACTTAGGGAGAAGTAAAGAACTTAGAGACAATGTCTGGAGGAATTTATAATGAAAAAAGGCTTGAAAATTGTTACAATTGGCGGCGGTTCAAGTTACACCCCTGAATTAGTTGAAGGATTTATCAAACGTTATGAAGAATTGCCATTAACTGAATTGTGGTTAGTTGATGTAGAAGCTGGAGAAGAAAAACAAAATATCGTTGGTGAAATGGCAAAAAGAATGTTTAAAGCAGCTGGGATTGACTGTGAAGTTCACTTAACATTAGATCGTAAGTCAGCTTTAAAAGATGCTGATTTTGTGACAACTCAATTACGGGTTGGTCAACTAGATGCACGTATTTTAGATGAACGAATTCCATTAAGTCATGGCATGATTGGCCAAGAAACGAATGGAGCTGGTGGGATATTTAAAGCACTTAGAACAGTTCCTGTTATTCTTGATATTGTTGAAGATATGAAAGTACTTTGTCCTAATGCTTGGTTAGTCAACTTTGCAAATCCTGCAGGTATGGTTACAGAAGCTGTGTTGCGTTATGGAAAATGGGATAAAGTTGTCGGTTTATGTAATATTCCTGTCAATGCTGAAGTTGAAGAGGCTGAAATTCTAGGGCGCAAACAAGAAGAGTTGTTCTTCCAATTTGCAGGAATTAATCGTTTACATTGGCATACAGTAGTTGATAATCAAGGCAAGGATTTAACGGATGAATTGATTGCAAAAATGTATGGAAAAGATGCAGATGGTAAGAGTATTGTAGCAAATATTAAAGATAATAATTTGATTTTTGAACAAGTAGAGAACTTACACATGGTGCCATGTCCTTACCATATGTATTATTATATGACAGATGAAATGTTGAAAGATGAATTAGAAGATTTTAAAAATAATGGAACACGTGCAGAAAAAGTTAAAGCAATTGAAAAAGAGCTATTTGAACTGTATAAAGATCCTGAATTAGACCACAAACCGCAACAATTGGCAGAACGTGGTGGAGCAAGATATAGTGATGCTGCATGTAACATTATCAATTCTATCTACAATGACAAACGTTTAATTATGACAGTCAGTACTAAAAATAATGGGACTGTTACTGATTTACCAGCTGATTCTGCTGTAGAAGTAACCTGTATGATTACTGGAAATGGTCCTGTTCCGTTCCAATTTGGCGGATTTGCACCAGCAGAACGTGGTTTATTGCAATTAATGAAAGCTATGGAAGAATTAACAATTGAAGCAGCCGTTACTGGAGACTATGGTACACTGTTACAAGCCTTTACAACGAATCCACTTATAACTAGTGGAAACGAAGGCAAACAGGTGATGGATGAATTGTTAGAGGCTCATAAACAATATTTACCACAATTTAACTAAATTTAAGATAGAGGCAACCTGAGAATTAATTCTTAGGTTGCTTTTTTATCATGGTTCTTGCTTGCTTTATCATGGTTCTTGTTGCTTTAGCAACTTAGAAACATGATACACATCCATCAAAGATGGACTGTGATCCTAAAATGTTGGTATACAGAGGTTCTTGTTGCTTTAGCAACTTAGAAACATGATACACATCCATCAAAGATGGACTGTGATCCTAGAATGTTGGTTTACGATAAATACTCAGACTTAAGGCGGATGTCAGATTTCTGATTAAAGAGTAAAATAATAAAAAGAATTTAGCAGTCAGATTCTTTTAGTAGGAGGTACTTAGAATGGCAGTTCAAGCTTTAACTGAGAATAAAGTATTAAGCCTTTTAGATTGGGCATATGGCAAAATAATAGATGGAAGTATGCCAGGCATGACTTCGGCAGAATCATTGGCACAAGATTATTTAACGAAGCATAAAACGGTAAAGAAAAGCGCTCAAGCTTTAATCAGAATGCAAAATGGTAAAAGTATGACAACTGGATTTGTAACAAATTTAGGTGGTTTGCTGACTTTACCAGTCGCTATGCCTGCAAATATATCCGCGGTATTGTTGATTCAATTACAAATGATAGCTGCGCTTGCTGTTATGGGCGGCTATGATTTGAAATCTGATCAAGTTCGGACGTTTGTTTATCTATGTTTAGTCGGTACAAGTATGGCAGAAGTAGTCAAATCAACAGGGATTCGTGTTGGGAATCAAGCGGCTTTGATGGGTATTCAGAAAATTCCATCGGCAGTTTTATTAAAATTGAATCAGAAAATTGGTTTTACTTTAGTAGTAAAATTTGGAGAAAAAGGCGCTGTCAGTTTGGCTAAATTAGTTCCTTTGGCAGGCGGTGTAATTGGTGGAACAATCGATGGTGTTTCAACAAACTTAATTGGAAAAAACGCTATTCGCATGTTTATTCAGGAATAGAGAGGCTAGAATTCGTATAGTAATAAACGAATTCTAGCTTTTTTTGGTTAGCTTATGAGAGTAAACTGTGACTTCAATAAATAAATTGCACATACTTCAACTGTTATATTGCATATTTCTTCCTTTTTTCTAAAATAAATCTGAAATTTAATTATAATAGTATTCTTTTTATTTAAAGTTCTGAAAAATGATAGTAAGATAAATATGATAGATACTTAAGAAAAAGTAAAAAATTTTCGATATACATATTTAATAATTATTGTTTGAATGAAATTTTTATGTTAGAATTAGATTAGGGAACATAAAGTTGTCTCATTTTTTTTTAATCTTATTGTGAATATTTGAGCTTTCTTAAATGATTAAATATAACTTGAGGAGGAATAACAAATGAAGAAAAAAGAATTTGAAAAACCAACTGTTGTAATGAGCGCTAATTGGGGTAAAAATTAATAAAAATAGGATAGCATGCTTTTGCTGCTATCCTTTATTTCTATTTACAGGGGGATTAGATAACGATGAGAAAATATTATGATAGTCCGTGCTTAATCGATATAGCAGTAACAAATCGTTGTAATTTAAAGTGTGACTATTGTTCAGCAGAATCGGGGCCTTTTGCTAGCAAAGAAGGTGAGATGACTGTAGAAGAATTAGATCAATTATTTATGGAGCTACATCATATGAACGTTCATAGGGTAGCTTTAACTGGTGGGGAGCCTTTTGCTCGAAAAGATATGCTCAAAATTATTGAAAATTTTAATAAATATAATTTTTCGAAAGTATTAAATACTAATGGAACATTAATTAATGATAAAGTTGCTCAACAGCTATCTAAACTTAATTTAGACAGAATTTGTGTAACAATAGATAGTTATTCGCCAGAGGGACATGATTGCGTTAGAGGTAGAGGTAGAGGTAGAGGTAGTTTTAAAAAAGCAATAAATGGTATTAAACATTTGCAAAGATATAATTTACCTGTGTCTACATTATTTACATTAAATAAAAACAATGTAAATGATTTAATAAAGACAATTAGATTAAATGATCTATTAGGAATTGAGCATATGTCAGTGATGGTAGTTTGTCCCACTGGAAGAGCATCAGATGCAAGTATTTTAACAGACAAAGAGAATTGGTATCCTGTTTTTCTAGAATTAAGTGAATTAATGAAAAAAAATGAATTTAAGGTGAATTTTAAAATCGTGCCACCAAATGAGAGTGATATTTTTTGGACTCATTATTTTCCGTTAGCACACTATGATCGACTGGACTTATTAAGCGCTTGGGGACAAGATTTAGAAGGTTTTGAAAAACTTTCTAAAAGAGAAGTATCTTGTCAAGCTGGAGTTAAAGCCTGTTCTATATCACATCAAGGAAATGTCTATGGGTGCGACTTGATGAATGGAATCGAGGAATTGATTGCAGGTAATGTTAAAACACAAAAATTCAGTGAAATTTGGAATGATTCTGAGGTGTTTAAAAAATTAAGAGAAATTAGTTTTGAATCACTAACAGGAAAATGCTCTCTCTGTCCTCATGAATGGTGTGGTGGGGGCTGCAGATGCACAGCTTTAGAGCTAGATGGTTCACTTTATGGATCAGATTTAACTTGTTTTTGGAATGAGAGTGAGGTATCTATAAGTGGATAAAAAATTATTTTATATAGAAGGTAAAAAAAGATTAACTTTGTTAAGGGAGCAAAATTTTTATATTTGTTTTGATCCGATAAAATTAGAATACTTCCATATTAATGTAACAGGTGCATATATTCTATATTTAGTTTCAAAAAAATGTAAGTTAGATACTATTGTTAATATATTTATTGACGAATATAAAATTGAAAAAAATGAATGCCGTGAAATTGTTTTATCGTTTTTAGATAATTTCCCACTTAAAAATATTATCTATCATAACTTAATTGACAATGATATATATTTAGAATTACCTCCATTCAAATAAATACTTTTTTATTAGCGCTCAATTACTAGTAGTATGATATGAGAGGAAAATTATGAATAAAAATATAGCGAAAGAACTTAATCATTTTTCATTACCGTTAGTTGCTAATAACTTTTTTTCAATTGTAATTAGTTCATTATTAGCTGCAATTATTGGTCGGATTTCCATTAATGCTATTGCAGCAACAGAAGTTGTGAATACGTTTATTTATTCACTGATTGGAATTTTGGGCGTTGGTAGTCTATCTTTTAATATTTATTCTTCTAGAATTCGATTATCTAATCCTGAAATGTTTAAGAATTTTTTTAAGTCCATTATTCAATTGAATTTATTGATTGGAGGCATTTCAACAGTAGTTATTATCTTTTTCAGCCATTCCTTTCTAGAAATTCTTTATGGTTTTCAAAATGAAGTATTAGCAATCGCTGTATTTTACGCACAAATCTCAGCGTTTCAAATCTTGTTTAATATGATTATTTTTTCACTATCAAATCAAATGAAAGTAAAGAAACAAACCAAAAATATTTTAATGATTGGTGCTATGGGTTCAATATTTCAAATTTTAAGCTCCTTGTTTCTAGTTTATTTTGTTTTTAATAATAATGAATATAGTGTTGTTGGAATTGCTTTAGCAAATTCATGTACGCAATTTTTTGAAATTTGTTGTTATTTCTTTATTTTACGCAAAGACTTGAATGCACTACGTACGATAAAAAGTTCTAAAAAATTATTTTTATTAAAAAAAAGTATTCCATTGTTTGCTCAGGAAATACTTGAAGGGTCAATTTTTAATGTTGGAGTAACAGCATTATTAGCAAGATTAGGAATTGTTAGTTTTTCAGCTTATAGTGTTTGTCGTAGAATAGTTGATCTATGTTTGACCCCTATGTTTATGTATTGTAGTGGGGTCGTTGTTCTAACAGGAGAGTATATGGCCGAAAAAAATAAAAAAAAGTTGCTAAACCTTCCAATAATAGCTTTACTAATAATTTTATTTTTCTATACCATAATCGCAACAGTCTTATATGTAATACGTCCACTTTCAATAGCGTTTTTTACAAATAAGCCTGAGGTAATCGAAACAGCAAGTTCCATTTTGCTAATCGTTTTATTTACATCTTTGGCTCAACCATTCTTTGAAGTAGCAAAATTCAATTTACAAGCTGTTGGGAAAGAAAAATTAGCATTGGCAATTACAGGAGTCGTTAATTTGTTTGTTTTTGGTGTATTAATTTATTTAAAACAAGCAAACGGATTGAATTTGATTATAATTCTTCTTATGTTAGCATGTAATTATTTAGTTTTGTACATTTTATTTACCATTTTCTATAGATTAGAAATTAAAAAGATTGTTGATGATAAATGACTTGGGATAAAATGATATTAAAGTAACAATCAATTTTGAGTTACTTTAATATCTAAAACGATGATTTATGAGACAATTAAAAAGTCTCATTTTCAAATTTTACAAAGTCTATTTTCTCAGATTGAGCGTATTCTTAAAATAAATAAACTAAGCTTAATTACGACAGATGTTGTAGAGGCAGCTCGTGACAGTTTAGTCTTAGGAATTAAATGAAAAATTTCCAACTTAGGTAATCTAGGATGGAAATCTATTTTAATAACGCAATATAACGATTGAAAAATGTGCGATTTATCTTTTAAAATGACAGAGTAAACGTTTAAGACAGAAAAAATTGAGTTGAAAAGTGTCCAAAACTAAAGCGGATAGCCTGTTGTTTTTCACCAAATAAGCGACCTTCTGCTACAAAAATTCCTTCATTTAACAAGTCTTGAAGCAACTGAGAAAATTGCGCAGTTGAATAGTAAGGAAAATAGGTATAAAGATGGTATCCACCTTTAGCAGGTTGAAAACGAATTTCCTCCCCGAAGCGTCCCATCAGCCATTCTTCTAAATCATGAGCACGCGTTTTAAGCGTTTGTTTTAAGTGTTCTTGTTGAGTAGGTTGGTCATTTTTTAAAAAGCTGTCGGCTAAAAGTTGTGGCAGTATGCTTAAGCCAGAATCAATTTGACTTCTAATTTTTGCTAATTGCTTTAGAATCGTGCTAGGTCCAACCATCCAACCAATCCGAATATCTTGCCCGACTAATTTTGATAAGGAACCAACATATAAGACTTGTTGGTCTTGATCGATTTTTTTGATTGGACTTGTATCAACAGTGGGTGAAAAAGCTAACCCACCATAGGCATCATCTTCAATAATTAAAATACGTTTTAATTTACAATAATCCAACAACTTTTTTTTGCGTTCGTAACTCATAACTGAGCCGGTTGGGTTTTGAAAAATAGGATTTAAGAAAATCATTTTAAGTGGAAAGTTTAAGTTTAATTCTTCTAAACGATTTAAAAGAAGACCGTCATTATCAATTGGCAGTGGAATAAGCCGAACGCCAGCTGCTTGAAAGAGTTTTAATGAATAAAAATAAGAAGGGGCTTCGATCCCCACTGTATCGCCAGGTTTTAGTAATCCTTGTGTAATTAAAAATAAAGCTTGTTGCGTTCCAGATGTGACTAAAATTTCAGACAAAGGAACTGTTAAATGATAGGTTTTTTTTAAGTAACTTTGGATGCTTTTTCTAAGAGAAGTTAAGCCTAACTCATTTGAATAAAGCTCTTTTTCTTCTTGAATAAGCTGACTCCAAGAAAGTTCAGGTGTTTTCAAGGCCGGTAATAAATCTGTTGGTAGATCGCCATTGCCTAAATCTAGATAAGAACTAGAAATTTGTGTTTGCTTTATCTGTTCTACTTGCTTTTGATAAAAAGAGCTTTCCATATCTCCTAGCGGACTAACAGTTGCTTGCCAATTAATGATAGGTTGTGTTTTTAAGCCCCATTTTTCAGCATTTATATAGGTTCCACTGCCTTTTTTTCGAATGAGAATGCCTCGATCACTTAATTCATCAAATGCTCGAATAACTGTGGAACGGTTTACTTGTAAGAGTTGAGCCAATTTTCTTTCAGAAGGCAACAGGCTTCCTGCTACTAACTCTCCATTTTTAATCCCATCCTGAATTAAGAGCATGATTTTTTGATAAAGAGGAATTTTTTTAGATTGATAAAGACTTAAGTCCCACATAGAATCACCCGCCTATTTCTAATTTTAGGATAAGTATAGCATAAAATTAGAATTGGATGGGTAAAAAACAATCCAATTGGGTGTAGAGGTTTATAAAAGAATTGCTTATGATAAAAGGAAGATTAAAGGAGGCTGTATATGATGGAAGAAAAAGTTATTGGAAGTCAACTAGTTAAAAGAGGGATGGCGCAAATGCAAAAAGGTGGCGTAATAATGGATGTCATCAACGCCGAGCAAGCAAAAATTGCTGAGGCAGCAGGAGCTGTAGCTGTCATGGCATTAGAAAGAGTTCCATCAGATATTCGTGCAGCAGGTGGAGTAGCTCGAATGGCAGATCCAACTATTGTTGAAGAGGTGATGGCAGCTGTAAGTATTCCAGTAATGGCTAAAGCGAGAATTGGACATATTGCCGAGGCTCGGATTTTAGAAGCTATGGGAGTGGATTACATTGATGAAAGTGAAGTATTAACTCCAGCGGATGAAGAGTTTCATTTACTAAAATCTAGTTATACGGTTCCTTTTGTTTGCGGGTGTCGTGATTTAGGAGAGGCATTGCGTCGCATTGGGGAAGGTGCGTCAATGGTTCGTACAAAAGGAGAACCTGGAACTGGAAATATTGTCGAAGCTGTTAGACATATGCGCAAAGTCAATCAACAAATTCGTAGTTTAAGTGGCAAAAATGAAGATGAATTAATGACCTTCGCTAAAGACATTGGTGCTCCATATGAATTGATTAAAGAAGTGAAACAATTAGGCAAGTTACCAGTAGTTAATTTTGCAGCTGGAGGTGTTGCTACGCCAGCAGATGCAGCATTAATGATGAGTCTAGGTGCAGATGGTATTTTTGTGGGGTCGGGTATTTTTAAAGCGGAGCACCCAGAAAAATTTGCGCGAGCTATTGTTGAAGCAACAACTCACTTTGAAGATTATGCATTATTAGCTGAGTTATCTAAAGGATTGGGAACACCTATGAAAGGGATTGATATCAGCCAAATTCCAGCAACGGAAAGAATGCAAGAAAGAGGTTGGTAAAATTGTTGAAAATTGGCATACTTGCATTTCAAGGAGCGATAACAGAGCATCAAAAAATGTTAGAGCAGTTGGGTGTAGAAGTTGTTCTTGTAAAAAAGCCAACTGACTTATATGATTTAGTGGGATTAATTATTCCAGGTGGGGAATCAACAGCGATTGGACGGTTACTAAGATCAAACCAAATGATTGAACCGATTAAACAATTTTCTAAAGAAGGAAAGTATATTTTTGGCACTTGTGCAGGATTAATATTGTGTGGCAAGAAGACTGAACAAACTCAATTCGATGAAGTTCGCTTAGGAATAATAGATATTGAGGCAGAGCGGAATGGATTTGGTCGTCAAAAAGATAGTTTTGAAACTCAAGTTTGGATGGAAAAAATAAAAACAGATATACCAGCTGTTTTTATTAGAGCACCTTATATTCGTTCAATGGGGGATAGTGTCACTGTTCTAGCAAGTTTCGAAGGGACTGTGGTTGCTGCTGAAAGCAAAACGGTTTTGGTTACTAGTTTTCATCCTGAATTAACGGATAATCTCCAAGTTATGAATTATTTTATAGAGAAGATACAATCGAACTAAATTAAGAATAGGGATCAAAATAATCCCTATTCTGATACATACATCACTTTTAAATTTAGACCTTGATTTAGCGGCTAAATTTGTTTTTTGCTTCGTAGTAAAATACAATAGAAATTGGTAGATTTAAATTGGCTGTTTTAGCTATTGGAGGAGAATATGAAAAATAAAAGTATTCAATTAGTAATAATTATTAGTTTAACCATAGGTTTAGCCTACTTTCTTAGCTCGTGGTCTCAGCAACTATTCTTTTTAATTAGTTTTGGAATTGAGTTGCTAGGTGTTTTTATAGGTCTGCGCTTGTTACTAGTAGACCAAAGAAGTACAAATTCTAAAGTAGCTTGGATTGCCATTATTTTTGTTATTCCTGTTTTTGGAGTGATTAGTTATCTATTTTTTGGTAGAAATCCACAAAATAGGATTTTTTCTACGAATCAAAATGTAGAACGTGCAAAATTGATTGAAAGAATTCATCAGGTATCTTGTGAATCTGAACCGAATGAAACGCCAAAATTATCTCAGCGGATTGAAGCTTTAACTGGCATTCATGCGATGAGAGGCAATCGTCTAACTTTGTTAACAGACGGTCAGGAAACATTTTCAGCGATACTAGAGGCTTTGCAAGGGGCTAAAGACCATATTCATATTCAATATTACATTTTTAAACAAGACACTATTTCCACTGAAATTCGGGATATCTTAGTTGAAAAAGCTAAGGAGGGTGTAACCGTTCGTTTTTTATATGATGGGTTTGGTTCGAAGAAGCTAACCAAAGAATTTTTAGCTCCGTTAGTCGAGGCTGGGGTTCATTTATACGCATATGATCCTATTTATTCAATTTGGTTTGCTCGAACTGCTAATTTGAGAAATCATCGCAAAATAATTGTGGTTGATGGCGACATTGGTTTTACTGGTGGTTTAAATGTAGGCGATGAATATTTAGGTATTACCCAACGATTTCGCTTTTGGCGTGATACGCATTTGAAAATGGAAGGAAAAGGTGTACTGGAGCTTCAAGAAGCGTTCTTATATGATTGGGTTTATATGGAGAATCGAGAAAATGCAGCCTCTGAGTTTATAAGTGATGAAGGAGTTAAGCGTTATTTGAAATCAGACTCTGTTGGAAATGAGTGGATTCAAGTGGTTTATGGTGGTCCATATGATAAAGAAAAATTAATTCGTGATGCTTTGCTAGATTTAATTGACTCTGCAGATGAATCTGTATGGATTATGTCCCCATATTTAGTTCCCGATGAAGAATCATTGGCTGTTTTACGACGTGTGGCAATGAGTGGGATTAATGTAAAATTATTGATTCCAGGAAAAGCAGATATGTCTTTATCGTTTCATGGCAGTAACGCCTATATAAAAACCTTAACCGAAGCTGGTGCAGAGGTTTATAGTTATAGAAATGATTCATTTATTCATGGAAAACTATTGATTATCGATGGAAAACGAGCTGCAATTGGAACGGCGAATTTTGATGTTCGTAGTTTCCGCTTAAATCATGAATTAATGGTTTTTGTTTATGAGCCGTCTGAAGCCATTAATAAAATGAAAATGGATTTTGAAAATGATTTGAAAGAAAGTCAGCTAAATACAGTAGAAAGCTTAAATAATAAATCAAGAAGCCAAAAAATAAAAGAAACACTGGCTAGTTTATTTACGCCGATATTATAAGAAAAAGCCGCGGATGTAATGAAATCCGTGGCTTTTTCTTATGCATGGTCAATTAACTTTTTCAAATGGTTGGTTAAACGATCCCAGTCACCTCTGGATGGTGTAGATGACCAAAGAAAGCAATTCAATGAATTCAGAGATTGAGTAGTCATTACATCTGTTAAAATTAAATCAATAGTAGCAGTATCCTCAAAGGAAGAAACAATTTCAATGTTAAAATTATAATAATCAATGAGATCTCGTTTGAGTTTACTTTCATAATGGCGTCCATTGTTTGATATAATCTGAATACGGATTTTTTTCTCATAGTAGTTGCGATCTAAATAAGGCATTAGATGTGGAGCATACGAGGATAACAGAAATTCTTTTTGTTGAAAGATATTCTTTAATTCATAGTCATCTTTAATCGTATCGAAAAAATCATCATAAAGTTTGCCAAGAGTGTCCTTGGCTTCTTGACTAGCAGGGATGATAGTACGAGAAATATGGTGAGTTGGTAAACCAATAAAAAAATAGGCATGTGTATGGATACTTGTCAGGTTAAATTGTAAAGTTGGATCTTGAAAATCAAAATCAATCGTTTTAACATTTTGATTAAAAGCATTTAGAAAAGCTTTTGTAGCTTGATAATAAATCGGATTTTGGACTTCATAGTTCATTAGTAATTTTTTTATTATTTGGGTTGGTTGAGTAGCGGTTGGGATAATAGCCATCAAACTGAAAAGATGCTCAATTTCTCGTTCAAGCTGTTGTGGCGTTAATTTTAAGTTGGCAAGCATTTTTTTATAAAGTGGAATCAGTTGATTATCAAAAGGTGCCAAAGCAGTTAAATTTTGGAAATGGATTTCTTCTTGAATTAAAAACCCTCTACTAATTCTGGAACGAGCAATAGCAATTCCATACGCAATCTGTTCTCGTTCAATTTGGTTGAATGGATGTTCAAAAAGTGTTTCAATTTCGAGAATCAATCCTAGTAATTCTTCTCGATTTGTTTCACTAAAAGGCCAGTCAATTCCTGAATATGAATTCCAAAAAAAGCATTGGGCATAGTAACGAATTTGTGTTTCCAAACCGTTTAAGGTAGGTGGATTGGCTGAGATTGAAAGGTCATAAAACATTAATTCTTTTTTTAATAAATTGACTTCCTTATTCATTAGGGAATAGCTAATAAATTGCTTTTTTGCAAAGTGAGTAAAACTGACAATATCACCTAAAAAGAGATGATAAAAAAGTGAAAAACTAACCGATGTTTGCAAATAGTGAATTTTTATTTTTTGGCTATTAAAGTGAGGTTCTTTAGTTAAATAATAGCCTTTACTTGAACTTTCAAGCGAAATTTCTGGAGTCCAAAGAAGAAGTTCATTCTTTAAATTTCTTATATCTGCTTGAACTGTTTTTTTTGAACAATTTAAGTAAGCAGCAACTTCATTTAATGACCAGTAACGATCTTCAGACAATAGTAATTGGACTAATTTTATTTTTCGTTTTGTATATTTATCTAGGAAGTCGTACATATTTTTCTCCAATCTTTGATTCTTTTTAACTACATTAGATTATATAAAACATTTGTTAGTAAAAGCAACCTATTTTTCTTTTTTATCGTTTAAATAAGGAAAAGTGAATAATAAGTGTATTTTTAGATTGCGAGATTTCTGATTAGGAGCACTATTAGAATGAAGAGATGATTGTTGTTCCAATTAATGTGCAACAAGTGATTTACGCTAAAGTTTTTGAGCTGCTCGAGTAGAGCTTTACGTTAAAAAAACAAGCAATGATGGACTAGTATAGTCACTATCAAGGCTTGTTTTTTAGTTCGGAGCACATCTCAAAATATGCGGGATTTTCTTTTTTTTAATTCTTTGTTGGATAGCTAACTCAAAGGCAACTTGTCCTAGTAATTCTAATTGATGGTCCATTGAAGAGAGCTCTAAAACTTTTCCAACTGGTAGGTATTCTTCACCAATCAGAACTAAATCGTTTGGAATACGTAAGCCTTTTTCTATAGCAACATGGTAAATACCTGCTGCAATTTCATCCCCGTTAGCATAAATAGCAGTCGGTGGATTTGCTTGATTTAAAAAATATTCTCCTGCCCGTAAACCATCCTCATAAGTAAAACAATTTGTTCGATAGTTTTTTTCTAATGGTGGAGCAAAAACCTGTTCGTAGGCTACTAAGACGGATTTTGTACTGTTACTTTTTTCAGCTGATCGAACGCTAGTAAAGGCGACATTCGTATGGCCACGTTTTTTTAAATAGTGAAAGACTTCCAAATAAGACCTGAGTCGATCAGTATAAGCTGCTGAAATAGTCTGTAAAGGTGTTTCTTCACATGTAACAATTGAGCCATATTTTGCATAGTCATTTAATACATCCCAAGAGTTGGCTTTAGATGTAATAATAATTCCATCTACTCGTTTATTTTTTAAAAGATTTAAGTGTTTGATTTCTTCATCTTTACTATAATTTGTTGGCAAAAGCATCAAGTTATATTTATGCTTAATCGCAGTAGTTAAGATTCCTTGAATAATTTTATCAAATCCAGGATTATTGGCATAGGGGAGGATAATACCAATGGTTTTTGTTTTTCCTATACTAAGATTGACGGCATTTTGGTTAACAGTGTAGTCTAATTCTTTGATTATTTTTTGAATATGGGCTCTTTTTTCAGCCGATACATAAGGATGGTCGTTTAAAACACGAGAAACGGTACTAACTGAAAAACCAGATAGGCGCGCAATATCTCGGATGCTAGTCATAAAATGAATCCTCCTGCCTAAATTAAAGGTTTGTATTATTTATTTCGTCTAATTTACTTTAGGAATCTGTCGAAGCCAGTTTTACTAGTTAATCAGCCAAGGGCAATTTAAAATAGTGTTTATCTAATTCCATTCTGACTGTTTTGTTTGGATCAACAATTTGGCAAATGCGCAAATCACCTGCTAGACTCAATAATAAAATCGCATCAGCTGAAGAAAGTTGACTCTTTTCTTGAAGTAAGGAAACCATTTTTTTGTGGCATCAACAGAAGCTTCATCTAATGTAGGGAAACTAGAAATTGTCATTATTTTTTCTGAATTTACTAATAGTGGTGTAGGTAAAGAGCTGTTTTTCAAAATGTGCACTTCAATTGTTACAAGACTTGCAACTTCTGCTCCACAAACGGCAACTTCTCCATCGCCCATTGCGGCGTGAACATCTCCAAGGGCTAATAGAGCACCTTTGGTATGAACTGGTAAGTATAAATCTGCACCTTCAGTAATTTCTTTACAATCCATGTTGCCACCATGAGCATCTGGTGTGCCGCAAGAAATAGCTTCATCTTTAGGAGCTGTTCCAATAACGCCAATCATTTTGTTTACTTTTACCTTTAATGTAGAAGTTAATTGAACAAAATCATTTTTTATGGGACATTTTTTTATCGTAGTCTGAGTTAATTCAGAACCTAAAACCCCCATATCTGGTCCGGTTATCATTGTCGCCATAGAATCTAACTCGATTTTTTTAATTTTGACTTTCAATACATCTCCTGGTTCAGCGCCTTTCACAAATATTGGACCAGTTGCTGGGTTGATTTGGTCCCAGTTTAACCCAGAAAAAGCGTAATTAGCTGAATCAATTTGATCAGTAAAGCAGTCTGCAGTTTCAACTTGAATAGTTGCTCCGTTTTCCACGATTAATGCAGGTGGATGCTCCTTAGAAAAATTATAAATAACCTGTTGCTTATTTAATCTGATTGCCATCATCTATTCCCCCTTGATTTTAAATCATTTTACCATAAAAATTAAGCGTTTACTATTTCGAGTCAGTAATATTTGTCGTAGAGATGACACTGAAATAACAAATTGTTACAATAGGAATTATGTTATACTTTGATTAAAGACAAAATGTTATGGAAACAGATTCAAAGGGGGATTTTATGAAGAAAAGAATAACACTTGGCGTAATCACGACTTTATTGGCGTTTAATCCGATGGCTTTAGGCTCAATAGTTCAAGCGGAATCGGTGGATGAAATCAATAAAAAAGCCAAAGAAATAGATGAAAAAAATAATGAAGTAACCAATAAAATTACCGAGTCAACCAACTCTTTAGAAAATTTAACCACAGAAAAAAAAGCATTAGAAACAGATGTAACAAACTTGCAAAAACAAATTGATGAAATTATCATCAAGCTTCAAAAACAAGAAGAAACCTTGCTTAAAACGGAAGAAAAAATTAAGGTTTTGAAAAAAGAAATAAAAATACTAGAAGAACGAATTGAAAAAAGAACGGATAAGTTAGACAATCAAGCGCGATATGTTCAAACAAATGGTGATGCAGCTAATTTAGCTTCTGTCGTTTTAACAGCAGAGAGTTTTCCAGATTTAATTGGCCGTGTCTCAGCCGTGACTACATTAGTTTCAGCAAATAAAGCCATTGTTTCCGAGCAAGAAAGAGATCAACAAGAGTTAGAAGTACTTGAAGAAAATGCACAATCTGAAAAAGTAACAGCCACTGCTATGAAAAATGAAATCGAATTGTCTAAAAATAATCTTTTTGCTCAAAAGTCTGAAATAGATGATAAAATTGTCCAAATTGCGACAAAGTATCAATTAACAGAAAATGAAAAGACTGATTTGATTAATGAAAAAGTTGTATTAGCTAGTCAAGCCAGTCAGTTAAGCAATAAACTACAAGCAGAAGAGGCAAGAATAGTAGCCGAGCAACAAGCTAAAATTGCTGCAGATCTACAAGCAGAGGCTATGAATTTAGCGGCGCAACAGCAGCAGACAAACACTCAGTCAACTCCAACTCCTAACGTAAATGGAACAGGTTTTATAGTTCCGGCGAATGGACCTGTAACTTCACCATTTGGATATCGTAGTGATCCATTTACTGGCGCAACTACCTTTCATAAAGGCATTGATATTGCTGGTGGTGGAGCAATCGTTGCGTCAAAAGCTGGAGTTGTTGAATATTCTAACTATAATAATGGTGGCTATGGATATTTAGTCATTATTGACCATGGGGTAATTAACGGTATTAATTACAAAACTTATTATGCTCATATGGCTGCAGGGAGCTTAACTAAAGTACCTGGACAAACGGTCAATCAAGGCGAGCAAATTGGCGTTATGGGAACAACTGGTTCGTCAACAGGAATTCATTTACATTTTGAAATTCGTGAGAACAATAATCCTGTCAACCCTGGTCCGTTTATCGGATTGTAAAACGGCTCGATTCTTGTTAGTATAGAAGATAGAAACTAGCATAGAAAAGAGTGAGAGCAAGAATGGAAACAATTCTTTCAACTAAAAATGAACGAGTAAAAAATTGGAAAAAACTACAGACTAAAAAAGGTCGCGAACAAGCAGGAGCCTATTTAATTGAAGGAATTCATTTAATTGATGAAGCAATTAAAAATCAAGCTTCTATTAGCGAGTTGATTATAAGTGAAGACAAACAACTAAATTTAGATATTGACTACCCAGTTGAAAAACAAATTTTAGTTTCTGCAGAAATATCAAAGCAATTAAGTGAGACAGAGACTTCTCAAGGTGTTTTTGCAGTGCTTCAAATGCTAGTACCTGAAAATGACCCCGATTTAACCAAGCCTTTGCTATTTTTAGATAACGTTCAGGACCCAGGGAATGTTGGAACAATGATTCGTACAGCCGATGCAGCAGGATTTGGCGGAGTTGTTTTAGGAAAAGGATCAGTTGATTTATATAATAGTAAAGTCATTCGTTCGATGCAAGGGAGCCATTTCCATTTACCAATCTATCAAGGGGACCTGCAAGAATGGTTTGATTTAATGAAAGCTACTAAAATTCCCGTTTATGGGACTGAACTAAATGAAACTGCTGCGTGTTATTTAACGATTCCTAGAGCAAAACAATTTGCTCTCGTCATGGGAAATGAAGGCAATGGATTAAGTGAGGACTTTTTAAAACAAACAACAAAAAATCTCTATATTCCAATAGTAGGTCAAGCTGAATCCTTAAATGTTGCTGTAGCAGCCGGCATTTTGATGTTTGCTTTGACAGAAGGTTACTAAGCTAATTATTAAGGATTGTTTAAAGTTCGTAAATTTAGGTTATATGCCTTCTAAAACGGAATGATTAAGTGTAAAATAGTAGATATCTAAAATGATTGAACTCTAATGAAAAGGAAGGCGTTGCATGAGCGAAGCAAAATGGAAGACAGATACTGAATATCTTGGATACATTGAAGATTTAATTCATCGAGAAGAGGTACAAAAGCTTGCTGAATATACTCAGCATCACTTTACGACAAGGTTAGAGCATTCAATTAGTGTTTCTTATCGTAGTTACCGAATTGCCAAGAAATTTGGTTGGAATGCACGTTCAACAGCTCGTGCTGGTTTGCTACATGATTTATTTTACTATGACTGGAGAGATACAAAATTTGATGAAGGCACTCATGCTTTTGTCCATCCACGAATAGCTTGTGAAAATGCAGAAAAACTAACACCTTTAACTGACTTAGAACGCGATATTATCGTGAAACATATGTGGTTGGCTACGATTGCTCCACCTCGTTATAAAGAAAGCTATGTTGTCACTTTTGTTGATAAATATTGTGCTTGTGCTGAAGTTTTTAGCCCTTTGATGGGGAAAGCTAGAACAAGTGTAAAACAAAAATGGTCCAAGCTAAAATTATCTGTCCAATCTTAAAAAAAAGACTGTTGATTCATCAATTTGATGGATCAACAGTCTTTTTTTACTTTCCTAATTAAAAGTAAAAAATTGGGAAAATAGAGTCAATCGGCTATACTTAAATAAAATAATAAAAAATTCCAACCATTTATCAACAGATGGCGTCTAATAGGGTGAAAGGAAGTGGAGATTGTGGAAATAGAAACAGAAAAATTAGTTCGCAAAGCTAAAAAGGGCAATCGTAAAGCTTTAGAATTGCTTTTGAAAGAGAACTATCAGCAAATGTATAAAACTGCTCTTATTTATGTTAAAAACGAACAAGATGCTTTAGATGTTGTCCAGGAAACAGCCTATAAGGTTACTATGAAATTAGATACATTAAAAGAAAATCAGTACTTTAAAACGTGGTTAATTAAAATTTTGATTCGGTGTGCATATGATGTGTTAGATAAAAAGAAGCCGGTAGAAGATCTTAATCAAGTATCACAAACTAAATTTAGTAGTGAATCTGAGAATCCAAATCAACAACAAATTGAACATCTAACTTTATTTGAAGCGATTGAAAAACTGCCATTGAATTATCAAAATGTGGTCATTTTATTTTACTTTCAGGATTTTTCAATTAAAGAGATTGCGACTATTGTGATGTATCCGGAAGGAACCGTCAAATACAATTTACATGAAGCTCGAAAAACATTAAAAAAACTACTAGGAGGAGCGGAGTAGGATGGATAATTTAGATAAAAAAATTAAAGAAGAATTTGAAAAAATAGATGTACCGACTGATAAAGTTTTTCAAGCAATTGAAGCCGGGATCAGCAGAAGTCCAAAATCAAAACCCTTTTGGTTAAAGAAAAGCTTCATAACAGTTGCTTGTGTTGGACTATTGGCTGTCGGAGGAGTCGCTTTATACGTTAATAAGAATAGCGAGTACACTTCTTCAGAGAGCCAGACGGAATTAAATTCTAAAGCTATGCTTGAAAATACTCCAAAAACAAACCAATCAGAAGATACAAAAGTTCAGGAAAAGGCGGAATATACTACTGATGAACCAGAAGCTGAAACGAATAATGAAGCCAGTTCCGTCACTGATCCCAATCGGAAAATTATTTCTACGGTTTCAATGGAATTGGAAAGTAAAGAGTTTTCAAAGAGTGTTAAGGAAATTGAATCACTTGTAAAAAAGGCAAATGGTTATATTGAAAATTATAGTTTATATGGCAATCCATCGTCAGTAAGTCCAGAAGTGAAACCTTTTGGTGAAACCAATGAAAGTCCTTCATTCAATAATCGTACTGCAGATTTTGTTTTACGCATTCCAGAAGAAAAGGTAGCAGAGGTTTTACCATTGATTGAAAAAAGTGGCAGAATAATTTCTAAAAATACAACCAATCAAGATATTACGTTAAATTATCAAGATACAGAATCTCGTAAAAAGGTTTTATTACTTGAACAAGATAAATTAATGGAGCTACTTGGTAAAGCAACGAATGTAGATGAAATGATTGTTTTAGAAAAAAGACTATCTGAAATTAGAGTTGAAATAGAAAATTTAGAAAGTCAATTACGTAGTTTTGATAATCAAATAAACTATACAACAATATATGTCAGCTTAAGAGATGTAAAGGCATATACAGAAAGTGTTAAAAATGAAGTTATTAGCGAGCGTATTTCTGAAGGATTTAAAAATAGTTTAATCCAAATTCAAACATTTTTTATCAATTTAATTGTCTGGATATTGGCGAATAGTCTTTATCTACTACTGGTTGGTCTGATTGGTTTTGGTAGCTACTATTTAGTTAAGAAGAAAAAACTTAAAAAAAACAACTAAAAAAAGGCAAGGATTAAAATCCTTGCCTTTTTAATGATTAAAGATTATTTTTCAAAGCTGTAGCAACTGCGGTTACACGTTTAGCTTGATCATAAACAGCAGGTTTAATGTTTTCAGCGTCCACAACATTGCCTTCATTTCCAATAGTTGCACTTGTTCCATAAGGATTTCCACCAGCAGCAAATGTACTTTGATTAATATAGCCAGTTGGAACGATAATAGTACTCCAATGTTGCATAACTGTATAAATACTTTGGATAACTTCTTCTTGTCCACCATGTGGATTCCCTGCAGTTGCCATAGCCGTAACAGCTTTATTAGCTAATTTACCAGCAGCCCAAAGCCCACCTTGTAAATCAATAAATTGTTTCAATTGACTAGCCATAACATCGAATCTTGAAGGAGAACTAAAAATAATAGCATCTGCCCATTCTAAATCAACACTAGTTGCATCAGGAATATCAGCCGTATCTGTCACATTTTTACGCCAGATTGGATTTGAATCAATAGCAACATCAGGAGCTAATTCATGTGCTTTAACTAAACGAACTTCTGCACCAGCTTCCTTAGCAGCTTCAGCCGCCCAACGAGCCATTTGGGTATTTCCACCAGTTGAACTATAGTAAATTACAGCGACATTTGTTTTTGACATGTTAAATTCCTCCAATTATTTTTTACTTACTTTATATAAGTGGTTATACTCTAGTTACTAAAAATAAGCAACTAATATATTCTGTAAAAAATAAAATATTCATTTGGACCTAATTTGAGAGATAAGAATGGATACTAATAAATAATTAGTCTCTTTTAATTCCTCTAAAATAATGGTATGATTAGCCTAGAATAAAAGTAGAGCTGTAGTTAGAAATAAAAAATGACAAATAAAAGCAAGTTACTTATTATTTATAACCAAATGGTGCTATAATATGAAAAAGAGGTGAAGAGTATGGAAACAAAGACATGTGAAGAAAAGCAGGCAACAATTTGTCCAAAATTTGAACAAACATTTTCTATCTTAGGTAAAAAATGGATGGGTCTGATTATCGATGTTTTATTAGAGGGTCCTCAGCGCTTTAAAGATATGGCTGCTAAAATTCCTAGTGTTAGTGACCGTGTTTTGGTAGAAAGATTAAAAGAGCTTGAACAGTGCGGTATTGTTACACGTACGGTTTATCCCGATTCTCCAGTTAGAGTTGCGTATAGTTTAACTGAAAAAGGCGAATCATTAAAACCAGTGATGGATGAAGTTCAATGTTGGGCGGATAAATGGGTCGGTTAAGTATCCTTTAGATAAAATAAGTCATACTGGTAAGCCCTCATATGTGAATTCATATGAGGGCTTACTTTATTTTACAGTGATTATAAAACTAAGTAGTCAGAAAGAGAGCAACCAATGTAGTAGAATAAGAGGATAGTTCTTATGAGCCAACTCTTCGAAAAGAAGATAAAATACTCTCAAAGTAAAAAGATACTTTGTGTGTATTTTCCTATCTTTTTGTCAGAGCTAACCGGCTCAACAAACTTTTTATCTAGGAGGAATAAACAGTGAATAATTTTTTTAAAAGAGGTTTTCTTGTTGAGGCAACTGGGGAAGTTTATCCAAGTTCAGACCAAAGTGTTTGTCAGTCAATTGAAGAATTCATTAGCCCGAGTCAAAAATTAGAGTTTCTTAGTCAAAAAAAGCCTGTAACATTTTATTTAGATGGTATTCTCTATCAAGCAGAAGTTAATGAAGCTCAAAGTCGAGGTGGTTATTTCATTAATTGTACAGAAGTCAAAGAAACTAAATAGTGGAAAGAAAAAACAGTTTTATCAGAGCCGGATTCTTCTGATTGAAACTGTTTTTTTTCATAGAATAGTTTATTTAAATGAAACAGTTGACATTGAACCTTGGTTCAATGTTACACTTTGTTTATCAGCTGGTAGAAAGGAATTAGGATATGTATACAATTAAAGGGTTAGCTCAAGAAGTTTTACTGCCAATTTCAACTATCCGTTATTATGAAAGAGTAGGACTAATTCAACCAAAACGTAGTGAAAATAATTATCGTTGCTTTGACGAAGTGGATAGTTTAAAAATAAAATATATTAAGGTCATGAAGCATGCGGGGTTTTCTATCGATGAGATGAAGCAATTTATCCAACTATTGGATGTTCCATCAACTCCAAATTGCAGTCTATTATCAGATCAATTGATTACAGAAAAGGAACGTCAAATTACACAACGAATCAAACAGGATCAATTGCTTTTAGGTTTACTAAACTCTTTAAAACCAAACATCATAGCAGCAAATTATGCCGAAAATGAAAAGGCGTTAGTTCAGCAAGTCACAGCAATTTATCAAGATATTGTAGAAGAAGAGGAGAGAATAAAATGAAACCGACCATACTATTTGTGCATCCCTGGGAAGGTAGCTATAATAAAGCGTTATTGACGGCTTTTGAAGAAAAATTTAAACAAGAGAAAACGGAGTATCAGTTAATTGATTTATATGCAGATGATTTTCAGCCAATAATGACTAAAGGAGATTTAGCTTTATACAATAAAGGGGAGACAACGGATCCTCTGATCTCAAAGTATCAAGCTATTTTAAATCAAACCAACGAGCTTATTATTATTTCACCTATTTGGTGGTATGAGCTACCCGCAATTTTTAAAGGTTTTATTGATAAGGTCATGTTAAAAG
Organism: Carnobacterium maltaromaticum DSM 20342; assembly: GCF_000744945.1. Taxonomy (NCBI): domain Bacteria; kingdom Bacillati; phylum Bacillota; class Bacilli; order Lactobacillales; family Carnobacteriaceae; genus Carnobacterium; species Carnobacterium maltaromaticum. Next base: position 145,459 of record NZ_JQMX01000001.1, read on the forward strand.
ATTTTGCTTACGATGAAAAAGCAACTCATTTAGTTGGGAAATTAACGCATATAAAAAGAACCCATCTAATTACAACGGCAACTTCGCCAAAATGGTATTTAAAATATATTGTTGGAAATTATATCCAAAAAGTGTTGATTAATAGAACTCTAAAAGATAATGGGATTCGTAGAGTTAAGTGGCGTCACTTAGGCAGAATCAAAACAATCTCACAAGAGCAACGTACGGCCTTTATTAAAAAAAGAGTAGAAGATTGGTTTCATTTATAATAAGTTTGAGAAATAAAGGAAATATTCTTTACCACTTGACGTTTTGCCAAAATTTTCGTAAACTAAGAGAGTATGTTCAACACAATTAAATATATAAATAAAACAATGATGGAAAAAAGTAATTTAGCCCTTTCTAAAAAGAGAGTCGGTGCCGATGGCTGGAAGTATCGATTAGAGAAGTTAAATGAAAATTTCAATTCCTGAGTTGACTTTGGGATATTACAATAAGCATTAAATTTAGTGCTTTGTAGTGAAAAAAGTTCCGGCTTTTGCCGTTATCTAAATGAAGTGCAATTCTAGGTATAATAGAATTGAACAAGGGTGGTACCGCGATTTCAGACCTCGTCCCTTTTATGGGGAACGAGGTCTTTTTGTCGTTCTCAAAAATAAAATATGAACTAAAGGAGTAGAGAACATGGAGTTAAAAGCAAAAATTGATGCGTTAAAAGAAGAAGCTTTAGCAAAAATTAAGGCTTCTGAGAATTTAGATAGTTTAAATCAAGTCCGCGTTGCATATTTAGGAAAAAAGGGTCCCTTAACAGAGGTACTTAGAGGGATGAAAGATTTATCAGCTGAGGAACGTCCGAAAATTGGGGCTTTAGCCAATGTTGTTCGTGACGAAATCACGACTATGCTAGAAGAGAAAAAAGCATTGTTAGAGATGGAAAAAATTAATCAAGCTTTAGCAGCTGAAACAGTTGATGTGACTTTGCCAGGTAACCATGTTGGGGTGGGACAACCGCATGTGTTGACTCAGATAATCGAAGAAATCGAAGACTTGTTTATTGGTATGGGTTATTCAATTATTGAAGGTCCTGAAGTTGAAGAGGAGCGTTACAATTTTGAAATGATGAATTTACCAAAGGATCATCCAGCACGTGATATGCAAGATACTTTTTATATTACGGAAGAGGTGTTGTTACGTACCCATACTTCACCAGTTCAAGCTAGAACGATGGAAAAACATGATTTTTCTAAAGGACCACTACGAATGATTAGTCCAGGACGTGTCTATCGCCGAGATAGCGATGATGCAACTCACTCACATCAGTTCCATCAAATTGAAGGATTAGTGGTTGATGAACAGATTACAATGGGCGATTTAAAAGGAACATTAGAGTTATTTGCTAAGCATCTTTTTGGTGCAGAGCGTGAAATTCGTTTACGTCCTAGTTATTTCCCGTTTACTGAGCCTTCAGTAGAAGTGGATGTTAGTTGCTTTAAATGTGGTGGAGCAGGATGTAATGTCTGCAAACATACAGGTTGGATTGAAATTTTAGGTGCTGGGATTGTTCATCCAAATGTCTTAGAAATGGCTGGTATTGATGCAGCGAAATATAGTGGATTTGCCTTTGGATTAGGACCAGATCGCGTAGCTATGTTGAAATACGGAATTGATGATATTCGTCATTTCTATCAAAACGATGTCAGATTCTTAAATCAATTCAAGGTAAAGGAGTAGACGAAAATGAATGTATCTTATCAATGGTTAAAAGAATATTTAAATTTAGATGAAATCACACCAGATGCGTTAGCAGATAAAATGTCTCGGACTGGAATTGAGGTTGAGGATGTTTTTTATGGCGAAACAGGTTTGAAAAAAATTGTTGTCGGTCATACTTTATCTGTTGTTGACCATCCAGACTCAGATCACTTGCATATTTGTCAAGTGGATATTGGAGAAGGGGAACCAACACAAATTGTCTGTGGCGCACCAAATATTGCGACAGGTCAAAAAGTAATCGTGGCATTACCAGGCGCTAGAATTGTTGGAAATGCTAAAATTAAAAAAAGTAAAATGCGTGGTGAAGTTTCAAATGGAATGATTTGTTCGTTACAAGAATTAGCTTTTTCTGAAAATGTTGTTCCTAAAAAATATGCAGAAGGCATTTATATTTTACCTGAAGATGCGATTCCAGGAGAGAGTGTTTTTCCAATTTTAGCAATGGACGATGCGATTTTAGATTTATCCATTACTCCAAACCGAGCAGATGCTTTAAGTATGCGAGGAGTCGCTTATGAAGTTGGTGCTATTTACAATCAAAAACCAGAATTTAAAGACTTTGCTTTAAATGAAGCAGCAGATGATACAATTGAAAATTATTTAACTGTTGATGTATTAGCTAAAGAAGATGCACCGATTTATACAATTCGAGTCATTAAAGATGTGAAGATTGCAGAAAGCCCTATGTGGTTGCAAACAAAATTAATGAATGCTGGAATTCGCCCAATTAATAATGTTGTTGACGTTACGAATTATATTTTATTAGAATATGGCCAACCTTTACATGCGTTTGATTATGATCGTTTAGGTTCAAAAGAGATTGTTGTTCGTCGTGGAAACACTGGGGAAGAATTAGTTACTTTAGATGATAAAAAGCAAGAATTAACAAATGAAATGATTGTGATTACAAATGGTGAAAAACCAGTAGCATTAGCTGGAGTTATGGGTGGATTAGATTCTGAAATAATCGACCAAACGGTAACTGTTGCTTTAGAATCAGCTGTTTTCGAACCCATTTCAATTCGTAAAACGGCTAAAGCATTAAATTTACGCAGTGAATCAAGCTCGCGTTTTGAAAAAGGGATTAATAAAGCTACTGTAATAGAAGCATCTAAACATGCAGCTAGTTTAATTGCTGAATTAACAGGTGGGACAGTGGTTTCAGGCGTAGCGTCAAAAGGCGAATTAAAAGCAATTGATGTTGCATTAAACATTACTCTAGAAAGAATTAATGGTTCATTAGGGACAGATATTACTAGTTCTGAAGTTGTGGCGATATTCCAACGTTTAGGCTTTGGAGTGAACCATGCAGACGGGTTGTTTGAAGTTGTGATTCCCCCACGTCGTTGGGATATTTCAATCGAGGCTGATTTGATAGAAGAAGTAGCTCGAATTTATGGGTACAATAATCTTCCTTCAACGTTACCAAAAGGGCGCACAACTGCAAGTAGCCTTAGTCCAAAACAGCGTTTAGTTCGTCATACTAGACACTATTTAGAGGGGGCAGGATTGTCGCAAGCCATCAGTTATGTGTTAACAACAACAGAAAAGGCACAACAATTTATGCTACAAGAAAGTCAGCCGACCTTGTTAGACTTGCCAATGACAGAAGATCGTAGCACATTGCGAATGAATTTATTAAGTGGTTTATTAGATGATGTTCACTACAATATAGCTCGTAAGAATCAAGATGTAGCTTTGTATGAAGTGGGGCGTGTATTTTATCATGAAGAAGGACGCGTTTTACCAATTGAAGAAGAACATTTAGCTGGAGTATTGACAGGTTTGCAAGTGAACAATGATTGGCATGGTAATGGAAAACCGGTAGATTTCTTTTTCTTAAAAGGAATTATCGAAGGATTACTTGACACTTATGGTTTTACTGCTGATATTTCATATCAAGCAGATCAAAATCGTGATGGCATGCATCCAGGGCGCACAGCAACAATCTTAGTTGGAGAAACTGAAATTGGTTATTTAGGTCAAATTCACCCACTACGCGCAAAAGAATATGATTTAAAAGACACTTATGGTTTTGAAATTAATTTACAAAAAGTACTTGATAGTGAGAAAAAACCGACAATCTATCAAACGATTCCTAAGTACCCTGGCATGACTCGTGATATTGCTTTGTTAGTAGATGAAGCTGTTACGAATCAAGAGATTACTCAGTTGATTGAAGCTAAAGGTGGAAAATATTTGGCTGATGTCCATTTATTTGATATCTATAATGGAGATAAAATTGAAGCGGGTAAAAAATCAATGGCCTATAAATTATCTTATTTAAATCCAGAAGCTACTTTAGTTGAAGAAGAAGTGACACTTGCTTTTGATAAAGTTCAAAAAGCACTAGTAGAAACCTTCCATGTTGTGGTAAGATAATTAGAATTAGATGAGAGACTCTATTAACTCAATAGAGTCTCTTATTTATTGAGAAGAACAAACTAGACGCTAAAAACTATATTTTTGACACTATTAAAAATAATAGATTTAGTATTAAATGATTACTTACTACAGAAGAATGACGGTGCGGTTTTGATAAGGGGGAATTTGAATGGTAATCTTGGGAATAAGTATAGTTTTTGTCATTATTATAATATGTCTAGCTTACCAATATAAAATAAAGAGAAGAATAAAAGAAGTCACTATTGGATGTTTAACGAACGCTAATGGGGGACTAATGAATGTCTATATAGAAGGACGAGGAAATAAAACATTGATTTTTATGTCTGGTGGCGGTACGGTCAGCCCTTTACTTGATTTTAAATCATTATATTCTAGGGTAAGTAATGTCTATAAAATTGTAGTGATAGAAAAATTTGGCTATGGTTTTAGTGATATTCTGGACAAGTCACGGGATATAGATTCAATTCTTAATGATACTCGGCAAGTACTTAAAGAAAATCAGATATTACCTCCATACACATTATGTTCTCATTCAATGTCTGGGATAGAAGCATTGTATTGGAAACAAGTTTTTCCAGAAGAAATTGAAGCCATTATTGGTCTTGATATGGCTACTCCTAAAGCGTATGAAAATAGTAAAATTAATCAAACCTTCTTTAAAGTACTATCATATATAAATAAAACAGGTATCTCACTATTTATTCCGAAAAAAATTATGGGCGATGCTGTTAAATATGGTGACTTAACTCATGAAGAAAAAAAGCTTTATAAGGAAATATTTGGAACTCGTTTTATGTCTAAAACTATGTTGAACGAAATTAGCAAAATTAAATTAAATGCTGAAAAAATTGTGATGGATAACAATAATCAAACCCCTATGTTATTATTTGTGTCTAATGGGATTGGAACCGGATTTAAAAAGGACAAATGGCAAAAAATACAAAATGATTTCTGTAGTCAACAAAGATATTCAAAGCTAGTATATTTAAGTTGCCCTCACTTTGTTCATAACTATGAATATAAAATGATTTCAACAGAAATAATCAAATGGTTAGGATTGGAGTGAAAATACAACTTAAACCCTACTTTATTATGATTATTTTACTCAGTTATACTATAATACAAGCAATAAGGAGAGTTTTATGAGCGAAAGACAGTTAAAAAAAGAAGTAAGTAGTTTAACAGCCTTAACAGTAGTTGTTGGAACTGTTATTGGTGCAGGAATATTTTTTAAACCAACGGCAGTATATGGTGCTGCAGGATCACCAGGGTTAGGATTAATCGCTTGGATTTTAGGTGGTATTATTGCTATCGCAGGCGGTTTAACCGTTGCAGAGATCGGGACCATCTACACTGAAACTGGCGGTATGATGATTTATTTAGAAAAAGTTTTTGGAAAATGGTTAGGTTTTTTAGTTGGTTGGGCGCAAATGATTGTTTATTTCCCAGCTAATATTGCTGCATTAGCTATTATTTTTGCAACTCAAGTTGTTAGTTTGTTTGATTTAAAAGATGGTATTATTGTTCCAATTGCAATTATAGTTGCTGCTGGTGTAATGGGGTTAAATTTATTAGGAACAAAATATGGTGGATTTGTGCAAAATATAGCTACTTTTTTAAAACTAATTCCGATTGCGGTTATTATTATCGCCGGTTTAGTCTATTCTGGTGGTGGCGTTGTCCGGTTGTTTCCAATAAGCGCAACAGATCATCCTTTTGTAACAAGTTTAGGTTCAGCTTTAGTTGCAACAGTTTTTGCCTATGATGGTTGGATGAATGTTGGAACATTAGCTGGGGAAATGAAGAATCCTGGTAAGGTCTTGCCTAAAGTTATTATTGGAGGATTATCAATTGTTACAGCTATCTATATTTTGATTAATGTAGCGTATCTTTTTGTTTTAGACGCAGGTCAATTGGCTGCTACAGATACTCCTGCAGCAGCAGTGGCGCATCTTTTATTTGGTAATTTTGGTGGGAAATTAGTAACCATTGGAATTTTAATTTCGGTTTTTGGTGGAATCAATGGATACACCATCTCAGGATTACGTATTCCGTATACATTAGCTAGTCAAAATCTATTGCCTTTTAGCCAATGGTTTGGAAAACTAGGTAAAACAGGAAACATGCCAGTAAATGGCGGTATTGTGATGCTTTTGATTTCAATTATAATGATTATATCAGGACAATTTAATCAGCTGACAGACTTAATTGTTTTTGTTATTTGGATTTTTAATACGTTGACATTTGTGGCAGTGATTAAACTAAGGAAGACAGCTCCTAGTATTGAACGCCCATATAAGGTTCCATTTTATCCAGTTGTACCCTTGATTGCTATCTTAGGTGGATTTTACATTATCTTGAATACGTTATATGTACAGCCTGCTAATGCCTTATTAGGACTAGGTTTAACTTTATTGGGCTTACCAGTTTATTTATATAGTCAAAAGAAATAAAAAAAGAGATTGCAGGCATAAATGCTTGGCAATCTTCTTTTTTAAGTTATTTTTTATTTAAACCAGCAATTTTTTTTGCTTTCTCGGTATTTGCAAAGTGTAGTTTAGCGTATTTACCTAAAAGGTTGATACCTCCACGTTTTAAGAGCCTAGCAGCAACTAAGTCGGCAGTGCTACCAGCACCAGACGGAATCGTTGTACCGGCATCTTTAGACATCTCTTCAAGCCCTTTTAAAAAGGCATAACGTGCTAAAATTGAAGCAGCAGCAACCGCTAGATGATGACCTTCACCTTTAGTTTGAAAATAGACTTTATCTTTGATTTGATTTGGTTGATCAGCAATATGTTTATAATAAGTGCTAGGAAGTTCAAATTGATCAATTAAAATCGCATCAGGAATCTCAGGTTGTATTTTAGCTAAGACATTACCCAACGCTTGATTATGCAAGACAGCTTTCATTTTTCCTTGAGTCATAGTTGGCTGAATTTTATTGTATTTTTCGGGCATAACATTTAATAAACTATGAGGTAAAAACGTCAATAAATCTTTTGCAATAGCACAAATTTGTGGGTCCTTTAAATCTTTAGAGTCTTTTACACCTAGCTCTTTTAAAAGTGGAATTTGCTCTTTAGAAACAAAAGCAGCCACGACTGTTAAAGGCCCAAAATAGCTACCCGTTCCAACCTCGTCACTTCCAATCACAGACCAATTACTAAAACCACTAGGTAAAGGTGTATCGATTGGTTTTTTACTGGAGGAAGCTTTCTTTTTTGTGGTTGAACCAGTATCTATGACTTTGCTAGACCAAATTTGTGCTTCCTGAGAAGCCGAAGCACCTTGAAAAAGTACTTTACCAGAATTATAGCCTGTCACATTCACTGTATTTTTTTTTGCAGCAAAGACCGCTCCTGGAGGCGTTTGAGATTTTAAAACACTTTGATAATAATTCTTCATTTCTAAAACCGTTTTTTTATCAACTAAGATGACTTCATTTGCCATAAGTTCACTCATTTCTAACAGACTTTCTTTTTAGTTTAGCATATTTAAGAATAGAGATGAAGAATATTTCAGTTGAAAAAGGCTTTTTTGGCATTAATTTTATAATTATTTCTAAAAAAGATGCCACTCCTTTCGAATTCATGTTAAAATGAGAGAAATGTCAATTAAGCTATCTTATACTATCAGTCTTTTTAATAAAATAGAAAAATTCGATAGGCGAGAAGCTTTTAAACTAGGAGGAATATGCAATGTCAGGTGGTAAAAAACGTTTCAAAGCAACCATTGCAGGAAAATCCTATACCATCGTTGGCTCTAGACCAATTGAACACCTTCAATTAGTGGCCAATACGGTGGATGAACAGATACATCAAATCAAAGCTTTAACAACCGGACTAGATTTAGAAGAAATTGCGGTATTAGCAGCTGTTAATGCTGTGTCTGATCAATTGGAAATGCAAATAAAAATGGAAAATATGCAACTTGAAATGGAAGAATTACAAGAGAAAATTAATCAGTTCGAAATGGCTGAAACAAAAGAGTAGTCTAGTCAGCTCTGTTTAGAAAAGGATGAGATGAATGCTTTCATTAGGAATTATATTAATTATAGCAATTGGTTTTTATAGCGGGGCAAGAAGAGGCCTAGTATTACAAATCGTTCTAACAATTGGTTATTTACTATCCTATTTAGTTGCAAGAATATATTATATAAGATTAGGATCACAACTAGAATTATTTGTGCCTTATCCCTCAGCAACTGAAAATAGTACGTTTGTATTTTTTGATCATAGTCTTGGATTAGAATTGGATAAAGCTTTTTACAATGCAGTAGCATTTATGCTGATTATTTTTGTAGGCTGGTTGCTGACTAGATTTGTTGGTTCCTTTTTAAATTCATTGACCTTTTTTCCGATAGTTAGACAAGCTAATTATTTAGGTGGAGGCATGTTAGGTTTTGTCGTCTCTTACACTGCAGTCTTTCTAATTTTGAGTATTTTAGCAATGATTCCAATGGAAAGTATTCAAAATGCATTAGGACAAAGTGGTTTGGCTCAGATGATTGTAAAAAATACACCAATTTTATCCAATCAAATCTATAATTGGTGGATTGGAACAATTAAGTAATAGTTACGCTCTTCATGATTTAGTTATGGAGGGCGTTTTTTCTTAGCGTTACAATGCGGATGAATTGAATAGCTAACTTGTTTTTTGTTAAGATTGAATGAGTTAACAAACTTTTTATCAGGCTAGTTCTTATGAGTCAACTCCTCGAGAAAAAGATAAAAATTCGAGATGGCAAAAAGCGCCATATCAATTTTCCCTATTTTCTTAACGGAGCTACCCGACTCAACAAACTTTTTATATAGGAGTGAATCAGTTGAATACAAAAATTATGCAAACTCTAGAGTTTGATAAAATAAAAAAAGCTTTAATCGCTTACACCGCCTCAGAATTAGGACGAGTGGAAGTCGAAGAATTAATGCCAGCGACAGATCTTACTAAAGTTCAACAATGGCAAGAAGAAACGGAAGATGGAGCTAAGTTGTTACGCTTAAAAGGCGGGATGCCAATTCCTAAATTACAAAATATTAAACCTCATTTAAAACGTTTAGAAATCGGCGCAATGTTGAATGGGATTGAAATTGCTCAAATTGGGAAAGTTTTGCGAACAACTACAGAAGTGACACGCTTTTTTGATGATTTATCAGAAATCGGCGTAGAATTGTTTAGACTCTATGAGCTCGTAGCTAAATTAGTTACATTGCCTACTTTAAATCAAATGATTCGTGAAGCAATTGATGAAGATGGACACGTCATGGATGATGCAAGTCAAGCTTTAAAAGGGATTAGAACGGGAATGAAACGTTCAGAAAGTAATATCCGTGAAAAGTTAGATAGTCTTATCAGAGGAAAAAATGCTCAGTATTTAAGTGATGCACTTGTAACTATGCGAAATGATCGCTATGTAATTCCTGTAAAAGCAGAATACCGTAACCATTTTGGTGGTGTTGTTCATGATCAAAGTTCGACTGGGCAAACTTTATTTATTGAACCACAAAGTGTGGTTGATTTAAATAATAAACTACGTCAACTTCAAATAGAAGAACGACAAGAAATTGATCGGATTTTGGCTGAGCTATCAAATGAAATAGCTCCTTATGGTGCCGAAATTTTAAATAACATGTTTCTGTTAGGAAAGTTAGATTTTATTGGTGCTAAGGCTGCATATGGTAAAAATATCAAAGCAACTAGGCCGTTAGTTAATGAAGAAAATGATGTCCGTTTCATTCAAGCACGTCACCCACTTATTGATGAAAAACAAGCAGTGGCAAATGACATTTTAATTGGTGGAGACTATCAAGCTTTGGTTATCACAGGACCAAATACTGGTGGGAAAACAATTACTTTGAAAACATTAGGGTTATTGCAACTAATGGGCCAATCGGGTTTACAACTGCCTGTGGCTGAAGGTAGTCAAATGGGGATATTTACAGAAGTATTTGCTGATATTGGAGACGAACAGTCTATTGAGCAAAGCTTAAGTACTTTTTCATCTCATATGACAAATATTGTTTCGATTTTGAATAAAATTGATGATAAAAGCCTAATTCTATTTGATGAATTAGGTGCTGGGACGGATCCCCAAGAAGGTGCAGCTTTAGCTATTGCGATTTTAGATCAAGTTGGGGCCGTGGGCAGTTATGTTATGGCCACTACTCATTATCCAGAATTGAAAGCCTATGGTTATAATCGTCCTGGAACCATCAATGCAAGCATGGAATTTGATGTGGAAACACTTAGTCCAACTTATCGCTTATTAATTGGTGTGCCAGGTCGAAGTAATGCCTTTGAAATCTCAAAACGTTTGGGCTTAGATACTGCAGTTATTGACTCTGCTAGAAGTTTAATTGATGGCGAAAGTCAAAATTTAAATGAAATGATTGCGGACTTAGAGAATCGCCGTAAAATGACTGAAATGGAATACCATGAAGTTCGACAATATGTTGAAGAAGCAGAAACGCTCTATCAAGACTTAACGACAGCATTAGAGCAATTTTTTGGCGAACGAGAAGACTTAGTCAAAAAAGCTCGTGAAAAGGCGAATCAAATAGTTTCAGAAGCTGAAGAAGAAGCCAGTAAAATCGTGAGTGACTTACGTAAAATGCAGCTAACTGGTCAATTTGAAGGCGGAATTAAAGAGCATGAATTGATTGACGCTAAATCAAAATTAGCGAATCTTCATCATGAAGAAACACTAACGAAGAATAAAGTTCTAAAAAAAGCTAAAGCAAAACAACAATTTAAAAAAGGGGACGAAGTAATCGTCGCTTCATATGGACAAAGAGGAACTCTAATGGAGAAAGTCGAAGGCAATAATTGGCTAGTTCAATTAGGGATTCTAAAAATGAAAATCAAAGAGAGCGACATGACCTTAGCGCAACCAGAGAAAGAGCCAACACGTAAAATGGTTGCGACGGTTCGTTCTAGCAATGATAGTCATGTATCAACACAATTAGATTTACGTGGCGAACGTTATGAGTCAGCCTTAAGTGAAATGGACCAATATTTAGATGCCGCCTTATTAGCGGGTTACCCACAAGTCACTATTGTTCATGGAAAAGGCACTGGAGCATTAAGACAAGGCGTTACAGAAGCACTTAAAAATCATCGTTCAGTGAAAAAATTTGAAACTGCTCCGCAAAATCAAGGTGGAAATGGAGCGACCATTGTTTATTTTAGCTAAAAAATAAATAATGAAGCAAAAATTTAGTTTTTTACCCTTACTTTTGCTATAATAACATTAAGCTTACAAATTATAAGTTAAAAGTAACTAGATATACTCGAACTTAGACTTAATAGACTAAGTTTTTGAGAAAATAACGAGGAGGAATTAATTATGGTATTAGCAGTAACAGATAAAACATTTGAAACAGAAACAAAAGAGGGATTAGTTATTACAGATTTTTGGGCAACTTGGTGTGGTCCATGTCGTATGCAATCTCCAGTCCTAGATGAATTAGAAACAGAAATTGGCGATAAAGTTAAAATCGTAAAAATGGATGTGGATGCCAATCCAGTAGTTCCAGCTGATTTTGGAATTATGAGTATCCCAACGTTGTTAGTTAAAAAAGATGGCGAAGTAGTTGAAAAATTAGTTGGCTACCATGCTAAAGAACAATTAGAAGAAATTATCGCTAAGTACGCTTAGTTTTAAAGTAAGCTTCACTTTCTCAAGTACTTGAGAAAGTGAAGCTTTTTAGTTGTGAAAAATGAATAACAACTTTTTTTTAACAATGACTAAATAGTGAAAAAGTGGTAAGATAGGATTGTTGCTTTTGTATACATTTAAAATGAAATTAGTAATATATACGTTTGTAAGTTAAATATAAGTTAGTTCTACTAAGGAGTTTTTTTATGAAATCAGTCTATATCCCAGTTGAGGGAACAGAAATTTTTTTTCGGATAGATGGCAAAGGGTCTCCTTTAGTTTTATTACATGGAAACGGGGAAGACAGTCGTATTTTTGAAAAGCAAATTTTATTTTTCAGCGAGCATTATCAAGTCATTGCTATTGATACACGAGGTCATGGACGATCAGAACATGGTACGGATATTTTGAATTTCACTCGAATTGCTTTGGATATTGTGGCCGTATTAGACTATTTATCAATTGAAAAAGCTGATTTTATTGGATTTAGTGACGGTGGAAATAGCGCTATGTACTTGACTGTGAAGCATCCAAGTTATGTAAAATCCTTAATTTTAATTGGAGCGAATTTGGAACCAAAAGGGATGAAAAAAACATCTTTTTTAGGGGTGAAATTAGCCTATCGTACAACGTCATTTTTAGCGAATTTTAGTTCGAAGTTTAACCAACGTAAACAAATTATTGATCTAATGTTAAAACAATTAAATTTAACAACAGATCAACTCAAAACAATAAATGTTCCAACATTGGTAATTGCTGGAGAAAAGGATATGATTGAAGAAGAGCATACGAGATTAATTGCTGAGTCAATTCCCAATGCTCAGCTAGCCATTATTCCAGCTGCGGATCATTTTTTTATTATGAAGCATCCAGAAATGTTTAACAAATTAGCCTTGGAATTTTTGCTGTTTAATTCGGATAAGACTGAGGTAAATGCTAACTAATAACTATATGCAAAAGTCTGGCATTATTTTTTATTATGAGTGAGTTTTTTGAAGTGATGAAACTTTCGAGAATCAGAGGAATTTTCTTGTTTTCTGCAAGAGTTGAATGGCTCAAGGAGCTTTTTTGAGTTAGCCTCTCGGAAGAAAGATGAAATTTCGAGGTGACAAAAAGCGTCACATCAAATTTCCCTATTCTTCAATCGAGCCTGAGCGAACTCAACAAGCTTTTAATGGAGATAATCGGCTTAACGAGCTTTTTATCAGGCTAGCTCTTATGAGCCAACTCCTCGAGAAAAAGATAAAAATTCGAGGTGGCAAAAAGCGCCCCATCAATTTTTCCTATTTTCTTGCCAAGGCCAGCTTTTTTGAGTTAGCCTCTCGGAAGAAAGATGAAATTTCGAGGTGACAAAAAGCGTCACATCAAATTTCCCTATTCTTCAATCGAGCCTGAGCGAACTCAACAAGCTTTTAATAGAGCTAACCGGCTCAATGAGCTTTTTATGGAGGTGTTACTATCAAATGAAGAATGAACATATTGAGCACAAATTGGCTCTACTACCTAATCAACCAGGATGCTATTTGATGAAAGATAAGAATGGTACTATTATTTATGTTGGCAAGGCGAAAATTTTGAAAAATCGTGTGCGCTCTTATTTTCGAGGTAGCCATGATACGAAAACTGAACGTCTGGTTAGTGAAATTGCTGATTTTGAATATATTGTTACAGGGTCAAATATCGAAGCTTTGTTGCTGGAAATTAATTTGATTAAAAAAAATGATCCTAAATACAATATCATGTTAAAGGATGATAAAACCTATCCTTTTATTAAAATTACGAATGAAAAATATCCTAGATTATTGATTACTCGTAAAGTCTTAAAAGATAAAGCCACTTATTTTGGTCCTTATCCAGATGTTAAAGCTGCAAATGAAACGAAAAAGTTATTGGATAAATTATATCCGCTTCGTAAGTGTAAAGTTTTGCCTAATCGGGTTTGTTTATATTACCATTTGGGTCAATGCTTAGCGCCTTGTATCCAAGAAATTCCCAAAGAAACTTACACTGAAATGGTCGAAGAGATTAAACGTTTTTTAAATGGTGGTTATCAAGAAGTAAAACAAGAGATAGAAGAAAAAATGCAACAAGCTAGTCTTAATCTTGAATTTGAAAAAGCTGCTGAATTTAGAGATCAAATCAATTCTATTGTGACAACAATGGAGCAACAAAAGATGACAAGTGCCGACTTTGTTGATCGAGATGTTTTTGGTTATGCAGTTGATAAAGGCTGGATGTGTGTACAAGTATTTTTTGTTCGTCAAGGCAAATTAATTGAACGAGATGTTTCACTTTTCCCATTTTATAATGAACCAGAAGAAGACTTTTTAGCTTTTATTGGTCAGTTTTATCAAAAAAATCACCATTTTATTCCAAAAGAAATCTTAATCCCTAAAGATAGCGATGCTAAAAGCGTTGAAGCCTTAGTGACGGCGAATGTTCTGCAACCAAAACGTGGTCAGAAAAAAGAATTGGTTGAACTTGCTAATAAAAATGCAGCAGTCTCCTTATCCGAGAAATTCTCTTTAATTGAAAAGAAAGAAGAACGTACTTATGGAGCCGTTAAAAAGTTAGGTGATGCAATGAACATTCCCTTACCTAGCCGAATTGAAGCTTTTGATAACTCTAATACAATGGGTGTTGATCCAGTTTCAGCAATGGTTGTATTTCTAGATGGTCAACCAGCCAGAAATGAATATCGAAAATACAAAATTAAAACGGTTGTCGGGCCTGATGATTATGCTTCTATGCGTGAAGTAATCTATCGGCGGTATGCAAGAGTTTTGAAAGAAGACCTACCTTTGCCAGACTTAGTTGTTATTGATGGTGGAAAAGGGCAAGTTGACGCAGCTAGGGAAGTTTTAGAAAATCAGTTAGGCTTAGATATTCCAATTGCTGGCTTAGCTAAAGATAATAAACATCGAACAAGCGAATTATTATTTGGTCCAGAATTGCAAACTATTCCTTTGAAGCGAAATAGCCAGGAATTTTTCTTGCTACAACGAATTCAAGATGAAGTCCACCGTTTTGCAATCACGTTCCATCGTCAATTGCGAAACAAAAATAGCTTTGCTTCAAAATTAGATGGGATTGATGGACTTGGTCCTACACGTAAAAAAAATCTTTTAAAAGCTTTTAAGTCGATGAAAAATATTCAAGAGGCTAGTATTGAAGAGTTAAAAGCTATTGGCTTGCCTAAGAATGTTGCAGAAAATGTCTATGAGAAATTTAAGCAACCTGAATTAAATCCGGAATTAGATTCAGATAAATAAAAATGAAGCAGGAGTAAAGTCTTCTAATTTATGTCGATTTTATTCCTGTTTTTCTGTGTTTAAACCGTACATATTGGGCAAAGGTGTGAGAAAGAAATCAACCTTAAGACGGATGCTGAAATAGTTTGAATTACCTATTATTAATAGGGAAAGTACTTATCAAAAAATGAACTATTTAGCTAAGTTATTTGTATTCATCCTGTTTTTATAAAAAAAATTATATTCTTATAGGTTTCTTAACACAAGTGACAAAAATGTTAGGAAATCCTATGAATTTTCCTATAGGAAATCAATCGGATAAGTGTTAAAATGATTTGACACGTAATGGAAATGTAATATTTGAAATAATATTTAAGAGCAACCTAGGGGATATGTTTGATTAAAGTTAGTTTTTAGCAGTAGCTCTTGAGGTAGAGGGGTAATGATAAATACGTCACTAAATGCTCTTTTATCAAGCACCTATTTTCTAGTTGAGCCTAGAACAACTAGTTCAACATTTTATGATTGGAGGTTTTCAAAATGTTTGCCAAACTTCAAAAATTAAAAGAAAATCAAATTTTTATTTTTTGTGCTAAAACTGTTTTTTATTTTGTTGTATTACTAATTCTAGTTTACTTATATGATTATACTAACACAAATAGTGGGAATTTTATTTACAATGAATTCTAGATAAAAAAGGAGGGCCGCTGTTTTTACTTAAGTAAAACAGCAATTAATATGAAACAAACAATTATTCAACGCTTAAATGACCTAGCGATAGCAGATCCAACAGCGATCTGTTATGAAAAAGCAGGAAAGACATATACTTATTTAGATTTAAAAGAGCAGTCGGATCGGATTGCAGTCTACTTTCAATCAATTAATCTAACTCCAAAAAGTCCAATTTTAGTTTTTGGAGGGTTAGAATTTGAAATGGTGGCTACTTTTATTGGCGCTATCAAGGCAGGACATGCCTATATTCCTGTTGATAGCCACACTCCTTCTGAACGTTTAGAGCAAATTATAGCTATTGCTGAACCTGAGGTAGTTGTAACTTTATCTGAATTACCGCATCAACTAAGTGAAATGACTAAAGAAATAACAGCTGAAGAACTAGAGGGCATTAGACAAACTCCAACGCAGAAAGATCTTGATGCAAACATAGCCGTTAAAGGATCAGATAATTTTTATATTATCTTTACTTCTGGAACAACTGGAGCTCCAAAAGGCGTGCAAATCAGTCATGATAATTTGTTGAGCTTTAGTGAGTGGATGTTGTCAGATTTTGATTTAATAAAAGGACAACGTTTTTTAGCACAAGCTCCTTATTCTTTTGATTTATCGGTAATGGATCTGTATCCAGCTTTGTTATCAGGAGGAACTCTAGTGCCTTTAGAAAAAGAAATTACCAATAATTTCAAACAGTTATTTGAAGTTTTACCAACACTAAAAGTAAATGTTTGGGTTTCGACTCCTTCATTTATTGATATTTGCTTATTAGATAAGAACTTTTCTAGTGAAGAATATCCTGGTCTGACAACTTTCTTGTTCTGTGGTGAAGAATTAACCAATAGTACGGCGACGCTTTTAATGCAACGCTTCCCTAATGCGCAAATTTTTAATACCTATGGACCAACAGAAGCGACAGTTGCAGTCACACAAGTGCAAATCAAACCAGAGACACTTAGCAAATATTCTCGTTTACCAATTGGACGCGTAAAGTCAGACACAAAAATTATTTTAGTGGATGAAAACTTAAAAGAGGTCCCACCGGGTCAGGTTGGGGAAATGGTTATAACCGGTCCGAGTGTTTCGAAAGGGTATCTGAATAACCCTGAAAAAACAAATGCCGCATTTTATGAAATTGATGGTGTAGGAGCATATTTGACTGGGGATACTGGTAAATACGAAGGAGACTTATTATTTTATCAAGGTCGTCTTGATTTTCAAATTAAATTACATGGCTATCGGATTGAACTAGAAGACATTGATCACAATATTGAACAAGTTTCCTACGTTAAAGCTGCGACGGTTGTACCAAAATTAAAAGAGCATAAGGCGCATAGCTTAGTTGCCTATGTGGTGGCAGAGCCTCATGAATTTGAAAAAGAGTATCAATTGACAAATGCAATCAAAAAAGAACTAGCTCCGTTAATTATGGACTATATGATGCCAAACAAATGGATCTATGTAGATCAATTGCCTCTAACAAGTAATGGCAAGGTGGATCGTAAGGGTCTAATGAATGAGGTGAACAAATGATTCAACCATATGATGCTCCGTCTTACTTTATTATAATAGGTGCTTTGTTACTGCCAATTATTATTGGATTATTGCGTGGCAAACGTTACTTAGTCTATCAAAATATTGTCACACTAATCATGCTCTTTCTGACTTTTGGTGGAAAAAGTTGGCATCAAGGGATATCTATTATTATCTACTTGATCTGGCAATGGGCGCTTGTTTATAGCTATTTTAATTATCGCCAAAAAAAGAATGCTACCAATATATTTGTTGGTGCAGTACTTTTAGCCATTGCGCCATTAGCTATCGTTAAAATTGTCCCATTTACTTCAGGACATGTGTCAATTATTGGCTTTTTAGGTATTTCTTATTTAACATTCAAAGCTGTTCAAATGGTAATGGAAATCCGCGACGGTCTGATTAAAGAATTTGATCCAAAAATGTTTTTACAATTCTTACTATTTTTCCCAACAATTTCATCGGGACCAATTGATCGTTACCGTCGCTTTGAGAAAGATTTTAAACAACCTCCTGTAAAAGAAGAGTACATTGCCTTAATTAGCAAAGGTATTTGGATGATTATGTTAGGTTCATTATACAAATTTATCATTGCTCATTACATTGGAACTTTTGCCGTTCCCTATACTGAAAGATTAGCTTTAGATGTGGGAGGTTTTTCAATTAGTCTCTTAATGTATATGTATAGCTATAGCTTATATTTATTTTTTGACTTTGCCGGCTACAGTTTATTCGCAGTCGGGACTAGCTACCTGATGGGGATTCAAACACCAGTTAACTTTAATAAGCCTTTTTCAAGTCCAAACTTAAAAGAATTTTGGAATAGATGGCATATGAGTCTTTCATTCTGGTTTAGAGATTACGTTTTTATGCGCATGGTCTTTACTTTAATGAAGAAAAAAGTCTTTAAAAGTCGTATTACAGTTTCAAATATTGGGTACATGACTCTCTTTCTCTTAATGGGAATTTGGCATGGATTAACTTGGTTTTATATCGCTTATGGTTTATTTCATGGCGTAGCAATGTGTATCAATGATGCTTGGTTGCGCTATAAGAAAAAACATAAGAATTTACCAAGTAATTGGGCAACCAAGGCCCTGGCTATTTTTATTACCTTTAACACAGTTTGTTTTAGCTTTTTGATTTTCTCAGGTATTTTTGCTAAAATGCTTCATTAAAAGAGAAATCAAGTTAATAAATAAATCACTTAGAAAATGAAAGAAGGAATGAAACATGGATAAGAAAGCAGCATTATTAGATATTTTAGAAGATTTAACAGGTAGCGATGAAGCGCGTGAAAATATGGATGTAGCTTTATTTGATGAAGGATTATTAGATTCATTAGGAACGGTTCAGCTTTTAATTGAAATTGAATCAACTATGGGAATATCCGTACCTGTTTCTGAATTTGACCGTACAGAGTGGGCTACACCTAATTTGATTTTACAACAGTTAGAGAACATGTAATGACCATGAAACGCAAACTCTTTATGGCCGTTGGACCGCTTGTTGTAGCAGTGGTCGTGCTACTAGGGCTTTTATTTTTACCAGTTACCATTTTACCAACCGGCCAAAAACAAATTAACAATTCAGCAACAGCAATTAGTACGAATATTATGAAAGGTGAAAAAGTTTATCAAGCAGCGATGGAAGAAAAACGGATGATTCCATTTTTTGGCTCATCTGAGCTTTCGCGTTTTGATGCTTTTCATCCTTCTGTTTTAGCCGAAAAATATGATCGTAACTACACACCTTATTTAATCGGAAACGCGGGTTCACAATCATTGACACACTTTCTAGCTATGGAAGGGATGGGCGAAAGTCTAACCAATAAAAAAGCTGTTTTTATTATTTCTCCACAATGGTTTGTCAAAGGTGGAGCGCCAAGTATGATGTTTGATTCCCATTTTTCACCACTTCAAACATATGAATTTATTTTATCCGATGAAGTGGATAGTCCGCAAAGACGCTATGCAGCAGAACGTTTTTTAGAGTATAAAGCAGTTTGTTCTGATCAAAATATGGAAAAGATGCTCCATAAAATTGAAAAAGGCGAGTCAATCACTAAAGGACAAAAAGGTTATGCCAAGTTGAAACGACAAGTATTACGTAATGAAGATAAACTATTTGGCGCTTATGTATCTGGCAAAAATGCCAAAAAGGTGCAAAATCAGCTTAAGAATTTACCTAATACCTATGACAATGAGCAGCTAGATCAAAAAGCTTATGAAGTTGGGAAGAAATCAAGTACAAATAATCCTTACCAAATCAAAAATGGATTTTACAAGACTCGAATTCAACCAATCGAAGGAGAATTAGCTGGCTCACAGAAAACATTTGATTATGAATTCTCAAAAGAATTTTCAGATTTTCAAGTTGTTTTAGATAAAATGGAAGCGAACAATATGAATGTGCGTTTTGTGATTCCTCCAGTGAATCAAAAATGGCTAGAATATACAGGACTTTCACAAGAAATGTTGAATAACTTCTCGAAAAAAATTACCCATCAGTTAACTAGTCAAGGTTTTCAAGTAATAGACCTATCTGGTGACGGATCTGAGGACTACTTTATGCAGGATACGATTCATATTGGATGGCGTGGTTGGGTTGCCTTAGATAAGCAATTAGACCCCTTTTTATCAGCAGAGAAACCTGATAAATCCAAGATTACCTTAAATAATTATTTTCTATCTAAGGAATGGCAGGATTTACCAGCTAAAGATATTCCAACTAAATAAACTAAAAAAATCCCGCTAGCATGTTGAACTAGTGGGATTTTTTTGCCTTGGAACAAGAAGATATGATAAAATAAAGTGATTTAAGTGTCTGTTATCGGAAGTTTTTTTTAGTCAACTGAAAAGCTGATTTTATTGAATTAAGTCAGACATAGGAACACTATTTTATTTATATGAATCGTTATTTTAAAACGAAGAAATTAAAATTTATATTGATTTCTTTTTGAATCAAGCTTATGCTTTAAGGAGTACCAATGAATAAGTTTGTTGAATGGGGGAGAAGAACAATGTTGGAAGTCAAACATCTAAAGAAAACATTTGGAAATTTGACCGCAGTGGATGATTTATCATTCACAATTAAAGATGGAGAAATTTTAGGAATGATTGGTCAAAATGGAGCCGGAAAAACGACAACATTTAGATTGATTCTGAAATTCTTAACACAAGATTCGGGAGAAGTATTGTGGAATGGTCATCCATTAAAGAAAACAGATTATGATATTATTGGGTATTTACCTGAGGAACGTGGTCTTTATCCAAAGGTATCCATTGAAGATCAAATTTATTATTTTGCGCGCTTACGTGGAAAAAGTAAAAAAGAAATCAAGCCTCTTATTGATGGTTGGATGGAAAAATTTCAAGTAAAAGGCAAAAAAACAGATAAAGTAAAATCTTTATCTAAGGGAAATCAACAAAAAGTTCAATTAATTTGCACATTAATCCATGAACCTAAACTAGTTATTTTAGATGAACCCTTTAGTGGCTTAGATCCAGTCAATGCAGATTTATTACAAAAAGGCATTATTGAGTTACGTGAAAAAGGTTCTTGCGTTATATTCTCTAGTCACCAAATGGAGAATGTTGAGGAAATTTGTGATCATTTAGTCATGCTTCGAAATGGAGAAATGGTTCTAAATGGAAAAGTGAAAGATATCCGGGAGCAATTTGGCCGGACGAAAATCTTTATTGATTCAAAATTAAATCAGAATGAGCTGTTAGCGTTACCAGGTGTAAGTGAAGTTTCAACGACGACAGAAGGGTTATCTGTGCTGCATTTAACAGATCCTGCTTATGGGCAAGAAATTTTTAATATTGTGACAAAAGACGGCTATATCCCAACTTTTAGTCAAATGCCACCAACATTAGAAGAAATTTTCAAAATGAAAGCAGGTGACTTACATGAATAAATTTTGGATTATCGTCGGTGAAGTCTATAAGAAAAATGTAAAATCAGGGGCGTTTCTGTCAATGGTCTTATCGCCAGTTATTATTATAGCAGTTATTGGAATAGTAGCTTTCTTTGTTAATTCAAGTTCTGAAGTACCAAAAATTGCGATTGTATCTGATAATCAAGAGATTGTCCAATTGCTAAAAACAGACAAGAAGTCTTATAAAGTAAACGCGAAAATCACAACAACAGCAGATGCAGAAAAAGCGTTGAAAAAAGATGATATTGCTGGGTATTTAGTCATCAATGAGTCTAAATCGGCGATTACAGGCGAGTTTATTAAGACTCCCACAAGTGCTGATGTAGATACGACACTGATGCTACAAACATTAACAGCTCTTCAAACGAATCAAATTGCCTCCAATTTAGGTTTGAGTCAAGAAGAAGTAGGCTCTTTAACACAACCTGCGGATATCAAAGTGAAAACAATTAAGTTTGATGGAGATAAACAACAAACAAATAATGATACGGATACAATGATTAAAGTATTTGGTGCTTACTTTGTTAGTTTTGTGATCTATATGTTGATGATTTACTACTCAGCCATTATTGCACAAGAAATTGCTTCAGAAAAAGGCACCCGTATTATGGAAATTATTTTATCTAGCGTTTCTGCTACAGAACATTTCTTTGGAAAATTAGTTGGAATTTTATTAGTTTGTTTAACTCAAATCGTTGCCTATATTGTGATGGGTACCATTGCTTATCGATTTGGTAAGTCACTTGATTTTGTTCAGAATTTAATGAACGGTATTGATTTGGTTGAAATTCTAAAAGGGTTAATTAGTTACTCATTGATTTTCTTTATTTTAGGAATGCTATTGTATTCTGTTCTTTCAGCCTTCTTAGGTTCGTTAGTATCCAAAGTAGAAGAAGCTAGTAAAGCTGTAACACCATTAACTTTTGTCATTATGATTGGTTTTTTTGCTGGAATTTATGGAATGAGTTCACCCAATGCGCCGTTAGTTAAAATCGGCTCATATGTGCCCCTATTTACTCCTTTTATAATGCCATTTAGAATTGCAAATGATACAGTTAGTTCAGGCGGTGTCCTGACATCAATTTTGATTACTTTTGTCTTTACTGGCGTTGTAACCTATCTGTCATTGATGATGTACCGCTCAAACGTATTAGTCTACTCAGATACAGGTTTATTTAAAACCATGAAAAATTCTTGGGTGATTATGCGAAATGAACGAACTAAAAAATAAACTAAATAAAAATCTTACTTCAAGCTAGATTTAGCTGAAGTAAGATTTTTTATTATTTTTTCTTTTTATTGTGACGAGAAGAACGAGATGGAAGCGAGTCGAAAATGGATAACTCTTCTTCTTCAATCGGAGCCGCTTCATTATTGATATCACTAAATACTTGGCTTAGTGCATCGAATTCATGCAAGGCTTCTTCAGCTGTTAAATGTTCAGTTGGAATTGTTGGTTCAACAATAACAGAATCAGAGTGTTCTAAATCTGAAAATGTTTCATCAGCAAGAGTCTCCGTTAAATCATCAAAAATAGCAGGTTCTACTTCAATAAATGGTGGAATCGATTCAATCACAATGATGTCTTCTTCTTCGTCATCAAGTTCTTTTTCTTCCAAAGGCAATTCTTCTGTTTCCTCAGGAAGTGAATTTTCTTCTAAATCAGCCTCTTTAACCTCAAGTTCAGGATAATTTATTTCTTCATTATCTAATTCCTGAGTTTTGTTAAATTCTTGGAAATCAGGAAAACTAGCGATTTCTTCAGGTTCATCTTCAGAAAATTCTGGTTCATCGATGATTTTTTTAGATAAATCGAGTTCTTGATACTCAGCTTCTAATTCTTCATCAGATAAATAGTCCTCGCTTAAAACGACTGTTTCTAAAGGTTGATCAATTGAGACAGGTTCTTTAGCATCCCATTGCAACGTGATCGTAACAGTTTTTGTTCGAAGATTGATTTCTGATAAAGCTTCAGCATACAATTCTTGCAACATTTGCATCTGTTCTGCTAGGAATCCAGCTTCTAAACTAAAATTAGGGTTGTGTTGTTCCATCCTTTTAGTGACAGTGGGTCCAGTCAAGGTAAATAATTTTTGGTGTTTTTTTTCTTTAATTAAAACTAAATCACCAAAACAGGCTTTTTTATAAAATAGTACTAAATCAGAATAATTTGCAACTGGATATTGACGAGCTAATTCTTTTCCAGCCCAGTATAAAATTTCGTTCGTTTCTTTCCCTAGTAGATTAGGTATGAGACTATCACGAATTAACTCATACCCAAACATGGAGATAGAGCCTGTTAAGTTTTCTAAATCAATTGGTTTTGCTTGTTCTTCATTTTTCATTCAAGTCACCTCATTTTGTCTTCTTTTCTATTATAACGTGAAACGCTTAGGAAGCCTATCTTTTTTAATTTCCTTAATAAAATCTAAAGACAATTTAGTAAGAAAAATGTAAAAGATTGACCTAGGACTTGAATTTTGGTTGAAAAAAAGCGAAAATAGAACTAGTATCAAATTAGTGATCATTAAATGAATTTAAAAAATGAGGGTAGTTTATGGAAAAACAAGCAATCGGCTTTATTGATTCTGGAGTAGGCGGTCTAACAGTTGTTAAAGAAGCGATGCGTCAACTACCAAATGAATCTATTTATTATGTTGGGGATACCGCACGTTGTCCATATGGTCCGAGACCAGAAGCACAGGTTCGTCAATTTACGTGGGAAATGACTCATTTTTTATTAGATAAAGATATAAAAATGCTAGTGATTGCCTGCAATACAGCAACTGCAGCAGCACTAGAAGATATTAAAAAGAAATTGGCAATTCCTGTTATTGGAGTGATTTTACCAGGAAGTCGAGCAGCTATTAAAGCGACGAATACGAATGCAATTGGGGTAATTGGAACAGCAGGGACAGTCAAGAGTGATATGTATCGTCAAATGATTCGCTCGAAGGATCGTTTGGCACAAGTATCTAGTTTAGCTTGTCCAAAGTTTGTTCCTATTGTTGAAAGTCATAAATACAATAGTGCCATTGCCAAAAAAGTTGTGGCAGAAACGTTAAAACCTATGCAGAAACAGGGAGTAGATACTTTGATTTTAGGGTGTACCCATTACCCTCTACTACGTCCAATTATTCAAAACGTGATGGGTTCTAAAGTCACATTGATTGATTCTGGAGCAGAGACGGTTAGTGAAGTTAGTACAATTTTAGACTATTTTGCAATTGCGGAAGATAGTAAAAGTAAGCTAGTTTCAGAACGTCATTTTTATACGACAGGTTCGGCACAGATGTTCAAAGAAATCGGTTCAGAATGGCTTAATTTACCTGATATGCAAGTCGAACAAATCAAACTTGGCAATGACTAAAACGAAAAGAGGAGTCAATGAAATGCGCAGTGATGGAAGAGAGTATGACGAAGGTCGTAAAGTAACAATTGAAACCAATTATTTAAAACATCCAGAAGGGTCCGTTTTAATTTCAGTAGGGGACACCAAGGTAATTTGTAATGCAACTCTTGAAACCAGAGTACCGCCTTTTATGCGTGGTGAAGGTCGTGGTTGGGTAAATGCTGAGTATAGCATGTTGCCTCGAGCTACGGAGTCTAGATCTATTCGTGAATCGGCCAAAGGCAAGGTTAAAGGGAGAACAATGGAAATTCAACGTCTCATTGCTCGCTCATTACGCTCTGTTGTTGATTTAGAAGTATTAGGTGAGCGTTCGATTACAGTTGATTGTGATGTTATCCAAGCTGATGGTGGCACAAGAACGGCTAGTATTACTGGTGCATTCGTGGCACTAAAATTAGCGATTCAAACCTTGCTAGACTCAGGTGAATTAACACAAGACCCAATTAAAGAAAATTTGGCGGCAATTAGTGTTGGAATACTTCCATCAGGTGAGGCTGTTTTAGATTTGAACTATCCAGAAGATAGCTCGGCTTTAGTTGATATGAATCTAGTTATGACAGCTTCTGGACGGTTTGTTGAAATTCAAGGAACAGGGGAAGAAGCGACTTTTTCGGCTGAAGAACTAAACCAGATGCTAGCATTAGGGAAAAATGGAATTGCCACTTTGATTGAACTTCAAAATAGTGTGATCAAGGATACTGCTTCACCAGTAAAGCGACATGCAGAAATTCCAACCAATGAAATTTTAGTTGCAACGAATAATCCTGGAAAAGCACGGGAATTTGAAGCCTTATTTGCCAAAAAAGGCTGGCAAGTCAAAACATTATTAGACTACCCTGAAATTCCTGAAGTTGAAGAAACTGGAACAACGTTTGCTGAAAATGCCTTGTTGAAAGCTGAAACAATTGCGAAGAAACTAAATATGCTTGTTTTAGCAGATGATTCTGGGTTGAAAGTAGACGCACTTGATGGGCAACCGGGAGTGTATTCCGCACGGTTTGCTGGTGAACCTAAAAGTGATGCAGCAAACAATGCAAAGTTACTTCATGAACTGAGTTCAACAAAACCAGAAGATAAGACAGCACAATTTCATTGCACACTGGCATTAGCGATGCCTGGTAAAGAAAGTCTGGTTGTATCTGGCGAAGTAGCGGGCTTAATTATCGCTATACCTCGTGGGGAAAACGGATTTGGTTATGATCCATTGTTCTATTTGCCAGAAAAAGAAAAAACAATGGCAGAGCTTACGAGTGATGAAAAAAATAAACTAAGCCATCGGGCGATAGCTTTACAGAATTTAAAAAAAGTTTGGGATACTTGGATTGAAACAAAAGAATAAAACGAGGTGAAATAAATGAAAGTTTTAGTTGTCAGTGACAATCATGGAGATCGTGATGTATTGGTTGATTTAATTAACACTTATGAAGGTAAAGTAGATAGATTTTTTCATTGTGGTGATTCAGAATTAGAAGCAACAGATTCAGTTTGGGATACAATGCTTACCGTTCGAGGAAATTGTGATTATGATTCAGCATATCCCGATACGAGAGTAACAAAAGTTGGATCCGAAACAATTTTACAAGTTCATGGACATTTACATGATGTCAAATTTACAATGAACACCTTATTGTATACAGCTAAGGAAGTTGGAGCTAATTTTGCTTTCTTTGGGCACACCCACGAACTAGCTGTAGAATATGTCGATGGTATTTTGTTTTTAAATCCAGGGAGTATTCGCTTACCTAGAGGGCAATATGCGAGTATCAAAACGTATGCGATTGTTGAGACAACTCCAGAAGAAATTGATGTTACCTATTATGACCCAACCCATAAACCTGTTGGCGGACTTAATTTTAAATTTAACCGTTAAACCATACGAATTTCTAAAACAAGCTAAGAAACTTGTTTTAGAAATTCGTATTTTTTTTGTGCAGAAAAACAAATACAATCTAAAAAACTATGGTATGTCCTTAAAAAACTATAAAATGTTTATATAGAAAACCCTTTACGTTTGTTATGCTAAATAAGGTAAGGAATAAAATGAAAGGAGACCGTGTTGCATTAAGTTGAAAATTAACATAAAAAGGAGAGTTGCATTTTGTCTATTAAAAAATCAATTTTACGTTCACTTATAACTGTAAGCGCTTTATGTTCTTTAGCTATTATACTACCTTTAGAAGAATCTGTGACAGCTGTTGGAACTTCACAAGAGAGCCCTACTGAGGTAGCAAGCACGAGTATTCCTGAAATAAAAGAAGCACCATATGCTTCACATTTTTTCCCAAAAGAGCTATTGAAGTGGTCACCGGAGACAGATGCTAATGCTAGTCACAATAGATCAAATGTACCTTTAGCAAAACGGGTGCAAGGATCGAAAACAAATCAAGATCAAAGTACGGAAGCAAAGGTAGTTTCATTGGCTATTACAAATCGAAACACCAGTGGAACACCCTCACAAGGAAGTTCAGATAAAGCCGTTTATAACTTTAGCTATTGGCAATATATTGACACGATGGTTGCTTGGGCGGGGTCCGCAGGTGAAGGCATTATCGTTCCACCAAGTGGGGATGTTATTGACTCTGCTCATCGCAATGGAGTTCCAGTTTTAGGAACGGTCTTTTTTCCACCGGCAGCTTATGGTGGAAAGTCAGAATGGGTGCAACAATTTGTTGAAAAAGATGAAAATGGTCGTTTTATTGTAGCAGACAAATTATTAGAATTAGCTGATTATTATGGTTTTGATGGTTGGTTTATTAATCAAGAAACTCAAACAGATCCAGCAACAGCAAAATCTATGAAAGAATTACTCCTTTATTTACAAGAGCATAAAAAAGCCGAAATGGATATCATGTGGTACGACTCGATGTTAGAAAACGGGTCTATTTCATGGCAAGGAGCATTAAATGATAAAAATTCAGCTTACTTTCAAACAGGCGATACACGCGTTTCAGATACAATGTTTTTAGATTTTAATTGGAAAAACACATTGAGCAAAATTTCTAAGTCAGCTGAAGCTGCCAAGGATTTGAATCGTTCGCCTTATGATTTGTTTGCGGGAATCGATGTTCAAGCACAAGGTTTTAATTCTAGACCTAAGCCGAGTGCGATTGTTGAAAATGGCAAACCTATCGTATCACTGGGATTATATTGCCCAGATTGGACACTGCGTGATGGTGCCAATTATGATGTAACAAAATATTGGCAAAACGAAGAAAAATTTTGGGTAAATGCAGCTGGAGATCCGCGAGATACAACTTTAGGTGCTAATGAATGGCAAGGTATTTCTCGTTATTTTGTTGAAAAATCCCCAGTTACAAGTTTACCTTTTGTTACGAATTTTAATGTCGGAAATGGAGATAATGTTTATCAAAATGGTGAATTAGTCAAAGAGGGAACATTTAATAATCGGAGTTTGCAAGATATTATGCCAACTTATCGCTGGATTGTTGCAAATGAAGGCAATCAATTAATGCCCTCAGTTGATTATAGTACAGCTTATAATGGCGGCTCATCAATTGCTTTAACAGGATCTACAACAGTAGGTGGCACTTCAACAGTTAAACTGTATAAGAGCGAATTGGCATTGACTGGGAAAGAAAGTGGAACGATTCTTTATCAAGGAGAAGCGGAATTAGAATTGGTTTTAGGTTTTAAAGATAAACCAGAGGAAATGGTGTCATTAGTTGGAGAAACAACAACCGTTGGAGACTGGAAAAAAGTTGAAGTTGCGCTGGATGCTTATCAAAATAAAACAGTGGATACGATTTCTGTAAAAGTAAAAGGAACGACAGCGAATCCATCTACCAAAATAGCGCTTGGACAAATCGCTATTGCTGAAAATAAAACTTCATTGGTTAGCCCAGTTAAAAATGTTACGATTTCAGGGCAAAGCATTGAAGAGGATCTTTTTGCTAATTTACGCTTAAACTGGGAATCAGCAGCTGAAAATACAACTAACTATAGAATCTACAGGGTGGATCAAGCTGGCGCAAGACATTATGAAGGCACGAGTGGCAATCAATCGTATTATGTTAGTGGTCAAAAACGTCCAGCTGATAATATCTTACGCTATCAAATTGTTCCAGTTGATAATCAACAAAATGAATATAGTGAACAAGCGGGTGAGATTGAATTTAATTTTCCTGAATTACAGGCACCGTTAGCTAATTTTTCTGCCAGTAAATCATTTATTAAAGTAGGCGAAGAAATTACGTTAACGAGTCACTCAGCTCTATCAGCGGAGAAATTAGAATGGTTAATTGAAGGTGGGACACCTGAAAATGCTGAGGGAGAAACAGTGAAAACTAGTTTTTCGAAGGCAGGAACTTATACGGTTCGTCTAACTGCAAGTAACCAAGCAGGAGCCAATGAAGCAATCAAAGAAAATTATATTACGGTTTACGATGAGACATTTACTGAACCATTGGTAAACTTATCTCTAAGTGCTGTAGATACCGACTCATCTGGTTATACAAATCAAAATGAAACGCCTATGCAAGCCTTAGATGGTGACTTATTAACGAAGTGGTGTGATAATGCGAATGATCAGCCATGGATGAGCGTCGATTTAGGACGAGAAGTTTCGCTAACCAGTTTTAAACTTTTTCATGCAGAAGCCGGCGGTGAAAATGCAGAATGGAATACAAGAGATTACGAAATATTGGTAAGCCATGATAATAAAAATTGGACTCAAGTCGTTCATCAAGACAAAAATACTAAAGGCATAACCGAAGATTCAATTCCCTTAACAGAAGCGCGTTATGTGAAATTGAAATTAAATAAAGCGGAGCAAACTGGTAAAGTGGCTCGAATCTATGATTTTGAAATTTTAGGATATGATAAAACAGGTATCGAAGTTGGCAAAAATCAAGCAGCTTTGAGCGAATTACGCTCGCTTTACTATCAAACCAATGTTAATGAGGCAGACTATACGGCAGATAGCTTTGCTAATTTAGTAGCGGCGCGTCTAGCAGTTAAAGATGTGTTAGATAAGGAAGCTCCTAACTTAGATGAGATTGAAACAACTAAACAACAACTAAAAGGAGCTTTTGATTCCTTAGTAACAGTCAAAGACTCCGCTCGCTTAACTTTAGAAAATGAAATCAATGCAGCGAAAAAAATAGAGGGAACTCTTTATACTGAAGCTAGCTTTGAACGATTTACGAGTGAAATTGAAAAAGCAGAGCTATTGCTTATACAATCTGATACTACAATCGACGCATTAGTTGTACAAATTAAGCAACTACAAGAAGCAAAAATCAACTTAGTTTTAAAGACAGATCAGCTTGAACAAACTCGAAATGAATTGTTAAATTTGATTGTCGAAGCTAAGAAAATTCAACCAGAAGACTACACGGCTGAAAGTTATCAAGAGTTAACTAAAAGTATCCAAACAGCAGAAGAGTTAGCTAATAATGAAGTAGCTTCATTATCAATGCTGGAAATAGCTAAGTTTCAGCTAACCAAAACAATGAATAGTTTAGTTACTCTTGAAGCAGATAAACTAGCGAAAACCCGCCAAGAATTAGAAGAATTTTTACAATCTATCGAGCTGTTAAATACCGATAATTATACTCCAGAAAGTTTGGCTATCTTGTTTGAAAACATAAAAATAGCCAAAGAGAATTTGCAAAAAAATGAGTTAACTGTAGAGATGATTCAAGCAGATAAGGAAAAAATATCCCAATCATTAGCTGAGTTAGTTCCAAGTGAATCAGCAATCCTTGAAAAAGCCATCGAGGAGTTGCAAGCCAATCAAAAAATTGCTAAAGCATTAAATGAAAAAGAATATACAGTTGCAACTTATCAAAAAGTAAAGGAAGCCCTTGAATCAGCAGAGGTTATTTTAGAGCAACCAAATGGTAAATTGCAAGATATTGAATTAAGTAATGTGACATTAATTCAGGCAATGAACAACTTGAAAACAGTTAAAGAAGAAGCGAAAGAAGTTGCACTGCAAAAGTTAATTGATTATGTACAGGCATTAGAAGCCTTAAATGAGTTGAATTACACGTCAGATTCTTTTGCGAAAGTTACTGAGCAAATTAAGTTAGCTAAACAAGTAATAGAAAATCCAATGGTTACTTTAGAAGAATTAGAAGAAACGTTAGGAAATTTGGAAAACAGTGTTAATCAACTTATTTCACTTGAAGAAGCAACACTAACCGAAGCACGTGAAAAACTAACAAAGTTGTTGGAAACAGCGAAAGCGATAGTTGCTAGCGACTATACTACGGACAGCTATAGTGTTTTAACGAAAGCGATGGAAGAGGCTACTGGATTATTATTTTTACGTAAGCCAGCAACTTTAGCTGAAATAGAAGGAGCACATTTAAATCTAGCAACAGCAATTGATCAATTAGTGACACAAGAATCAGTAGATAGAAACGCTTTAAAAATTCAAATTACTGAGCTACTAACAAAAGCTAAAGAGGCCATTTCCAGTGGAAAATATAATGAATTATCTAGTCAAAAATTAGTACAAGTAGTAAATCAAGTCGAAGGAGTGGTAGCTGATCCAGTTGCTACAATCGAAAATTTGGTGGCTGCAAAAACCAATCTAACCAATGCTATCAATGAATTGGTGTTAAAAGAAGAAGTTCCAGCCGAAGTTCCAGCTACTAAACCAGAAAAAGAAACATTAATTCCAAAGGGAACAAATCCAAAAGAACAAGTAGTATCTACGGGAAATCAAGGAAAGTCTGAATTTCCTCAAACAGGTGAAGCGAATCAAATTAATCGTGGAGCAGTGGGAATTGTTAGTTTGTTCGTTAGCTTTTTCATATTAACGAGTAAAATTTGGAAAAGAGTCGTTTAATTTTTTTAATGAAAGCAGTGTAATTAAGACAATAGAACTTGATTGCACTGCTTTATATTTATTATAAATGATCGTTACATAGTTAAAGCCAATAAAAATCATTAAACTTTTATTAAAATGAAATTTTTAGTATATTTAACTACTTTTTTTCTAAAAGATAACGTAAAATAGAGAAGTGGTAGAATTACTGAACCAATGAGCTCCTTGGAGTAAAGAGGTTATTTCGAGGTGGAAAAGAACGCCACATTAAATTTCTCTATTTTTCATTCAATGCGAGCGAGATTAACAAGCTTTTTAATGGGCCTGCTCATCGAGAAAAAGATAAAAATTCGAAATGGTAGAAAACGCCATATCAATTTTTCCTATTTTCTTGCCGGAGTTAACCGGCTTAACGAGCTTTTTATCAGGCTAGCTTTCATGAGCCAGTCCTTCGAGAAAAAGATAAAAATTCGAGATGGCAAAAAGCGCCATATCAATTTTTCTTATTTTCTTGCCAGGCCTAACCGGCTCAACGAGCTTTTTATCAGGCTAGCTCTTATGAGCCAGTCCTTCGAGAAAAAGATAAAAATTCGAGATGGCAAAAAGCGCCATATCAATTTTTCCTATTTTCTTGCCAGGCCTAACCGGCTCAACGAGCTTTTTATCAGGCTAGCTCTTATGAGCCAGTCCTTCGAGAAAAAGATAAAAATTCGAGATGGCAAAAAGCGCCATATCAATTTTTCCTATTTTCTTGCCAGGCCTAACCGGCTCAACGAGCTTTTTATCAGGCTAGCTCTTATGAGTCAGCCTCTCGGAAAAAAGATGTAATTTCGAGGTGGCAAAAAGCGCCACATCAAATTCCCCTATTTTTCTGCCGAGGGTAGACAAACTCAACGAGCTTTTTATATAAGGAGGAACAGTCAGACATGATAGGTAAAGAAATTGGCGAGATGCTACTTGAGAATAAAGAGGGATTTTTAATTCCCGCAGAAATGGTTGCTCATGTACAAGTGAATAATCATTTAGATCATGCGCTATTAGTTTTAACCAAAATTAGATATTCCGTCATACCAGTGCTTGATAATGAATACAAAATTAAAGGCTTAATTTCAATGCCGATGGTTATTGATGCAATCATGGGGCTTGAAGAAATAGATTTTGATAAACTAAGTGATATTTGTGTTCATGAAGTTATGCAAACCGAATTTCCAATTGTTCGTAATCCCTATGATTTAGAGGATGTTTTACATTTGCTTGTGGATAATGCTTTTTTATGTGTTGCGAGTGAAGATGGCAGTTTTACAGGAATTGTGACACGTCGTGAAATTTTAAAAGCTACTAATCGTATTGCTCATGAATTTGAAAATGAATTCGAAGTTGTAAGGAAAGCTGAAAAAAAGGCTTCAAATAAATCTGCAATTCGTTAAAATGGGATGAAACCTTCCATAAAGTTTGATATACTGTTAGAGGAATAATGAAAATTAGATTAGAAGGAGTGGTTAATAGATGGATGCAAATGAAATTATTAAATTTATTGCTGAAAGTGAAAAAAAGACACCTGTAAAGGTTTATATTAAAGGAAGTTTAAAGGAAGTTACTTTTCCTGAAACTATTCAAAATTTTACAAATTGTAAATCAGGTGTTTTATTCGGTGATTGGAAAGATGTTGAACCGTTTTTAAAAGAAAATGCTGCTCAAATTATAGATTATGTTGTTGAAAATGATCGTCGTAATTCAGCTGTACCATTGGTTGATACTAAACCGTTAAATGCTCGTATTGAGCCTGGTGCTATTATTCGTGATCGAGTAGAAATTGGCAACCAAGCTGTTATTATGATGGGTGCTCTTATTAATATCGGTGCGATTGTTGGTGATAATACGATGATTGATATGGGTGCTGTTTTAGGCGGTCGTGCAACTGTAGGGAAAAATTGTCATGTTGGAGCAGGGGCTGTCTTGGCAGGTGTTGTTGAACCAGCAAGTGCACAACCTGTTGTCATTGAAGATGATGTTTTAATTGGTGCAAATGCTGTTATATTAGAAGGAATTCGTGTTGGTAAGGGTGCCGTTGTTGCAGCAGGATCAATTGTTGTTAATGATGTTGCGCCGTATACTGTTGTAGCTGGAGTTCCCGCTAAAAAGATTAAAGATATCGATGAAAAAACTAAAAGTAAAACAGGCTTAATTGAAGAATTACGCAAACTTTAAGAATGAAACAATAGAAAATAAAAAGAAAGAGGCTATGGACTTTTGTCCCAGCCTCTTTTTGAAAAATACGGACTAGTTCTTATGAGCCAACTCCTCGAAAAGAAGACAAAATCCCCTCAAAGTAAAAAAGATACTTTGTGTGTATTTTCCTATCTTTTTGTCGGAGTTAAGCAGCTCAACAAACTTTTTATTCGGCCAGTTCTTATGAGCCAACTCCTCGAAAAGAAGACAAAATCCCCTCAAAGTAAAAAGATACTTTGTGTGTATTTTCCTATCTTTTTGTCGGAGTTAAGCAGCTCAACAAACTTTTTATTTAGGAGTGAAGTAAATGTTAAATGAAAATCCTTTTGTGAAAATTCGTCGGGAGTTGCACTTAATTCCTGAGATTGGTTTAGAGGAATATAAAACCCATGAGTATTTAATGAAAAAAATTATGGATTTGCCACAAGAGCATCTTGAAATAAAAACATGGAATACCGCAATTGTTGTTCGAGTTAAAGGAACGGAAGGCGCTAAAACGATTGGTTGGCGTACCGATATTGACGGTTTGCCGGTGACTGAGGAAACAGGCCTATCTTTTCAATCAATTCATGAAGGTAAAATGCACGCTTGTGGACATGATATGCATATGGCCATTGCACTAGGTCTATTAACTAAGTTTAGTCATCAGCCAGGTAAAGATAATTTTGTTGTGCTTTTTCAACCGGCTGAAGAAAATGAATCAGGTGGAAAATTAGTGTATGATCATGGATTATTAGATGAATGGATGCCAGATGAAATCTATGCGTTACATGTTCAGCCAGATTTACCAGTCGGTACAATTGGTTCGCGTTCTGGAACTTTATTTGCTGGTACTTGTACAATCAGAGCGAAATTTAAAGGGAAAAGTGGTCATGCCGCATATCCTCATAAATCAAATGATATGATTGTAGCTGCTAGTCAGTTTGTTACTCAATTACAAACGATTGTAAGTCGGAGTGTTAACCCTGTAGAAGGTGGCGTGATTACGATTGGTACGTTTAATGCCGGAACGGCTGAAAATATTATTAGTGGTGAAGCGAACTTGAGCGGTACTATCCGAACGTTAACGACTGAGATGAGTCAATTGATGATGGAACGCGTGAGGCAAATTAAAGTTGGCATTGAACAGTCTTATCAATGTGAAATTGAATTGATTTTACAACAAGGTGGCTATTTACCAGTTGTCAACGCAGAAAAAGAAACTAATGAATTTATAGCCTTTATGAAAAATAATCCAGCAGTTGATTTTATACTTTCTCCAACTGCAATGATTGGTGAAGATTTTGGTTATTTACTGGATAAGATACCTGGTACAATGTTTTGGTTAGGTGTTAATAGTCCTTTCGAATTGCATCATGCAAAAATGAATCCTAATGAAGCGGCAATTCCATTTGCAATTGAACAAGTCGGAGCCTTTTTAGCGGCAAAATTAAATCAAGTCTAATCTTAAAAAGAACATTTTCTGATTAATAATCGGGAAATGTTCTTTTTTATATTTTGTCTATGTATACATAGATTAGTTTAGAAATGTCTATTAAAAGTTTGACTATTTGATTTTTCTGACGTATAGTAAAAATGAAAAATAGGAGAGGAGATTGGAATGAAAGATTTAGGTTATAACGAAGAGAATGGGATTTATCAGTGTGAATTTTGTCGATTTACAACGGAAAAAGGTCAAGTTTATCCGATTGAAGATGAAAATAAATTTTTTGAAGCATGGCGTTTTATGGAGCACCATATTAAAACAGAACATCATTCTGTTTTAATGGCACTTTTAGCAAAAGGCAAAGAAGAGCATGGTTTGTCTCAACAACAAGTTGAGCTCATTTCGTTGTTTTATCAAGGTAAGAAAGATAGCGATATCCAAAAGGAGCTTGGAATTGCCAGCCTTTCAACTTTACGTAATCATCGCTTCAATCTGCGAAAAAAAGAAAGACAAGCTCAAAATTTTCTTCGGATTATGGCATTTTTAAAAGATGATGAACAACAAAAAAATCCGACAAAATTTACAAAGGAACAAGATTATTTCACGCATAATGGTCAGCTTATTCGTTATCCAAAGGGGAAAAAAGTAGAATTCGTTATTTTAGAAAAAATAAGTCTACATTTTCAAGTTGGAAAAAAATATTCAGAAAAAGAAATCAATCAAGTTTTATCAAAAATTTATCCAGAAGATCACGCATTGCTTAGAAGACGTTTAATTGATATGAATTTTTTACAACGTGATTTGGCAGGAACTTGGTATGAAAAGATAGAAGGAGAAAAGCATCAGATGGATTATAAAAAAGAATTAAAAATGCAAGCCAAAGAGGTCAAAAATGAAGGTGGTATTTATCAAATAAAAAATACTAAGAACGGCAAACGTCTAATTGCTTCCACTCCCAATTTAAAAAGCTTAAACGGTTTGAAATTTTCACTTAAAAATAAAAGTTATATCAATAAGCAGTTACAAGAAGAATGGACAGCCTTTGGCGAAGAAGTTTTTGAATTTAAAGTTTTAGAAGTTGTAACTGAAAAAGAATTAGAAAAAAAACCGATGAAAAAAATATTGGAACAAAAGTTAGAAACATGGTTAGAAAAAGAGCAACCATATGATGAAACAGGATATGTAACTAAAAAAGAGTAGATAAAAAACGGATTTCATTTAGAAATCCGTTTTTTATGATGACTATTTTAAAATATTAAGAGGAGAAGCTGGAATTTCAACACCAGCTTCAGTTAAAGCTTGTACATAATGTTTCAGAAATTCATTTTGAACATGGTATTGATCTCCATTTAAGGTGAAAATGACCACCCGAAAAGCTAATTGCCCATTTCCTAAATCAGTTAAACCTAACAAAGTAGGTCCTTGAACAATTTCTGAATGTTCTGGAACTAGCTCATTATTTACTTTTTCAATGACTTCAGTCACTAAATTAATATCTGCATTAGGAACCATTCTAATATCAATTAATGCGCGCATATTTCCTCTTGAAAGATTACTAACAATGGTAATATTACGATTTGGAATAAAATTAAGCGTACCATTGACACTTTTTATTTGTGTTGTGCGTAAACCAACAGCAATAACAGTACCTTCAATCGGGTCTAATCGTACATAATCCCCAACATCTAACTGCTTTTCTAAAATAATAAAGAAACCTGTTACTATATCACTGATAAAACCTTGGGCTCCTAAACCAACTGCGATTCCGACAACCCCAGCTCCGGCCAATAGCGTTGCCACTGGAACTCCTAAAATGGATAATAAACCATAGAGAAAGAAGAAAAACATTATATAATAAAAAACATTTAAAGATAAACTAGAGAGAGTATCCATTCTACTTTCAGATACTTGTTTTTTTAGTTTATAATTATTAAAACTTTTTTCAATGAAAACTCGGCCAATTTTATTTAAAATTAAAAACAAAATTGCTAAAATAAGCAACTGAATTCCTTTAGTAATAAAAATGGCAATAATATCGCCCCATTTAATATTATCCCAATAATTAAGCAAAAAATTCGTACTTTTCTCTACTTTTTGAGCGACTTCACTTGTGACAGAACTATCGACGGTGCTACTACTATCCATATCAAAACTCCTTTAAATAGAATCTTCTTCTTATTCTAACAAATATTAAGGAAAATGCAAAAAAAATTATGAAAGTCGTTTCAAATAATTTGAAGAAAATTTCATTTAATGTTATTCTAATATGGTAGAGTAGCAGTAAGTTTATTTTTCTATTTATGGGCATTTGGTTGAAAATAAATGGTCTCAAAAGGGAATCTAAACTGCTAACTGAACGGAAAGTGAGGCGATAAAATGTCAGGTGGAGAGATTGCAGCAATTATTGCAGCAGTTGCGTTTGCAGTGTTGGTAATTTTTATAGTTGTTAATTTAATGAAACTATCAAAAATTGCTGGCGAAATACAGCAAACAGTCAAAGAAGCAAACAATAGTATTAGCGTAATCACAAAAGATGTGGATAGCTTGTCTATTGAAGTGGAAGGGTTACTAAACAAAGCCAACGCATTAGTTGATGATGTAAATGGAAAACTTGGAAAGACAGATCCTCTATTCCAAGCGATTGGTGATCTTGGTGTGACGGTTTCTGATTTAAATCATTCTAGCCGTAATTTAGTTGGACATGTTACAGGTGCAACTAAAAAAACAGCTCAAGTATCTGTGGCATCAAAAATTGGCCGCACAGCGATGGCTATGAATCGTAATCGTAAAGCAAAGAAAACGGCAAAACAGGAATTTTAAAAACAAATAAATAATAGAATGGAGAATGAACATATGAGTAAAAATGGTGGATTTTTATTAGGTGCATTTATTGGAGGAACAGCAGCAGCAATTACGGCTTTATTATTTGCTCCAAAATCAGGTCAAGAATTACGTGAAGATTTAGCAAATAAAACAGAAGAATTCAAAGGTGCAGCTAAAGATTATACAGATTTAGCAGTCGATAAAGGTACAGAAATTAAAAATGCTGCAGTTGATGCAACATCAGATATTAAAATTAACTTAAAAGAAACGGCTAATCAATTTGCTAGCCAATTAAAACAAACTTCTAAAGAAGTGGGTAGTGATTTAGATGATATCCGTGCTGAATTAAAAGACGCTTCAGCTGATGTAGCTGATAGTGCAGCAGATGTTGTGGATGTTGCAACAGATAAAGGTGAAGAAATTAAAGATACCGTGACTGAAACAGCTAAAGATGCGACTAAAGAAGCGAAGTCAGTTGCTAAAGATGCAAAAGAAAAAGCAACAGATGTAAAAGATGAAGCAAAAAAACAAGTTGAAGAAGTTAAATCTGAAGTGAAAAAATAATAAAAAAAACTCAGAATCCATTTGGATTTTGAGTTTTTTTATAAAATTAACCGATAACGGTATATTCTTTAGGGGTGTGAGTAAAGACTTCGCAACCATCTTTTGTTACATATAAGCAGTCTTCAATTCGAACTCCTGCAACTCCAGGTACATAAATACCAGGTTCAATTGAAAAACACATACCTTCTTCGATTACAAGTGGGTTTCCAGCCATGATAGATGGAAATTCATGAACAGAACTACCTAGTCCATGGCCAAGTCGATGATTGAAGTAAGGGCCATAACCAGCATCAGTAATAATATCACGGGCAATTGTATCTAATTCACCAGCTGTAATACCTGGTTTAACTGCATCTAAGGCCGCTTGATGGGCTTTTAGAACAATTGCATAGATTTCCTGCGCCTTTTGACTAGGCTCACCGTAAGCGACAGTTCTAGTCGCGTCACTTGTGTATCCATCGTATACGACACCTAAATCAAATAAAACAAGCTCATCTTTTTGAATTTTCCGTTGCCCTGGGTTTCCGTGCGGGCTAGCAGCATTGTCCCCAGCTAAGACGATAGTCGAGAAACTCATTTGCATAATGCCTTTTTTCTTTAATTGGTATTCAATTTCAGCAACAATTTCTTGCTCCATAACGCCTTCTTTAATTGCATTAAAACCAATATCAAAAGCAAAGTCAGCCCATTTTCCAGCTTCAATCATAGTTTTAATTTCAGTAGGTGTCTTAATTAATTTTAAGCGCTGCATAAAAGAGGTTAAATCTTGTTTAAAAGTGGCTGTTGGAAACTCATTTTGTAAAGCTTCAAAACGAGCTAAGGTTAAAAATTCTTTTTCAACCGCCCAATTAGATACTGTAGGCACAGCTGCTTTTACTTTTTCAGCAATAATTTCCCATGGATTTTCATTGTCCAAGTAACCAAAAACATCGTATTCCCATGCACCATTTCGAGCATCATCCATTTCTAAGGCTGGTGTAAATAAAAATGGATCAGCATCAGGAAAGACAAGTAAAGCGAGCACACGTTCATGTGGATCACTTTCGTAACCGGTTAGATAGGCTACATTGGCAGGGTCATTAATAAAAGCCACATCTCCTTGGTTTTCTTTTAACCAATTTTTTAAATCAATAAGTTGTTTCTTCATAAAATTCCTTCTTTCTTTAAAAGCTAATTCACTCTAGATCTTCATTTAATAGTGTACCATTAAATCAACAATAAGTTTAGAAAAATGTTAGTCAATAAAAGCATAAAAGCTTTAGTAGAGCTAAAAGAGAGCGCTTTTTGAAAAGTTTTATGAAAATTTCATGAAAACATAATTAAAACGTTTGCAATTTCGTTTATTTTTTGTTAAATTGTAGAAGGATAGGATTGTCAAGAATTAGATTTAAAAAATGAGGGAGATACAATCATGGAAAAACAAACAATTACAATTTATGATGTTGCAAGAGAAGCGAATGTCTCGATGGCAACTGTTTCACGGGTAGTCAACGGCAACCCTAATGTGAAACCAACAACTAGAAAAAAAGTTTTAGAGGTTATTGATCGTTTGGATTACCGTCCAAATGCTGTAGCTCGTGGCCTAGCTAGCAAAAAAACAACAACGGTTGGAGTTATTATACCAGACGTAACAAATCTTTATTTTGCTTCTTTAGCCAGAGGGATTGATGATATTGCAACTATGTACAAATACAATATTATTTTAGCAAACTCTGACCAAAATGATGTCAAAGAAGTTCAAGTTTTAAACACATTACTTGCTAAACAAGTGGATGGAATTATTTACATGGGGCATAAAATTACAGATGAAATGCGTGCTGAATTTTCTCGCTCTAAGACACCAGTTGTACTAGCTGGAACAGTTGATCCAGATGAACAAGTTGGAAGTGTAAATATTGATTATCAAGCAGCAACAGAAAAAGTGATTACTCAATTAATTGCTAAAGGAAATAAACGAGTTGCTTTCATTACAGGATCATTACTAGAGCCAATCAATGGTGTTTATCGTTTGAATGGCTATAAAAATGCCTTGAAAAAAGCAGGTATAAAATTTGACGAAAGTTTGATTTTTGAATCTGAGTATTCATATAAAGCCGGTGAAGCTTTATGGGATAAATTAGCAGGAGCAAAAGCAACTGCTGCATTTGTTGGGGACGATGAATTAGCAATTGGTGTTTTAAATGGAGCTATAGATCATGGCGTGAAAATTCCAGCTAACTTTGAAGTTATCACAAGTAATAACTCAAAATTAACTGAAATGGTTCGTCCACGTCTAAGTACTATCACACAACCCTTATATGATATTGGTGCCGTTTCAATGCGTTTGTTAACTAAACTAATGAACAAAGAAGAAGTTGACGAAAAAACAATTGTTTTACCGTATAACATTGCAGATCGCGATACAACTAAAAAATAATGACTAAAAGCTGTCTCCTTATTTTTCACAAAATAAGGAGACAGCTTTTTTATTTTATACAATTAAAAAACCACCTAAAAGATGCTCTCTTTTAGGTGGTGAAGATTAGTTTGCGGGAGGAGGAATGGTTCCAGTACCCGTTCCAGGGGCGGTTCCTTCAGCAGGAGGTTTATTGGCTTCTTCTTCAGCCTTTTTCTTTTCTTCCTCCTCTTTTTTCTTCTTCTCTTCCTCTTCTTTTTTCTTTTTCTCCTCAGAAGCTTTGTCTTCCTCTGATTTTTTCTTGTTTTCTTCTTCTTTTTTCTTTTGTTCTTTATCTTTGGCGTCTTCAATTTTTTTCTTCTCTTCTTCTTCACGAGCTTTCAGATAGGTATCAAACCAAAAAGTGTTTAGCTCGGACGGAGTAGCACCAACAGCAAAGTTAAAGACTGTTGTTCCAGGTAAAAAGTTACTATTGAATAAATCAGTTGTCATAGGTCCAGTGACATCAAGTGTTTTGCCATCAGGTAACGTCATTTTACCTGGTTTCATACCAGTCTGTGTTAAAACAGTGGATGAAACAATACCATTTGGTCGAACAAAACTTTTGTCAGCCCCCATAATAGTTGGATTGACACTGTAGATTGCGTTGGCTAATTCAGCCCAATAACTTTCATTTGCTCCACTAGCATCAAAATCGGCACCATTATCATAGTATTGTAATTGACGACGTTCATCTCCGTCATTATCGTATCCAATCCAAGAACTTAAAGTTACTTGAGGAGTACTAGCAATGAACCATACATCAATAAAATCATTTGTTGTTCCTGTTTTACCAGCAAGATCAGGTGAAAAGTTTAGCTCATTTAAAATTCCAGCAGCTGTTCCACTTTCCACAACGGAACGCATCATATCAATAGTTAGATAGGCTGTTTGCGGAGTGAAAACAGGTTCTGATTTTGTTTCATGTTCATAAATAATGTTGCCCTTTTTATCTGTAATATTTTCAATCATGTAGCCTTCAACATAATTTCCATTGTTGGCAACAGCAGCAAAAGCATTTGTTTGTTCTAAGACTGTTGGGCCTGTTTCTGTTCCTCCCAGTGAAAGGGCAGGGCGTTCATACTCTTCATCTGCAATTGAAGTGAAGCCTAATTTTTTCATATAATCCTTAGGGCTCATTCCAGCAGGTGAGTTTTTCAACATCTCTAAATAAATTTTTGATGTTGGGTTATTGTAAGAACGTTTTAAAGCTTCACGAGCACTGACAAACTTCCCACTTATACCGCCACCATAGTTAGATGGATTCCAGAGGTTTCCATCAGGTTGAAGGTAGTTAATGACTGTATCTGGAATCATAGTTGTCGGTTGAATCAATCCTTGTTCAAGAGCAGGTGCATAAACTAATAATGGTTTTATGGTTGAACCCGGTTGGCGATGAGTACCGAATGCATGATCGACTTGACTAATAGAAAAGTCACGTCCACCAACAAATCCAATAATTTTCCCAGAAGCATTGTCCATCAAGACACTTCCATTTTGTACAGGTTCGGCCTCTTGTACAGGTTCACCAGTTGTTTCATCTAAAACAACAGCACCTGTAAATTCATCTATTTTATTGCGATAATACGTAGTGCCAAAACGGTCACCATAATTAGCAACGACATTTTGCATGGCATCATAAACACCTTTATCGATTGTAGAATGAATTTCATAGCCATTATTTTGTAATTGATCTTGAGCTTCAAAGTAATATTTATTATATAAAGTATCACTGTCTGCAATATCTGCATCCGTTAATTTGTCTTTTTTATAATTTTGTTTCATTAAGAGTAAAGTAGCTTCTTTTAAGACACTATTATAAACAAAAGAATAATCGTGATTATCCACACTTTCAGTAGGTTGGATGAAATCTTTAGCTAAATCATACTTCATTGCTTCATCATAGTCTTTTTTTGTGATGAATTTTTCACGGTACATTCTAAATAAGACAGTATTTTTACGTTCCATACCAGGTTCTAAATTCGTTCTCAGTTCACCTAATTGGTTGTAAGGAGTATATTGAGACGGACTTTGTGGCAAACCAGCAATAAAGGCAGCTTGCGGTAAATTTAATTCACTTGCATGAATCCCAAAAATTCCTAAAGCAGCTTCTTCAACTCCAGCAATATTTTGACCACTACTATTGCGTCCAAAAGTGGAAGTATTTAGATAAGCTTCAAGAATTTCATCTTTAGTAAAGTAATTTTCTAAACGAATAGCAAGTAAAATTTCGTTGGCTTTGCGTTTAAATGAGACTTCACTACTTAAAATTTGTTGCTTAACTAATTGTTGAGTTAGAGTTGACCCACCAGTTTGGTTTTTTGACCCTGTAAACTCTTGAACCAATGCTCGGGCGACAGCTTTTGGAACAACTCCATTATGTTCGTAAAAATATTCATCTTCAGTAGCAACAATAGCAGACTGGAGATATTTTGACATTTCACTTAAAGGAACCACTTTGCGGACTAAATCAGATTGAACGGCACCAATCGGTTGATTATCAGCAAAATACATATTTGAGACTTGCTCTAAATTAGAAATATCTGCTCGCATTTCTTCATAGGTAGGTGGCTTCTCAGTAGAAACAAGATAAGCAAAGTAACCTAGCCCGATTCCGCCAGCTAAAGCACCACCAACTAATAAAAGAACCAACAAACTCAAGGCTAAATTTTTAATAACCCCCATTGCAACGTTGAATGTAAAAATTAGTTTTTCTTTTTTGTCCTCATTTTCAGAAATGACTTCTTCAGGTTGCGTTGGAATAATAGCTAGTTCGTACTTCATTTCAGTTCCGGCTTCTTTTTCTGTAGGTTCTTTTGGAGCAATATCAGTTAAGGACATTGCAGATTCAGATTCTACAGAGGGAGAATCTTCAACTTTAGAACTTGGAGTAGCTGTTTCATCTGTTGGCGTTGGTAAGAGTTTGCTCCAGTGTCTTTTTAAACTATTCCAATTTGCTAAAATAATGACTTGCGTTGCAAATAAAATCGCAATAACTTTATTTTTTGGTTTATCTGTGACACTATCAGAACTCTTTTCTTCTAAGGAAGGCTCTACCTCCTTGGATGCAACAGATTCAGTTGATAAATTTTCATCAAACTGTTTTTTTTCATTGGAATTTTCTTCTTGTAAATCAGTCGTATCAGCAAGTGGTTCAGTTTGCTGAGATGATCCAATAGTATCTATTGTTTCTTTATTAGTATCGACTGGGGTTTGTTCTTCTTCTTCCGTCAAGTTAGGTGAGAGGGTTGTCTCATTCAAATTCGATTTAGTAGAAGCACGTTTATCTTTGAAAGAAATCCATTTTTCTTTCACAGTCCTTAAAATGTGATTGAATCCTTTTTTACAGCGTTCAATAAAGGAAGGACTGTTGTTTTGTGGATCATTCAAATCATGTTCACCTCAATATCAGAGTTTAGTAAAAATCTATATTCTGCATTATTATAACAAAAAGCGCTAGGAAATAACATCATTAATCAAAAATCTTACGAAAAAGTGTGACATTTTTCTGTGAAATTTAACTATTTGTTTCATTAGTAGTCAATTGAGG
Organism: Carnobacterium maltaromaticum DSM 20342; assembly: GCF_000744945.1. Classification (NCBI taxonomy): domain Bacteria; kingdom Bacillati; phylum Bacillota; class Bacilli; order Lactobacillales; family Carnobacteriaceae; genus Carnobacterium; species Carnobacterium maltaromaticum. The sequence continues at coordinate 189,988 of NZ_JQMX01000001.1, forward strand.
TCATTTCTTTTAAAATTTTTCTTAGCTCGTCTATAAAAAAATCATTTTCTAAAGGAGTGTAATAGATTAGTTGGACGGGCGTTTTATAATCATTGTAATAGTTTAATAAGGTTAGTTTTTCCTTTTCTGTATCAATCCTTACTGTTATTCTTGGATTATGAAGATAACTCCCACACGAATCTGCCATTAATTGACTAATGCGGTAGATATCTTCCTCGCGTTTAATACGGTAGTAATTGGGGGCTAGATAAATTTTTTGATTGCCATATTTTTTTGATAAAGATAAAATTTGTTTGATTAATAATTGCTCCATAGTTTATGCTCCTTAGAATAAAAAGTTTGTTGAGCCGTTCAGCTCTGGCAAAAAGATAGGAAAATACACACAAAGTATCTTTTTACTTTGAGGGGATTTTGTCTTCTTTTCGAAGAGTTGGCACAAAAGAACTAGCTTAGAATAAAAAGTTTGTTGAGCCGTTCAGCTCAGACAAGAAAATAGGGGAATTTGATGTGGCATTTTTTGTCACCTCGAAATTCCATCTTTTTCTCGAAGAGTTGGCACAAAAGAACTAGCCTAGTAAAATTTTTGAACTAAATCTAGAGTATAATTATAGCAAATTTTTCTATTAAAAGAAGGTTAAAATGCTATGATAAAAAAATGTTGACTTCTTACCCAATTTTTACTATACTAAAACCACAACAAATTTAGATTGTGAGGGATTGCTATGTTAAACAGCAACTTACGAAAACCAACACAACTGAATACTTTTTTCTTTAGCTACTTTAGATAGTGTTTGTGTACATGAAAAATCATGGATGCAAACCGAAATGTTTGTGTCTATGGGGCTGAAGGATTTTAACGTGCAAAATTCGCCACATAGATTGATTGATAAAATCTAAGTGGCTTACTAAATTTAACTGACAGAATTTTTGTCAGTCTGAAGACATTCACTTGGATTTTATCAAATTCTTAGTGGATGTCTTTATTTGTTTTCTAAAAAGACACAAGTAGAGCAAAATAGAATTGGGGAGGAAAGACGAAAAGAAAAAGCTTAATCAACTAAAATAAAAAAGATAAAACGGAGGAAATGAACATGAAAAAATTAACGACGAAAAAATATTTGGTAGCTGGATTGACGGGTGCGTTGGCATTAGGATTATTAGTTGGATGTGGCAATAAAGAAAAGGATTCAGGAACAGCAACAGATAAAGATGCTGTAAGTGTTGGGATTTTACAATATATGGAGCATAATTCTTTAGATGCTGCCCGTGAAGGATTTTTAGCAGAGTTAAAAGATGCTGGTTATGAGGAAGGCAAAAATTTGAAAGTTGATTCGTTAAACTCGCAAGGAGATCAAGCAAATCTAAAAAGTATGAGTGAACGTTTAGTTAAAGAGAAAAATGATTTGATTTTAACCATTGCAACGCCAGCGACTATTTCAGTTGCAAATGAAACAGACAAAATTCCTGTCTTGTTTACAGCAGTAACAGATGCTGTAGCCGCAGATATCGTTAAGAGTAATGAAAAACCAGGCGGAAACATCACGGGAACAAGCGATATGGTTCCTATTGATGATCAAACAAATTTACTTTTATCAATTGTGCCAAAAGCTAAAAAGATTGGCATGATTTATAATTCAAGTGAAGAAAATTCAGTAATTCAAGCTGATTTGGCTAAAAAAGCATTAGAAAAAGCTGGTGTTGATGTTAAAGTTGCAACTGTGACTTCAACTAATGATGTCCAACAAGTAATGACTTCTTTAGTTAAAGATGTCGATGGAATTTATATTCCAACAGATAATACATTAGCTAATACAATGGAAACAGTTGGAGAAATTGCTAAAAGTAATAAAATTCCTGTAGTAGCTGGTTCAACAGAGCAAGTTGAAGTTGGAGGATTAGCAACATACGGAATTGATTACAATGAACTAGGACGTCAAACAGGTAAACTAGCCGTTAAAATTCTAAAAGGTGAGGCTAAGCCAGGGGATTTAGCTATTGAAACATCAAAGAATTTAAAATTAGTTGTTAATGAAGATATGGCAAAAGCGTTAGACATTGATCCAGCTAGTATTAAAGTCGAAAAATAAACTATTTTCAAAGACTAAGGTAGGGATTCCCTACCTTAGATATAAATTCAGGTGGAAGAATGAAGGGAAGATTGATTTATGGATATTCTATTATCAAGCGTGTCACAAGGATTATTATGGTCGATTATGGCAATTGGAGTGTACTTAACCTATCGGATTTTAGATATTGCTGATTTAACAGCAGAGGCAAGTTTTCCTTTAGGTGCTGCTATTTGTGCGAGTCAGATTGTAGCAGGGATGTCACCTGTATTAGCAACATTATTAGGCTTAGTTGGAGGAATGGTAGCTGGTTTGGTTTCAGGCTTACTCCACACGAAATTAAAAATACCAGCACTTTTAACAGGTATACTAACCATGACAGCTTTATATTCGATTAATTTGAGAATCATGGGGCAAGCAAATGTTTCCCTATTAGGTAAAGAAACAGTGATGCGTATGTTAACGACAATGGGAATGGATAGTCAAATGGCAGTTTTAGCTGTTGGAGGAATATTTGTAGCTATTGTAATTATATTTTTATACCTATTCTTCAGCACTGAAATTGGGTTAGCGATTCATGCAACTGGTGATAACAATGAAATGAGTGAAGCAAACGGAATTAATACCGATACAATGAAAATTATGGGTTATATGATCTCTAATGGTTTAATCGCTTTGTCTGGAGCTTTGATGGCCCAAAATAATGGTTATGCAGATATTAGTATGGGGGTTGGAACAATCGTTATCGGTCTGGCTTCAATTATTATCAGTGAAGTTATTTTCAATAATGTTAGCTTTGTTAAACGTTTGTTTGTGATTATCATCGGATCTATTATTTACCGTTTAATTATTGCGGGTGTTTTAGAATTAGGCGTAGCGCCAACAGATCTGAAATTATTCTCAGCTATTATTTTAACTATTTGTTTAGCTTCTCCATTACTAAGAAGCAAATTACGCGGATTGCTAAAATTAAAATCAAAAACTGCATCAGTTAAGAAAGGGGTTCAATAAGATGGTTAAAATCTTAGAATTAAAAGGAATCCATAAAAGTTTCGAAGTCGGGACTGTCAATGAGAATCATGTGCTAAAAGGAATCGATTTAACATTAGAAGAGGGCGATTTCGTCACAATTATCGGTGGAAACGGAGCTGGAAAATCAACACTCTTAAATAGTGTTGCTGGTAGTTTTGGTGTGGATCAAGGTGAAATACTCTTAGACAACATAAATGTAACCCAACAAAAAACAGCAAAACGAGCAAAATATATTGGACGTGTGTTCCAAGATCCAAGGATGGGTACGGCAACTCGTTTATCAATCGAAGCAAATTTAGCGATTGCTTATAATCGTGGGAAAAAACGTGGCCTATCAAGAGGTGTCAAGGACAAACAACGAGCTGAGTTTAAAGAACAGCTAAAAGAACTAGATTTAGGTTTAGAAAATCGATTAAAAATGGAAGTTGGCTTACTATCTGGTGGTCAAAGACAAGCTTTAACCTTATTAATGGCAACTTTAGTGACACCAAAATTATTATTATTAGATGAGCATACCGCGGCTTTAGATCCTAAGACAAGCCAATCTGTTTTAAACTTAACAGAAAAAATAGTCAATGAAAAAAATCTAACAACTTTAATGATTACTCATAATATGGAAGATGCCATTCGTTATGGAAATCGTCTAATTATGTTATATAATGGCAAGATTGTTGTCGATATTAAAGGGCCAGAAAAGAATAATTTGACGGTTGCTGATTTATTAGCTCTATTCCAAAAAAATAGTGGACAAACGTTAACAGATGATGCTTTAATTTTAGCCTAAATTAAGACTGAAAAAGCCATTACAACAAGATAAAACTTGCTGTAATGGCTTTTATTAATAGATTTAGTTTAAAGTAGGTAATTTCTCATTGATTACGGCTAAACGTTCAGCAACTTCATCTAAACTAAGATTTTGTTCCTTCACATAGCGGTTTTCTGGAGAGACACGACACTCGTGGCTACAGCCACGTAAATATTTAGCTTCATTTTCTTCAGAAACTAAAATTTGACGATTACATTTTGGATCAGCACAGTTCATATAACGTTCACATGGAGTTCCATCAAACCAATCACGACCAACAATGACATGTTCCTTATGATTGATCGGAACACTAATACGACTATCAAATACATACATTTGGCCGTCCCATAAATCGCCTTGAACTTCCGGGTCTTTTCCGTAAGTTGCAATTCCACCATGTAGTTGACCAACATCTTTAAAACCCTCGCGGACAAGCCAACCTGAAAACTTCTCGCAACGAATGCCACCAGTACAATAAGTAACAACACGTTTTTCCATAAATTGTTCCTTATTATCACGAATCCATTGAGGTAGCTCTCTAAAACTACGGATATCGGGTCTAACTGAACCTCTGAAATGACCTAAATCGTATTCATAATCATTACGGGCATCAATAACAACGACATCATCATCTAAAATAGCTTCACGGAATTCTTTTGGACTTAAGTACGCACCTGTTAATTCTAATGGGTTTACATCATCTTCAAGATTTAGTGAAACCAATTCTGGACGGTAACGAACATGCATTTTTTTAAAGGCATCTTGATTTTCATCATCAATTTTAAATACAGTCTCAGCGAAATAAGGATCAGCATGCATTTCATCCATATAGCGTTGAGTCGTTTCGAAATCACCAGAAACAGTGCCGTTTATCCCTTCATCAGCGATTAAAATCCGACCTTTTAAACCGATTTCTTGGCAAAAAGCTAAATGATCTTTCGCAAATTGTTCCGCATCTTCAATGGGTACGTATTGGTAATACAGTAAAACACGAATATCTTTTGACATATTCTCAATTCCTCCTAGTTAAATGTTCCTTGCAGTGAAAAAAATAGCTAGAATCACTAATAATAGATTTTAACATGTTTAAAAGAAGAAGTACAATACATTTTGATTGTGTTAATAATCACAAAAAGCTTTTAATAACAAGCATTGAACAAATTATAACGGTTTGTATTTTTTGATTCATCTTTGCGAATTCTTTTGGAAAATAAAATAGTTTACATGTATTTTCACACTAAAGATTGTTATACTTAGAGAAACAAGAAGGAGTGAAGAAATGAGACGATGTGATTGGGCAAAATCAGAATTAGATAAGGCGTATCACGACGAAGAATGGGGGAAACCGTTGCATGGTGACGATGCTATTTTTGAGTTGTTGATTTTAGAAACGATGCAAGCAGGTTTAAGTTGGTCAACTGTCCTAGTAAAAAGAGAAAATTTTCGTCAAGCGTTAGACGGTTTTGATTATCATTTGATTGCAACTTACGATGAAAATAAATATACAGAGCTTTTAGAAAATAAAGGACTGATTCGAAATAAATTGAAAATAAAATCGATTATAAATAATGCTAAAGCATTTTTAAACGTTCAAAAAGAATGGGGAAGTTTTGATGATTATTTATGGTCTTTTGTAGATGGTAAACCAATTTTGAATAAATTTAAAGAAATTAGCCAAGTTCCAGCAAAAACGGAATTATCTGAGAAGCTAGCCAAAGATTTAAAAAAACGTGGTTTTTCATTTGTGGGTCCGGTTACTTGTTATGCCTTCATGCAAGCTGCGGGTTTAACAAATGATCATCTAATGGACTGTGATTTTAGAAACTAATTAATAAGCAGATTTTTTTCCTTTTTGGACAAAAAGTTTTATAATATAAAGTATAAATATAAGTCAAAGACAGAATCTTAGCTTATATTCGAGACTCTCTAGTTCCGACCATATCTAGAGAGTCTTTTTTTTATTTGTAAAAAATTGTTCAAGCAATGAAATATAACGATATAAATGAAATTTGATTGTAACCTAAACGATATGCTATTTAAATGTGAGGTATGTTATAATGAACGAACGTTAAGAAAAATTTAAAAACTAAAAAAATGCCTACACTACTTTGGAGGAATGAATAAAATGAATAAAAGACTAGCAACCATAGCCATTATAGGCAGTATGACATTTAGTTCAGTATTATTACCAGCTATTGCAACTGCTGATACAGTGGATTCAAAAATTGAACAACAAGACAATAAAATTAATACTTTAAAAGCGAACTCATCATCTACGCAAGCTGACTTGGAAGCTATTGAAACTTCTATTGCGACAAATGAAACGAGTGCTAAAGAGTTATTAGCTGAAATTAAAGCGGCTAATAATGAAATGCAACAGTTAGATCAAGAAATTGGTGTATTACAAACTAAAATAGAACAACGTAATGAGCAATTACAAAATCAAGCGCGTTCTGTACAAGTAAACGGAGACAGTGCAAACTATGTTGAGTTTGTTATTAATGCGGAATCTGTTACGGATATTATTGGAAGAATTGATGTTGTTAGTAAATTAGTAACAGCTAACCGTGATTTAGTTAAAGAACAAGTTCGTGATCAAGAATCTGTGAAAACGAAAAAAACTGAAACTGAGAAAAAAGTGAATCAACAAAATACATTGGCTGGTCAATTAGAAGCTACTCAAGCTAAATTAGCAAGCCAAAAATTTGAAAAAGAAGCCGTTGTTGCACAATTAGCTTCAGAAACAGCTACTGCTGAAGGCGAAAAAGCTGGATTCCTAGCTCAAAAAGCAGAAGCTGAAAAACAAGCAGCTTTATTAGCAACAGCTAAAGAAGAATCTGCTAAGGCTGTTCAAGTTGCAGCTGCAACTAAAGAAACAGCAACTATAGCAACGAACACAGCTTCTAATCAAGATTCGGCAGCTGACTCAAGCTCATCAGTAGATAGCTCAACACCTGCACCAGTAAAACCAACGCCGGCTCCTAATCCAGGCAATGGTAATAATGGTGGAAACGGTGGTGGTGGAAATACAACTCCTCCAGATCCAACTCCAATTCCAACCCCAGATCCTCCATCAGGCGGTGGGACTTCTTGGAGCAACTTGCAGCCAATTGCTGAATCTCTAATTGGAATCCCTTATCAATGGGGTGGAACAACGACTAGTGGTTTTGACTGTTCTGGATTTACACAATACGTATTTGGTAAAGCAGGAGTAAGCATTCCACGAGTGGCATCTGCACAATACTCAGCTTCACAAAAAGTGAGTAACCCACGTGCCGGAGATCTAGTATTCTTCTCACAACCTGGTTCAGGTGGTGTGATTGATCATGTTGGAATCTATGTAAATTCTAGTACCTTTATCGGATCACAAAGTACCCCAGGAGTTGCATATGCTTCATATAGCGGATATTGGGGAGCATATATTGTAGGATATGGTCGCTACTAAATCAAATTTTATAAATAATTAAATTAAAAAAAAAACTTGAGAAAATTTCTCAAGTTTTTTTTATGGTGATAAAGGCATATTAAAAATCATTTTGAACCATTTCGCTAAAGAATAAACTCTTAACCTCAAGATTGCTATTAGAGGTTAAGAGTTTATTTTTATTTACTATAAGAATCCGTTAAATCCATAAAGGTTTGAACATCTTGTTCCATAATCTTAATACCTGCAACCCAGAAATCTGGTTTAGTTAAATCAACCCCTAAATGTTTCATTGCTAATTCTTCAGTCGTCATTGAAGCCGTATCTCGTAATAGGGCGATATACTTATCTTCAAATCCAGCACCTTCCTCAATTGAGCGAGCATAGATACCTAAACTGAATAAATAACCAAATGTGTATGGGAAATTATAAAAAGGAACATCTGAAATAAAGAAATGTAATTTGCTAGCCCAGAAATGTGGATGGTAAGATCCTAATGAATCTTGATAAGCTTCTTTTTGAGCAGATTCCATTAATTCAGAAAGACGTTCAAAGGAAACAATCCCTTCTTGACGTTCAGTATAGAAGTTTGTTTCAAATAAGAAACGGGCATGAATATTTAAAAACATTGCTAAAGCGCTAGACATTTTTGTATCTAAAAGAGCAATTTTTTCAGCATCATCTTTAGCTTCTTTAACCGTTGCATCGGCTACAATCATTTCCGCAAAAGTGCTCGCCGTTTCAGCGACGTTCATAGCATATTCTTGTGAAACGCCAGGTAAATCTTTCATAACGTAACTATGAAAGGCATGACCCAATTCATGAGCCAATGTTGAAACCTCACTAGGAGATTCTGAGTACGTCATGAAGATACGCGACTCACCTGATTCTGGTAAAGAGGTACAATAGCCACCAGGACGTTTTCCAGGACGATCTTCAGCTTCAATCCAGCGATTGTCAAAAGCCATTTGCGCAAAATCAGCCATTTTTGGACTAAATTTTTTAAAATTATCAATGATAAATTCAGCACCTTCATCATATGGATAAACCTGTGCTTTAGATCCTGGAATAATAATAGGAGCATCTAAATCTTGCCAATCTAATTTCTCTTTGCCAAATAATTTAGCTTTACGATTTAAATAGTCCACAAAAGCTGTTTTATGTGAAGAGACAGCTTGCCACATTGCATCTAAAGTTTCAGGTTTCATTCGGTTATACTCAAGAGGACGTTTCAAAAAGTCTGTAACACCATGAGCTTTATAGGTTGCTAAACGAAAACCAGCTAAATGATTTAATGTGTCTGCAAAAACAGGCGCTAATTTGCTCCATGTTGCTTCCCATTGGCTAAATAATTGATCGCGAACAAGTGGGTCAGGATCCCCAGTCATTTTATTAAATGCTTGACCTGCTGACAATAAAGTAGTCGTCCCATCTTTTTCCTCAAAAGGAATCTCAATAGTTCCAACTAGCGTATCATAATGTTTACTCCAAGCCTCAAATCCATCAATACTTAAAGCATTAATTAAGGCTTCTTCTGCTTCACTGAGTAACTCTTTCCCGTGTTGTCTATTTTCACTTAGATTAAATTTAATTGGACTAAAATCAGGTAATGCAATTAATTTTTGCCATTCTTCGTCAGGAATTTCAACCATTTTTTTTATGAAAATAGTTTCTGAAGTAGCAAATTGACTATTCAATTCAAATAACTGTCCAAAGATTGCGCCAGATTGAGTATCTTTAACGTTAGCAGATTGCACAGCATTAATAAAACTAAAAGATTGGGTTAACCCGTATTTGATTTTTTCTTCCTTTTCTAAAATAGTTTTAAGATGTGTGTACGTTGGTTGATCTAGCTGCGGATTCCATGATGTGACCTCAGCAGTATAATCAATTATTTGTTCAGTCATTAGGTTGATTTTTTCTTTTAGAGCAGGTGAGGCGCTTCCGCCTGGGAAAATAGACTCTAAATCCCAATTCATTGTGTACTTCATAGCTAACTCCCTTTCCAATTTAAACTAAATTAATTATAACGCAATTGCGTTAAATAGCAACTAGCTAGCCAAATCGTCAGCCTAAAGTCTGAAGTGAGATTGGTTCTTTTGGCGGTAGGTTAGCGACTTTTATTTCGCTATAATAAAGTTATCAAATAGCTTTTATAGAAAAGAGGAGTAGAAAATGAGTCGTAATTTTAAAGTTTTTTTAGCAATTGAAGGTATTCTGGCATTATCATTTATTCAAGATTTGGTTCGAAATCCAATTTTGGTTACATTACTGATTGGGAGTTTCATTATCATGGCCGTTGCAAATAAAAATAATAATCACGATTTAGGAAAAAAAGCACTTTACCTATGTATTGGTAGCCTATTAGTTGGGTTATTTACATCTGGCGTATTTGCAGCTATGCTAATTGTTGTTTTAATCTGGTGGATTATCTTTGGCTTAGATGAATTAAGCTACCATATCCAAAAAAGAAATTAAATAGTGCTTGGTAGGTAAAAAAGACCTTCATAGGGTCTTTTTATTTTGTCCTTCTGTAGCTATTTTTTAATAAAATGATAAAATTTAAGTTAAAAGGCTGTATTTTTTTTGAAAAAATAGTACGATAGTAGGGCTAGCTCTGATTACTTATGAACTTGAGTGAACTCAATGCGCTTTTTAATAGACTGACTCTTTTGATACAAGAAAGGATTTAAAAAATGAAAATGAAAGCCAGTACCAAAGATAATTTATTTATTGTTTTAGCTATTTTTATGATGGGAGTGCTGTTTTATAGTTCTTCACAACCCTATGGGAAACAATCAGTTACACCTTTATTAGATCAAATTTTGGTTAATCAACCTTTTAAGGAGTTACTAAGTGGTGTGAATTTTCATTATGCTGGAAGTGAAGTTAGCATTGCCGCCCAAGGTTATTCGTCTTTTATTGAATTTTTTATTCGTAAAGGAGCCCACTTTGGTACCTATTTCTTACTAGGTTTGTTTTGGTTTTTAGGATTGAAAAATAAATTAAGTAGTAGTAGTTTAGCCGCTTTAATTGCCTGGCTTTTAGCTGCTGGATATGCTGCTTTTGATGAATTTCACCAAAGTTTTACAGCTGATCGAACACCGCTTTTTCAAGATGTCATTTTAGATAGCGTTGGCGCATTGACAGGGATATTAGTAGCTTTATTATTTATTCAATTATTTACTAAGAAGAAAAGAAAAAAAACTAAACGCTAAATTGTCTAGTTTTCTTTCTAAATATAGGTAGCTGAAAGGAGAAATTAAAATGAATCGAAAAATTATACTTTATATTGCAAGCTCATTAGATGGGTATATTGCTAAGCCTGATGGTGATTTAGATTGGCTTATTAATAGTGAAAACGATGGGGATAATGGTTTGTTTGCGTTTATGGGACAAATTGATACAACGATAATGGGAAGAACAACATATGATGAAGTGCTAGGTTTTGATGTGCCTTTTCCATATGTAGGTTACGAAAATTATGTCTTTACAAACCATCCACCAGTAAATGATGAAAATGGGGTTCATTTTATTAAGGGAGACATTAAAGCGTTTATTTCCACAATTAAAAAAACAGCTGGAAAAGATATCTTTTTAATTGGAGGCAGCCAAATCATTACTGAATTTTTAGCGCTAGATTTAATTGATGAAATTATTTTATCAATTGCTCCTGTTTTAATAGGTAAAGGCATTCCACTTTTTGCTGGTGATTATTTAGAAAAACGCTACAAATTAGACCAAGTTAGACAGTATAAAGAGCTTGTTCAAATTAATTATAAATCCTTGTAACGTGAGGCTAAACTAAAGAGGATTTGCCTTTCGTAGTAAATGTTTGGTAAAATGAATGCGTTACCGTTAAAAAATACACACTGAAATGAGGGGATTTGGATGTCAGGACATTCGAAATGGAGTAATATTCAAGGACGAAAAAATGCACAAGATACCAAAAGAGGTCAAATTTTTCAAAAAATATCAAGAGAAATCTATATGGCTGTTAAGAGTGGTGGACCTGACCCGAGCACCAATCCTCAGCTGCGTATGATGATGGATAAAGCTAAGTCTGCAAATATGCCAAATGATAATGTGAAACGGGCAATTGCGAAGGGTAGTCAAAGTGGTGAAGGTGAAAATTATGAAGAAATCACTTATGAAGGCTATGGTCCTAATGGAATTGCAGTTTTAGTGCACACATTGACAGACAATCGTAATCGGACTGGAACCAATGTCCGAGTAGCGTTTAATAAAAACGGGGGATCACTGGGAGAAACAGGTTCAGTTAGTTATATGTTTGATCGAAAAGGCTATCTGGCAATCGAGCGTCGTGATTTGGCAGTTGATGAAGATACAATGTTAATGAATGTTTTAGAAGCTGGTGGCGAAGATATGGAGACTAGTGATGAAGTCTTTGAAATTTATACAGAACCAAGTGATTTTATTTCTGTGCGAGATGCTTTAGAAGCCAGTGGATATAAGTTAGCTCAAGCTGAAATTACAATGGTGCCTCAAACTACAAATGAATTGCCAGCTGATAAAAGAGCCTTATTTCAAACGATGCTTGATAAATTGGAAGAGGATGATGACGTATCAGAAGTATTTCATAATGCTGAAATGTAAAAAGAAAATAAACTGATTTAGACTTTTTCTTATTTGGAGACAAGAAAGGGACTTGCAGGAAAGTTGGAGGGGTTAAAATTGAAAAAAGGTGTATTAGTTTATTCAGGAACTCCAATGATGGGAAGAAGTGTTATTCGTTCTTCAGCAGTTGGATTGTTTGATGTAGGAAATCCACAAAAATATGTTGAAAAAATGAAGGCAGTCATTCAAGAAAAAAAATTGATTGGTCGTTTAAGTTAGATGAAACAGAATCTGATTTGGAAGAATTATTAAAAGAACAGACCGATTTAATTGTGTTATTACCAGGACTTGAAAGAAAATTTAGTCACGGCAATTTTCCTGTAGAAAAATATATTCAATTAAATTCGTTGGATTTCCATAGCTATAATCTTGCACCAGTTCTTGCTTTTATGGAAAAATAAAAGAAGAGAATTGGGATACAGGGGGATATCAAATCATGATTAGAGTAGGAAGGAAAGCTGACGTTTACGAGGTTGTACCTTTAATAGTAGAAATGATTGTCGAAGCTGAGCTGAGTATTTTAGCCACAATGAGTTCTGAGGAATTAACTCAACTATTACAACTTGGCTTCCAACTTGAAGATTATCGATACAGTTATAAGAATGCAATTGTTCTAACGAATAATCTTGATGAGACCGTGGGTGTTGCTTTTGGTTATCCTGGAGAATTGGGACCTATTATAGATCAACCCTTCACTCCAATTCTAGTGAGTCATGGTTTTAGTGAAGAGTTTGTTTTTTTCCCAGACCGAGAAACATTTCAAGAAGAATGGTATCTAGATATTATGATTATTAAAGCCAATCAGCGTGGAAAAGGCTATGGGAAAGAATTATTACAAGCTATTTTAAATTCAAAAAAAGGAACGATTGGGTTAAATTGTGCTCAAAATAACCCTCAGCTTCTTCAGTTTTATGCTTCTTTCAATTTCAAAACAGTAGGATCATTAGTGATTGGTGGACATAGATACAATCATATGCAAGTAGAAGTGTAATCAAATAAAAAAGCAAGTTGAGATCGGTCTCAACTTGCTTTTTTTATTCACTTGTTACTTGTTTAGTAAAACCTTCTCCAACTACACGTTGAACATCATTAATAATAAAGAAAGCTTTTGGATCATATTTATTTACAATCTTAGTCAAATGAAGTAACTGTTGCCGATTGACTACTGTGTACAAAATTTTACGATCTTGTTTTAAGTAATAGCCTTGACCATGAAAAATAGTAATACCACGTTCCAATTCTTTATCAATATCACGGGCAATCAGCTCATATTGGTCAGAAATAATAGTAACGGATTTCTTAGGATTAAAGCCTTCCAAAAGAAAATCAAGAACTTTTGTAGAAACGTATAAAGATAGGACTGTAAAGAGCATGTTTTCTAATCCGATAATAAAAACAGAAGGAATAACAACAATTAGGTCGAAGAATAATAAAGCATAACTTGTATTCCAGCCTAAATATTTATTTGCCAATTTTGCTAAAATGGCACTACCAGCAGTTGTTCCACCACCAAGCATAATTAATCCCATTCCACAACCCATCATCGCTCCAGCTGCTAAAGCTGCAACAATCGTTTCATCAGCAGAAAATCCCCAGCCGGTTGTTAAACGTAAAAATATAGAAGTTAAGGCAACGGCGAAAATAGTTAAAAATATCGTAGCTTTATCAAGGTATTTGTAGCCTATAATCAATAAAACACTGTTAAACATTAGATTTGTTAAAGCAGGTGACCAAGTAAATAAATAATACAGCATCATCGTTATTCCGGTAACGCCGCCTTCTCCGAGCTCATTTGGGATTGCAAACATATTGACTGCAAGTGAAAAAATAAAAGCTCCCACAACAATTTTCAAATAATTAAAAATCGTCTTTTTGTCCATCTTAGCACCACTCCTTTTGGTTATAGATAGATTATTTTCAATTTGGTTTAGTTTTGTTCGTTTACAAATCAATTAATTTCAACGGAATAAATTGCAAAAAATAAGACACTGCTTGCTCCATTACTGGGCATTCAGAGTCTTTTATGAAAAAAGAACGAAAACAAAATGTAATCCGATTGATAAACAATCTCTTATGACAAACTAAATTTCTTTTCTACCTAGAAAAATATATCATAAAAGGAGTCGATAGGCAACTGAATTTATATGCGAAGCTCTTTAATGAAAGAAAATAGAAATTAAGGTTACCGCAATTAAAATTTGGCTTACTCCAATTCCCAATCCATAAAGAGCAAAGCGGCTACCTTGTTTAATTAGATCAGCTAAATTCAAACGTAAACCAATACCTGCTAATGCAATAATTTCAAACCAACCACTAGTGTCATGCATAACGTTTTGCAAAAATTCTGGGATAAAACCTAAACTTCCAATCAAACAAATGATGAAGAAACCAATCACATACCATGGAATTTTAACCGATTTTTTTCCTGTTGCTTGTTTGTTAGCTGTTTCATTTGTTTTGTAACGACCAAATAAATAGACAATAACAACTAACATGAGAATTCGCATAATTTTGAAAATCATAGCTGTTGTTAATACCTGACTATTTACCATGCTCCCACTTGCAACAACTTGACCAACAGATTGTAATATCCCACCAATCAGAGCAGAGGTTTTCAGATGCTCATAATTGTAAAAGAAATAACTCAATACAGGTAGCAGTAACATCAAAAGAGTTCCCGTTAAATTAACAATTGTAATAACTAGTCCAACCTCTTCTTCATCGGCATCTAAAACAGGAGCTGTAGCCGCGACTGCTGATGATCCACAAACAGCATTTCCACTTGCCATAAGCAGCGTAATGTTTTCAGAAAATTTTAACTTTCGACCAATAAAGATAGCACATAAAATGGTTCCAGTCATTTGTAAAATAATAAATAAAAATCCGCTAATGCCTAAAACAGAAATTGTTTGAAAAGTAATCGTTCCACCTAACAAGACAACAGAATACTCCAATAATGTACTTTCTGAAAACTTGGTTCCACGACTATATCTTTCATGTTTAAGAAATGTATTTCCAAGAAAAATACCTAAAAAAATTGAAAGTGTTGCTGCCCCTAAAGTGGGGAGAAAAATAGCTAAAATTTTACTTAAAACTGCTACTCCAACACAAATAATGACACCGGGTAAAAATTGCTTTATTTTGTTCATATGATGCTTTCCTTCTTTCTTGAAATCTACTAATTTTATTATTTTTTACCTTTTTAAAATTAATTTATATATTTAGTATACACTCTATGTTATCATTATTAAAATACGAAAAACTGATGAATTCGATTAGTAAATATAATAGAAAGAGGTTGGAACATGCTTAGATTAATTGAGACATTTAAAGTAGTTTATGAAGAAATGAATTTTACACTTGCCGCAGAGAAACTATTTATTGCACAGCCAACTGTTTCAATGCATATTCAAAAATTAGAGGAAGAATTATCTACGACATTATTTATTCGAGATGGGCGAAAAAAAGTAATCCCTACTCAAAGTGCAGATATACTTTACATTCAGGGGAAAGCAATGTTAACCCTTTGGCAAGAAACCCACGAAAAAATTCAACAAGTACACGGTCAAATTAGACATACATGTAAAATTGGAGCATCAAATACAATTGCTGTTTATGTATTGCCATTGATTTTAAAAGAATTAAAACAGGATTTCCCAATGATTGATTTTGAAATTTATATGAGTAATTCTGATGAAGTTTTAAAGAATGTAAGAAATATGAAATGGGATTTTGGTTTAATTGAAACAACCTTGAACTCTGGTGAGTTAGAACGAATTCAAGTTTTACAAGACGAGTTAGTTTTAGCTGGAAAAACGGAAGAGGACTTTTGGTTATTGAGAGAATCCGGATCTGGAACCCAACATTATACGCATGACTATTTAATGGAGTTTAATATATTGACACCTAAAAAAATGCTAGTTGAAAGTAACGAAATGATTGTTAAACTGTTAGAAAAAGGCATTGGTAAAAGTATTATTTCTAAACGAGCAGTTGGAAATATACCGTATCAAAGTCTGCCTAGCCACTATCAACGCTCCTTTTATTTAATTAGAAAGAAAGATGAAATTGAGTGGCAACGAGCAGTAAGTAATCAGTTCATTACAAGGTTAAAAGAATTAAAAATAGACTGATGAAGAGAAGCTAACGAGCATTTAATTGTTCTTAGCTTTTTTATTTGGTCTTATTTAAATGATTGCCTTTTTGGATCAGAAAATAAAAAATAATAAATGGTTTTTACATATAGTATAGCTGAGAGGGACGTGGAAAGGAGTTCGAGAATGAAAATTGAGCAAAATGTAATCCAGTTAATGGGAGAAGCAGAAAAGCGGGGTGTGAATGATATTCATCTGCTACCTAGAGAAAATAAGTATCAGATTTATTTTAGAGTTAGTGGTCATTTAGTGGAACACTCAGTTGTTTCTCTTAAGAAAGGGGCTCAATTAATTGCTTATTTAAAATTCCTTTCAAATATGGATGTTGGGGAAAAGCGGTTCCCACAAAGTGGCGCAAAAAATATGCTGATAAATGGAAGCAACAAATCTGTACGCTTCTCAACAATTACTGACTTTCTTCATCAAGAATCTCTAGTTATTCGTTTTTTAAATCAAACGCAAAAGCGCAAACTAGTTCAAACCTGTTATTTTCCTAATCAAGTTACAGTGTTAAAGCAGTTAATTGAGGTGAAAAGTGGATTGATTTTATTTTCTGGTCCGGTTGGGTCAGGAAAAACAACCACGATGTTCCAATTAATTAAAGAATTTGTAGGTAAAGAAAATTGTCAGGTTTTTACAATTGAAGATCCTGTAGAAATTCAAGAAACATTATTTCTCCAAACCCAAGTTAATCCAAAAGCTGGTATTGGTTACGATTTACTTATAAAAGCTAGTTTGCGACATCATCCAGACATCATTGTTGTCGGAGAAATTAGAGATCAAGAAACAGCTAAAATGGTCATTCGAGCTGCACTAACAGGTCATTTAATTGTTAGTAGCATTCATGCTAAAAATGGAGAGGGTGTGGTTAAACGACTACTTGAATTAGGTGTATCAGCTCAACAAATTAAACAAAGTTTAATAGGTGTTATTTCTCAAAAACTAGTTCCACAATATTGTCCGTTTTGTCAGGGTGAATGCCATCTTTACTGTAGTTTTTTAGCAGTATATGCTAAACGGTCAGTCATTTATGAAACGTTAACAGGGCGAGAATTAGAAGGTTTAATGGAAGGTGGAGATGCTCAGATAAATTTAGAAAAACAAACAAAATCTTTTAATTATTATTTAAGGAAGGCGTATAGTTATGGGTTTATTACGAAAAAAAGTTATCGACAATACAAAATCCAATAAAAAGATTAAAGAAACACAGCAATCTTTTTTTTTAACAAAATTAGCCGTATTAGTTGCAGAAGGTTTTTCTTTAAAGGAAAGTTTACTCTTTCTAAAAATTATGCTTCCAAAGCAAGCAGTATGGTTAAATCAAGCATTAAATCAATTAGAAGAAGGTCAAGAATTTTTTCAAGTACTCAATCAGCTAGGATTTTCTGAACGAATTTCAAGTCAAGTGTATTTAGCGCAAATTCATGGTCAATTTAGCCAAGTTTTAGCTGATAGTGGTGCTTTTTTAGAAGCAAATGGGAAACGTAAAAAGAAATTAA
The DNA here is from genome assembly GCF_000744945.1 of Carnobacterium maltaromaticum DSM 20342. Classification (NCBI taxonomy): domain Bacteria; kingdom Bacillati; phylum Bacillota; class Bacilli; order Lactobacillales; family Carnobacteriaceae; genus Carnobacterium; species Carnobacterium maltaromaticum. The sequence continues at coordinate 207,606 of NZ_JQMX01000001.1, forward strand.
AACAACTCTTGCAGTATCCAATGTTACTTGTTATCTTCATGTTTGGTATTTTATTTGGTATTCGTTTGTTACTACTGCCACACTTTAACGACTTAGTTCAACAAAATGGTTCATTTACGTCACTTGTTAGTGGAATAGCAATTGGTTTGATTTATTATTTTCCCTATGTATTTATGGGCTTACTTTTTAGTCTTTTAATCATAAAAATTAGTTTAACTAACTATTTCAAAAAACAAACAGCAATAGCTAAATTGAATTTTATTGTGGCGCTACCTTTCTTTGGAAATTTAATTAAACTATATTATACGTATTATTTTAGCTATGAATGGGCTCAATTAGTTAAAAGTGGCTATTCTATGTTGCGGATTATTGAAGTAATGAAAGCCAAAGAAACAACAAAAATAATGCAAGAAGTAGCTAATGAAATGGAAAAAGGAATGAAAAACGGGATAGGATTACATGTCGTTATGAAGCAATTGCCTTTTTTGAAAACTGAATTAGGAGCAATTATATTCCATGGTGAACTCACCAGTCAGTTAGCTAGCGAACTAAATTTGTACGGTCAAATTTGTCAAAATGAATTTGTTCAGAAAATCGAAAAATTTATGGGATGGATTCAACCACTCGTTTTTATTCTAGTCGCATTCTTTATTTTATGTATCTATTTAGCTTTATTATTGCCAATGTTTACTATGATGGAGGGGATTTTATGAAAAATAAAAGAGTAAGTCATAAAAAATGGAAATTAAACAATAAGGGCTTTACATTAGTAGAAATGATTTTAGTTTTATTTGTTATTTCTGTATTGTTAATCTTAGTCATTCCAAATGTTGTTCAGCAAAAAAAGAAAATTGATAACCAAGGTACCGAAGCTTTAATGACTGTGATAGAAACTCAAATTGAACTTTTTTTATTGGAAAAAGAGCCAGGAATAGAGGTCAGTTTTGCGGCATTAAAAGCGGATAATTATTTAAAACAAAAACAAATTGATAATGCGATTAACAAAGGGTTAGCGATTGAAAATAACCAGGTTGTCCAGCGATGATCAATGCTCGAGGATTTACTTTAATTGAAACGATTTTAATCTTAAGTATCATCATGGTTTTATTTGGATTACCAACCGTGATTGCCAATAAAACATACGAAAAAGTACAAAAAATGTTGTTTTTTGAGGCTTTTCAAAGCCATTTACTTGCTACGCAAAATTATGCATTGTTAGCAAATAAAAAAACGAGTCTGACTATATTTAAATCGGGTACGGTTCGGTATCAAGTGCTTTCTGAAGCAAAAGGTGTAGTCAATCAAGAATTGACTATTCCGAAAAGCTTAACAGTTGATAAAAATAATTCGATTCGTTACGCTGCTAAAACTGGACGTCCTTCATCCTTTAAAACGATTAAATTTAAAAGTTTAGATAAAAGCTATACGTTTAAATTCCAGATGGGAAGTGGACGCTATATTTTTGAAGAAAACGAGTAAAGAGTCTGGTTATTTAGTGTTAGAAGGGCTCGTGGCATTTGTTTTAATTTTATCTACTATTTCTCTATATTTTCCACTGCTGACAACTATCCTGCAACGACTTCAGATTGAAAAAGTTAATGTTGAAAAAAACAGGAGAAGATATGAACAAATTCAATTAGGTAGTGACGAAGTAAGCGAGATTCAATTGAAAGGAATTGAATGGGATGAAGAATAATTTGAAAATCGTTCATTCTTCAACTAAAAATAATTTTATAGCGGGTTTTACTTTGTTAGAAGCTTTAGTGGCTACCTTTATTTTGTTTATTTGTGTCTCAATTCTTTCTTTAAGTCTTCAAAATTATCAACGAATTAGAGAAGTAACATTTAAAGATCGCCAGTTAGAATGGCATTTATTTTTAAATCAATTTGAAGAAGAAGTGAAAAATACTAGTCTAGTAAAAATAGAAGTAGAAAAAGTTGTTTTCAACAGAGATAACAGTCCTGAAAAAGACCAGTTTTTTTATGAAAAATATCGCAATATGCTGAGAAAACGCACGAATAAAGGGGCTGGCGGTCATCAACCTGTATTAATGAAACTTGAAACAATAAAGTTCAAAAAATTAAATGATTTTTTGGAAATCAAGGTAACTTTTACCAATCAAGAAAGCTACGAAGCACTTGTAAAAGTTAACTATATGGGGGATAGCTAAATGAATCAAAAAGGTGCTATTTTACCAACTGTAATTATGTTTGTTGCATTATTATTGTTGCTTGCGCTGGGAACAATTACGATTTATCAGGGACAGATGCGCCAATTAATGATACTTAATCAGCATTATGAAGCGAAGAGTCTGATGCTGATCGCTAAAAAGCAACTAGAAATAAAAAGAGGTGCAATAAAAAGGGAAGTTAAGGCGATGAAATTGGAATATTCTACTGGAGATGTAACAATTAAACAAGGACAAGTAGGGGAATTTCAGTTTTTTGTTAAACTACAAAATGACTATATATTGGAAGACGTTTTTACTTTGTCGGATCTTCCGCTAAAAGTAGATACATCTGAGATGAATAGCGAAATTATTTCTCCATGAAATAAAGTTAGGAAAATGAAAGAAACACAGTATATCCAAAAACTGTGTTCCTACATATAGAAATTTGAATGTGTACGGCAATCAACTATTTAAGCATAGCAAAAGAAATGAAACAGAAGGCAATATTCATTGTAATCAGACGTATTTCACGATATAATAAAATGAATTGTGCAAATTTTCGCAGTAGAAATGATTTTGACTAAATACTTATTTTAGGAGGAACTAAAAATATGAGCCGGATTGAAAAATTACGTAAAGGTATGCAACAAAGAGGGTTAGATGCCTTATTGGTAACAAGTCCTTATAATCTTCGCTATGTTTCCAACTTTACTGGAACAACTGGTCTAAGTGTTATTACGCTAACAAATGCTTTTTTTGTAACAGATTTTAGATATACTGAGCAAGTTGCTGAACAAGCTAAAGGGTTCACAGTTGTTCAAAATCATGGTCCTATTTATGATGAGGTTGTCAAAATTGTAACGGAACAAAAAATTGAAGCTCTAGGCTTTGAACAAGATTTTGTGACCTTTAGCATTTTTGATATGTTAGAAGAAATTATTCCTGGAACAACTGATTTAGTTCCAGTATCAGGTTTAATCGAAGGGTTAAGAGAAGTAAAAGAACCAGAAGAAATTGAAACAATCAAAAAAGCTTGTCAAATATCGGATGCAGCTTTTGACTATATATTAGGTGTAATTAAACCAGGTATGTCAGAAATTGAAGTAGCTAATTTGCTTGATTTCCATATGCGTAGTTTAGGTGCAACGGGTGTTTCATTTGATACAATTGTTGCTAGTGGCTTACGTTCAGCAATGCCTCATGGAGTTGCAAGTCAAAAGTTAATTGAAAAAGGCGATTTTGTAACACTTGATTTTGGCTGTTACTACAACGGCTATGTTTCAGATATGACTCGGACATTTGCAGTCGGAGAGCCGATAGCTAAGCTTAAAGAAATTTACCAAGTAACACTTGAAGCTCAATTGCGTGTTATTGATGCAGCTAAGCCTGGAATATCAGGAATTGAATTAGATGCTGTTGCTCGTGATTATATTGCTTCTAAGGGTTATGGTGAAGCCTTTGGACATTCAACTGGTCATGGGATTGGATTAGAGATTCATGAAGGTCCAAATGTATCAAAATTAGCAGAAAAAGCCTTCGTTCCAGGAAATGTTATTACTGATGAACCAGGTATCTATTTACCAGGTATTGGTGGAGTACGGATTGAAGATGATTTATTAATTACTGTTGGTGGCAATGAGATTTTGGTTCATTCACCTAAAGAATTAATTATTCTATAATAAATGGTTTAGACCATATCGTTATTGGAAAGATTAAATTTATATGTGAGAATGCTGAAAAAATTGGATGGAATAACAATTTTATAGTAAGAATGCAAAAAAAATGATACACTATAGTGTAAGAACAGAGATGACTCTAGGAGGAAAATGAATGATTTCAGTAAATGATTTTAAAACAGGCTTAACTATTGAATTTGATGGCGGTATCTGGCGTGTTGTTGAATTCCAACATGTAAAACCAGGTAAAGGGGCAGCCTTTGTTCGTTCTAAATTAAAAAATTTACGTACTGGAGCAGCACAAGAAAAAACGTTCCGTGCAGGTGAAAAAGTAGCTAAAGCACAAATCGACAACCGTCGTATGCAATATCTATACGAGAGTGGTGGCGCTCATGTCTTTATGGATAGCGAAACTTACGATCAATTAGAATTACAAGAGTCTCAAATTGAAGATGAACTAAAATATTTAAAAGAAAATATGGAAGTTCAAATCATTATGTATGGTGCTGAAACATTAGGTGTTGAATTGCCAAATACGGTTGAATTACGTGTTGAAGAAACAGACCCAGGTATTCGTGGTGATACATCTTCCGGTGGTTCAAAACCAGCTAAAATGGAAACAGGCGTCTATGTAAACGTACCATTCTTTGTTAACGTGGATGATGTTTTGATTGTGAACACACAAGATGGTTCATACGTCTCTAGAGCTTAATAATGAAACAATTGTATCTTTAAGAAGATACATGAGTGAAAAAATGGAGGGCTGCTTAATGGCTGAAGAAACAAAATTAACTTTACAAGATAATAAAGCAAGTCTTGGTGAAATCGAAATTGCTCCAGAAGTAATTGAAGTGATTTCTGGAATTGCTGCAAGTAAAATTGAGGGTGTCTATGCAATGCATGGCAATCTAACCTCAGGTGTGGTTGAATTATTTGGTCGCACTAGTCATAAAAAAGGGGTTCATTTAACGGTTGATGAATCAGGTTTAAAAATTGATGTTTATTGTTTAATCAATTATGGGGTATCTGTTCCTAAGGTTGCTAGTGAAATGCAAGAAAAAATTCGCCAACAACTTTTATTTATGACAGATATTGAATTAGCTGAAGTAAACATTCATGTCGTAGGTATTGTTCCTGAAAAAACAGTTCCACAAGAACTTTTAGACTTAGATTTAGATGAAGATGGTGAAGATGCGTGAGTTTAACAAGACGCGATATTAGAGAAAAAGCCTTACAAGCTTTATTTCAACTATCAGCTAATGAAGGTTTGACAATTGATCAAGCTATTCAACAAGCATTAACAAGTGAAGATGAGTTGCAAGATGAAGTTGAAGTTGTCGAAGTCCCTAAGTATTTAGATTTAGTTGTGACGGGAGTTCTTCAAAATCAAGCTATTATTGATGAGAAAATTCAAGCAAACCTTGAAAACTGGTCAATGAATCGTTTGGCTAAAACTGATTTAATTATTATGCGTGTCGCTATTTTTGAAATGTTGTATGTTACAGACGTACCAGGCAGAGTTGCTTTAAATGAAGCACTAGAAATAACCAAGCTTTATAGTGATGAAAAATCACGTAAATTTGTCAATGGTGTGTTAGCAAAAATTGTTGATCAAGAAAATTAATTCATACTATTAAGTTAACGATGAAAAAAGAGGCTATTATAGCCTCTTTTTTTAATGTGCTTTTAATTGTTAATGTTCGTTTTTAATTATTCTAATTCATTTTATTCGTGGTAATTATAATTGTAATTACGTTTTTAACGAATGATAACAATCTGAAATTGTATAACAATCGGTTAAAAAGCTTTTTTAATTAAAATAAGCTAGGTAGAAGCTTCTGATTATGTTAAAATGGTCTATGTAATCAACTAAATGAAATGATTGAGGAGTGATTTTAAGTGAGTGCAATAATAATGGATGGAAAAGGACTTGCAGATGAAATGCAAGTAGAAATGTTTAAAACTGTAGAGGGCTTAAAAGAGAAAGGAATTACTCCGGGATTAGTTGTTTTATTGGTAGGAGAAAACCCAGCCAGCCAAACTTATGTAAAAAATAAAGAAAAACGTGCGGTAGCACTAGGTTTTAATTCATTAGTGAAACGCCTACCAGAAAGCATTTCAGAAAAAGAATTAGTTAATGAAATTGAATTCTATAATCAAAATCCAGATTTTCATGGTATACTAGTTCAGTTACCTTTACCAAACCATATTGATGCTGAAACAATTTTAAATACGATTGATCCGAGTAAAGATGTCGATGGTTTCCATCCAGTGAATATGGGGAAACTTCTAATTGGTCAACCGGATATGATTCCTTGCACTCCTTATGGTATTATGAAATTATTAGCGCGTTACAAGATTGATATAGCTGGGAAAAATGCGGTCATTATTGGTCGAAGTAATATTGTTGGAAAACCAATGGCTCAGTTATTATTAATGGAGCACGCGACAGTTACAATAGCGCACTCAAAAACAGCTAATTTAGCTGAACTAGCTAAAACAGCTGATATTTTAGTTGTAGCAATTGGTCGAGGACATTTTGTTACCAAAGAATTTATTAAGCCAGGAGCGGTTGTAATTGATGTAGGCATGAACCGCGATCAAAATGGGAAGTTAATTGGTGATGTTGCTTCTGCGGAAGTTGCGGAAGTTGCAGGATACTTAACTCCAGTACCCAAAGGAGTTGGACCAATGACAATTACCATGTTACTATACCAAACTATCAAAAATGCAGAAAAACAAGTAAAATCGTTCTAAAAGGAGGGCTCTTTTTGTCACCTGAATACTTAACTGTAACGGCATTGACAAAATATATAAAACGAAAATTCGATCATGATCCTTATCTTGAAAGAGTTTATTTAACCGGTGAAATTTCAAATTTTCGAATGCGACCAAATGCTCACCAATATTTTAGTTTAAAGGACAATCAAGCTAAAATTTCAGCGTTAATGTTTAAGGGGGCTTTTCAACAACTAAAATTCACTCCAGAAGAAGGAATGAAGGTCCTTATTATTGGACGCATTTCCCTTTATGAAGCAAGTGGAAATTATCAAATTTATGTTGAACATATGGAACCAGACGGTGTAGGTGCATTGTACCAAGCTTTGGAAGAAATGAAAAAGAAGCTACAGCTTGAAGGATTATTTGATGCTCCAAAACAATTGATTTCCACTTTTCCTAAACGAATTGCTGTAATCACAAGTCCAACAGGTGCAGTTGTGAGAGATATTATGACAACAATTAAACGGCGTTATCCAATTGTTCAGCTGGTCATTTTTCCAACTCTCGTTCAAGGTGAACGAGCGGCGCAAGATATTGTAAAAAGCATTCAGATGGTGGAAGAAAAAGGCGATTTTGATACAATGATCATTGCACGAGGTGGTGGATCAATTGAAGATCTATGGCCATTCAATGAAGAAAGTGTTGCGCGTGCTATATTTGAAGCTACAACACCGACAATTTCTTCGGTTGGACATGAAACGGATACAACAATTGCCGATTTAGTTGCGGATGTGCGAGCACCAACTCCAACTGCAGCGGCGGAATTATCAGTGCCTTTATTAAGAGATGAAATCCTGAAAATTGAACAAATGCGCATGCGTCTAATGAAAAGTTATGCTGGAAAAATCGATGTGTTGAAACAACGCTTAATGAGAAGTTTAGGTTCTTATATTTTCAGACAACCTGAGCGTTTGTATGAAGGCTATGCTCAAAATTTAGATTTAGCGACGGAGCGATTAATTCGAAGTTTAGAGTATCGAATCACTCAACAAAATCATGATTTAACTATGTTAAGCACGAAGCTAAAAGCTTTTGATCCTAGTCAATTAGTTAAACAAAGAAAAGAAGAAGTCCAATTTTTAGAACAACAATTAACCGTACAAATGGAACGTTATATGGCAGATAAAACAAAAGATATTCATAATTTGATGCAGTCATTGGATTATTTGAGTCCGTTAAAAATTATGGATAGAGGTTATAGCTATGTAACTAAAAATGGTGAAGTCATTAAAGAAAGTCAACAAGTTCAATTAGATGATGTTTTGAAAATTCATCTAGGAACTGGACAAATCGAAGCGAAAGTAATTGAGAAAGTTGAGGAAACAACATGAGCGCAAAAGCAAAATTAAAATTTGAAGAAGCCATGCAACAATTGGAAGAAATTGTAACGAATTTAGAACGTGGGGATGTACCTTTGGAGGAAGCTTTGGAACAATTCCAAAAAGGTGTGGGCTTAAGTAAAATTTGTAAAGAAACTTTACAAAATGCAGAAGAAACATTAACTAAAATGGTTGATGAAAAAGGCAATGAAGCTCCATTTGAAAATCCAAGTGAAAATGAATAGAGGGGATTTGTACAAATGGATTTAAATGAATTTAAATCAATTGCATTACCACAACTAGAAGATACTTTGCTAGAAGAACTTGAAATAGGTGTTCCAACAAAAGGTAGCTTGTTTGAGGCAATGACTTATTCCGTTAAAGCTGGTGGAAAAAGGATTCGACCATTATTACTTTTAGCTACAATCCAATCATTAGGCGGAAATATAAAGTCTGGACTTTTAGCCGCATCAGCCCTAGAGTATATCCATACGTACTCTTTAATTCACGATGATTTACCAGCAATGGATGATGATGCTTTACGACGTGGTCAACCCACGAATCATATTATTTATGGAGAAGCATTAGCTATTTTAGCAGGCGATGGTTTGTTGACTTTAGGTTTTGAATTGTTAGCCAAGAGTCCTTTGACAGAAAAGCAAAAAGTCAGGTTAATCTTAGCCTTATCTAAGGCTGCAGGAGCAAATGGAATGGTTGTTGGACAAGTCTCTGATATGGAAGGCGAGAGCCAAAAACTAACTTTAACTGATTTACAGAACATTCACAAAAAGAAAACCGGTGAGTTACTTAAATTTGCAGCTTATGCAGGAGCCGTGATTGTAGATGCAGATCAAGAGACAGAAACACAACTTGTTAAATTTGCTAGTCATTTAGGCTTAGCTTTCCAAATTCGGGATGATATTTTGGATGTTATAGGGACAACTGCTGAACTTGGCAAAGAAACAGGAATGGATGCTGTGCATCAAAAAAGTACCTATCCAGGTTTGTTGACTTTAGCAGGAGCAAAAAAAGAGTTAGCCGAAGAATTAGCGAAAGCTCAAACTAGCTTAGCGAATGTGGACAATAAATCAGTTGCCGATACTCAATTGTTAGAAGATTTTATTACACTATTAGAGATTTAAAGAGAAAGATAGGCGAAGTTATGAAGAAAGAACGAGTAGATGTCCTTTTAGTTGAACAAGGTCTTTTTGAGACGCGTGAGAAAGCTAAAAGAGCAATAATGGCTGGACAAATCTATAATCAAAATGAAGAACGCTTGGATAAACCAGGAGAAAAAATTCCAACAGAAACAAGCTTGAAGATAAAAGGTGAGACCTTACGTTATGTGAGCCGCGGTGGACTCAAGTTAGAAAAAGCATTAGAAGTTTTTGAGGTAACTGTTGAAGATAAAATCATGTTAGATATTGGTTCATCAACAGGTGGATTCACAGATGCAGCTTTACAAAATGGAGCAAAAATGAGCTATGCGTTAGATGTTGGATACAATCAATTAGCCTGGAAATTACGACAAGATCCTCGTGTCGAAGTGATGGAACGTGTGAATTTTAGACATAGTACTCCAGAAGACTTCACTAAAGGTCAGCCAACAATTGCTTCAATCGATGTATCTTTTATTTCTTTACGTTTAATTTTACCAGTATTAAAAAATATTCTGGCACCTGGTGGCGATGTGTTGGCCTTAATCAAACCACAATTTGAAGCAGGGCGTGAGGGTGTTGGAAAAAAAGGAATTGTTCGTGATCCAGCCGTTCATAAGCAAGTTTTAGAAGATATGGTCCATTTCGTAATTGGGATCGGCTATGATGTTATGGCTTTGGATTACTCTCCTATTACTGGTGGTGAAGGAAATATTGAATTTTTGATGCATCTAAAATGGAATCAAAAAACAACAGGCACGATTGCTTATACAGTAAATATAGACCATACGCTAGCTAGTGCATATGATACGCTTAAAAGTAAATAAACAGCCGAAGCACCTTGTTTTTTAGCAAGGTGTTTTTTCAATGTATTTTGTTTATTATTTTCTTTTTTATACAATTAATTTGTTATTTTTGGCAATTTTTTGATTTTTATGGCTTAGTTCTTTTATATAAGAGCAAAATGCGGTATGATGGTACTAAATAAATGTATAAATATACTGTTTTAGAAACTGAGGTGTAATCATGAAAAAGAAAGAAAGACATCAATTGTTAAAAGAGTTAATTCAAGAGCATGTAATTGAAAAACAAGAAGATTTTGTTCGAGTGTTAGAGGAAAAAGGCATTGAAGTCACACAAGCGACTATCTCGAGAGATATCAAAGAACTACATTTAGTCAAAGTTCCAGCTCAAACTGGAGGTTATCGCTACAGCTTACCACCTGATATCCAATTTGATACTGCTAAAAAATTAGAACGTTTAATCAAGGATGCCTTTGTTTCTATTGATTATCAAGATTATTTTTTAGTTCTGAAAACGATACCTGGTAACGCATACGCTCTAGGTAAATTGATTGAGTCCTCTAATTTTGATGGAGTTTTTGGCACAATTGCAGGAGATGACACCATCTTAATTATTTGTCGTTCAGCTACAGCAGCCAATCAAATCCAAGACCAACTATTAAGTTTGGTATAATGTATAAAAATTTGTATGATTCATTAAAGAGGTGAAAGTTGTGCTACAAGAGTTAGCAATTAAAAATTTTGCAATCATTCATGATTTGTCTTTAAGCTTTGAAACAGGAATGACCGTTTTAACTGGTGAAACTGGGGCTGGTAAATCGATTATTATTGATGCCGTTGGTTTACTAGCAGGTGGCCGTGCTTCAAGTGATTTTATTCGTCATGGTGAAAATAAATGCGTCTTAGAAGGATTATTTACGTTAAATAAGGATGCTCTTACTTTTGAATTATTAAAAGAATTTGATATTGATTTTGAAGATGAAACCGTCTTAATTCAACGTTATATTCATCGAAATGGTAAAAATGTTTGTCGAATTAATGGTAGACTGGTTACGATTGCGACGTTACGCTTAATTGGAGAAACAATGATTGATATTCATGGTCAGAATGAACATCAAGAACTAATGAATCCTGAGCGACATTTAGATATGTTGGATCAATTCGGTGATCAAGAGTTAGTTCAGCTATTGACGGACTACGATTCTACTTATGTAGAGTACCAAAAAGTAAAAAAAGCCTATGACAAATGGCAAAGTAGTGAACAAGAATTAGCTCAACGAATGGATATGCTTGTGTACCAAACAAACGATATTGAATTAGCTGAGCTCATCTCTGGAGAAGAAGAAGCACTAATAGAAGAAAAAAATTTATTGGTTAATTATCAGCGGATTGTTGGTGCTTTATCTGTTAGTTACGATGCACTTCAAGGTGAAGAAGGCAGTGGTGTTGATTTAATAGGAACAGCTATGACTGAAATGAGCACAATAGATTCTCTAGATGAAAGCTATCGCCAAATTTCAGAAAATATTGCAAACAGTTACTTCCAATTGCAAGAAGCAGCTAGTGAAATTTTAAGGGAAATGGATCAATTAGCTTATGATGAAGAGCGTTTAAATGAAATTGAAAAACGCTTAGACTTTATTCAACAAATGAAGCGTAAGTACGGAGAAAGTGTTCAAGAAGTTCTTGATTATTACGAAAAAATTATTGTTGAATTGGATCAAATTCAAAATCGTGAGACACATATGAATGAACTGATTAGCCAATTAGGAATGCTGTCTAAAAGTTTATCGGAAAAAGCAGAAACTGTTTCGCTTAAAAGACAGGAAATTGCTCGACTTTTAGAAAAAGAAATTCATGAGCAACTAAAAGAGTTATATATGGAAAAAGTAATCTTTGAAGTTCGATTTTTAGCAACTGAAAAAGCTGGTGAAATGAAAACATTTAATGAAAAAGGCCAAGATATCGTGGAATTTTATATTGCAACAAACCCAGGAGAGCCGCTAAAACCTTTAGCAAAAGTTGCCTCTGGTGGAGAACTTTCACGAATGATGTTAGCGATGAAAACTATTTTTTCTAAGTCACAAGGAATTACAAGTATTATATTTGATGAAGTAGATACAGGGGTTAGCGGTAGAGTCGCACAAGCAATTGCCAATAAAATTTACTTGGTGGCAATCCATTCACAGGTTTTATGTATTACACATTTGCCACAGGTTGCGGCAATGGCAGATCATCATTTGTTTATTTCAAAAACACAAGTTGATGAGCGAACTGAAACTCATGTGACGGCATTGCAACAAAAGGAAAAAGTTCAAGAAGTGGCTAGAATGTTAGCTGGAACTGAAATTACAAAGTTAACGATTGAACACGCTAAAGAATTACTAAAATTAGCAAAAACTGAAAAAGAAAAATACAATTCTATCTAAAAATAAGGTTATCTAATGAAGAAATTAGATAACCTTGTTTTTTTGAGACCGGAAACAATGTTGCTACATAACTAATTTGAGAAAAATTTAAATTAATTACATAATCATGTCAAAAATGTGACAGAAATTATATGAATTTATGAATTATTAAAAAGTACGGTTTTTTTTGTACAAGTTATTTTATTAAATCGGTATACTGATAGTAAGCTTTTAAGCTTGGAGAAAATAAAAGGACTAAATCAATACAGAGTACCTAGAGGAGGATAAAAAGTGAAAAAGAAGTGGATAGTTGGGATTGTAATTGTCGTTGTTGCTGTCATTGCAATCGTTGTAGCAATAAATATGTCAAAACCTAAGCAACCTGTAAAGAGCCAAAGTAAAGATGATGGGATTGATTACTTTGTCGTTCCAGATGTTGATCAAGTTTATATTAATGGTGCTGTTACACCAGATCAAACAGAATCTTTTACTAAAAAAGAGGCAAATGATTCAGAGCCAGATATCAAAGTAAATAATGGTGATGTTGTCGATGCTGGGACAGTATTGTTTACGTATGAAGATAAGTTAGTCACAAAAGAAATGGAAGAAGGCAACCGAGGGATTAATAAAGGCTATACTCAGAGAGCCAATGCCATTGCGAAGCGTGATCGTGATTTAGCTAATGTTAAGGCTGAAACAATGACTGATCCGGAAACAGGAGAAACAACAACTAGCGATACAACAAAAGAAAAAAATAATATTTCAAGTCAAGCACAAGATACTATTGATAGCATTGACCAGGAAATTCAAGCTTTAAATGAACAAGTTGTCGCTGCTGCTGAGAAGCAGTATATTACTACAACTGCAAAATTTAGAGGTCGAGTGTCAATTCCAGAAGTCAAAGATGCAAGTGCGCCAATTTTACGTTTAACTTCGGAAGGCTTTTATGTAGCTGGAAAAGTAAATGAAAAAGATTTAAGTAAAATTAAATTAGATCAAAAAGCAGATATCAAAGTTGTCTCAAATGGAAATACAGTTACGGGAAAAATTTCATTTATTGATGATAATCCACCAGATGTAGCGTCAAACAATGATGCTTCCGCTGATGCTTCAGGAGGAGCGGCAGCAGGTATGTCTTCTTATTTAGTTAAGTTATCATTGGACTCTTTAGAAGGCATTAAAAATGGCTATCATGTTCAAGCTACAATTAACTTAGGGGATGAATTGATTAAAATACCAACAGCTGCGATTCGTAAAGATGGTGCAGTAAATTATGTATTAGTTAATGATTTCGGATCGGTAATTCGTCGTGAATTAGTTTTGGGAGAAGAAGATGGGAAAGAAACTACGATTCAATCAGGCTTAGAATCTGCTGATAAAGTTATCGTTTCTTCTAAAAAAGAAATTAAAGAAGGCGATATTTTAGAAGGTGGAGAAGAATCAGTAGATAGTAGCAACAGTGGTGGTCCAGTTGTTACAGCTAACTAGAAGGAGGCGCATTTAAATGACTGAAACAAATGAAAAAGCGCCTTTGATTGTTTTGAAAGATATTAATAAATATTTTCCAGTTGGAAAAGAAAAACTCCGTGTGCTAAAATCGTTGGATTTAACAATTGAAGAAGGCGAATTTATCATGATTATGGGGAAATCTGGTAGTGGGAAAACAACATTAATGAATATTATTGGATTTCTAGACCGGATATCAGAAGGAACATATTTATTTAAAGGCAAAGATGTTTCAACATTATCAGAGAATAAAAAATCTGAGTACCGCAATGAATTTTTTGGGTTCGTTTTTCAACAATTTTTCTTAATTGATTCATTAAATGTTATGCAAAATGTCGAATTGCCAATGGTCTATCAAGGCGTGAAAAAAAGTAGTGAAAAACATGAAAAAGCAAAGAAATATTTGGAACTTGTTGGATTAGGAACAAAAACAAAATCAAAAGCTTCTGAACTATCTGGTGGTCAACAACAAAGGGTAGCAATTGCCCGAGCGTTAGTCAACGATCCATTGCTAATTATGGCAGATGAACCAACGGGAGCATTAGATAGTGAAACAGGTCGTGAGATTATGGAAACACTAAAAAAATTAAACGAAGAAGGCAAAACCATTGTGATGGTTACCCATGATGCGGATATGACAAAATATGCGACTCGTGTTGTGCATATGAAAGATGGACTCTTTGTTGAGGAAGAGGTGCACCAATGATTATCAATATTTTAATCAGTACTTTTCTGAGCTTAAAAGCACATAAACTCAGAGTTTTCCTAACGATGGTTGGAATTATTATTGGGATTACATCAGTAGTAACTATTTCAACATTAGGTGAAGGGATGAAACAACAAGTTTTATCTGCTACAAGCTCAACAAGTGCGAATAATGTTAAAATCATGTATAGTATGGAACAAGAAGATAACACTGGTATGGGGTATGTTGATTATTCCAATAGTGATTTTAGCTTTTCAATGGTTGATTTAAAAAAAATTAAGGATACCGAAGGATTGGAATCTATTTTTCCGGATTATGGACAACAATTTATGGGCGATTCGATTGACCAAGAATTAGACTACTTTGGAACAAAAGCCTATTTAATGGTGGCGCCAAATACGGGTGGTATCAAGGTGAAATATGGTCGTGATTTTCAACCTAGTGATGCCAATCGAGACCGCATTATTTTAAGTCATACTGTTTTTGATGATTCTATTAGTATGGAGAATCCAGCAGACATGATTAATCAAGCTGTTTCAATTGGTGGCTATATGTATAAAGTGATTGGAATTACAGAGCCAGTTGATTTCGATAGCATGTCAATGACGGATATGATGGGCGGTTTTGATTATATGTCCGCTTATAAAAGCTATATATCAAAAGCTTCGTATAATGAATTGGCAAAATCAAAAGCAATTAGTGGTATTAAGCTAAAGCTGAAGGATGATGTTGACAGGACTCAAGTAATTGGAAGTGTCATTTCTACATTACAAGAACTACATCCAGATGTTAAAGGTATTTTTAAAGAAGATGATTCTAATCAACAAATGCAAAAACAAAATGAAGCTGCAATTGGCGGAATGACTGGATTTTTAATGGCAATTACTGCTATTTCTTTATTAGTTGGTGGGATTGGTGTGATGAATATTATGTATGTTTCGGTGACTGAGCGAAAACGAGAAATTGGGATTCGTCGCGCAATTGGTGCAAAACCTCGCACAATTTTAATTCAGTTTTTGTTAGAAGCTGCATTTATTACTTTATTAGGTGGATTGATTGGGATTGGTTTAGGCTATGGTCTTTCAACGATTGTTGGTGGATTTGTTCAAATTAAACCAGTAATGACCCCACAAATTTTCTTGATTTCTTCGTTAGTATCTATTTTAACAGGGGTTGTTTTTGGGATTATTCCAGCTATCAATGCAGCCAGAATGGATCCAATCAAGGCAATTTATCGATAAATAAACAAGCAAAAAGCCTTTACGCAAGTAAAGGCTTTTTAGTGTTTAGTTTATAAATAAGGTATATAGTACAGTTAGTAAGCCAGAACCAACCATAGCAAATAACATAATCCAAACAACAATTTTAGTTATTTTTTCCATTTTTGTTGGTGCTTTTTTATAAGTAACTTTATTCAAGTCTTTATTTTTCATGAAAATTCCTCACTTTCATCTAAGTCATTAGACCTATTTTACACTTAAACCTGATAAGAATTCAAGAGTTCTTTAAAAAAAATCTTTCTTTTTCAAAAGCCAAACAGTTAAAACACTTGAAATAATCATAATTACCATGATTAGCCAAAATGCACCTGGCGTATCAATAAAGGGAATCTCTACATTCATGCCATAAATCCCGCCTAGAATAGTTGGGATAGTAAGGACGATTGTGATAGATGTTAAAATTTTCATAATATTATTTAAATTGTTCGAAACAACTGCAGAAAAAACAGTGCTAACTTGATCAAGTATTTTTTGATACTGGGAAGTCATAATTTGAGCTTGGTTGTTTTCAACAATAACATCATGTAAAAAACTGCGAGTTCGTTCATCTTTGCTAAAGCGATCTGTTTCTTTCATAATATCAAAAATCGGACCATTGCTATTAATTGCAGTCGAAAAATAAATCAAACTTTTTTGTAAAGACATTAATGCATACAGCTGTTCGTTTTTTGTGGATTGAGTTAATTGAAGTTCTAAACGTCGTGTTTCAATATCAATTTCTTGTAGAAAACGCATATAAGAAGCCGAAATATACCAAAATAAACGCAAAACAAACTGTTCTTGATGAGTCGTATCTACTGCGAAATTAGGGTTGTTATGAGTAATTTCAGAAATAAATTGCGGCAAATGTTTACTTGCCGTTATAATTGTATGATCCGTTAAAATAATCGAGATTGGATAGGTCATATATTCCTTATAGCCTAGTTCGCTTTCAATTAGGAACGGATACTGTAGGACGAGTAAAATTGCTGAATTCGTATCCTCTTCCTTTAACATTTCTTGCCTAGAGACTTCATGAGCATCTAAAACGCTGGTAATATAGTCTTTTGGAAATTTAAATTCTTTGACTAATTGATTGACTTCTTCTTCGCTAGGGTCAGACACATGAATCCAACCACCGACATAATCTTCAGAATTAGGAACTAGAACACCTGATTCGTTTGTATGATATCCTTGCCTCATTATGAAAACTCCAATCTATATAAAGTAGCTTATTTATTCTACAAATAGGTCATATAGTATATTCTAACATTATACAACAGAATAGAGAGAAAAGGTTAAGTATAATTTTCTAAAAGTAAATTCTTATATAAAATTTCTAATTGAAAGCTTAATTGCGTATTCTTTACGAATAGCATAGAATAGAGATACTTAATTTAAAGAAAGAAGTGTGAGAACATGTTGGAAGTAAATGAAGATCGTTTAGTGAGCCGGTTTTTGGAATTAATTAAAATCAATTCAGAAACACGTCATGAAGCTTTGATCCAAGAGTATTTAAAAAAAGAGTTTTCTTTATTAGGGCTGACGGTTGAAGAAGATCAAACTAGTGGAGAAACGGGATTTGGTGCAAATAATTTAATTTGTACCCTCAATGGAAATCCTGAAATTGAGCCTTTTTTCTTTTCTTGTCATATGGATACAGTAGCTCCTGGTAATGAAATTAAGCCCGTTATAAAGGATAAGACTATCTATTCAGATGGAACGACGATTTTAGGAGCAGATGATAAGGCTGGAATTGCAATTATGTTTGAAATTATTCACTTATTGAAGGAAAGAAAACTTGCTCATGGAACAATTGAGTTTATCATTTCAGTTGGTGAGGAAAGTGGATTGGTTGGGGCAAATGCATTTGATGTACAACAATTATCTAGTAGTTTTGGGTTTGTTTTAGATACTGGTGGTCCAGTTGGAAGCATTACAGTTGGAAGCCCAACCCAGTATCGCATAGAAGCCATTTTAACTGGTGTTACAGCTCATGCAGGTGTTGCGCCAGAAAAAGGTGTTTCTGCTGCTCAAATAGCAGCTAGTGCGATTCATCAAATGAAATTAGGCAGGATTGATGCTGAAACAACTGCCAATATTGGTTTTATTAATGGTGGGGTGGCAACAAACATTGTGATGGATCGTTTAGAAATTATCGCTGAAGCCCGTTCTGTAAATGCGGACTCCTGCGAAGCTCAGGTGGCACATATGATTGAAACCTTTGAACGGGTAGCAACAGAAATGGGTGGAAAAGCGGCTGTAATTACTGAAAAAAAATATAACGGTTATCGCTTTACGCCAGAAACCAATGTAGTTAAAATAGCTGCAAAAGCTTTAACTAATATAGGTATTAAACCTAACTACCAAGTAAGTGGTGGTGGAAGCGATGCAAATGTATTTAATGGTAAAGGGAAAGAAACGACTAATTTGGCAATTGGTTATGAAAAGATTCATACAGTTCATGAATATTTACCGATTGCTGAGTTTACAAAGGCTGCGGCAATGGCTTATCAAATTGTTGAAGAGATTACTTTAAACTAATTTTGGTAAAAAAGAATTCTATTCTTTTCATTTGGTCAATTATTTGGTAGGATTAGAAGAGCATTAAAAGCACATCAACAAGGTGCAAGATTTGAAGGGAGAGAGTTAGTAATGAGTAAACAAGAAATTGGCGTTATCGGAATGGCCGTAATGGGAAAAAATTTGGCCTTAAATATTGAAAGTCGTGGTTATACTGTTTCGATTTTTAACCGTACTGGTTCAAAAACAGAAGAAGTAATCGCTGAACACCCAGACAAAAAATTAGTTCCAACCTATACAATTGAGGATTTTGTTGCTTCTTTAGAAAAACCACGTCGTATTCTGATCATGGTTAAAGCTGGAGCACCAACAGATAGCACAATTCAAGCATTATTGCCTCACCTAGATAAAGGCGACATTTTAATTGACGGAGGAAACACATTCTTTGAAGATACAATTCGTCGTAATCAAGAACTAGACCAATCAGGAATTAACTTTATTGGTACTGGTGTTTCTGGTGGAGAAGAAGGCGCATTAAAAGGTCCAGCAATTATGCCTGGAGGCCAAAAAGAAGCCTATGATTTAGTTGCTCCAATTTTAGAAAAAATTGCAGCAGTTGCTAAAGAAGACGGAGAACCTTGTGTCACTTACATTGGCCCTAATGGAGCTGGTCACTATGTGAAGATGGTGCATAACGGGATTGAGTATGGAGATATGCAATTAATTGCTGAATCTTACGCATTATTACGTGATGTTGCAGGCTTGTCAGTTGAAGAAACAGCTGAAGTTTTTGCAGAATGGAATAAAGGCGAGTTAGACAGTTACTTGATGGAGATTACTTCGGATATCTTAACTCGTAAAGACCCTGAAACTGGTAAACCAATCGTTGAAGTTATTTTAGATCGCGCTGGAAACAAAGGAACAGGTAAATGGACTTCACAAAGTGCGTTAGACTTAGGTGTTCCATTACCACTTATCACAGAGTCTGTTTTTGCTCGCTACATTTCAGCAATGAAAGACGAACGTGTAACAGCTAGCAAAATTTTACCAAAACCAGCTGGCTTTATTTTAGAAGAAGATAAAAAAGAATTTATTGAAAAAGTACGTCAAGCATTGTATTTCAGTAAATTAATGAGTTATGCTCAAGGATTTGCTCAAATGCGTATTGCTAGTGAAGAACACGATTGGGATTTACAATACGGCGATATTGCGAAGATATTCCGTGCTGGTTGTATTATTCGTGCTCGTTTCTTACAAAAAATTACAGATGCATATGTTCGCGAACCTGAATTGAAAAATCTGTTATTAGATGAATACTTTATTGGAATCACTAAAAGTTATCAAGAAGCTGTTCGTGATGTTGTTGGAATCGCAGTTAAAGCTGGTGTTCCAATTCCAACATTCTCATCTGCTATTGCTTACTATGATTCTTACCGTTCAGCTACATTGCCAGCTAATTTAATTCAAGCACAACGCGATTACTTTGGCGCTCATACGTATGAAAGAACAGACAAAGAGGGCGTCTTCCATTATGATTGGTACGGACAAGAAAATAAATAATTTTTAAAAGAAAATACTGAATAAAAACTAGTGGATGCAATAACCTTTCGTGTTGTTTCGTTCACTAGTTTTTTTATTTAATACTAATTATACAAATAACGAAATACTAAAAATGTACAATGGATTGACCATTTGTTTAAAGAAGTAAAAAAGTAAATTAAACTTATGGAATCACTTTTTTTGTAAGCGTTTTATTTTAATATATAATAAATGTCAATGTTTTTTAATTTATTTACGAACTTTTTCTGCAAAAATAAAGAATTAGCGATTTAATAGGAAATAACGTTTCTTTTTTATTGGTTTATGGTAAAATAAGATTGATAATTCAATTAGAAAAACATTGTAGTGATACGTCAAACATGTTATTGTACTAAAGGCGTACATTTTAGAGTAAGACCACTGAATGTAAAGGAAAAGGTGATGAGGTATGAATAGAATTTTAATTATTGAAGATGAAAAGAATTTAGCTCGTTTTGTTGAGTTAGAATTAAAACATGAAGGATACGAAACTGAAGTGCAAAATAATGGTCGTAAAGGATTGGAAACAGCCCTTGATTCTGATTGGGATGCGATTTTATTAGATTTAATGTTACCTGAATTGAATGGTATAGAAGTTTGTCGTCGTATCCGTCAAGTGAAGAACACTCCGATAATCATGATGACAGCACGAGATTCAGTTATTGATCGCGTTTCTGGTTTAGATCATGGAGCAGATGATTACATTGTTAAACCATTTGCTATTGAAGAGTTATTAGCTCGTTTACGTGCACTTTTACGACGTATTGATATCGAAGGTGAACAAAATGTGACAAAACAAACAACAGTAACGTATCGTGATTTGACGATTGAAAAGGAAAATCGCGTTGTTCGTCGTGGAGATAAAGTGATTGAATTAACTAAACGAGAATATGAATTATTATTAGCTTTAATGGAAAATATTAATGTCGTTTTAGCTCGTGATGTTTTATTAAATAAAGTTTGGGGTTACGAAACAGAAGTTGAAACGAATGTTGTTGATGTTTATATTCGTTATCTACGTAATAAAATTGATGTTCCAGAAGAGGAAAGTTACATTCAAACCGTTCGAGGAACAGGTTATGTGATGCGTTCGTGATTAAAACGACCAAAGAAAGAGAAAAAGAAATTGGTGTAAGGCGCCGTGTTTCTCTCAAATGGAAGTGGACAATTGGAGCAAGTATGGCGATTTTTTTCACCTATACACTTTTTTCTGTCGCAATTTATTTAGGCTTTACTCAGATGATGATTAGTCAAGAAAATAGCAATGTGAATGACATTATGTCAGGTGTAGCAGCAAAATTAAAAGTTGGAAGCAGTAACTTGACAAAAGAAACAGTTAAGAATTCATTGACTCCTAACTACTACGAAATCGACTCAACTGTTGATAATCGTTTTTTGATGACAGAAGGATTAGATACTACAGCAGATGCACTTTTTTCAAAAATTAATGAAATTGGGATAGTTGTTGCTGTGTTTGATCCAAGTGGGTCGAAACTATATGAATCTAGACCTAGTCATGCTACATTTGAAAAAAAACCTAAACCTGAGATTAAAGAGATTAAAATTAATGGCGCTAGGGGCTTAAGTGGTGTTACACCAATAATGTCCTCGCAAAATCAAAATATTATTGGCTATGTACAGGTAACGAATAATTTAACACGTTACCATGAGATGAGTAATACAGTTTTGTTAGCTATGTTATTAATGGGTTTTCTAGCTCTAGTTGTTAGTGGTGTTTTAGGTTATCTGTTAGCTATTAATTTTTTGCGTCCAATTAAACAAATGACGCAAACGATGAATGATGTTCGCAAAGATACGCAGTCAGATTCTAGAATGATTGTACCAGATAGTAATGATGAACTCAGTCATCTAACTGAGTTATTTAACGATATGTTAGATAAGATGCAGAAATATATTGAACAGCAAAAGCAATTCGTTGAAGATGTTTCCCATGAGTTACGAACTCCCGTTGCGATTATGGAAGGTCATTTAAAACTTTTAGATCGATGGGGTAAAGAAGACCCTGAAATTTTAGAAGAATCTTTGACAGCTTCTTTGCAAGAAATAGAACGAATGAAAAGCTTAGTTCAAGAAATGCTTGATTTATCAAGAGCTGAGCAAGTTGATATTCATTATAAGCATGAATTGACGGATGTTAAAAATATTATTAATCAAGTCTTTAATAATTTCTCAATGATTCATCCTGATTTTGTTTTTAATTTAGATGATGATTTAGCTGGTAATGTGATGGTTCAAATTTACCGGAATCATTTTGAACAAATTTTGATTATACTATTAGATAATGCCGTTAAGTATTCAACAAATCGTAAAGAAATTCATATCTCAGTTGCAGAAGACCTTTATGATATTCAAATTGCAATCCAAGATTTTGGTGAAGGTATTGCGCCAGAGGATCTTCAAAAAATATTTAATCGTTTCTATCGTATTGACAAGGCTAGAAGTCGTGAAAAAGGTGGAAATGGCTTAGGATTAGCTATTGCTAAGGAATTATTGGATGGCTATCAAGGCAATATCACAGTTGAGAGTGTTCTTGATTTTGGAACGATTTTTCGAATTCGTTTACCTATCTATCGAGAGGAAAAATAAACCACAGAAACTGTGGTTTATTTTTTTGAACAAAAAAAGAGCTCTGATTTCAGAGCTCTTTTAACTTAATTACGACGTTGTTGCTTGCCGTCATTTCGTTTTTTCTTATTGTTAGGGGTACTTTTTTTAGAAGAAGGACTAACGACTTCGGCCTGTTTAATCGGTGCTGCAGGTTGTACAACAGGTCTGTCTTTTAATTCTTCAGCAATAGCTGCTTTAATTTTAGGTTTGTGGTATAAGTTTGTAATTAATGTTTGGAAACAAGCGAAAACTCCACCCACTAACCAATATAATCCTAATCCAGCAGGAGAAGACCAAGTGAAAACTAAGATCATCACTGGATTCATAAATAACATAGTCCGCATTTGTTTCTTTTGTTCTGGTGAAAGACCAATCATAGAAATAAAGGCTTGGATAACATAAACTAAACCAGCAGCAATTGCTAGATAAGCGTTACGGTCACCTAAATTAATTCCTAAAAAGTTACTTTCTGCAATTTGTGGAGACAAACGAATTGCTTGGAACATAGCTGTAAATACAGGCATCTGAATGAGGATTGGTAGACAACCAATTCCGCCCATCATACTCATATTGTTACGTTTGTAGACATCCATCAATTCTTGTTGTGCAGCTGCTTTTTCTTCAGCTGTTGTTGCTGTTTTTTGTTTTTGTTGAACGACATCAAGCTCAGGTTTGATGAAGGCCATTTTTTCTTGTTGCACCATTGATTTTTTAGATTGGCTTAAGTTTAATGGCAAAATAATGATTCGAACGATTAAAGTAATAAAGATAATCGCCAAGCCATAACTACCATTGAACAAATCAGCTAACCAGATAATCGCATTTCCCGTAGGAACAACTAAATATTCATAGATAAAACCGGTTGGATTTCCTTGCTTATCCATCTTCATACATCCTGAGAGGAATAGGACAAGACTTAAGACTCCACTAGTAAGAACTAGTTTTTTTAATTTATTCATGCTTCACAATCCTTTGTTTAATTTAGTAGGTAACATTCCTACTATACTTTAATTGTGATAAAATTTCAATTGGTTACGGAAAATTTATTTCGAATCATTATGTTAGGATCATCAATAATATCTAAATGATCCACTCTGCCGCTTGGTGAAGGTGATTTTTTAATTTTTTCAATAAATAAATCAATCTCATCTTCGGTACCATTTGCTTCTATATAAACGGATCCGTCATTCTGATTACAAACAATCCCCCCAATTCCGATTTGATCAGCAACCATTTTAGTCATATACCGGAATCCGACACCTTGAACTCTGCCGCTTGCATTCATTTTTATTGTTCTCATAAAGATTCCTCCAGTCAGTTTTTGTTTAGTCTATTTTAACGATGATTATGGTGTTCGTCAAACGTCTTGTTCTCAATCCCGAATTGAGCGCGAAAAGGTGGGCCTATGGTATACTGAAATAGAAATGGAGGGGATCAAATGTATCAAGTGGTGACATTATTTGGCGAATATGAACCTTGGTGGTTCTTTGAAGATTGGAAAGAAGAAATTGTTTCTTTTGAACAGTTTGATTCGTTTTCAGAAGCAAATCAAAATTATCATGAAAAATATATAAAACTAATAGGTGATTATGAAAATTATGTCACAAAAAAACATTATTTAACGGCTTTTTGGAATGAAGAAGAAAAGCGTTATTGCGAAGATTGCGAAGATGACATACAATTGTTTCATAGCATCATGCTTTTAAAAGAAGAAAAACCGATGGAAATTAACCATCAGGTAGGTTCAGTTTAGAGAGGAAATCAAATGAAAATTTTAGTTATTGCTGAAAAGCCAAGTGTTGGAAAAGAGCTAGCACGCGTGTTGGGTGCAACACAAAAAAGTAAAAATTATATTGAGGGCAAGGATTATATTGTCACTTGGGCGTTAGGTCATTTGCTAGGACTAAAAATGCCAGAAGATTATAAAAAAGAATGGGCTACTTGGGATATGGAAAGTTTACCTTTAATTCCACCCAAAATGGCCACAAAACCATTAAAAAATACAGGACATCAATTAAAGGCAATTAAGCAATTAGCGACTCGTAAAGATGTTTCAAGTGCAGTAATTGCAACTGATGCAGGACGAGAAGGCGAATTAGTTGCACGTTGGATTTTAGAATATGTGCATTTTAATAAGCCTGTCAAGCGCCTTTGGATTTCATCTCAAACAGACAAGGCGATTAAGGATGGCTTTAAAAATTTAAAACCTAGTCAGGCTTATGACCATTTATATGATTCGGCAATTGCCCGTTCGCAAGCAGATTGGCTAGTTGGTTTGAATGTTACTCGTGCACTAACTGTAAAATATCAAGATAGCTTGTCTGCTGGTCGGGTTCAAACACCGACATTAGCAATGGTGCGTCAGCAGGAAGAGAAAATTGAGAAATTTGTGCCAGAAACGTTCTACACTGTTTCTTTACTTAGCAACGGTGAAAAAGCTCAAGTGACTGAAGGAGTAGCAACTAAATTCAGTGATCGCAAAGAAGCAGAGGCATTAGCAACACGATTAAAAAATCAAGCTGTTAAAGTTGTTGAGGTTAAAGAAAAGCAACAAATTGAGTATGCTCCACTGCCATATGATTTAACTGAATTGCAAAGAGATGCTAATAAACGCTATCAATTTTCAGCTAAAAAAACATTAGGTTTAATGCAAAATTTATATGAACGTCACAAAGTACTGTCTTATCCAAGGACCGATTCGAAGCATTTAACAACGGATATGGCTGCTACAATGAAAGATCGTTTGTTGGCTATTCAAGGATTTGATCCAGAAAGAGTAAAAATAGCCTTGAAAAATGGTGCTAAAGCTACCAATAAAAGTGTCTACAATAATAGTAAAGTTACGGATCATCATGGGATTATTCCAACTGAAGAACGCCCACGAGCAGAAAAAATGGATAATGATGAATTGCGCATTTATCGTATGGTTGTAGAGCGCTTTTTAGGCTTATTCTTACCAGCCTATCAAGCAGTTAAGCACACATACACATTAAGTGTCGATGGAATAAGTTTCAAATTAACGCAAGAGAAGGTCATTGAAAAAGGGTGGAAGGCTGAAGCTGTCGTTAGTAGTCAGACAAGCTATAAAAAAGGGGAAGTCTTAGGCAATCCAAGTTTTACAGTTAATAAACATTTAACAGAAGCGCCGAGTCGTCTGACGGAAGCATCTTTATTACAAAAAATGGAAAAAACCGGACTTGGAACACCAGCAACACGCGCAGAGATTATTGAGAAATTAATTAGTAGCGACTTGATGGAAAGAAATCAAAATAAACTATCCGTTTCGCCAAAAGGGCGTCAATTATTAACTTTGGTTAATCCGGCATTGGTGACTCCTGATTTAACAGCCCAGTGGGAAAAATCTTTAGAAGAAATTGCTAATGGGAAATTAAAAAAAGATCAATTTATTAAGCAAATTGAATCTGAAACAAGCCGATTAGTGAAGGAAATCAAAACAAGTAACCGCAATTACACAGACCATTCATTAACAAATAAAGTTTGTCCAGAATGTGGTGAAAAACTTAAAGAGAAAAGTGGTCGAGACGGGAAAATTTTAGTCTGTAGTAGTTCTGAATGTTCATACCGTCGTCGTAAAGATCCTAAAGTTTCTATGCATCGATGTTCGCAATGTCATAAAAAAATGGAAGTTCATGAAGGCAAAAATGGAGCTTACTTCAAATGTAAGTACTGTAATATTTCTGAAAAAATAGGCGATAAGAAAAATAAGAAGATGTCTAAGCATGAAGAGAAAAAAATGTTGAAAAAATACAGTCAACCGACCGAAGAAGTTGAAAGTCCATTAGCCTTAGCCTTAAAAGCAGCAATGGCAGACTCTGAGGATTAAATAAATTTATAAATTAAAAGCTAACTTTCTGACGATAAGAGTCTTAAAGTTAGTTTTTATTTTTTTTTAGTTAAAAAGAAAAAAATCTTTTCAGTTATAGACAAGAAGACAAGAGTAAGGTACTATTAAAGAGCACTTATTATTTTATTGGAGGCGTGTTATGGACATTAAAGTTATTAAAAAGGAAGCAAAAAGTTATTTGAAAGGAAATTGGGGTACGGCAATTGGTAGTATGTTTATCATGGGACTAATAGTGATGGCAATTAACTTTGTTGTATCGATGGTTTCGGGTTTGTCAACAATGTTACAAATGATCCCACTTAGTTATATGGAGAATTCAGAAGAAGCAATGTTAGCCTTAATTCCAGCATTTATTGGAAGCTTGGGAGTTATAATTGTTTTCTCAATCGTAGTAGCTCTTGTTCAGCAATTATTATCAGTGGGTTATAAATGGGCATTATTAGATTTAATTGATGGTAAAAATTATAGTGTTGGTTCATTATTTCAAGGTTTTAACCGCACAAGCTTTAAAACGCTTGGCTTAATCATTATGATGGGTATTTTTACTGGATTATGGAGTCTATTGTTTATTGTTCCAGGTATTATTAAAAGCTATAGTTATAGCCAAGCTTTAAATATTTTAAAAGACAATCCTGAAATTGGGATTATGGATGCTATTACAGCTAGCCGAAAATTAATGGATGGCAAAAAAGGGCAATTATTTGTTCTTCAATTAACATTTATTTTATGGTATGTGATTCCAGTTATAGTATTAATTCTCGTTATTGTATTATTAGGTGCATTAGGAGGCAGTAACGAGAGTAATGGCTTCTTTTTAGCGTTTGCATTATTAGGCTATTTCGCTCTTATGATTTATATCTTAGTTATCAACTTCTATATCTATCCTTATCTTACAACTTCAGAGCAAAATTTTTACCGTCACTTAACTGATGTGAAAATTGATGAAAAAATAGCTGAAATTTAATTTTTAGTTTCTTCTATTTAAAAGTTGTTCATTCGAGAACTGAAATTCTCGAATGAACAACTTTTTTTGTTGCAATCGTTAAAGGAATACACAAAAAAGGGGACAAATGTTCCCTTTTTTGTGTATAATAGGTAAGGTAGATGAAAGGAGCAAAATCGTGGCACAAAAAAAGAAAAAGAAAAAAAATACAAAAAAACAACAAGGACGCAACCTTTCAATTGAAATTATCGGATTAATATTTATTTGTTCCGCTATTTTAGCAGGAATTAAACTGGGTTTTGTTGGTCGTTTAATGGCTAATTTATTCCGCTTTTTTGTAGGAAATACCTATTTGGTTAGTGTACTTATTTTTGGGTTATATGGCACTTATTTATTAATTCGCGGCAAAGAGCCAGTGTATAAAAACAAAAAAATTATTGGGTTTAGTGTAATTTATACTAGTGTTTTAATCTTATTCCACGCTTTTTTATTCGGTCCAATTATGGATACCAAGGTCAATGTGATTTCTGCAACAATTCGCTATTTCATGACGGATATGTCTGCTAGTACAACAACTCAATCGCTTGGTGGTGGGATGATTGGTGCATTATTGTATAGTTTGAGTTACTTTTTATTTTCTCAATGGGGAACTTATTTAATTAGTGGGCTTATTTTTGTAATTGGAATTTTTCTGTTCTTTAATTTATCGTTTAAAGTGGCATTAGAGTATGTTCGCAATTATCTTAGAAAAATGTATGCACTGTTAAAAGAGAAATGGATTGTGTACAAAGAGCAACAAGCGATAAAGAAAACTCAACAAGAAAAGAGTCAAGCAGAAGCAGTTGCTAAAAATAAGGTTAAGCCAATCTCAGCTGGGAAAAAATTGGCTGAGGAAGTGAAGGAACCTGAAAAAGGTGAGGCTCAGCAGTTAAATTTAGAAATCGATAGTTACCAAAGTCGGGTGCAAAAGCCTGAAGTAAAAGTAGAACAAGCAACAGAGGTAATGGATGTAAGTGACGCGAATGAAGAGGGGTTAAGTGAACTAGAATTTGAAATTCAAGCAGAGCCTGAAAATCGTGATTACCAATTGCCACCAACATCACTACTAAATGAAATTGAAGCCTTGGATCAAACCAATGAATACGCGCTGATTAAATTAAACGTGAAAAAGCTAGAGGAAACTTTTGCTAGTTTTGGTGTAGAAGCTAAAGTAACAAAAGCGAATTTGGGTCCAGCAGTAACTAAGTATGAAGTGCAGCCAGCTGTTGGGGTTAAAGTTAGTAAAATTGTTGGATTAAGTGATGATATTGCTCTGGCCTTGGCTGCCAAAGATATTCGAATGGAAGCGCCAATTCCAGGGAAGTCATTTATTGGAATTGAAGTTCCTAATAGTGAAGTGAGTACTGTTGCTTTTCGTGACATTATTGAAGGCCAAACGATTCATCCAGATAAATTATTGGAAGTTCCTTTGGGCAGAGATATTACTGGATCTGTGGCTGTAGCTGACTTAAGCAAAATGCCTCATTTATTAGTTGCGGGTTCAACTGGTAGTGGCAAATCAGTTTGTATTAATGGCATTATTACAAGCATCTTGATGCGCGCTAAACCGAACGAAGTTAAATTGATGATGATTGATCCGAAAATGGTCGAGCTAAATGTATACAATGGAATTCCGCATCTTTTAACGCCAGTTGTGACAAATCCTAAAAAAGCTGCTCAAGCTTTGCAAAAAGTTGTTATCGAGATGGAACAGCGGTATGAAAAATTTGCTGCGACAGGTATGAGAAATATAACCGGTTATAACGCTATGGTGATTGAACACAATTTGGAAAATGGTGAAAATAATCCGACATTGCCTTATATTGTTGTTATTGTCGATGAGTTAGCCGATTTAATGATGGTCGCAAGTAATGAAGTTGAAGAGTCAATTACTCGTTTAGCGCAAATGGCTCGTGCAGCGGGAATTCATATGATCTTAGCTACTCAAAGACCTAGTGTGGATGTTATTACTGGGATTATTAAAGCTAATGTCCCTTCAAGAATAGCTTTCGCTGTTTCTAGTGGAACGGATTCACGAACGATTATTGATGGAAGTGGTGCTGAAAAATTATTGGGCCGTGGAGATATGCTCTTTTTACCAATGGGAGAAAATAAACCTGTTCGTGTTCAAGGGGCCTTCATTTCAGATGCAGAAGTTGAACGAGTTGTTGAATTTGTAACAGAGCAACAAGGAGCGAACTATCAAGAAGAAATGATGCCAACTGAAATTCCTGAAACGGTTAACGGCGAAGTTCAAGACGAATTATACGATGATGCTGTTGCGATGGTTTTAGAGATGCAAACAGCTAGTATATCTTTGTTGCAACGTCGTTTTAGAATTGGGTATAATAGAGCTGCTCGTTTAGTGGATGAAATGGAGATGCGTGGTATTGTAGGTCCTTCTGAAGGAAGTAAACCACGTAAAGTTAATATTACTCATTTACCCCAAAGAGAGTCAGAAGAATCAAATCCAACTTAAAAAAGAGCTTAATATGTAAATCGTTGTTAGCAGGTTAGTTCTGTTGACGACGATTTTTTTATTAATCGAAAGCCAATTCTTAATAAAGAGGCCTTGAAAATGATAATATCATTAAAAAGTGAACGTTTTTTAAGAAAAACGGTTTCATTAATCGCATTAGCAGTTTATTTTCTGAGTGAAAGGTGGTAGAATACAGATGAGTGATGAATTGCTAGTTTTAGCGACTCATTTTCATATAAAAAATGTTGGAGGGGTTCTAAATTGAAAAAACGTAATCTTATGGGTCTACTTGCACTAGGTGTTGGTGTTAGTATGACATTAGCTGCTTGTGGTGGCAACAGTGGAGACAAAGGCAAAGATGGTGGAGATGATAAAAAAACAACTCACACAGCAGCAATGGTAACAGATGTTGGTGGAGTGGATGATAAATCCTTCAACCAATCAGCTTGGGAAGGTTTACAAGCGTGGGGTAAAGAACATGGCCTTAAAAAGGGGAAAGATGGCTTTAACTATTTGCAATCAAACTCTGACTCAGATTTCGTAACAAATTTAAACAGTGCCGTTAAAGGTAATTTTAATACCGTATTTGGAATTGGATATAAAATTGCACCAGCATTAGAAGATGTAGCTAAACAAAATCCTAAAACAAACTTTGCAATCATTGATTCAGTTGTTGAAGGAGATAACGTAGTTTCAATCGTCTTTAAAGATAATGAAGCTGCATTTTTAGCAGGAGTTGCTGCTGCTAAAACAACTGAAACGAAAAAATTAGGTTTCATTGGTGGACAAGAAGGCGAAGTAATTGGCCGTTTTGAAGCTGGATTTATTGCAGGCGTAAAAGCTGTTGATCCTGATATCGATGTAAAAGTTGAATATGCTGGTTCATTTGGTGATCCTGCAAAAGGGAAACAACTAGCAGCTGCAATGTATAACAGTGGCATTGATATTATCTATCAAGCAGCTGGCGATACTGGTAATGGTGTCTTCTCAGAAGCTAAAGATATCATGAAAGCTGATGAGTCTAAAAAAGTTTGGGTTATCGGTGTTGACCGTGATCAAGATGCTGAAGGTGAATATGACGGAGGAAACTTAACATTAACTTCAACCCTTAAAGGTGTAGCTGCAACGGTTATTGATATTTCAAACCGTGCAATGGACGATAAATTCCCTGGTGGCGAAACATTGACTTATGGATTGAAAGAAGATGGCGTTGGTATCACTGAAGGAAATCTTTCTAAAGAAGTTCTGAAAGATGTCGATGACTATAAAGCACAAATTATTGATGGAAAAGTTGAAGTTCCAGAAAAGCCTTAATTTCATTCATCTATATAAAAAGACCGAAGCAGCTGCTTCGGTCTTTTTACTTAGTAGAAGTTAATTTAGCACCATATTCTTTTTTCATAATAGATAGTAATACAACTACATGATTGACTTCATAGCTTTTAGCTGCAAACAGAAAGGTTAGTGTTTCATGCTGACTTTTTTTGCTAAGCTCTTGCATTTTATTTTTAGCCGTTGTAGAAGAAAATAATTCTTTTCGATAGGCGGCAGCAAATTCAGGCATTTTTTCTTCTTCATGGTTAAACCATTTACGCAATTGTGTAGAAGGTGCGAGTTCTTTTGCCCAATAGTCAAGATGAGCTGAAGTTTTTTTGATTCCTCTTGGCCAAAGTCGATCGACTAGGACGCGTGTCCCATCGGTTGCATCATAGTCTTCATAAATCCGTTTCATAGCTAACATAATTAGGACTTCTTTCTTTTAGATTTTTTATTTGTCTCTATTATTATAACATTCGGAAACGATAACCGTAAAAAATTAGCTGGAATGAATGCTCATTCTTTGATTAAATGTTACTCTTTTTAATGCATACACGAATAAAAAGTGAAAAAATTTATTTATTCTTTCTTTTTTTCATGAAAATAACAGAATACTTTCATTTTTAGCTAGCCCTTTCATTTTAAATAAAGTATAATATACAAGGAAAAACAGCAATTATAAAGAAGGAGTGAGCCAACGTGACAGGGACAGATTATGTAATTGAAATGTCTGGAATAACCAAGCAATTTGGCGATTTCAAGGCCAATGATAACATTAATCTCCAATTAAAAAAGGGTGAGATACATGCTCTTTTAGGTGAAAACGGTGCGGGTAAATCCACACTAATGAATATTCTTTCTGGGCTTCTTGAGCCAACTTCCGGGGATATTAAGATTAATGGAAAAAAAGTAACAATTTCGTCTCCTAGTATGGCTAATAAGTTAGGAATTGGAATGGTTCATCAACACTTCATGTTAGTGAAGAAGTTTACCGTTACTGAAAATATTATTTTAGGTAGCGAACCAAGTAAACTAGGCTTTATTGATAAGCTTGCTGCAAAAAAAATTATTAAGGAACTATCAGGTAAATATGGTCTGGCAGTGGATGCAAATGCTGTTGTAGAAGATATCTCGGTTGGGATGGAGCAACGAGTTGAAATTATTAAAACACTTTATCGTGGTGCGGATATTTTAATTTTAGATGAACCAACGGCTGTGTTAACGCCTCAAGAAATTGGTGAATTAATTGAGATCATGCACGAACTAGTTAAAGAAGGTAAATCCATTATTTTAATTACCCACAAACTAGACGAGATTAAGCAAGTTGCTGATCGATGTACAGTTATTAGACGTGGACAAAGTATTGGTACTGTAAATGTAAAAGAAACAAGTCAACAACAGTTAGCTGATATGATGGTTGGACGTTCAGTGTCATTTAAAACAACGAAAACGGCCGCAAAACCAAAAGAAGTAGTTTTATCTGTTGAAAATTTGATTGTTAAAGAGTCTCGTGGTTTGGATGCGGTTAAAGATTTAAGTTTAGAAGTTCGAGCCGGTGAAGTTTTAGGAATTGCAGGAATTGACGGAAATGGTCAAAGCGAATTGATTCAAGCGATTACTGGTTTAAGTAAAGTTGAAAAAGGAAAAATTACGTTAAATGGTCGAGAAATTCAAAATCTACCACCACGTAAAATTACTGAGACTGGTTTAGGTCACATTCCTGAAGATCGCCATAAATATGGTTTAGTCTTACCAATGAGTTTAGAAGATAATATTGCGTTACAAACCTACTATCAAAAACCATTAAGTAGCCATGGTTTCCTAAATCAACAAGCAATTAATACCTATGCTAAAAAATTAATTGCTGAATTTGATGTTCGTTGTCACAATGAACGTGTGCCAGCAAGTGCCTTGTCTGGGGGAAATCAACAAAAAGCGATTATTGCTCGTGAGTTAGATCGAAATCCGTCACTCTTAATTGCAGCTCAGCCAACTCGTGGTTTAGATGTTGGAGCAATTGAATATATTCACAAACGTTTGATTGAGCAACGAGATAATGATAAAGCTGTTTTATTAATGAGTTTTGAATTAGATGAAATTTTAAATGTTTCAGATCGTATCGCTGTTATGTATGAAGGCAATATTGTCGCAGTGGTAAAACCTGAGGAAACAACGAGGGAAGAGTTAGGCTTATTGATGGCTGGTTCTTCACTTGAAAAAGCCCGTGCAGCAGAGTCTGCTGGAAAGGAGCACTCGATTGAATCATAAAAGTGAACGTCTTATAAATATATTAGTTCCGGTTTTATCTGTTGTTTTAGGTTTGTTATTAGGTGCCATTATTATGTGGTCTTTTGGTTACGATCCAGTTTTAGGTTATACCTCTTTAGTTGAGGGAGCATTTGGTGGGCCTTTTTATATAGGTGAAACATTGCGTCAAGCAACACCATTAATTTTAACTGCATTAGGTTTTGCGGTAGCCAATACGGCAGGATTTTTCAATATTGGTGTTGCCGGTCAAGCACTATTTGGTTGGGTTGGATCGGTTACGATGGCATTAATGATGCCTGATTTACCTAAGCTGCTTTTAGTTCCACTTTGCTTGATCGTTGGTGCTTTATGTGGCGCTATCTGGGCTGGAATTGCTGGTTTTTTACGTGCTTATTTTGATACCAGTGAAGTGATTGTAACGATTATGTTAAACTATACGGCTTTATATATCGCGAATCATATGGTTCGGAATGTATTAACCAAAGGGGACGATGCGACACCACGGATTTCTGAAAATGCAAGTTTGCGTTCAGAGTGGTTAGCCCAAATTAGTGATAATTCAACGCTCCATTATGGTCTATTATTAGCAATTATTATGTGTGTTGTCGTTTGGATTATGATGCAAAAAACGACTTTGGGTTATGAATTACGTGCCGTTGGATTAAATCCATATGCTTCAGAGTATTCAGGTATGAGTACGAAGAAAAATATTATCCTAGCTATGGTTATTTCTGGTGGTTTAGCTGGTTTAGGTGGTAGTATGGAAGGTTTAGGAAATTTCCAAAATCTATTTGTACAAGGTAGTATGCCGAGCATTGGCTTTGACGGAATGGCTGTTTCTTTATTAGGAGCAGGAAATCCATTTGGGATATTACTAGCAGGTCTTTTATTTGGAGCATTGAAAATTGGTGGGATTAGCATGCCAATGGGATCAGATGTTCCGACAGAAGTTGTTGATATTGTTATTGCCTCAATTATTTTCTTCGTTGGTTCAAGTTATTTGATTCGTTACTTTATGAATAAGGCAAAACGACCAAATCGTAAAATAGCTGCAACTAACAGTGAAGCTAAGAAAGGGGTGAATTAACGTGGATGCTTTTATTTCAACAGTTTCAATCGTCGTATCATCAGCGTTAATTTATGCTGCTCCATTAATTTTTACCGCATTGGGCGGAACATTTTCTGAACGTGGTGGAATTGTTAATGTTGGGCTAGAAGGAATTATGGTTATGGGCGCTTTTTCTTCAATCGTCTTTAACTTAGCTTTTGCGGAGCAATTAGGTTCTTGGACTCCTTGGATTGCCTTACTAGTTGGTGGGGGTATTGGTGTGATTTTCTCTTTAATTCATGCAGTTGCAACTGTCAATTTACGTGCCAATCATATCGTGTCAGGAACGGTTATTAATATGCTGGCACCAGCTTTAGCAGTCTTTTTAACGCGCGTCCTATTTGAGGGCAAGGGTCAAACAGATATTATTCAACAAAATTTTGGGAAAAGTAGCATTCCTTTATTGAAAGATATTCCTATTATTGGGAAAATGTTCTTTACAAATACATCAGCAATGGCTTTTGTTGCGATGTTTGTGGCTATATTAGCATGGTTTTTACTTTTTAAAACACGTTTTGGTTTACGTTTGCGTTCAGTTGGTGAGCATCCGCAAGCAGCAGATACGTTAGGAATTAATGTCTATCTAATGCGCTATGCAGGTGTGATGATTTCTGGATTATTAGGTGGTATTGGTGGAGCTGTTGCAGCCCAATCAATCTCTTTAAATTTCTCGCATTCAACTATTGCAGGTCAAGGTTTTATTGCCTTAGCAGCAATGATTTTTGGGAAATGGAATCCACTTGGCGCAATGGGTGCAGCCATATTCTTTGGTTTTGCTCAAAGTTTAAGTGTGATTGGAAGTTATATCCCATTAATTAAAGATGTTCCGAGTGTTGTGTTACAAACGGCACCTTACATTTTGACAATTATTGTGTTAGTTGGTGTAATCGGGAAGTCAGAAGCTCCAGCGGCTGACGGCGAAACCTATATTAAATCAAAATAACAATAAGAAATCAGCCTTTTGTCCCTTGTGGAGAAAGGCTGATTTTTTGTATAATAAATGAGTCAGCTTTTATATTAGATTAGAAAAATAACGTCGATGAGTATTTCTAATTGTAATCTTTTCCTAATTCACTTATGATAGAGGAATGGAAGTTTTTAATTGCTTAAGGAGGAAAACGATGACAATTCAACTTGAAGAAGGAGTACATTTACATGTAATCCCAACTAAAAAATATAAAACGGTTCGTTTTGTGCTTAAATTCAGAGCGCCAATAGATGCAGAAACGATTACAAAACGTGCTTTATTATCTAGTATTTTAGAAACAAATAGTAAAAAATATCCCACTCAAACACAGCTAAGAAGCGAGTTGGCTAATTTATATGGTGCTAGCTTTGGTCTATCTGTAACGAAAAAAGGGACTCAACATATTTTTACAGCGGGAATGAATTTGGTAAATGAAAAATATTTGTCAGGTGAACCGGCTGTTTTAATGAACGGCATTGCCCTACTTAAAGAAATTTTGTTAAATCCAAATGCAGCAGATGGCAAGTTTGATGAGGCTACATTTCAACGTGAGAAAGAAAATTTATTTGATTATTATGAATCTATTTTTGATGACAAACAGGCCTATGCGAGCTTAGCATTACAATCTCTTTATTTTGAAAACGAGGATCAAAAAATGCCTAGTATTGGTACAGCTGAAGAGCTAGAAAAAATCACAGCGACTTCTCTATATACCTATTATCAACAACTTATTAAAGAAGATACTATTGATATTTATGTTTTAGGAGATGTAGATGCTCTTGAAATGAAGGCTGCATTTGCAGACTTTAATTTCACTCCGCGCAAAAAAGCAACTGGATCAATTTACTATAAGGAAACTTTGCGAAATAATAGTAAATCTGAAGTAGAAAAGCAAGAGATTACTCAAGCAAAATACAATTTAGCTTATGAGACAAATGGGTATTACTTGGAAAAAGATTATTTTGCTTTGCAAGTGTTTAATGGTTTATTTGGTGGATACCCGCATTCTAAATTATTTATGAATGTTCGTGAAAAAGAAAGTTTGGCTTACTATGCATCTAGCTCACTAGATACTTTTAGAGGAATGATGACAGTTCAAACTGGAATTGAAAGTAGTAAAGTTCAACAAGTTTCTGAAATTATTGCGTTACAACTAGCTGAAATGCAAGAAGGAAATTTTTCAGAAGAAGCGATGAATCAAACAAAAGAAATGTTAAAAAATCAGATTTTACAATCAGAAGATAATTCGGGAGCGTTAATTGAACGGATGTATATCTATGATGTTGTCGATAAAAAGTTATCGGTAGAGGAATGGCAAAATGCTGTTGACGCTGTTAAAAAAGAAGAAATCATTGCAGTTGCCAACCAAGTACATTTAAAAGCGACATTCTTTTTAACTGGGGAGGCGTAACATGGAAAAAAAAGAGTATCAACAACTAGACGAAACACTTTATACAGAGACTTTGCCAAATGGCTTAAAGGTAACGTTATTACCCAAAAATGAGTTCCATAAAACGTATGCCTTGTTTACGACGAATTACGGATCAATTGATAACCAATTTATCCCACTAGGAAAATCAGAAATGGTTACAGTCCCTGATGGAATTGCTCATTTTTTAGAGCATAAAATGTTTGAAAAAGAAGATGGAGATATTTTTAATACATTTGGGAAGCAGGGAGCTTCTGCTAATGCTTTTACAAGTTTTACTCGGACGAGCTATTTATTTTCTAGTACTAGTCATGTTTTAGAGAATGTAGCAACCTTGTTAGATTTTGTCCAAGAACCATATTTTACCAAAGAAACGGTTGATAAGGAGAAAGGCATTATCGCTCAAGAAATTCAAATGTATGATGATGAACCAGACTGGCGCTTATTCTTCGGCATCATTGGCAATATGTATCCATTACACCCGCTCCATATTGATATTGCAGGAACTGTTGATAGTATTATGGATATTACTGCTGAAAATCTGTACGAATCTTATGAAACATTTTATCACCCAAGCAATATGAATTTATTAGTTGTTGGTAAAATGGATCCAACTGAGATGATGGAGTGGATTCGTCAAAATCAAGCCAAGAAAGACTTTCCGCAAGCGACTGATATAGTGCGCCATTTTCCAACTGAAACTGTTAGTGAAATTAAAGCCTTTGATCAGATTGAAATGCCTGTTAATCGTGCGAAAAGCATTGTTGGGGTTAAAGGTGTAGCGCCAGCGCCCGTTGGTAAGGCTGCCTTAGTTTATAAAACCACAATGAATCTTCTATTAAGTTTATTATTTGGTTCAACATCTGAAAATTATTTGCGTTTGTATAACGAAGGAACCATTGATGATAGTTTTTCCTATGAATTTAATTTAGAAAGAACCTTCCATTTTGTCGATGTTGGCGGAGATGCAAAAGATCCGAAGGCTTTAAGTGACGCGGTAAAAGCGATATTAATCAATGCTAAAACAAGCCCTGAATTAACACAAGAAAATCTAGAAATGGTCAAAAAGCGTATGATTGGTAGTGTTTTACAATCACTGAATTCACTAGAATATATTGCGAATCAATACAGCCAGGAGTCTTATGGGGAAGCTAGTTTATTTGATTTGGTCCCAATAATTGAAGCTATTTCATTAACTGAAGTCGTTCACTTAGCTGAAAACTTCATGGTACCTGAACATATGAGTGTTTTCCATATTGTTCCTAAAGGAGCGAGTAAAGCGTGAAATTTGCTTTAATTATGGGCGCTAGTGGGGATATTGGAGCTGCAATTGCGCAAGATTTAGCCAAAGCTGGCTGGTCATTATATTTGCATTACCATACTGATTTTTCTAGTGTTGAAAAGCAAGTAGAAGCCTATCAAGTACAGTATCCTCAACAAGATTTTTTTACCCTTCAATTGGATATGACCAATGAAACCGAAATTCCGTCTTTTTTAGATTCTATTTTTCAATTAGATGCTTTTATTATTGCTAGCGGCTTTACTCAGTATCAATTACTAACTGATACTGAGTCACAAGTCATGGATCGGATGTGGCAAGTCCATATCAAAACTCCAATTTTATTAGTGCAAAAGTTGCAAAAAAAATTAGCCGCAAGTGCGAATGGACGAGTGATTTTTATTAGTTCTATATATGGCGAGGTAGGTAGTGCCATGGAGGTTCTTTATTCAACGACTAAAGGAGCTCAGCTAGCTTTTGTCAGGTCTTATAGTAAAGAAGTAGCGAGCCTAGGGATTACCGTAAATGCAATCTCACCAGGAGTCATTGCAACTAAGATGAATCAGTCATTTTCTGAAGCTGAATTCAACGCATTAAAAAGTGAAATTCCACTTGGTAGAATGGGTTCAACTGCTGAGATTAGTTTTTGGGTACAACAATTAGTTGAGCCGTTAAGTCAGTATATGACGGGCCAGTCACTAATTGTCAGCGGTGGATGGTTAAAGTAAAGAAAAAATTAATGTTTTGTTATAGATTCCTATGCTATAATAATATGGATATGAGAAATTAATTCTCTAAAAAAGAGATCTAGTGGGTGGTTGGTTTATGAATGAAATAGGTGAAAAATTACAAGAAGCTAGAAAAGCAAAGGGATACACATTAGATGATTTGCAACAAATGACTAAAATTCAAAAACGTTATTTAATTGCAATTGAAGAAGGTAATTTTGATGTGATGCCTGGCAAGTTTTATGCCCGTGCTTTTATAAAACAATATGCTGATACTGTTGGGTTAAATGGTGATCAGTTATTGGAACAATACACAGATGCTGTTCCACAAACACATGATGAAGAATATGTTGAGAAAGTCAATACAAACCAAACACGTTCTGAAAATCATGTAACGAATGAATTGGTAGAGAAGATAAAAAATATGCTACCAACGATTTTGATTGTTCTTTTGGTTTTTGCGATTATCGGTGGAATTTGGTATGCGGCAACTAAAACTGGAAATAAAGACGATGGGTCGATTATTTCAAAAGATGCTGACAGTGTATCCATTACAAGTACGAGTGAATCGAAAGAATCAAGCCAAGAAAAAGAAAGTCAATCTTCTAGTTCTAAAGAACCTGAAAAAGAACCAGAAAAACCTAAACAAGCTGTAGCTGTAGCTTCTTCAACGGGTGCTACAACCGAATATACAGTGACAAATGCAACTGAACCTGGGACTATTACATTAACTGCCCAAGGAGGCGCAAGTTGGGTTGGTGTTGAAGTAAACGGAGCTCCTGCAGATCAAAAAACAATGCAGAGTGGTGAGAGTTTAGAAGTTCCATTACCAGCAGGAACAACTTCTGTTTCGGTTAGAATCGGAAATGCTGCTGCGACTAGTATTACCTTAAACGGTGAAGCGGTAGCCTTTGCACCTGAAGCGGCAGGCGTTATTACGCAAAGTTTAACCTTTACGATTACTCCTGTAGTGGCTCAATAAACTAAAATTTCATTAGCCGGTTTGCTGGCTAATGAAATTTTTTTGTTTGAATAAATTTAGTTTGTATCGGAGGTCAAATATGGAAACGTTATTTTTATTTTTAATTATGATTGTTGGCATTATATTTTCTGCAGTTATTAGTAAATATGTACCGAAAATTCCTTTAGCACTGATTCAAATTTCAATTGGGATTTTAATGGTTCTTTTGCCATTAAATCGAGAATTACATTTTGAACCAGAAATATTTATGGTCTGTGTAATCGCACCTTTAGTTTTTTATGAAGGTCAAAAAGTTTCTAGAAAAGAATTGTGGGAATTAAAAGGTCCGATTTTATTACTCGCATTTGGTTTAGTCTTACTATCAGTGGTATTAGGTGGAATTGTGATTCACTGGTTGATTCCAAGTATGCCTTTAGCGATTTCGTTTGCTTTAGCCGCAATTATTTCACCAACAGATACCGTCGCTTTAAAATCAATAGTGAAAAATGTGAAGCTACCAACTAATATTATGGGCGTCCTAGAAGGTGAGTCGTTAATCAATGACGCAGCAGGTCTAGTATCGTTTAAGGTTGCCTTAGGTGTTGCTTTAACTGGTGTTTTTTCAGTAAAAGAAGCAAGTGTCAGCTTTGTTGTAGCAGCGATTGGTGGGGTTGTTTTAGGAGCCTTTATTGGGGTGATGTTTGTCAAATTGCGCTTACATTTAAGGAAAATGGGTTTAGAAGAATCTGAATTGCTTATTCTAATCCAACTAGCCACCCCCTTTGTCATCTATATTTTAGCTGAAAAACTGGAATTTTCTGGCATTTTAGCTGTTGTAGCAGCAGGGATGGTTCATGGTTTTGAGCATGATAAATTACAGAAAACTACAACAAAATTAAAATTAGTATCAAACAATGTTTGGTCTACGTTGGTTTATTTCTTGAACAGTTTAGTATTT
This sequence comes from Carnobacterium maltaromaticum DSM 20342, assembly GCF_000744945.1. Classification (NCBI taxonomy): domain Bacteria; kingdom Bacillati; phylum Bacillota; class Bacilli; order Lactobacillales; family Carnobacteriaceae; genus Carnobacterium; species Carnobacterium maltaromaticum. Next base: position 248,462 of record NZ_JQMX01000001.1, read on the forward strand.
TTATTGTTAGGTTCAATATTACCCAGTGTGATACAAGAAATTTGGGATGCGGCAGATGTGCACGTTCTGGATTTAGTATTAGCATCTATTTTGATTATCAGCTTTTTAATGTTTTTACGATTTATATGGGTTTATGTCTTATACAATCATTTTGTTGACCCAAATTACGGTAGTTTTGAAGATTATTTAGCTCAATTAGCTGGAAAAAAATCTGTGGAAAAAGAACCGGAAATTTCTCGTTTCAAGTATGCTTTTATCACGACATTGGCAGGTGTTCATGGAACGATTTCATTAGCGACAGCATTATCTATTCCTTTAATTTTAACTAATGGCGAGGCATTTCCGCTGCGAAACGAACTTCTTTTCATTACTGCCTGTGTCATTCTAATCAGTTTAGTCAGTGCAACCATTTTACTACCTTTAATTTTACCTAAAGAGAAGAATGAACTTATGTTGGTTCCAATTTTAAGTGAGGCCAGTGCCTATCAAAAAGTTTTACAGCAAACGATTGTACGCCTTGAACAAAATAGAACCGATGAAAATCATTATGTTCTAAACGAGATTATAATGGAAATTGGCTCTAAATTGACTGAAATAGAAACAGGTTACGTTCGCGATGAAAATCGTAAGATAATTGCTGAAGTCTTAAAAACAGCTCAAAATGAGGAAAGCCGACAAATTAATGAGTTGTTAGAAAATAACGAAATTTCACCTATGGTTCAACGTTTGTATCAAGTTTATTTAGAAAATTCACGCCAATTTTCAGAAACAAATTTCTTTAAGAAAGTCTGGTTTCGTTTGAAAATGGGCTTAATGAAAAAACGACTTAAGAAAATGCAAAAAGAAAAATTTACTGAGCAGTTTACTGAGCGTTTTCAAGCTAGATTTCATGAAAATAGTGAACTGATTCAAGAATTTACTCATTCTCAACGTTTAATAACGGAAAGTGTGATTGGAACGATTCAAAAACAAATTACACCAGAAAATCGCAAAGAATCTTTAATTGTAATGGAACGCTATAATAGACGCTTGAAATTAGCAAAATTAAGCTCAGGAATTTCTAAAAATGAAGTCCGAAGTTATGCAAGTTTAGCCTTGCAGCTTGAACGTGAAGAAATTCAGCGATTACTAGATGTTGGAGAAATTGACTATGCAACAGCTAATCAATTAGGAGAACGGGTAACTTACGATGAATTAAGTGAGCTTAGTATTAATTAAGATTCAGTAGAATGAGATTTTTATTGACGAGAGCTTCTCGTTTGGCTATCATGGAGAATGTGTCTGTGATAAAATAAGAGAGTAAGTTGAGCAATTGCCTACTAATAATTGCTCGTTAGAAACGGAGGAAATTAAAAGTGAATTTACCAAATAAATTAACTGTATTACGAATTTTTATGATTCCTATTTTTATGATTGTTGTATTAGGATCATTTGACTGGGGACAAGTAACTTGGTTAGGCAGTACAATCGAGATTACACAATTAGTTGGTGCAATTATTTTCGCTGTAGCTAGCATTACAGATTGGCTTGATGGCAAAATAGCACGAGCAAGAGGACTTGTGACGAATTTTGGGAAATTTGCCGATCCTTTGGCAGATAAAATGTTAGTTGTGACAGCTTTTATCGTTTTGGTTGGACAAGGTGTTGTTCCATCATGGGTAGTGGCCATTATTATTTGTCGCGAATTAGCCGTAACAGGTTTACGTTTATTATTAGTCGGAGATGGAGAAGTTATGTCAGCAGCGATGCCTGGTAAAATTAAAACAGCAACTCAAATGATTGCGATTATTTTATTATTACTAAATAACTTTCCATTTGCAGGAATGAATTTTCCTTTTGCTATGATTATGTTGTATATCTGTTTATTCTTCACGGTCTATTCAGGAATTGATTATTTTGTTAAAAATAAACACGTTTTTTCTGGACCCATGTAAGAAAGTAGTTAAAAGAGTAGTTGGATATTATTCCACTGCTCTTTTTTTTAGTTTTTAAGAACATGCTTGTGTTAAAATAGAGGAGCAGGACAAAGTGAAAGAAGGGGAAAAATGAAAAAAAAGAAAACTTTGTTGTTGGCTTTAGGAATCTTTTTTCTATTTTTAAGTGGGTGTAGCCAAAAAAATGAAGCAACACAAAAAGGAACTAACCAAATAAGTGAAAGCAACATAAAAAATCAAGTTGTAGAGCCAGGTTTTAAACTCTGGGTCATTACAGATATTCACTATATCTCACCTAGTTTATATGATGATGGTGAGAAGTTTAAATTTATTATTCAAACATCGGCAGGCAAAGATATCATCTACCAAGAAGAAACATTAGAAGCCCTCGTGTATAAAGCACAGCATGAAAAACCCAATGTTTTAGTTGTAAGTGGCGATTTAACGTTGAATGGTGAGAAACAAAGTGCGATAGAATTAGCTGTATATTTTGCTGAAATCGAAAAAACTGGAACAAACGTTTACGTGATTCCAGGAAATCATGATATTAGTGACGGCTGGGCAAAAAAATATCGGGCTGAGAAAGCGGAGGCGACAGATCAAATTTTACCAAAAGATTTCAGCCGAATTTTTCAAGACTTTGGCTATAATGAAGCGATTAGTGTTGATTCAAATTCTCTCAGCTATTTGGTTGCCCCACGAGAAAATTTATGGATTGCCATGATCGATACAAACAAATATAGTTGGCAAGGATCGACTCGAGGTCCAATTATGAGCGGCAGTCTTAGAGATGAGACTTATCAATGGTTACAGGAATGCTTTACATTAGCTGCTGAAAAAGGTGCCAAAGTGATTCCAGTTATTCATCATAATTTATTGGATCATAACCAGTTGGTCAATCAAGGATTTACATTAGATAATGCTGAAGAAATACAAAAGCTACTTAGTCAAGAAAAGGTATCATTTACTTTATCTGGTCATATTCATGCTCAAGACATTGCTAGCAAGCAGTTAAATGGAGAACCCATTTATGATATTGTCACAGGTTCTTTTGCCATGTTGTCAAATCCAATTGGAGAATTGACTTTTGAAAATGGTCAAATGGAGTATCAACGTATTTCTACAGATGTAGACATCTGGGCCCAAGCAACAAAAAATAAAAATCCCGATTTACTTAATCACAATGAGTATTTAAGGACACTGATGCAAAAAGATGGAGAAGCCTTTGCAATAAGTCAAATCTATGAAGAACAATGGCCAGATAAAAGTCAGGCTGAAAGTATTGGGAAATTTGTTGGTGAAGCTAATATTCGCTTCTTTGGTGGCCAATCTTTTGTTGAAAAAGCAGAAGTGGAAAAAGTCACACGTGAATTGGAACAAAATCCTGCGTACCAAGCATTACAAAAGCAACCGAAAAGTTCTTTAACTAGTTATATTGAGAGCATTTATATTGATCAAGATACCAATAATATCCAATTGAAAATTCCTTTTCAATTTTTAAAATAAAAGTATTTTTTTCAAAGAGTGTATAGTAAGTAAGAAGAGATGGAGGAAGAGCAATGAAAGCAGAAATTATCGCAGTTGGAACGGAATTATTATTAGGACAAATCGTTAATAGCAATGCGGCTTTTCTTTCACAAGAGTTGGCTGTATTAGGAATTAATGTGTATCATCATGTTGTGGTTGGAGATAATCCTGAGCGGCTAGATCAAGTATTAACAGAAGCTGAAAAACGTAGTGATTTAATTATTCTTTCAGGAGGCTTAGGGCCCACTAAAGATGATATGACGAAACAAACAATCGCAGCGCACTTAAATCGATCACTTATAACAGATGCAGCAACACTAAAAACAATTGTTGAATATCATGAAAAAACGAAACGACCGATGCCTGAAAATAATAAATTGCAAGCTGTTGTAATAGAAGGTTCAACAGTTTTAAAAAATCCAACAGGTTTAGCAGCAGGAATGTTTATAAAAGAGAATGGAAAAATGTATGTATTGCTACCAGGACCACCTAGCGAATTAAAGCCAATGTTTTTACAAGAAGCAAGACCTTTACTATTAGCAAATAGTGATAAACCTGAACTGCTTGTTTCAAGAGTATTGCGCTTTTTTGGTATAGGTGAATCGAAATTAGTTACGATTTTAGATGACTTAATTGAAAATCAAAAAAACCCAACGATTGCTCCCTATGCTGGAGTTCATGAAGTAACTTTGCGTTTAACAGCAAATGGAGGCTCTGAGAAAGCCTGTAATGAACTTCTAGATAGATTGGAAGCAACGATTCAAGAAAGGGTAGGAACGTATTTTTATGGCTATGGAGACGAAACAACATTAGTTGAAGTGGTTGTTGATTTATTAAAAGAAAAAAAATTGAAGATAACAGCTGCAGAAAGTTTAACAGGAGGAGCTTTTCAAAGTTTACTAGCTAGCGTTTCAGGAGTTTCTGCTATCTTTGATGGAGGCGTAGTCACTTATAGCAATGAGAGTAAAACAAAGGTATTAGGCGTATCTTCCGACACAATTAAGCAGTATGGAGTTGTTAGCGAGGCATGCAGTATTGAAATGGCAGAAGGTGTTAAACAGTTATACGGAACAGATATAGCTATTTCTTTTACAGGAGTGGCAGGTCCAGAGACATTAGAAAATCAGCCAGCAGGAACAGTTTGGATTGGATTAGCGGTAACAGGTCAAAAAACAATTGCGAAATGTTTTCATTTTGGTAGGAATCGAAATGGCAATCGCGAACAAGCCGCATTAAGTGGATTAGAAATGGTTCGTCGCATATTAAAAAATATTCCGCTAGATGAAGAGTGAAAATGTTGATTTAATCGAATTTAATTTCATAAAAAAAATTAAAATAAAAATAGACCGAACTTTTGTTCGTTTTTCTCTTGCTTTTTTTTGGCATAACGATTATGATAGTTTTTGTGAAACAAAATAATAAAAGATAAACGTTAAATAAAATAAGAATGGACAGATTTAATGCTAGTTCTTATGAGCCAACTCTTCGAGAAAAAGATAAAAATTCGAGAGGACAAAAAGAGTCCTATCAATTTTTCCTATTTTCTTATCAGAGTTAAAAGGCTCAACAAACTTTTTTATATCAAGGAGGAATTTTAATGGCAGATGATCGCAAACAAGCCCTAGATGCAGCATTGAAAAAAATTGAAAAGAATTTTGGTAAAGGTTCAGTAATGAAGCTTGGCGAAAAAATTGATACTCAAGTTTTAACAATACCTAGTGGGTCTTTAGCCTTGGATGTAGCGTTAGGAGTAGGCGGGTATCCTAAGGGACGGATTATTGAAGTGTACGGTCCTGAAAGTTCAGGTAAAACAACTGTTTCTTTACATGCTGTAGCAGAAGTTCAAAAACAAGGTGGAATTGCTGCCTTTATTGATGCTGAGCATGCGTTAGATCCTAAATATGCTGCAGCATTAGGAGTAAATATTGATGAGTTATTACTATCTCAACCAGATACAGGTGAGCAGGCCTTGGAAATCGCCGATGCGTTGGTTTCTAGTGGTGCTATCGATATTGTGGTGGTTGATTCGGTAGCTGCTTTAGTGCCTAGAGCAGAGATTGAAGGGGAGATGGGCGATAGCCATGTAGGTTTACAAGCTCGTTTAATGTCTCAAGCTTTACGTAAACTGTCAGGTTCTATCAATAAAACCAAAACGATTGCTTTGTTTATTAACCAAATTCGTGAAAAAGTTGGAGTCATGTTTGGAAATCCAGAAGTAACACCGGGTGGTAGAGCGTTGAAATTTTATGCAACTGTTCGTTTGGAAGTTCGTCGAGCGGAACAAATTAAAAATGGCACAGATGTAGTTGGAAATCGCACTAAAATTAAAGTCGTAAAAAATAAAGTTGCGCCACCATTTAAAGTTGCTGAAGTAGATATTATGTACGGGGAAGGTATTTCTCAAGTAGGAGAATTACTGGATATGGGATCAGAAAAAGATATAGTAAATAAAAGTGGTGCTTGGTATTCATATGAAGGTGAACGTATTGGTCAAGGTCGTGAAAATGCGAAGAAATATTTTATGGAAAACCCAGAATTAAGAGTAGAAATTGAACAAAAGGTTCGAGCAGCTTATGGGATTGGTGAAGAAGTTGTTGAAGAAGAAAAAACAGAACCTGTAAAAAATGAAAAAAAAGCGGTTGAAAAAAAAGTTTCTGAGGCTGAATCGATAGCTGTAGATAAAATAGCTAAAGAAAATGAGAATCAAACAGAAATTGTGTTAGATTTACCTGAAATTGACCCAGAAAAATAAAGCTTCGAAAAGTATTTTATTGATGAAATTCAATAAAATACTTTTTTTTTAGATTTTATTCCCATGAAGGTCGTTATTTTTAAAGAATACGTTAGAAATTAAAATTATTTATTAAATTCTATTTTTATTCAAATTTAAGCAATAAGGCTTTTAAAGTAAGGGGTTTCTTTAGAGAAACTTTTTTTTTTTTAGAAATAAAAGGGAGAAAAAAAGAAAAGGTGGTTCAAAACGTGTTAATTCAGTTGACATGTTGGCGATGTACAATTAAAATTAGAGTTGTGTATTACCTTATTTAAATATACGCGGTGACTTTTTTTGAATAAAATTTAAAAAATTTGCCAAAGAAAAAAATAAATGACAATTAAATACATGATACGGAGGTGGAAGAATGAATACTATTATTATCAGTGTAGCCTTCGCTATTGTTGCTTTAGTTGTTGGTCTAATTGTAGGATATATCGTCCGAAAATCAACCCACGAAAAAGAACTGGCTGGTGCTAGAAACACTGCAACTGGAATTTTGGAGGAAGCAAAAAGAGAAGCAGAAACCTTAAAAAAAGAAGCTTTGTTAGAAGCGAAGGATGAAAACCACAGATATCGAACTGAAATTGAGAGTGAGCTAAAAGAGCGCAGAAGCGATATTTTAAAACAAGAAAATCGGTTGGTCCAACGTGAAGAAAACTTAGATCGTAAAGACGATGGATTAGAAAAACGTGAACGTACTCTTGAAGCAAAAGAAGAAAAATTAAGTTCAAGACAACAACTAATTGACGATCAAGAGCAAAAGGTAACGGCATTAGTTGAAGAGCAACAACTTGAATTAGAACGGGTAGCCGCTCTTTCACGAGATGAAGCGAAAGACATGATTATGAAAGAAACAGAAGAAGATCTCTCCCACGAACTAGCAGTTATGGTGAAAGAATCTGAACAGAAAGCAAAAGAAGAAGCAGATCGAAAAGCGAAAAATTTAATTTCATTAGCGATTCAACGTTGTGCGGCTGATCAAGTTTCTGAAACAACGGTATCCGTTGTAACGCTACCAAGTGATGAAATGAAAGGTCGAATTATTGGACGCGAAGGTCGAAATATTCGTACTTTAGAGACTTTAACAGGAATTGATTTGATTATCGATGATACACCTGAAGCAGTTATTTTAAGCGGGTTTGATCCAATTCGTCGCGAAATTGCACGAATGACACTTGAAAAACTGATTCAAGATGGACGAATTCATCCAGCTCGAATAGAAGAAATGGTTGAAAAATCAAGAAAAGAAATGGATGAACGCATTCGTGAAATTGGTGAACAAGCTACGTTTGATGTAGGAGTCCACTCATTACATCCAGATTTAATTAAGATTTTAGGACGTTTACGTTTTAGAACAAGTTATGGTCAAAATGTGTTAAATCATTCTATTGAAGTAGCTAAATTAGCTGGTATTTTAGCAGCTGAATTAGGTGAAGATGTTACTTTAGCTAAACGCGCTGGATTACTTCACGATATTGGGAAAGCATTAGATCATGAAATTGAAGGTTCTCATGTCGAAATTGGAGAAGAAATTGCCATTAAATACAAAGAAAATGCTACCGTAATTAATGCGATTGCTTCTCATCATGGAGACACGGAAGCTACTTCTGTTATTTCTGTCCTAGTTGCTGCAGCCGATGCACTATCTGCTGCTAGACCAGGCGCACGAAGCGAATCTTTAGAAAATTATATTCGCCGTCTAGAAAAACTAGAAGGAATTTCGAATAGCTTTACTGGTGTTGAACGCAGTTTTGCTATCCAAGCAGGACGTGAAGTTCGGATTATGGTACAACCAGAAATTATTGATGACTTAACGGCAATCACACTAGCACGAGATATTCGTAAACGAATTGAAGATGAACTGGATTACCCAGGACATATTAAAGTGACAGTTATTCGTGAGACCCGAGCGGTTGACTACGCGAAATAAAGGAAAGAACAACAAAGAGCATTCTTTGTTGTTCTTTTTTTGTTCATTGGGATATAAAAAGTTTAATCAAGATAAATACATATTATAGTTGTAAGGCGTGGAGTATTTAAGACAAAACCTTTCATTTTTTGTAAATAATTGTTAAAATAGAGAGAATGGACAAATAGAGAAGAGGCAAAAAAATGAGATTATTATTTGTTGGAGATGTAGTAGGTTCGATGGGTCGAGAGATGGTTCATGACTACCTACCTAAATTAAAACGTAAATACCGTCCTCAAGTGACGATTTTAAATGGTGAAAATGCCGCAGCAGGACGTGGAATTACAGAAAAAATATATAAATCTTTTTTACAAGATGGTGTAGATATTGTCACAATGGGGAATCACACATGGGACAATCGAGAAATTTTTGATTTTATTGACGATGCAAAAAAAATGATTCGTCCAGCTAATTATCCTGAAGATACTACGCCAGGTAAAGGCATGGCTTTCATTAAAGTCAATCAACTTGAGTTGGCAGTTATCAATCTTCATGGTCGTGTATTTATGGCTGATTTAGACGATCCTTTTCGAAAAATTGAAGATTTAGTCGATGAAGCAAGACAACGTACACCCCTTATTTTTGTTGATTTCCATGCTGAAACAACAAGTGAAAAACAAGCAATGGGCTGGTTTTTAGATGGTCAGGTTTCAGCTGTAGTTGGAACTCATACCCATGTTCAAACAAGTGATGCGCGAATTTTACCACAAGGTACGGCTTATTTAACAGATGTTGGGATGACTGGACCGTATGATGAAATTTTAGGTATGGCAAAAGAGCAAGTAATCAATCGTTTTTTAACGCAAATGCCAACCCGATTTGAAGTACCAAAAACAGGTCGTAAAACGCTATCAGCTTGTTATATTGAGCTTGATGATAGTACCGGAGCAGCCAAGAAAATTGAACCTATATTAATCAATGAAGACCATCCTTTTGGAGGAGATTTTGAATGAGAGGGACAAATGAATCTTTATTAGATGAGGCAACTAAAGCTCATTTACAGCGTTTAACAGACTTGCTAAAAGAGAATGAACTGATTCAAGATTATCAAATGATTGAAGAAAAAGCTCAAAATCATGCACATTTAAATCAATTAATTGCAGATATTAAAATTAAGCAAAAAGAGGCTGTTGCTTTTAATCATTATGGAAAGCCAGAAGCTGAAAAAATTGCGATTAAAGAAGCGGAAGCTTTTACTAAAGAATTTAATGAACATATGGTTGTAACAAGCTACCAAGATGCTTTAGTGGAAGCCAACGATATCTTACAACATTTAGTAGCGACTGTTCAAGATGAATTAAAAGAGCAGATTAATCAAACCTTGGAAGACAATCGATAGAAAGAGAGGAATGCTGTCAAATGCCTCAAAAAACTAAACATACCCCAATGATGGAACAATATTTAGCCATTAAGGCCAATTACGAAGATGCTTTTTTGTTTTATCGATTAGGAGATTTCTATGAAATGTTCTACGATGATGCCATTAAAGCCACTCAATTACTAGAAATCACATTAACGGCACGCAATCGTAATGCAGATGAACCCATTCCGATGTGCGGGGTTCCTTACCATGCAGCTAGAGGGTATATTGATATATTAATTGAAAAAGGATATAAAGTCGCTATATGCGAGCAAGTAGAAGACCCTAAAACAGCTAAAGGAATGGTAAAACGAGAAGTCGTTCAACTTATCACGCCTGGAACAGCTATTGAAACGAAAAACATGGATGCAAAAAAGAATAATTATTTATCTGCACTCTTAGTTCAAGAGGGGAATAAATTTGACTTAGCTTATGTTGATTTAAGCACAGGTGAGTTAAAGGCGACTCAATTGGATTCGGTCGAAGATGTCATTAATGAACTTTCAAGTATTCAAACAAAAGAAATTGTATTTAACGGTGAAAGTAATGAGGAATTTCAGCAAGAATTGAAAAATAAGTTAGATGTGATGATTTCCAATCAAAAGGAAATTATTGAAAATGCTGAATTTTCTTATTTAACAAGTGATCTTGAAGAAACGTCAACACTATCCGTTTTAAAATTATTACTTTCTTATTTAAGTGTCACGCAAAAAAGAAGTTTAGCTCATATTCAAAAAGCTGAGACATACGTCCCAACTCATTTCTTGAAAATGGATCATTATTCAAAATATAATCTTGAATTAACAACTTCTATTCGAAATGGACAAAAAAAAGGCACCTTACTTTGGTTGCTTGATGAAACAAAAACAGCAATGGGTGGTCGTTTACTTAAACAGTGGATTGATCGACCATTAATTCAAGAGCAAAAAATAAAAGGCCGCCAAGCGATTGTTGAGAGCCTAATGAATCACTTTTTTGAACGAACAGATTTAAATGAAGCCTTGACACGTGTTTATGATTTAGAACGATTAGCTGGAAGAGTAGCTTTCGGCAATGTAAATGGTAGAGATTTATTGCAATTGAAAACATCTTTACTGCAAATTCCACAACTGATTGAAATCATTGCAATTATTAATGATACTGAATGGGACACTTTGTTAGGCGCTCTAGATCCTGTTACTGAGGTTGTTGATTTAATCGAATTGGCCATTCATGAAGATGCGCCACTTTCTCTAAAGGATGGTGGGGTCATTAAAGATGGCTATCATGAGAAGTTAGACCAATACCGGGATGCAATGAGAAACGGAAAAAAATGGATGGCTCAACTAGAAGCTGAAGAACGAGCGAAAACAGGTATTAAAGGTTTAAAAGTTGGCTACAATCGAATTTTTGGCTATTATATTGAAATCACCAAAGCTAATTTAGCTAACTTGCCTGAGGGAACCTATGAGAGAAAGCAAACATTGGCTAACGCTGAGCGTTTCATAACACCAGCTTTGAAAGAAAAAGAAACGTTAATTCTTGAAGCAGAAGAAAAATCAATGGCTTTAGAATATGAGTTGTTTGCTGAAGTTCGTGAAACAGTCAAAAGCTATATTGAACGTTTGCAACGCTTGGCAAAAAATGTTGCAACAATTGATGTATTGCAAAGTTTTGCTACGGTTAGTGAAAAATATCATTTTATTAAACCGACAATGACAACAGGAAAACACGAAATTAACCTATTAGAAGGTCGTCATCCCGTAGTTGAAAAAGTTTTGGGGCAACAAACGTATGTACCAAATAGTGTGGAAATGACAACTGAAACTGATATTCTTTTAATTACAGGACCAAACATGTCTGGTAAAAGTACCTATATGAGACAATTAGCCTTAACGGTGATTATGGCCCAAATGGGGTGCTTTGTACCAGCTGAAAAAGCTGACCTGCCTATTTTTGATCAGATTTTTACTCGAATTGGTGCAGCTGATGATTTAATTTCAGGTCAAAGTACATTTATGGTTGAAATGATGGAAGCCAATCAAGCTTTGCGTCATGCAACTGATCGTAGTTTAATTCTATTTGATGAAATTGGACGAGGAACTGCAACTTATGATGGGATGGCATTAGCAGAAGCAATCATTGAATATATTCATCAACATGTTCATGCAAAAACGCTATTTTCGACCCATTATCATGAACTAACAGTTTTAGAGGATAGTCTTAAAGGGCTGGAAAATATTCATGTCGGAGCTGTTGAAGAAAATGGAGAGGTTGTTTTCCTTCATAAAATGATGCCTGGACCTGCAGATAAAAGTTATGGAATCCATGTTGCTAAATTAGCAGGTTTACCTGAAGAGTTATTAGAACGAGCAGCAACAATTTTAGAAAAGCTAGAGCAACAAGATACGGTTGTATTAGATTACCAACCAACATATGCAACAGCAGCTCCAAAAATAACAGAAGAAAAAACGAAGCAAACAAATATTGTTGAAGAATCAGATGGACAATTGTCTTTATTTGGTGAACGAAATCCCAATGAAGCTGATGTAATTGATGCGATTAATCAATTAAACTTATTAGCGATGACCCCATTAGATGCCATCAATACACTAAGTCAATTGCAACAAAAACTAAAATAAATAGACACAGATAAAGCTAAGAGCTAGACAAGTTCTTAGCTTTTCCGACAAGATGGAGGACTGAGCATGGGAAAAATAGTAGAACTTTCTGAAAAATTAGCCAATCAAATTGCAGCTGGTGAAGTTATTGAGCGCCCAGCCTCAGTTGTAAAAGAGCTAGTTGAAAATGCTATTGATGCAGGAAGTACACAGATTGATATTCTAATTGAAGAAGCAGGACTTAAAAAAATTCAAATTATTGATAATGGTGCTGGAATAGCTGCTGACGATGTTCGAAATGCGTTTAAGCGCCATGCTACAAGCAAAATTCATTCACGAGATGATCTATTTAGAATACGTACTTTAGGATTTCGTGGCGAGGCTTTACCAAGTATTGCCTCAGTTTCAGAAATTACCTTAGAGACTGCAACAGGTGTTGGGGCTGGAAGTTATTTAGCGTTAAAAGGTGGCGATATTGTCGAAGAGCGAGCAAATCCAGCTCGAAAAGGCACAAGTATTACTGTTGAGAATTTATTTTTCAATACACCTGCGCGCTTAAAATATGTTAAGACGATTCAAACTGAATTAGCTACAATTGGAGATATAGTTAACCGTTTAGCTATGAGTAATATGCAAGTCGCTTTTCGTTTAGTCCATGATGGCAATCAAATGCTACGCACTATGGGAAATGGCGATTTAAAACAAACTTTAGCAGGAATTTATGGTGTATCGGTTGCAAAAAAAATGCGCGAAGTTGAAAAAGAAGATTTAGATTTCAAATTAAAAGGCTACGTGTCTTTACCAGAATTAACGAGAGCTAGCCGTAACTATATGTCAATTATGATTAATGGACGATATATTAAAAATTATTTACTAAATAAAGCGATTGTAGCTGGTTATCGTTCGAAATTAATGGTTGGTCGTTTTCCTTTTGTCTGTTTGGATATTCAAATGGATCCACTTCTAGTAGATGTAAATGTTCACCCAACCAAGCAAGAAGTTCGGATTAGTAAAGAAAAAGAATTGATGGAACTAATTGAGACAGCTATTCATGAATGTTTAAGTCATGAACAATTGATTCCAGAGTCTTTAGAGAATTTTAGTTTTAAACGCCCATATGATGCTTCTAGATTTCAATCTGAACAAACAAAAATTGATTTAACAGCATCTAAAACTAGTTCGGATGAACTTTTTTCAAAGAATCAAGCTGAAGATTCAAAAGAAAATCAAGTACATTCAATTGAAAAGAAAAGTACTGAGGATAAAAATCAAGATTATTTCAAAACAATTCCCTTTAAATCAACACCAAGTCCAATTCCAGCTCAAAGAGAAGCATCTCCATTTGAACGAGGAATTGGATATGAAGCTGCAGAAGGTCAATTTTATTTAAAAAAAGATCGTGTTGAAGAGGAGTTTATTGAAGATCCATTTGCTCCAATTCCAGAAAATTTAATGAATGAAGTAACAGTGGAGACTACACACAATCTACAGTCAGAACCCCCTGAAATAGAATCGAATCAGAATCAAAGTGAGTTGCAAGAATTGCATACGGAATCTCATTTAAAGGCTGCCGAGAAGTTAATTAAAGAAGAAGCACAGTTGAAAAATAAAGCCATTGCCCATTTGCCGAATTTAGAATACGTGGGACAAATGCACGGGACGTATTTATTTGCTCAAAATGAAAATGGGTTATATATCTTAGATCAACATGCGGCTCAAGAACGAATTAAATATGAGTTTTTCCGAAAGAAAATTGGGGAAGTTAGCCGTGATTTGCAGGATTTATTGGTTCCAATTATGTTAGACTATCCTAATAGTGATGCGATAAAAATCAAAGAAAATAATGAAGCTTTGGAAGAAATTGGACTTTTTCTTGAGCCATTTGGCCAAAATAGTTTCTTAGTACGTAGCCACCCTGTTTGGTTTAATCGTGGTCAAGAAGAGGAAATCATTAAAGAAATGATTGACTTGTTATTAGAACAAGGCAGTATCAGTGTTGCGAAGTTTAGGGAAGCTACAGCAATTATGATGAGCTGTAAAGGATCAATTAAAGCAAATCATCATTTAAATGATCAAGAAGCCAGAGCTTTATTAGTTGATTTAGCTAAAACAGAAAATCCCTATAATTGCCCTCATGGACGACCAGTGTTGATTCAATTTACCAATAAAGATATGGAAAGAATGTTTAAACGGATTCAAGATCCCCATTAAATCATGACAAAAGAGGTTAGAAAATGAAAGTTATCTTAGCATCAGGTTCCCCAAGACGTAAAGAATTATTAAGTAAAATTATTTCGAATTTTGAAGTCGTTGTTTCAGATGTTGATGAGACAATTGATGAAAGCTTACCTGGAAACGTAATAGTTTCAGAATTAGCAAAACGGAAAGCCTTAGTTGTGGCTGAAAATTTTCCTACTGATTTAGTTATTGGAAGTGATACAATTGTTTATTTAGATGGTCAAGTTTTAGGGAAACCAACTAACGAGCAAGAGGCAGCTCAAATGTTAGGTAAGCTTAGTGGCACCAAGCATCATGTTTACACAGCCGTTTATATGACCAATGGTTCCCTCGAAGTGACAGAAGTAGTTGATACAATTGTAACGTTATATCCATTAACGGAGAAAGAAATTACAAACTATATTGCCTCTGGTGAACCAATGGATAAAGCTGGAGCTTATGGTATTCAAGGTTTAGGTGCATTATTGGTTTCTGAAATTCAAGGTGATTTTTATGCAGTCGCAGGTTTTCCAGTTGCAGTCGTATATCGAATGTTAGCTAAATTTGATGGAATAGAAATTGATTTTGCCCGTTAAGCAAAACTGCTACCTAGTTATCAGGTAGCAGTTTTTTCTGTGAAAAATTTAGTAAGTTCCTCTTTACAAAGAAAGAGCCTTAAGTTATGATATGTTTAAGCTATTTTGCATTGCAAGATAGCGATAGAAAAATAGGCAAACTTGTTTTAGAAGATAGATAAAGAGGTGCTTGCTAAATGGAGACAAGTCAAATGCTAAAGGGCTTACTAGAAGGTTGTATTTTAAGCATTATAAAAGATCAAGAAGCCTATGGCTACGAGATGGTAGCTAAATTAGCCGATTATGGGTTAGATATGGTTAGTGAAGGTAGTATTTATCCTGTTTTATTAAAATTACAAAAACAAGATTATGTAAGTAGCCGAATGTTACCCTCAAAGGAAGGTCCAAAACGTAAATATTATTCCATTACAAAACAAGGTCATACTTATTTAGAAGAATTTCAAAAGCAGTGGAGCAAAGTTGCTACAAGTGTAAATGATATCATTGAATTCAGTGACAATCATGAACGATGATATAATGAGGAGTTAAGAAATAAAAAGGAGGTTGTTGTTATGGAGACAGCTAAATTAAAACAAAGAACGAATCAGCTAAGACAACAACTCAATTCAGAAAACGCACTGGTTTTTGAAGAGGTTGTGGAGTACCTACGTGCTTCACCAGTAAATACGAAAAAAACAGAAGAAATTTTAGCTGAACTATTGGATCATTTAATAGAATTGGAGCAAATTGGAAAAACGAGTAAGGATTTATTTGGCGAGAATGTTCATGGCTATTGTCGTCAACTAGTCAAAGGGTTGCATAAAGATACTTTTATAGAGAAATTAAATTTTGCCTTATTAATTGTGGCATTGTCTGCTATTTTTGAACTCGTATTTGCCTTTATTAATGGAGTTATTGATTGGCGATTATCAACGGCACATCTAATTTGTAATTTATTTTTTGCTCAATTAGCTTTCTGGGCCTATCAAAAAATAGATCATAATTCCGAAATACAAAAGAAAGTCTATTATTTTGCTTTTTCAACGTTATTTATTGTTATTTATGTTGCTTTAGGACTTGTCTTAAGTGAGAACAGGTAAAGTGAGCAAAATAACGTTGTTTTATTGTTTTATTTGCTATAATTAAAAGTAGAAAGATAGGGGGATTTGAAATGACTGAAAAAAATAAAGAGGAATTAAAACAAAAATTAACGGATATTCAATATGAAGTCACGCAAAATAACGGAACAGAGCGTCCGTTTACAGGTGAATATGATGATTTTTATGAGAATGGACTCTATGTTGATATTGTCAGTGGTGAACCGTTATTTACTTCTAAAGATAAATATGATGCAGGATGTGGTTGGCCGGCTTTTACAAAACCCGTTTCTGAAAAAGAAATTATTGAAAAGACGGATAAAACTTTTGGTATGAAACGTGTTGAAGTACGAAGCAAAGAAGCAAATTCTCATTTAGGTCATGTGTTTACAGATGGACCGAAAGAATTAGGTGGTTTGCGTTATTGTATTAATTCTGCAGCTTTACGCTTTATTCCTGTTGAAGAATTAGAAGCACAAGGATATGGCGATTATCAGAAATATTTTAAAGAAGAATAATAGCAAAAAAGCATGAAATCCATTTTTACAAATGCTGATTTCATGCTTTTTTTATTTGAGATTGGATTGATTTTTGTCTCAACCGCTATTTGAGTTTCTGATAGAATACATAAATCTTAAAATTAAAACATTCTTTTGAAATCTGTTGACTAGTCTATAAGAATTATAGAAGTAAATAATAAAATAGCATAGGTTTATTTTGCAAAATTATGTTACGATAAATGGAGAAAAGAATTGATAAAGGAGTCGATAGAGGGATGCAAAAAAAATGGAGTCAACTAATTGAAAACGGTTTAGTAACGATTAAAAATGAAAATGGTGCAACTTTACGATTTTCTACAGAATCAGGGATTGGGATTATTGAAGCGGATGGGTATGCTTTTAAAGATTTAAATCGAAATGGTAAGTTACAGCCTTACAAAGATTGGCGATTACCTATCAGTGAACGAATTGAGGATTTAGCTAATCAATTAACGATATCTGAGATTGCTGGTTTGATGCTTTATAGTGGTCATCAAGCAGTAACATCTAGCAAAAATTCTTTTGCAAGCATGTTTGCTGGTACGTATGATGGGTTAGCTTTAGAAGATAGTACGGCAGTTGTTTCAGATTTAACAGATCAACAAAAAGAATTTTTAACAAAAGATCATTTGCGACATATTTTAGTTACAGTTGTTGAATCGCCTGAAATTTCTGCTACTTGGTCAAATAACTTGCAAGCTTTTGTGGAAGGACTAGGTCATGGAATTCCAGTTAATATTAGCTCGGACCCTCGTCATGGAGCAGATGCTAATTCTGAATACAACGCAGGTGCGGGTGGAGATATTTCAAAATGGCCAGAGGCTCTGGGCCTAGCAGCAACATTTGAGCCAGAATTAGTGAGAGATTTTGGTCATATTGCTGGGAGAGAATATCGTGCATTAGGGATTGCCACTGCACTTTCTCCTCAAGTTGATTTAGCGACTGAACCAAGATGGATGCGATTTAGTGGAACTTTTGGTGAAGGTGTAAAATTAGTTACAGATTTATCGGAAGCATACTGTTCGGGTTTTCAAACTTCAGAAAAGGCAAGTGAGATACATTCAGGATGGGGCTATACAAGTGTCAATGCCATGGTAAAACACTGGCCTGGTGGCGGAAGTGGAGAAGCCGGTCGTGATGCGCATTATGCTTTTGGTAAGTATGCTGTTTATCCAGGTGGAAATTTTAAAGAACATTTGAAGCCATTTACGGAAGGGGCGTTTAAATTAAAAGGTGGGACGGAAAAAGCTGCAGCTGTCATGCCTTACTACACGATTTCAACTAATCAAGATCTTAAAAATAGAGAAAATGTAGGAAATGGCTATAGTCATTATTTAGTCCAAGAATTATTACGTGATGAGTATGGCTATGATGGAGTTGTTTGCACGGATTGGGGAATTACAAAAGACCATCAAGAAATGGATAGTTTTTTATCTGGAAAAGATTGGGGTGTTGAAGAGTTAACGGTTGCTGAAAGGCATTATAAGGTCCTATTAGCGGGTGTGGATCAATTTGGGGGTAACAATGAGGTTGAACCGATTATGGCAGCCTACGAACTAGGAAAATCTGAATTTGGCAAGGAGTTTATTGAAGCACGTTTTCGTCGTTCAGCCAAACGATTATTGCGTAATCTATTTCAAGTAGGCTTATTTGAGAATCCTTATATTGATAGCGCGAAAACCAAGAAAACAGTTGGTCACCCTGATTTTATGAAAAAAGGATTTGAAGCTCAGCAAAAGTCGATTATTTTATTAAAAAATCAAAATAACGTTTTACCAGTAGCTAAAAAACAAACAGTTTATATTCCTAAAAGACGATTGAAAGTGAGTAAAGATTGGTTCGGCCAAGAAATACCAGCAAGAGAATTCTTGCCTGTTGAAGCAGCTTTAGTTGAAAAGTACTATCATTTAACAACTGATCCCGCACAAGCAGATTTTGCATTATGCTTTATGGAATCTCCTCAAACAAGTGGTTTTAGTTTAGAGGATCTTGCTAAAGGTGGAACGGGTTATGTCCCAATCAGTTTACAATACCGACCTTACACAGCTAGATTAGGGCGTAAGGAAAGTTTAGCTGGTGGTGATCCGTTAGAAGCCTTCTCGAACCGAAGTTATTATGGAAAATCAAATGAAGCTATCAATGAAGCGGATTTGGACATTGTGATAGAAACTCGAGAAAAAATGGGGAATAAACCCCTAATTGCGATTGTAGCGATGAAAAATCCAACCATTCTTCATGAATTTGAAACTATTGTGGATGGGATTTTAGTTGATTTTGGTGTGCAAACACAAGCCTTGCTTTCTCTATTATCAGGAGAAGTTGAGCCATCGGGTTTACTTCCTTTTCAAATTCCTGATAAGATGGAATCTGTTGAAAAACAATTAGAGGATGTCCCTTTTGATATGACTTGCCATCGCGATGAAAATCATAATAGCTATGATTTTGCATACGGACTAAATTGGACTGGTGTGATAACTGACCAGCGCGTTGAAAAGTATGGTTTGAAAAGCTAAAAGGTAGTGTGGTAAAGGTTGAATATAAGAAGGCTAAACTTTTACTTTACGAAAACGTCTGTTTCTGATATGATAGTTTAAATTTAAAAGCGTTGACAAAGAAAAGTAGAAAAGTTCAGTTATTTCAATAAAATCTAATCAAAGTATAGATTTTTACAGAGAGTCTCGGTTGCTGAAAAGAGATGGAATAAGCCTTTTTGAAACAAGCCTTTGTAGCTGCACATCGGAACATTAGGGATGGTGTGACGGGTTCTTCCGTTACTAAGAGTATAACCAAAGCAATTTTTGGCGTACTTGATAAGAAAATAATGGCAACATTATTTTGAACTAGGATGGCACCGCGATTTTGACTCGCTCCTAAGACTTTGGTCTTGGGGGTGAGTTTTTTTGTCATGCTTCTTGTTGCTTTATCATGGTTCTTGTTGCTTTAGCAACTTAGAAACATGATACACATCCATCGAAGATGGACTGTGATCTCAAAATGTTGGTTTGATCCAATTCCTATGAAGATTCGAAATGGAAAAAAGTATCATATCAATTTTCCCTATTCTTCAGTCGAGCCTGAGCGAACTCAACAAGCTTTTTATATTATCAAAATTGGGGGTGCTAAAGGATGAATAAGAAAAAAACAACAGGTTTATTATTAGCGAGTAGTGGGATTTCTAGTATTGGGGAATGGATTTATTTTATTGCGCTAAACTTAATTGTATTAAATCGTGGGACAACCCCAGCAGCCGTTGGTGTACTTTATATTCTTCGTCCCATAGCAACAGTCTTAACGACAAGTATTATGAGTCATTTTTTAGATGATTTGAAGAAGCGCAAATGGTTGATTATTTTAGACATAACGAGAGCTTGTATGATTGGAAGTTTAGTGATAATCAATGAGTTATGGTGGATTTATTTGATTGTTTTTTTGATTCAAGGAGCCGTTTCAATCCATTCGCCTCTGTTAATTACGTATACAGTATCGCTAATTCCAGCAGAAAAACGAAAAAAATATAACGCACTTAGTAGTTTAGTTCATTCTGGTGGATTCTTATTAGGTCCAGCTATAGCAGGACTACTATTAATGGTAGGAACGCCTAAATTAGCAATTGTAGTCAATAGTACCGCCTTATTTTTATCCGCCTATTTTATTTTTTTGTTGCCAAATTGTGAAACGGTCCCCACCGAAAAAGAGCCAAACACAGGTATCACATTTAGTGAAACCTGGTTTGAGGTCAAAAGTTTTAGTTTAAAGTATGGGAATGAAACGTTAATTTACAGCAGTTTCTTATTATTAATGAGTTTTGCAGCGGGGTTAGATTCGATTGAAGCCTCTTTTGCTAAAGGAATGTTAGCTTTGACAGATGGTGAATATGGTTTGTTAGTCAGCATTGCTGGCTTAGGTATTCTATGTGGTTCGGGAATAGTGACTATTTTTAGTGAAAAGTTATCAGTCGCACATCTATTACAAAGTGGATCTTTCTTTTTTGTACTTGGTTACTTTATTTACGCCATATCAACTCATTTTATTTCAGCAGCAGTCGGTTTTTTTCTACTTTCGTTTGCGCTAGCATTTGCAAATACAGGATTTTACACTTTCAGACAAAACTATTTGCCAATCAGTAAAATGGGTCTACTCATTAGCTTTTATGACTTAGTAGAGGCTTTGCTTTCAATTTTTATTGTTGGAGTTGTGAGTTTATTGGCAATTTACGTCCATCTTAGAAAAGTAAGTTTAATTGTTGTATTTTGTATGTGGCTAGTCCTGCTTTTCTTTTACAAAAAGGTGAAGAATGAGAAAGTAGCAAAGAAATTAGTACGTAAGAGGTAAAAATTAGCTTTTTTGAGTAGAAGGCTCCATTTTAATTCAAAAATATGGTAAAATGCATAGGGGAACGAATGTACTATTAATTAGAGTAGCGATTGGGGTAAATAAAAATGTATGAATATATTAAAGGTACGCTGACCTTTGTGGGTCCGGCATATATCGTGATTGAAAATGGTGGCATAGGGTATCAACTATTAATTGCTAATCCATTTCGTTTTTCAAGTAAATTAAATCAAGAAGTTCAAGTATATGTGTATCAAGCTGTTCGTGAAGATGCAATCACGTTATTTGGTTTTAAGGACTTTAGTGAAAAACAACTTTATTTAAAATTAATCAGTGTGTCTGGAATTGGACCAAAAAGTAGCTTAGCTATCTTGGCTAGTGATGATCATGCCGGTCTAGTTCAAGCAATTGAAGGAGACGACGTAGCCTATCTAACTAAATTTCCTGGAGTGGGCAAAAAAACAGCCTCTCAAATTGTCCTTGATTTAAAAGGTAAGTTAGATGATTTAATGACTCCAGCAGATGGTGTTATAAGCGGTGCTTTACAAGAGAAATTAACGTTGCCGACAAATCATGGTCATGTTGAGGAAACTCTTGAAGCATTGGCAGCATTAGGCTATAGTGGGAAAGAAATCAAACGAATTGAACCACAAATACGAAGTTTAAATGAACACTCAACAGATGCTTATTTACGAGCTGCTTTGCGTTTATTGATGAAGAAAAAATAGTAAACAACTAGCTAATTACGGAAAGAAAAGTGGTGAATAAGATGAATGACGAAGAACGCATCCTATCAGGGGAAAGCGAAAGTTACGAAGAGCAATCCTATGAAAAATCCTTACGTCCTCAACGTCTAAATCAATATATTGGCCAGACGAAAGTAAAAAAAGAATTGACTATTTACATTGAAGCGGCTAAAACTCGTGAGGAAGCATTGGATCATGTTTTATTATATGGACCGCCTGGATTAGGTAAAACAACAATGGCTATGGTCATTGCTAATGAAATGAATGTTGGAATCCGCACCACAAGTGGACCTGCTATTGAAAAAGCGGGTGACTTGATTGCTTTATTAAACGAGTTAGAAGCCGGAGACGTTTTATTTATTGATGAGATTCATCGAATGCCGCGCATGGTCGAAGAGATGCTTTATTCCGCAATGGAAGATTTTTTCGTTGATATTATTGTTGGTCAAGGACCGAGTGCTCACCCAGTCCATTTTCCTTTGCCACCATTTACGTTAATTGGAGCAACAACAAGGGCGGGCTTATTATCAGCACCTTTACGAGACCGTTTTGGAATTGTTTCGCATATGGAGTATTATACAGTCAAAGATCTAAGTGATATCGTCTTGCGTTCTGCAGATGTTTTTGAAACTAGAATTGATGGAATGGGTGCTCTTGAAATTGCTAGACGTTCTAGAGGAACACCACGGATTGCCAATCGCTTGTTAAAAAGGGTTCGTGATTTTGCCCAGGTTGAAGGAAATGGGGCTGTTAGTCAAGAGATTGCTGACGAAGCCTTAGCTTTATTACGTGTTGACCAAGCTGGATTAGACTACATTGATCAAAAAATGTTAAAAACAATGATTGAATTATATCGTGGTGGACCGGTGGGGCTCTCAACGATTGCTGCAAATATTGGAGAAGAAACTGAAACTGTCGAAGATATGTATGAACCTTATTTATTACAAATGGGCTTTTTACAACGCACCCCTCGGGGACGAATAGTAACCAAACTAGGCTATGACCATTTAGGTTATCCTTATCAAACTGACTAGTAGGAGAAATGATGTTATGTTAACAACAAAAGATTTTGATTTTGATTTACCAGAAGAATTAATTGCTCAAACACCATTAGAAGATCGCTCAGCATCTAAATTATTAGTGCTAGATCGTGAAACGGGAGCAATCAAAGATAAGCATTTTACAGATATTTTAGATGAGTTATCCGAAGGTGATGCATTGGTTATGAATGATACTCGTGTATTACCGGCACGTTTATATGGCACAAAACCGGAAACGGGCGGTCATCTGGAAGTTTTGTTATTAAAAAATACAACTGGTGATCAGTGGGAAACACTTGTTAAACCAGCCAAAAGAGCAAAAGTTGGAACAGAAATCGAATTTGGTGATGGACGCTTAAAAGCTGTTGTTTTAGAAGAGCTAGAGCATGGTGGAAGAATCATTGAGTTTTCTTATACGGGTATCTTTTTAGAAGTCTTAGAATCACTTGGAGAAATGCCTTTACCACCTTATATTAAAGAACGCTTAGAAGATAGCGAACGCTATCAAACGGTCTATGCTAAAGAGAATGGATCGGCAGCGGCACCAACAGCTGGTTTACATTTCACGGAAGACTTATTAGAGAAAATTAAAGCCAAAGGTGTTGAAATTGTCTTTTTAACCTTACACGTTGGTTTAGGCACATTTAGACCTGTTAGTGTTGATTCAATTGAAGATCATGAAATGCATGCGGAATTCTACCGATTATCAGAAGAAAGTGCAGAAACCTTGAGAAAAGTGAAAGCGAATGGCGGAAGAATTGTTGCTGTTGGAACTACATCAATACGGACACTGGAAACTATCGGGACTAAATTTAATGGAGAAATCGAAGCAGATAGTGGCTGGACAAGTATTTTTATTACACCTGGTTACCAATTTAAAGTAGTCGATGCATTTTCAACTAACTTTCATTTGCCACAATCAACATTAGTGATGTTAATTAGTGCTTTTGCCGGAAGAGAAAAGATTTTAGCTGCTTATCAACACGCTATTGACGAACAGTATCGTTTTTTCAGTTTTGGCGATGCAATGTTTATTAAATAAATAGTCATTATCCTAGAGGCAACTTAAGTGGAAACACTTAGTTGCCTTTTTAGTGAAAAAAGTTAAGATAGTGGCTATAAAAAAATAGCTGTTGGCTTTTCATCGCCAACCGCTATTTTATATGATTCAGAGAGGATACGAATAAACAATAAAGTGAATCTTTGTTGCCTACGCAAGTCTTGAATTTCTTTAAAAAACAAATTCGGTTCTTTTTTACTTCTTCGTGACTATCTTTCACATTTACAAAACACTTGTTAACTGTACTTCATTGAATGAGTTGACAGTTGAATCAGAAAATCTTAAAACACGATACTAAGTTTAACTTGTTCCATCAATCAAAATCTAAACAAATGAGAAATCCTTCTGTTTATTCGTATAATCATCTCTCTTTATATTTATAATATAGCATAATTAGAAAGCGTTTGCAAATTGAAAGGCTTCAACTTTTTTGTTTTAAATTTCCTACTTAAAGTAAAGCTAGTTTGTTTCAAAATGAAAAGGTCATTAAGAGGGACAAAAGTCTGATTGCTCTTGGTATTTGGCTGTGCTATACTATTCTAATGGCAAGTAAATGCTTGTATGAAAAGTAGCTCGATTTGATTAAGTTGAGCAAGAAATTTAACAGAGAAAGCTAGTTAGTTCACAGCTATTTTCTAATTATACAATGGAAGGTGTGAGTCCGATAGATGAGAAAAAAATGACGGGAACGCAGCAACGCATTATTGATGCCGCTTTGCACCTAATTTCTCAAGTTGGATATAAAAGTACAACAACAAAATTAATTGCTCAAGAAGCTGAAGTAAATGAAACAACTATTTTTAAAAATTTCAAATCAAAAGAAGCTTTAATGAATGTAGCCTTCAAACAACATGCGAATCAAATTAAAGAAGAAGTTGATTCTTTCTTTCAACAAGAATTTGAGAATTCACGAGACCTATTAAAGCGAACTGGACATTTTATTCAAGATACGTATGAAAAACATCGATATGTAGTGATTGGTTCGATTAAAGAAGTTGGAAATGAGAAAGCAAAAACGATTTTTAATTACAAACAAGAATATATTAATGCGGCTTTATCAGAGAAGCTACAAGAATTTCCCGATGCGGATCATTTTTGTCAAAAAGACTATGAAACGATTAGTTTTATTTATAATAATGCGATTGTTGCTTTATTATTACAAAAAATTCAGCAGAACGGTGAACAAAAAAAATCAGCCATTACATTGGAAAATATTATTGATATGACCTTGCGTCCTTTTGATGAGGAACAAGTATAAAAGACAAAAAGTTAGAGTAGGAGAAGAAATCATGACAGAGCCAGCAGTAAAATATCGTTTAATAAAAAAAGAAAAGCATACAGGTGCTCGTTTAGGTGAAATTATTACCCCGCACGGAACTTTTCAAACACCTATGTTTATGCCAGTTGGAACTTTGGCAACTGTCAAAAGTATTGCTCCAGAAGAATTAGATGCAATGGGAGCGGGTATTATTTTAAGTAATACGTACCATTTATGGTTGCGTCCAGGAGAAGATATTGTTGAAGAAGCCGGCGGACTGCATAAATTTATGAATTGGGATAAAGGTATTCTAACGGATTCTGGTGGATTCCAAGTATTCTCACTAAGTGATATGCGTCGGATTGAAGAAGAAGGTGTTCATTTTAGAAATCATTTAAACGGTTCTAAAATGTTTTTATCTCCTGAAAAAGCAATCAATATTCAAAATAAACTAGGTCCAGATATTATGATGAGTTTTGATGAATGCCCACCATTTGATGAAAGTTTTGATTATGTAAAGAAATCAGTCGAACGGACATCTCGTTGGGCAGAGCGCGGCTTAAAAGCCCATGCAAATCCAGATTATCAAGGCTTATTTGGTATTATCCAAGGTGCTGGTTACCGCGAGCTTAGAGAACAAAGTGCTAGAGACTTAGTTTCAATGGATTTTCCAGGATACTCAATTGGTGGTTTATCTGTCGGAGAGCCCAAACATTTAATGAATGAGGTGCTTGAATATACGACGCCTTTAATTCCTGAACACAAACCTCGTTACCTAATGGGAGTTGGTTCAGCAGATTCTTTAATTGATGGAGTTATTCGTGGAGTCGACATGTTTGATTGTGTTTTGCCAACTCGAATTGCTAGAAATGGTACTTGTATGACTAGTGCTGGTCGTTTAGTTGTGAAAAATGCCCAATATGAACGTGATTTCCGTCCGTTGGATGAAAAATGTGATTGTCATACATGTAAAAATTACACACGAGCTTATATTCGTCATTTAATTAAAGCAGATGAAACGTTTGGTTTAAGATTAACAAGTTACCATAATTTGTATTTCTTACAAAACTTGATGAAAAATGTTCGTCAGGCTATCATGGACGATAATTTATTAGAATTTAGAGAAGCTTTCTTTGAAGAATATGGTTTTAATAAACCAAATGCAAAAAACTTTTAAGAAATAAATGAAAATCGGCCGAAATAACTAGCTGAAAGCGCAAAAATTTGTTACAGTAAGTAGTGAAACAATTTGCTAAAGTAAAGAAACGGAGTGAATGATATGGGTAACTTAATTGGCTTATTGCCAATGGTCGCTGTAGTTGGAGTTTTTTATTTTCTAATGATGAAACCTCAAAAAAAAGCAGCTGATGAAAAGAAAAAAATGATGAATGCACTAAAAAAAGGGGATAGCATTGTAACAATCGGTGGTTTACACGGTGAAATTGATGAAATCAATGAATCTGATAAAACTGTTGTACTTGATTGTGATGGTATTTATCTAACTTTTGAAAGAGCAGCAATTGCGCGTGTGACAAATTCTGCACCGATGGTAGCTGAAACAATTGTTACAGAAGAAACAGTTATTGAGGCTCCTGCTGATTCAGTAGAAGAAGTAATAGTTGAAGAAAAAACAGAAACAATCGATGAAACAAAATAAATAACAAAACTTGAGGAGAATCATCACGGTTCTCTTCAAGTTTTTTTGATTTATATAGATAAAGTCTTTTTATTGTGATTTTTATTAAAAATGATAGCTATTGCTTTATATATTTTGTTAAATTAGCTATGATAGAGTTAGTATATAATAATGAGATAGATGGTTTGAGGTGGTAGAGAATGGATAAAAAATTTAAGAATGTAGTTGCTTGGTTTCAAAAACATTTAACATGGATTAAACTTTTTTTTATTGGCTTTATTTTATTATTTGTTTTATCACAGGTTTTGAAAATTGCTTCGGATATAAATTACCAAGATTTAAAAAATAATTTGTTTTCACAAAGCCCACTAGCAATTATAGTTATGCTAGTTGGTGGTTTAATTGCTATTTTACCTATGCTGATATATGATTTTACAATTGTAAAACTTCTACCAGGTGAGTTTACAAAAGAACATATTTTTAAATCAGGTTGGATTACAAATACATTTACAAATATTGGTGGGTTTGGAGGTTTCTTAGGAGCTTCATTACGAGCAACATTCTATGGGAAAAGTGCCAATCATAAAGAAATTGTCTTAGCTGTTTCTAAAATTGCTATTTTTTTATTATCTGGTTTATCAATCTATTCCATGATGGCTTTAGGTAGTTTCACTTTTGGCGACTACGGAATTGTGTTTAGGCGTTACTGGCCTTGGTTATTAGGAGGTTCCCTATATTTTCCGTTAGTTTTTATTTTTACCAAAATAAAAAGCAAAACGCTATTCGAAGATTTACCACTAAGCCGTGAATTACGACTAGTTTTTGCTTCATTATTAGAATGGGGAGCAGCAATGGGCTTTTTCATCTTAATTGGCTACTTATTGAAAGAACCGGTCCATTTAACTGAAATTTTCCCTATTTTCGTGATTGCTTCAATCGTTGGGATTGTTTCTATGGTTCCAGGTGGTGTGGGAACATTTGATATTTTCATGATTTATGGCTTGGGTCAAATTGGCGTTTCTAAAGAGCTAGCTGTTATTTGGTTATTATTTTATCGGATCTTTTACTATATTATTCCATTCTTTATTGGGATATTATTTTTTGTACATGATGGCGGAAGTAGAATCAATCAATACTTAGATGGGTTACCTAAGATCTTACTACAAAAATTAGCGCATGTTTTCTTAGTTAGTTTTGTTTGTTTTTCAGGATTTATGATGATTATTATTTCAACCGTTCCTAACTTAGCTTTTGACAATCCGATATTTGTCAGACTTTATCCTTTTACCTTTTTCTTTCTTACACAGCTAAGTAATGTTATCTTTGGCTTTTTATTATTAGGTTTAGCAAGAGGTATCGAAAGTAAAGTTAAAAAAGCTTATTTACCGACTATTATTATCTTAGGTTTTGGAATTATCAATACCTTGCAGAAAGATTTCTCATGGGGATTGACTATTTTTTTAGGTATTGTCTTAGTAGCGGTTTACGTTTCTCGACATGAATTTAAACGGGTTAAATTAACCTATTCATGGGGCAAAATATTACTTGATGGAGTTGTTATTTTTGGTACATTAGTATTGTATATTATTATAGGCTATTTAAATTCACCACGTTTTCATCATCGGAAACCAGTGCCTCATTACTTTTTATTCCCATCACATACTGTTTGGATAGCAGGTTTTATTGGAGTGATTGCTGGAATAGCGAGTTTTATGTTGATTCTTGCTTATTTAAGACGTTCAAAAGAGAAAATTGGGACTTCATTTGATGAAACTCGATTAATGCGTTTGCTGAGTCAATTTGGAGGAAATGAAGTTAGCCATTTAGTATTTTTACGTGATAAGAGATACTATTTTTATCAAGAAGAGAACGAGGATCAAATTGTTTTTCAATACCGAGAAGAAGCAGATAAATTAATTATTATGGGTGAACCGATTGGAAATCAAGCCTTTTTAGAAAAAGCAATTGTTCATTTTATGGATGAAG
This sequence comes from Carnobacterium maltaromaticum DSM 20342, assembly GCF_000744945.1. NCBI lineage: Bacteria > Bacillati > Bacillota > Bacilli > Lactobacillales > Carnobacteriaceae > Carnobacterium > Carnobacterium maltaromaticum. The sequence goes on from NZ_JQMX01000001.1 coordinate 277,114, forward strand.
CTAATCGATTTGGTTTTTCTTTAGTTTTCTATGAAGTCAGTGGATCACTAGTCACAATTTTGCACGAATTAGGTTACGATTTTATGAAAGTTGGAGAAGAAGGCCATGTAAATTTACCAGACTTTACTATATCGGGTAAAAAAAGGCGCGCAGAAAGAGCTTTAATGAATAAATTAGAGCGGGAAAACTTTCATTTTTCTATTTTAGAGCCCCCTTTTATGCAGGATACGTTTACTGAATTAAAAGCTGTCTCAGATAATTGGTTGAATCATAGGCAAGAAAAAGGTTTTTCATTAGGCTTTTTTGATGAGTATTATCTTAATCAAGCAGCGGTTGCAGTTGTGACAAACGAGGCTGGAAATATAGTCGCTTTTGCAAGTATGATGCCGTCAGGAACAGATAAATTAATTTCAATTGATTTAATGCGTCATCATTTGGTTGATGCTCCACCAGGGGTAATGGATTATTTATTTGTTCAACTTTTTGAGTCGAATCGAGAATTAGGTTATGAAAGTTTTAATATGGGGATGGCACCACTATCAAAAGTTGGCATCACTAGGTATAGTTTTTTAAGTGAACGGATTGCTGGCGTGATTTATCGATACGGAACGAAATTTTATGGTTTCCAAGGATTGCGTAAATACAAAGAAAAGTATGTCACAAATTGGATTCCTAAATATGTCGCATTCCGTAAGAAAAGTTCAATTTTATTTACGATGCTTCAACTTGTTATAGTTGTTGGTAAAAAAAAGAGCCTAACTAATCATTCCAATGATCAAATAGAATAATCAGAAATGTAGTCGGAAAGGAGGAGTTAGTTTGGAGAGTAGGCAAATTTTATCTTATGAACGGATCGAACCATGGCTAACTTTAAAGGTTAAGGAATTTACTAAAGAAGGCTATCCAACCATTACTGAAGATGATTTATGGCGCTTTTTAGTTAGTTTTAGTTGGAAACGAACAACTCCAGAACACTATTATCAACAAATTAAACAAATTGTTCGAATCACTGTGAATGATTATCTTGATTTTGCATCATTAGAAGCGCAAGTCTATCAAGTTGAGTCCCTTAGTGAAATGGACTTAGAGGGTTTATTATAAATAAAAATAAAAGGGAAGCTAAATTCTTTTGTATAGTAAAGAATTTAGCTTTTTTTTGGCCTTTTTGTGAATTAAGTTCAATTTTATTTTTTAATAAAAGGTTAAAAATAACTCTTTTTTTATAATTTAAACGTTTACATTCAATATTAGTGAAAAAAATCACAAAAAACTATTTACAAAACTTGGAAAACAGGTTATGATGTTCTTGTGAAGTAATTAACAAACAAAATAAGTTTTCCAAATATAGGAGGAAGCAAAACATGGCTAAGACTAAAACAGAAAAAAAAGTAGCAGTGGTAGAAGAAAATGATGTTCAACAAATGATTGATACGTTAGCAGCAAAAGGACAAGCAGCATTAAAAGTATTAGAAACATTTGATCAAGAAAAGATTGACTACATTGTTCACCAAATGGCGATGGCAGGATTAGACCAACATATGCCACTTGCAAAAATGGCTGTTGAAGAAACTGGCCGTGGGATTTACGAAGATAAGTGTATTAAAAATATGTTTGCAACAGAATCAATCTGGAATTCAATTAAACATAACAAAACAGCTGGCGTAATTAGTGATGATCAACAAACACAAATTACAGAAGTTGCAACTCCAGTTGGTGTTGTTTGTGGTGTTACACCTGTAACAAACCCAACTTCAACAACGATGTTTAAAGCAATTATTTCACTTAAAACACGTAATCCAATTATTTTCGCTTTCCATCCATCAGCTCAAAATTGTTCTGCAGCATCTGCTAAAGTTTTGTATGATGCAGCAATCAAAGCAGGTGCTCCTGAAGGCTGTATCCAATGGGTTGAAAAACCTTCAATTGAAGCAACAAATTCACTAATGAATCACCCTGATATTGCGATTGTTTTAGCAACTGGTGGTTCAGCAATGGTTAAATCAGCGTATTCAACTGGAAAACCCGCTCTTGGAGTTGGTCCTGGTAATGTACCAAGTTATATTGAAAAAACAGCAAAAATTAAACGTGCAGTTAATGATGTCATCGCTTCTAAATCATTTGATAATGGTATGATTTGTGCATCAGAACAAGCAGTGATTGTAGATGAAGAAATTTATGATGAAGTTAAAGCAGAATTTGTGAAACATCAAGTTTATGTTGTAAAACAAAAAGAAATTGCTCAATTAGAAGCAGTGGTTATGAATGAAGGTAAATATGCCGTTAATCCAGCAATTGTTGGTAAATCAGCATACGAAATTGCTAAATTAGCAGGAATTGATGTTCCTGAAAGAACAAAAATATTAATCGCTGAAATCGCTGGGGCTGGTGAAAAATATCCATTGTCACGTGAAAAATTATCTCCAGTATTAGCAATGATTAAAGCTACTTCAACTGAACATGCTTTTGAGCTATGTGATACAATGCTTGAATTAGGCGGATTAGGTCACTCAGCAGCGATTCATACATTAAACGATAATTTAGCACGCGAATTTGGAATTCAAATGAAAGCTTGTCGTATTTTAGTAAATTCACCAACAGCACAAGGTGGTATCGGTGATTTATATAATAATATGATTCCTTCATTAACATTAGGTTGTGGTTCATACGGAAAGAACTCAGTTTCTAAAAACGTATCAACAATTAACTTGATGAATGTCAAAACAATCGCGAAACGGAGAAATAATATGCAATGGTTCAGATTACCTTCAAAAATTTACTTTGAAAAAAATTCTTTACAATACTTGCAAAAAATGGAAAATGTTGAACGTGTATTCTTAGTTTGTGATCCTGGAATGGTTCAATTTGGTTATGCAGATTTAGTTATTAAAGAGCTAAATAAACGTAATAATGCGGTTCAAATCGAAGTCTTTTCACAAGTAGAACCAAACCCATCTACAAATACAGTTGAAAAAGGTACAGAAGCTATGTTAGCTTTCAATCCAGATACAATTGTGGCTCTTGGTGGTGGTTCAGCAATGGATGCTGCTAAAGGAATGTGGTTATTCTTTGAAAAACCAGAGACAGAATTCTTTGGAGCAAAACAAAAATTCTTAGATATTCGTAAACGTACGTATAAAATCCCTGCTTTAACAAAAACACAATTTGTTTGTATCCCAACAACATCAGGAACAGGATCTGAAGTAACTCCATTTGCTGTTATTACTGATAGTGAAACACATGTTAAATATCCTTTAGCAGATTACGCATTAACACCAGATGTAGCGATTATTGATCCTCAATTTGTCATGAGTGTGCCAAAATCTGTTACTGCTGATACAGGAATGGATGTACTGACACATGCGATTGAATCTTATGTTTCAGTGATGGCAAGTGATTATACTCGTGGTTTAAGTTTACAAGCGATTAAATTAGTATTTGAAAACTTGAAAAACTCATATGAATTAGCAAATGAAGAAGCAAGAGAAAAAATGCATAATGCTTCAACAATGGCTGGTATGGCTTTTGCTAACGCATTCCTAGGAATTAACCATTCAATCGCTCATAAAATTGGTGGAGAATACAATATTCCTCATGGTCGTACAAACGCAATTCTATTGCCACATGTTATTCGTTACAATGCAAAAGATCCTTCTAAACATGCATTGTTCCCTAAATATGAATTCTTCCGTGCGGATGAAGACTATGCTGATATCGCTCGCTTCATGGGATTCAAAGGAAATACAACAGCTGAATTAGTTGAATCTCTAGTTCAAGAAATTATCAAATTAGGTAAATCATTGAATATTGATATGAGCTTGAAAGGTCAAGGTGTGACGCAAGAAACACTAGATACAACTGTTGATAACATGGCTGAATTAGCCTTTATGGATCAATGTACAACTGCAAATCCTAAAGAACCATTAATCAGTGAATTGCGCCAAATTATTATTGATTCATATATTGGTGAATAAGCGCTAATCATTTGGTAAAATAAATTGAATTAGCCTGTTAAACCTATCAGATGTCATCAAGACGCTGATAGGTTTTTCATTTTACTTAGCTAGAAAAATAAAGAATCAATGAATCCAATAAGAAAAACTTGAAAACAGCTTTGAATTTCGTTATGATTATAGGGAGCAAAAAATAAAAAGGTAATTATAATAAAAAAAGTTTGTTGAACCGTTTAACTCTGGCAGAAAAATAGGGAAATTTGATGTGACGTTTTTTGTCACCTCGAAATTTCATCTTTTTTCCGAAGAGTTGGTTCAAAAGAACTGGCCTAATAAAAAGTTTGTCGAGTCGGGGAGCTTTATTAAAAGCTTGTTGAATACTACTCAGGGTCGACTAAAGAATAGGAAAATGGGAGGAATGACGCTTTTTTGTCATTTTTACCATTTATCTTTTTTTCGAAGAGTTGGCTCAAAACAATTGGCCTAATAAAAAGTGTGTTGAGCCGAATAAATTTATAAGAAATAGCTCTATAAGTATGGCTATCTAGGCAAAAGAAAGGTGAGGCATAATGACGCCCAATAAAGAAGACTACCTAAAAATAATTTTTGAGCTTGGTGGAGCCCATGCGAAAATTAATAATAAACAAATTGTGACTGGGTTAAACGTCTCGGCTGCTTCGGTTAGTGAGATGATGTCAAAATTATTAAAGGATGGCTATGTAGAACATACTCCTTATCAAGGTGTTCAGTTAACGGATGCTGGACTTTTAAAAGCAGGAATATTAATTAGAAAGCATCGTTTATGGGAAGTCTTTTTAGTAGAGCATTTAGGGTACTCATGGAATCAAGTTCATGATGAAGCCGAAGTTTTAGAACATGTTACTTCCGGAACATTGGCAGACCGCTTGGAAAATTATTTAGAATTTCCTGACATTTGTCCTCATGGTGGTGTGATTCCTGATAAGGATGGCACGATTGTAGAGCAAACATTGCCAACGTTGATTGAAGCCAAAGTGAACGAAATGATTGAATTAAAACGTGTTCTAGATGACCGTGAGTTATTAGATTATTTAGTTGCTGCGGGTTTGAAAATTGGAGACAGATGTAGCGTATATGAAGTTGGTGCGTATGAAGGACCTATTACCTTAATAAAAGATGATGAAAAAATTCAAATTAGTTATAAAGCAGCATGTAATATGTTTATACAAATTTTATAAAATGAAAGCTAAATAGAAAGTGATTGCCCTTTTCTATAGTGCAAAAAGAGTTGTGAGTATCTCCAGGATATTTGTAACTCTTTTTTGTTATGTTCAAAATACCGAAAATCCAATAATTTTACAGTATTCAGTAGTATAACGCTTCAAAAGAACTCTTGTTCGTGTTATACTACTACTAAAAGTAGGTCAACTCTTCGGAAAAAAATACCTGGTAAAAATGACAAAAATCGTCATTCTTTACATTTCCTATTTTCTTGCCGAAGTTAACCGACTCAACGAGCTTTTTATTAGGCCAGCTCTTATGAGTCAACTCCTTGAGAAAAAGATAAAAATTCGAGGTGGCAAAGAGCGCCACATCAATTTTTCCTATTTTCTTGTCGGAGTTAACAGACTTAACGAGCTTTTTATTTAGGAGGTGTAGAAAGGATGGATGGTGTAATTCAATTTGCGGAACCTGTAAGAGATACTTCGCGAAAAATTATTCATGTGGATATGGATGCTTTCTATGCCTCTGTAGAGGAACGAGAAAATCCTGATTTAAAAGGTAAGCCTCTGGTTATCGCAAGACATCCAAAAGACAACGGGGGACGAGGTGTAGTGACAACGGCTAATTATGAAGCACGGAAATTTGGGATTCATTCGGCCATGAGTGCACAAAAAGCTTATGAACTTTGTCCACATGCTATTTTTGTTCCTGGTAGACATGAGCTTTATTCAGAAATATCAGCTGAAATTCGTGAAATTTTTAAACATTATACAGACTTAATTGAGCCGCTTTCTTTAGATGAAGCTTATTTAGATGTAACAGAGAATAAAAAAAATCTGAAAAGTGCGACTCAAATCGCCTATTTAATTCAAAAAGAAATATGGGAAACACTGCATTTAACTTGTTCAGCAGGTGTTTCATATAATAAATTTATTGCAAAACTAGCTTCTGATTACAAAAAACCAGCTGGAATCACTGTTATTCCACCAGAGAAGGCTTTAGACTTTTTAAAAGCTTTAGAGATTGGGAAGTTTTATGGAGTTGGGAAAAAAACTGCTGAAAAAATGTATGAACGAAATATTTTTAATGGTGCTGATTTATATAAGCTTAGTGAATTAGAACTCATTCATCTTTTTGGTAAAATGGGCTATTCTTTATATCGTAAGGTACGAGGGATTGATAACTCAGCAGTTCAACCTTCAAGGGAGCGGAAGTCTGTGGGACGTGAACATACTTATGGAACCCCCTTAACGACGGAAGAAGAGGTATTATCAGAACTTCGTTTTTTAGCTGGAAAAGTTCATAGTTCATTAACACGTAACCAAAAACATGGGAAGATTGTCGTTTTGAAGTTACGAAATACGGACTATGAAACAATGACGAAAAGGATTAGTTTGCCTGCTTATGTCAAGGTTAGTGAGGAAATTTTTTTTCACGCTAGAAATTTGTGGGAAGAAGTTGGATCGCTAGACAAAGGAATTCGTTTAGTGGGTATTACCATAACTGGTTTAGATCCAATTACTTTTGAAAATATTATTTTACCTTTGTGGGATAAGAATAAGTTTTATTAGTTTATTTTTTTAGGTTATCTTCTTGTTTTATAAATAACTAAGAGATTGATAAAGTTTAAATTCCTTTATCAATCTCTTAGTTATTTTTTTATTCTGTATGAATCGTATATAGCGACTTGTAATTCAAGAAAAACAACGCTATAATTAATTAATACTAATACAGTTTTAACATTGTATTATAACATACAGGAGGGCTTAAAAATGAAGATATCATGGCATGGACAGTCTTGTATAAGAATTATAACCAATACAGATCAAACAATTTTATTTGATCCTTATATTACAGGAAACCCAACCAGTGATTTAAATGCTGAAACAGTTGAGGCAGACGTCATTATTATAACCCATGCTCATAATGATCATATCGGGGATACAGAAGCCATTGCGAAACGAACGAATGCATTAATTATTGCAAATGTAGAAATAGCCAACTACTTTTCTAACAAAGGCTATCGAACTCACGGAATGCAAATGGGTGGAAAACATCAATTTGATTTTGGTTTGATTAAAATGACCCCTGCGATTCATGGCTCAACTTATGAAATTGATGGACTCCAGTTAACTTTAGGATTAGCAGCTGGAATCATTTTATCAATAGAAAATAAAACATTTTATCATGCTGGTGATACAGCTTTGTTTAGTGATATGCAGCTTATCGGTGCATCTAAGCCAATTGATATCGCTTTTTTACCAATTGGTGATAATTATACGATGGGTCCAGAAGATGCAGCATTAGCTGCCGAATTACTAGCTGCCAAAAAAGTAGTACCCATTCATTACAATACGTTCCCACTTATTCATCAAGACCCTGAGGAATTTACTAAATTATTAGCTAAAGATCAAGGAATCATTTTGGAAGTTGGGGCACAATTAACTCTATAAGAAAAGAAACCGGAGGACAGCAAATGCCTACGAAACATGATCAAATATTAGCCTACATTGAAACACTTCCAGTTGGAGAACGAATTTCAGTTCGACTAATTGCAAAAAATTTACAAGTAAGTGAAGGAACGGCATATCGTGCCATAAAAGAAGCTGAAAACGTTGGTTTAGTCTCTACAATCCAACGAGTTGGAACGATTCGAATTGAACGGAAAATGAAAGAGCATTTTGAAAAATTAACTTTTGGTGAAGTTGTTAAAATCATTGAGGGTGATATTTTAGGTGGGATTGCTGGATTAGATAAAAGCTTAAATAAATTTATCATAGGAGCCATGACGGAAGAAGCTATGCTACGCTACATTACTCCTGGTTCGCTAATGATTGTTGGGAATCGAGTAGGAGCTCAACGTCTAGCCTTAAAAAATGGTGCCGCTGTCTTAATTACTGGTGGATTTGATACCTGTGATGAGATTGTTGAGTTGGCCAACCAATTTGAATTGCCAGTTATTCGTACAACTTATGATTCATTTACAGTTGCAACAATGATCAATCGAGCTATGACAGATCAACTAATAAAAAAAGATATTATGTTAGTTGGAGATATTTATACAAATTTAGAGAAAACGATGTACTTAAATAGTGATGCAACAGTTGCGGATTATCGCAAACTAAATGATAAAAGTCGGCATTCACGTTTCCCAATTGTAAATAAAAAAATGCGCTTAATTGGAATTGTTACAGCGAAAGATGTTGTTGGAAAACCAGATAATTTGGGTATTGACCGTGTGATGACAAAAGATCCATCTTGTGTGAAAACACATATGAGTGTAGCGAGCGTTGGACATTTGATGATTTGGGACGGGTTGGAAGTGATGCCTGTAGTAAAAGATGATTTAACTTTGATGGGGATTGTTTCACGACAAGATATTATGAAGGCCATGCAATTAGCTCAAAGACAACCACAGGTGGGGGACACAATTGCTGATCAGATTGCTGAACAGTTAGAATTAACCAGTGACGACCCAACTCAATGGGATGCAGCCATTCCTTCCTTTAAGTTTAGCGTTAGTCCGCAAATGACGAATAGCGTTGGAACTATTTCTTTTGGTGTTTTAAGTGAGTTGGTAGCTAATGCTTCTCAAAGAACCTTGCTTGCTTATCAAAAGCGCAATGCTGTTATTGAACAAATGAATTTGCACTATTTTAAAATGATCCAATTAGAGAGTGAATTAGAAATAAAACCTCGTGTGTTAGAAATAGGGCGTCGTTCTTCAAAGTTAGATATAGAAGTTTTTATTGAAAATACCTTAGTTGCCAAAGCGATTGTTATTTGCCAATTAATGGAACGCACCTAGTTATCAATTTATGAAAAGAGGAACAAACGATGTCGCAAGAAGTATTTGATCAAATTTTAAATGAAATTAAACACTATAAAACAATTATTGTACACCGTCATAAAAGACCTGATCCAGATGCTTTAGGCTCTCAAGGTGGTTTAGTTGAAATCTTAAAAGCAAGCTTTCCTGATAAACAGATTTTAAAAGCAGGAGGCCCAGTTGATGGATTACAATTTTTATCAGAAATGGATCCAGTGACTGCAGAAGATTATAAAAATTCTTTGGTAATTGTAACCGACACGGCAAATAGTCCAAGAATTAGTGGCGATGACTATACATTAGGGGAAAAATTAATTAAAATTGATCATCATCCTAATGATGAACCCTATGGAGATATTGTTTTTGTGAATACCAAAGCGAGTAGTTGTAGTGAAATTATTGTTGATTTTTATGATTACCATAAAGCTGAATTAAAACTAACAGATGAAGGTGCTCGATTATTATATGCGGGGATTGTTGGAGACACAGGACGTTTTCTTTATCCTGCGACAACTTCACATACGCTGCAAGTTGCAGCTGAGTTGATGACCTATAATTTTTCAGCAACAGATTTAAATAATGAATTAAATGTGATGAGCCCAGCAGTTGCGCTATTATCCGGTTATGTTTTACAAAACATAGAAGTAAATGAGCTAGGTGTCGGTCGTGTTATTTTAACAAAAGAATGCTTAGCTGAATTTGGAGTAGCTGACTCTGAAACTGCAGCAGCCGTTTCTCTACCTGGTAGTATTGAAGGAGTTTTATTATGGGGGATTTTTGTTGAACAACCAGAAGGCTATTTCCGTTGTCGTTTACGCTCAAAAGGGCCAGTGATTAATGAAATTGCTAAACGTCATCATGGTGGTGGACATCCGTTGGCAAGTGGAGCAAATGCAAAAGATTTAGCCGAAGTCGCTGAAATTATGAGCGAATTTGATGAAGCCGCTAAAAATTGGAATGTCTAAAACATGATACAAACTTTAAAAGATAAGTTCCTCGAAGGTGTTACATCCTTCGAGGTTATTTTTATTTTTATCATACGCAGTTAGAAGTTAAACAAGTGAGTAGTAAAACCATTACTAGAAGTTAGTTTCACTCGTAAACTATTTGAAAAAAAGAGAAATTCCTAAAAAGTAAACCGATAGTTTTCTTGGGATTTCCTATTTTTCTGAAGTGATTAAAACTTCGTATTTAAAATCATATAAAAGGAGTAGGAAGCTAAATGAAAAAATTTACTGTAAACGTAAAGATTGATCGCCCAATAGGATACAAAGATAAATTTGGGACGGTCTACCCAGTTAATTACGGATTTGTTGAAGGTGTCATTGCGGGAGATGGCGAAGAACAGGACGTTTATATAATTTCTAAAGAAATTAATGAGGAACTAGTAGTTTTTGAAGGTGAAGTAGTCGCTGTTATTTATAGAAAAGATGATATTGAGGATAAATGGGTGGCTACAAAAATTGGAGAGAAACTTTCGCGTAAAGAAATTAAAAAAAGTGTTGAGTTTTTGGAGCAATATTTTGATTCTGAAATAAAAATGCTAGAATGATTATTTTGTTTAAGTTTTTATCAAATTATAGTTCTTTTATTTAGTTTAAGGTCATAAAATGCTAAACTAAATAAAATAAGGTGAAAGGGAGCGGTCAGTCAATGCGTATTTTAAGGAAAATCATGTGGTTTTTGGTGATTACAATGGTTTCACTAGGCATTGGCTATTATTATGGAAGTCAAAGCCAGATTGGCTCAGAGAGCAGTAAAACGACACAACCAGTCTCAAATAAAACAACAGAAGATACCAAATCCTTAAAAACGAGTGAAGAGATAAATGAAGAAGCGAAAAGTACACCTCCAGACCAGTCAGAAGCTGAGTTGGAAATTATAGAGTCTGAGATTCACCGCCTAGTGAACGAGGAAAGAGAAGCGCAAGGAGTGCCTTCTTTGGCTATTAATCCACAGTTAGTAAAAGCTAGTCGTAAACGTTCGGAAGAGATTGTGACAGATTTTTCTCATGAACGTCAAGGTATTTCTAGTTTTTCCATATTTAAGGAGCCTGAATATGAATACATTTATCAAGCTGTAGGTGAAAATATTGTGATGGCAACTTACCAAGGTTCACCGAAGGAAATGGGCGCCTACTTTTTTAAACTTTGGAAAGAAAGTCCAGGGCACTATAAAAATATGATTAGTCCTAACTTTAATGAGGTAGGGACTGGAATTTATAAGCAAGATGGAATCCTATATGGGACCCAGTTATTTGGTACACCTAGAAATTAGTTAGCTAAAAAGCCGGAAATTAAGATGACAAGCATCTTAATTTCCGGCTTTTATGATTATTTTTGTGGGTTCCAAAACCATTTGAAACCATCAGAAGCTAATAGCTGATCGCTACAAACAGGTCCCATTGATCCACTTGGATAATTAGGGAACTCTGGTGTTTCTTGATCCCAGGCTTCACGAATTACATCTACAAAGCGCCATGAACTGGCAACTTCATCCCAATGCGTAAAGTTTGTTGCGTCACCATTTAAACAATCTAAAATTAATTTTTCATAAGCTTCTGGACTATTAGCAGAAGTCTCAGCTGAATTTTTATGTTTTAGATTTAATAGTTCTGTTTCTAAACCTTGGCCAATTTTTTTAGAATTTAATTGAAGTGAGAAGCCTTCAGTTGGTTGAATATAAATAGTTAAAACATTTGGTTCTAATGGCACGCTATGATCGTCATTAAATAAATTTAAAGGCATGTTTTTGAATTGAATATTTATTTGAGTGCCTTTTTCTCTTAACTTTTTACCCGTACGAATGTAGAAAGGAACTCCAGCCCATCTGAAATTATCAATTAAGACTTTTCCAGCCACAAATGTTTCAGTTGTAGAATCATCCGCAACATTTTCTTCTTCACGGTAACCTAAAGAATTTTCTCCGTTCACAGTGCTAGGTCCGTATTGGCCACGAACAAAATAATTTCGGACTTCTTCTGGACTGAAAATACGAAGCGAACGAAGAGCTTTAATTTTTTCATCGCGAATTGCTTCATCTTTTAATTCAGTAGGTGGCTCCATTGCTAGCAACGAAACAACTTGCAGAATATGATTTTGAACCATATCACGTAGGGCACCACTTGTGTCATAGTAGCCACCACGTTCTTCAACGCCCAATGATTCACTTAATGTAATTTGAATGTTATCAATGTAACGATTATTCCACATTGATTCAAAAATAGCATTAGCAAAACGAACTGCAGAAATATTTTGAATCATTTCCTTACCTAGATAGTGATCAATACGGTAAATTTGTTCTTCTTTGAATGAAGAACGGATTTGGTTATTTAATATAGATGCACTCTCATAGTCATGTCCAAAAGGTTTTTCAATAATTAAACGATTGAAGCCTGTGTCATTAATTAATCCTTGGTCTTTTAAATGTTCTGTGATGGTACCAAAAAATTGGGGAGACATCGCTAAGTAATAAATATGATTCTCTTCTAATTTATACTTTTCATTTAGTTTTTGAGACAAAGTTTTTAAAGAAGCATAGTGTTCAGTGTCGGTTACATTATGGGCTTGGTAGTAAAAATGACTAGCAAACTCAATTGCATCCTCTTTTGATTCAGTTATTTCTGCTATCGTATCCAGTACAATTTCACGATAATACTCATCGGACCATTCTCTTCTAGCTGTTCCAATAACGGCAAACTTTTTATTTAAAAAGCCTTTTTTATATAAACGATAAAGGGACGGATATAGTTTTCTACGAGCTAAGTCTCCGGTTCCTCCAAAAATGGTGAACAATGCAATTTTTTCTTCAATCATCTAAGTTTCCTCACCTTCAAAATCTAAATTCACCGCTAATTAAATAGGGTTATCTTATATATTGTACTGTTTTATTGCCGTTGACGCAATAAATAAAATTTAGATTAGAAAAAACAATGCATTTTATCATTGAAAACACATTAATTTACGCCGTAAGCAAATGAATTTTTTTAAATTTAAAAAATAAAATCATAAATATGCGCCACTTAAAATTGAGAAGAATCATTATTTTTAAGGTTAGAAAAAAATTTAGTGAGGATTGCTAGATAAGGCACTATTGTAGTCGTTTTTATGTTATAATACTAAGGATTGAAATGAGCAAGAAGAGAAACGAGGCGAAAATATGGAACATACATTTGAAAAATTTGGCTTACAACCCTTTTTAATAGACGCAATTCAAGAAATTGGCTTCACTAAACCTACTGAAGTTCAGGAAAAACTTATTCCTGAAATTATGAAATCAGAAAGCGTAATTGGCCATTCACAAACAGGAACTGGGAAAACACATACTTTCCTATTACCGTTATTTAATAATATTGATCCTTTAAAAGAAGAAGTGCAAGTGGTGATTACAACTCCAAGTCGTGAATTGGCTGAGCAGATTTATCAAGCTGCGTTACAATTAGTCAAACATGCACCAAATAAAATTATTGTTCAAAGTTTTGTTGGAGGAACGGATAAAAAACGTCAGCTAACAAAATTAGCAGGAACACAACCGCATGTAGTTATTGGGACACCAGGTCGTATTTTAGATATGATTAATGAGAATGCATTACGCGTTCATACTTCTCCAGTTTTAGTTATCGATGAAGCAGATATGACATTAGACATGGGCTTTTTAACTGAAGTGGATCAAATTGCTAGCCGTTTGCCTAATAATCTGCAAATGTTAGTTTTTTCAGCAACAATTCCAACAAAGTTAAAACCATTTTTAAAAAAATATATGGAAAATCCTCACTACGAGCATATCCAACCTAAATCGGTCATTTCACCAACTATTGAAAATTGGTTGATTTCGACTAAAGGACGTGATCGAGTAGATGTTGTTTATCAACTATTAACAACAGGTACACCATATCTAGCCATTGTTTTTGCAAATACAAAGCAAAAAGTTGATGAGTTAGCAGATGGTTTGAAATCGCGCGGTCTAAAAGTTGCGAAAATCCATGGTGATATTCCTCCTCGTGAGCGTAAACGTGTCATGAAGCAAGTTCAAAATTTAGATTACCAATTTGTTGTAGCAACTGATTTAGCTGCTCGTGGTATTGATATTGAAGGTGTTTCTCATGTTATTAATGCAGAGATTCCACGTGATTTAGATTTCTTTATCCATCGTGTTGGGAGAACTGGAAGAAATGGAATGAAGGGTACTGCAATCACGTTATATGCACCGAGTGATGAAGGGTTGGTCAATGATATTGAAAAATTAGGAATTGAATTTGTTCCTAAAACAATTAAAAATGATGAAATCGTGGATACGTTTGATCGTAATCGTCGAAATCATCGTGACAAAACAACCAAAGAGACATTGAATCCAAGTATGCGTGGAATGGTTCAAAAAGCGAAGAAAAAAGTTAAGCCAGCTTACAAAAAGAAAATGAGCCGGACGATTAAAGAACACAACGAACAAAAGCGTCGTGTTGAACGTCGTAGTCAAGCAAGAGCCATTAAAAAAGCCAATAAAAAGAAATAGCTGAGAAAGTAGTGCCTAGAATTAGGTACTACTTTTTTTTTGCAGGCGAGCTCTTATGAGCCAATTCCTCGATAAAAAGATAAAAATTTGAGTTGGTAAAAAGCACCACATCAATGTTTCCTATTTTCTTATCGGAGCTGAATGGACTCAACGAGCTTTTTTTAGCATTTTGGTAAGACAACAAAAAAACAGCTCCCTTTAGATAGTAAAAGGAACTGCTTTTAGATTATTCAGGTTTTGGTAAAGTTCTTAAGGCCAAATAATAAAGATACACAGTTACAATCAAACTCAATTCAGTTTGGTAGGCAATTCTAAGGCCAAATAAATTAAAGAGTGTAAAAATAATAGTTGGTAGAGTTGAGGCAAAAAGTGTCATTTTAAATACATGACTGAAAGGTAAGCGACGTCTTGTCAAAGCTGTTACTAAGTTTGCAAAAACGGTATATAAGAAATTAAATAATAAGGTTAAAAATAAGGAAAGTAGGAGCATTAAGAGAAAAGCAATAACTAAGATAAAGCCGGTCATGCGCTGCATAGATGCCAAAATATTAACAAAAAATTCTTTGGAAAGACCGTCCATTTGCTGATAAGTTAAGCTAATCGGTTGGCTAGCATTATTAAAATGTAGTCCATCTTTTAAAAAGCCAATGCCAACAAGATTTTCAGATAAATCTTCTTCTAATTCTGGCTTTGTACCTTCAGGATCAAAGACGAAATTAATAGAATGAGTTTTTTTTGAAAAAGAATCAATCGGTTCGTCAGTGATAAATTCTCCATTTTTAATACTAAACTCAGGCATTTCCGAGATGATTGTCTGACCATCACGATTAAAATCAGTTAAAAGTTGATAACTTTGCAGAAATGCAGGAATCGCTGAAATAAATGCGATGAAAAGGAAGTAAAGAAAGACTTTTCCTTTTTTTAAAGTAGCCGCTGCAGTCAGCTGTTCTGGTTTGCTTAATGAAGCGATAAATAATTTAGTTAATTGAATAATGCTCACTCCCATAGTTTCGAATTGACTTTGGTTATTGCGTTTAAAAAACGAAGTCATCTTTACTATTGTAAACTTTTGGCGAAGGAAACTCAACAGTATTTGGTATGAAAGTTAATCTAGTTAACTATTTAAAAAACTATATAAATGGTTTGTTTTTATTTTAAAAAAGGAGGATGTTTATGAAGAGTAAAATTGTATTAGGCACATTGGTTGTTGGATTTTGCGGAATTTTGTTAGTTTCTTATGGAAAAGAAATAAAAAAAGAACAAGTATCTGCAGATAGTTTTGTATCGAAAGAGAAAAAAGAACCAATTTTTCCAACTTTAAATCGACCTGAAAGTTACAATCATTCGAATAATGAGGTAGTTAGCATTCCAGAAATTATTACGCCAGTGACTTCAAGAAGCGCTATTAATGAGGCTGCCACTAAGGAAGAGTTAACAACTAGAATGTTAAATTCAATTGATTTTTTTAGTAATGCAAAAGGTCAACTATCCTATAATAGTTTTAATAATAATGGGATATCCTATACAACTGATTTTGTAATGAATAAATCTAATATGAACTTAACTTATGAAGAAACTAATTTTGATATTAAAGAGGATAAACTCAGATCAGCAGGAATGACAGGTATTAGTGAAAAATATGTAACGACTTTTGATAGCAAAAATTTTACTGCATATAATCTCGTTGGTGATGAAGTTTCGGAAAGAGTGGATCAATTTTTAGAAGTCTCACCAGAACAAATGGGTAGTAGCAACTCCAATCAAAATGGTGGATTAGAGGATAAAATATCACTTACTGAAACTGGTGAACCAATTTATGAATTAAAATATGAACCTAATTATCTAACCTATTCTAAACAATCATTACTTCCTGAAGATTTAACTTTAGGGATTTTAAAAGATTTTGACAAATGGGAAATAGTTTCAAATGAGGAATTTGCTGGAATTCAAACTAAAAGAATTGAAGGTCAGTTAAATGAGGAGTATCGAAAAAGATATCTAAGTGAGACTTTTATTATGAATGTAGACCCTATGGCAGGAATTTTATTACGTTTTGAATCTTATTTAGGAACAGAGGTAAAAGAACAAATGATTGTTAATGATATTGAACTAAACAGTGTTTTAAGCAGGGATATGTTTATTACAACTAAGGAGGAAGTAGCCAATGAAAAATAAATTAAAAGTGGGACTATTTTCTGTATTAGTTATCTTACTAATTGTAATTACTTTACCTAGTAAAGCAGATGCTGCTACATGGGTCATAGATAACGATGCAGCAGCAGGACAACCAGGAAGTTCAGGAATTACTGGTGGGAGTTGGAGTTACCGTGGTGGAGGGATGTTTAATGATCATCGAATAAACTATGGAAATGGTTCTTATGCTTGGAATACCCATGGAATTGGTAATAGTGGAAGAATGAATGCTTATGCTTATATTAATAATAGAGATTTTGTTGGAATGGGTAACTATTATTTTGTAGTAAATGGCTCATCAATGGGTGTTAGTAAAATTATAAATCAAAATACTGCACCAGGTGGGTACAATTATATTGGTACTATTAACAATGTATCTGCTAGAACCAATTACCATATAATGCTGAATAACGCTGGTGGTGGTGCTATTGGTGCAGATGCAGTTCAATTTACTCAATAATATATTAAATTTTGTAGAGGCTTACAGAAGTTAACTTATTAGTAATTTAAAAAAATATTTAAATCTCCAAATATAGTGTCAGATTTGTTCTTATCAGACTATATTTGGAGATTTCTTCGCATAAATTATATTCATTTATATTAAAAAATGGTAAAAGTATAACGGGAATGAATTCTTTAAATTGATTATAAAGTCTATAAAAATAGGGATATGAGTTTGCAAATGGAAATTAGAGATAGGTTGTTGATTATTTGTGTTTGGGAAAATTTATTTAAGCAATAAAATTTTTAGAAAGTAGTTACTTTTATTTTTATTATATATTTTGGATAGTCGAAAAAAGAGAGGAAAATAGTGGGACTTTAATTTTTCTGTTTTGAGTGGGTAATGAATGAAATTAAATAGTTAACCTAAAATTCAAACAGTTTCAGTTAATTAAAGAGCAGTTAATTTTTTTTTAAAGAAATGAAGCAGAAACTTTGAAATTTAACTTAAGACGTGATACATTTAGAGGGTAGTCGCCAAGTAAGTGATTACATAAAAAACTTTTATTGGAGGAAGATACAAATGACTTATACAGTTCCAGAATTACCTTATGCTTATGATGCACTAGAACCAAATATTGATGCAGAAACTATGCATTTACATCATGATAAACATCATGTAACTTACGTAACCAATTTAAATGCGGCAATTGAAAAACACCCTGAATTAGGTGAAAAAACAATTGAAGATTTAGTTAGCAACTTAGATGCAATTCCTGAAGATATTCGTACGGCTGTACGTAATAACGGTGGAGGACACGCAAACCATTCATTCTTCTGGGAAATCTTATCACCAACAGGTGGTGGAGAACCAACTGGTGAGGTTAAAGACGCTATTGACGCTACTTTTGGTAGCTTTGCAAAATTCCAAGAAGATTTTGCAGCAGCAGCAACAACTCGTTTTGGTTCAGGTTGGGCTTGGTTAGTTTTAGATGGTGGCAAATTAGCAATCACTTCAACTCCAAACCAAGATACACCATTATCAGAAGGTAAAACACCTATTTTAGGCTTAGATGTATGGGAACATGCTTATTACCTAAATTACAAAAATGTACGTCCAGCTTATATTAAAGCATTTTGGAACCTAGTAAACTGGGAACAAGTTGCTAAACACTATGCAGCTGCTAAATAGATTGAATGAAACTTTCTTACCTATTTTAGGTAAGGAAGTTTTTTTGTATAGAGGTAATCTAGCCAGTGATAAAAATAAGGTGTAGTTAGATTTGTGAAAAAGTTAGAATTTTCATGATTAAAAAAATAAGTGTTAATGATTTCCAGTCATTAACACTTATTTTTATTTAATTATTTAATAAAATTTCAGGAGATATTTACACCTAAAGCAGCAACTAGAACTAATGATTGTTGAGGGTTAATTGTGCAACCTTTCAGCAAATCAAAGGATAGAGCTATCTTTTCAAAAGTTGAGGTACTAAAATCTAACCCTCGTAAATCAGTGTTCATAAAATTAGCGCCATCTAAATTACATTGATCAAATTGTAATTTTTGCCATTTGACTTCAAAAAAATCACTTTCAATTAACGAAGTTGCTTCAAAAACAACACGTTTAAATGTGGTATAACTAAAAAAGCTATAGTTTCCAAAACAGTCCTCAAAAGAAGTATCCAGGACCATCCCTTCTGAGAAGTTACATCCAACAAATTTACTGCCTTTTAAAAGGCTTCGATGTAGAATAACGCCAATCATTTCCGTATTGCTGATATTGCATTTATGAAACTCAACATCCAATAATTCTAATTGATGGAAAGTCATATTTTCAAATGTCACGTTGATAAAGCGACTATGTTTAAAGCATACCTTATCTAATTGGCGATTAGATAAAGTACAATTTTCAAATAAACAGTTTTCATAAAAAGCTTCGTCTTCAATTTCATCAAAATCAGCTAGAATTAATTGCTTTGGAATTCTAGGTAACTCTTTTTTTATGGGCTTCATTTCGGTTTTGTCTCCTTTAATTGAACTTGATTGTGACTATGTTTCCCTTTGGTAAAAAATAGGTGCGAGGCAATCAGAAGCCCGCCACTAAGCAAACTAATAATTACGGCTTCTTTAAAATACGGTGTACGGTAACGCATTTCAACTTGGTGTTTGCCTTTAGAAATAGGCACAGCCATTAATGTATCTAAGACTTTTTTTGATTTCACAGGTTTACCATCAATTTTAACGGTCCACCCAGGACTATCAGGGATCGTCGTCATTAGAATTTGATTGTCGTTTTGGATTGTTACATGACCTTTAAAGTAGGTATCTCCGTAACTATCTATAGTCAATTGATTGGCTTTTAAATTAGTTATAACAGATTGAAAAGCCGCTTCGTTAAAACGATAAAGATGAAAATTATCAAGCCATAATGTATCTTCTAAGAGTTCGAAGGAAATAGTAATAGTTTCACCTTTTTGTCGACTTGCAACGTTGATTACAATTGAATCACGGTAGGTCTTATACTGATTCAATACTTTCCCATTTAAATAAATGGTGGCATTCTTTTCTTTAATACTTGGACCTAGCGTAATATAGTACGGATCATCTGTTTGAGGTGTAAATTGAAAATCAACCGTTGCTTTTTTATTTGCAACTTGTTTTTTATAGGTAATATTTTGCATATTGCCATTTGAAGTCACATTTTGAAAAACAGTACTATTGAAAGCTAAAGGTGTGAAGTAACGAATTCGTTCATCTTTTTGGTCCATACTTTGGAGCAAATTTTCTTGTAATTGAATCGGTTGGCCAATTAATAACTTTTCTTGGAGCAACTGTTCGTCGGCCCCAAAGGCTATTGGTAGCGCATTTGGGTTTTTAAAAATTGAAATAAATTCATGGCTATTTTGTTTTAAATAGTAGCGTAAATCAGGTTTGTTAGACATCACATTTAAGGTTAAGTCTTGCTTCGTTAGGTTGCTTTCCGATTTAGTGAAATTCTCTAGTACATTTTCATTTAAAGGATTATCAGGTAAAGAATCTGTTGCTAATTCCGATGATGAGTCTAGATAATTTCCTGGAAGTTGATAAAGAGTATTATTTTCACTAGCAAAATATTTAATGCCAAAAAATGCATCTGTAAACAATGTTCCGTTAGAATAAGTGACAAAACCATTCCCGACTGGAAAGCCTAAATTGCCAAAAAGTGTGGGGATTTCTTTTTCAAAAGTCGAACTGAAATGAGTCACACTTGGATAACCAAATTGAAAACTATCATTTTTTGAACGTAAAAAAGTTTTTTCAATTCGATAAAAATCAGAATCATTTTCTTGAATTTGATTGATGGCAGAGCCAACTTCTTTTTTATAATCTAAGAAACTGGAATTTGTTACATAACTTAATCTAGATAGATCAACAGTGGCATTAATGGTCATTTCAGCAACACTAACGAGAAAAAAGGCTAAAGGCAACCAAAAATAATTTTGTGCTTTTAGAATTAAAAGCAAGACAATCAGAACAACAAAGAGAGAAGTTAAAATAATCTGCGCTTCGTAAATGAAATCAAACTGAGCCTTCAAAAGATAAACAGAGGCAAGTGCAGTTAAAGAAAGTGTTAGGATAATGCCCCAAATAGGTATTTTTTTCAACTGCATAAAACTTCTAAAACCTAATAAAATCATAAAAAAGCAGAAAACAAATGAAAAGCGATAAGGGTACCAAATAGGATATTGCATCCCATGCCACATTAAATTAAGTGCTTTGATATTCATGGATAGAATTAAAAATATACTGACTAATAATGCGCCAAAACGTTCACGAATTGGAAAAGCCCGATTAAAAAAGAAGCAACCAAATGAAATAAGCGCTAAACTGCCAATAAAAACATTGGGTGTTCCATCAGGCATCTGATCAAAATTAAAGGCGCCTAGATAGAATTTAGCTATAATTTCTTGAATAGGATAATTGAAATTCCAATCTAATTTGAAATTTGTGTAACTTGCCTTACTAGCTAACAAAGCATTGAAGGTTGGGATCAATAAGAAGGCTGAGAGTCCACCAGCTAATAAAGAATACCAAGCAAACCGTAAAAAAGTTGTGAAAAAATAAATAATTTTCTTTTTTAAAGCAATTTTGTTAGGAAAATGAATACCTGTTAAACGGAAGAAAAAATAGACAACAGTGAAAATACAAATCATATAGGCAATGTAGTAATTTGCTACCAGCATAATAGCTAAAAAGAGGGTATAAAAACTACCTTTTTTTGTAATAAGTAATTTCTCAATTCCTAAAATAACCATGGGTAGAAAAACAAGTCCATCTAACCACATAATATTTAATTGATTGACAATCGTATAGCCCATTAATGCATAGCTAATCGAAAAGGCGGCCAAAATAAATCCTTTGCCATCGAATGCTTTTTTTAGAAGAATACCAAAAGTTAGTCCAGCAGTACTAATTTTTATTAACGTTAAAGTAGTAACGGATAAAGTAATTAATTTGGGTGGAAAAAGGATTAAAATTAAATTAAAAGGACTGGTTAAATAATAAGCCCAAAGCCCAATCATATCGCCACCAATTGCTTTAGAAAAAGAATAAAAAAAGCTTAAAGGATTGTGGAGCAAGGTTTCACGATAATAAGCATAAAAATCAACATATTGTTGACCGAGATCAACCGTTAATAAGGTGCTATTTCCAAAGGGATAAACGCCTTGAAATCCATAAATTGTGGCCATAATAATAAAAGGACCAAAAAACGCTAGTAAAAGTGGCCAATGACTTTGGAAAAATTTTTTAATGGCTTGAAGCAAATTTGACATAGTTCACATGCACTCCTTAGAAAAACACTTTGAACTCTAAATTTTTTTTAAGAATTCAAGTTTTTGTTACTATATTTAGTATCTTGTTATAGAATAGCATAGAACGGGTTGAAATTAACTGAAAATTATTTAACCTGAATAATTCATACTTTTAATTAAAACCATGTGAAACTGCCTCACGGCAGCTTACAATTACTTTTTCATCTTCACCCGTTAAGTGATGAAAAAAGAACCCCTTTCTGCTATGGTTAAAGTGACTAAACCAACCAAAAGAAAGGAGTTCTTCTAATGACTAGCTTACACAAAAACCAAGTAAAATTCAATTCAAATATCACTATTTCTCATACAGGTGGTCAATTATCGAGTGATTCGGGTCTCGTCCTAGTGAAAGAGCTGATGAACACCTTCGGTTTTTCTGAACTGGCTAAGCAACACATTCACATTGAAGACGAACGAGCATATTTTACTCATGACAACTTATCCATACTTGAGCAGTTCATTATGCAATTAATTGCTGGTTACTCAGCTGATTCTGCAGCTAATCTCCTGAGACAAGATCCTGTGTTTAAAGCTGTTTTAGATAGGAAAGAACTCGCTTCTCAATCTTCACTTTCTCGATTTTTAGATCGACTATCTGAGGAGAATATCCATGAACTTCAAGCTTTGAACCAAGAACTTATTGATAAAGCACGCCTCATCCGTAATGATACGGAATTAATCATTGATTTAGATTCGACCCATTCAGATACATTTGGTCACCAAGAACAAACGGATTATAATACCCACTACCAAACCTATGGTTATCATCCATTGGTAGCTTTTGACGGATTGACTGGTGACTTCTTAAAAGCTGAACTACGTTCAGGAAATCAATATACATCAAAAGGCGTAAAGGAGTTTCTCACACCTTTATTAGAGCACTATAATCACTCTCTACCAAACACTGACATCTTGGTTCGTGGAGACAGCGGGTTCGCTACACCTGGTGTGTATGATTCGTGTGAATCAAAAAAGAGTCATTATGTTATTCGACTGAAGAATAATCGTAGACTAGGTCAAATAGCTGAGAAATCAGTACTTTATGGCGATAATCAAAAGTGGGAAGAACGAGAAGTTCAGTACTTCTCCACCACTTATCAAGCACAATCCTGGTCACAAAGTCGTCGCGTGTGTATACGCTCAACACGTGAAGCGGGCGAACTACTCTTTCGACATGAGTTTATCGTGACGAATCTATCAGAAAATGTTTCTCCTGATACCATCTTTTCTCTCTATGCCAAACGTGGCACAATGGAGAACTTCATTAAAGAAGCGAAAGCTGGCTTTTACTTTGACAAGACAGACAGTCCTCGCTTTTTGGAGAATCATGTCCGAATGATGCTCAGCTTGATAGCTTACAACTTAGTCAACTTCTTAAGAACGATTGGCTTTGAGGAAGTCCAAAAGGGAATGACCATTCATTCTATTCGATTGAAGTTTCTGAAAGTTGCTGGGAAATTAGTCCAAACGGGTAGACGAGTCTATCTCAAATTATCTAGTTATCATGTGTATCAGAATGAATTCTACAGGGTCTTTGCTCGCCTGAGGCGAGCCAGTCAATGGATCTAATCCAACAATCTAACGATTTTTTTACTGGGAAGTTATCCAGGGAGAAGTATGCTCAAAATGCCTTACACCCAAAATTTATTCCTCAATATTTTTGAACAGTGAATGTTTGAAGTAACTTTTTAGTCAAAATCAGTTGATAGGGATATTAGTGATACATATTTCAATAAAATGTACCAAAGAATTAAAGCTATGAATTATTCAGGATTTAATATTGGTGAAACTTTAATAAATTTGTTACAATCAAATAGAATCAGGAAATGAACAGGATGGTGGAATAGTGGCAGAATCAAATGGTAGTATGAAAAAGAAAAAATCCCATATTCCTTTTCGTTTAAATTTGTTATTTTTTATTGTCTTTCTTTTATTTGCAAGTTTAATTGTTCGATTAGGTTATTTGCAAATTGTTAAGGGAGAAGAATTTGAAGCAGAAGTTAAACGAACGGAAATGACAACGGCAACCGGAACGGTTCCTCGTGGGATGATTTATGACAGTCAAGGACGTCAATTAGTTGGTAACACAGCTCTACAAGCAATTACCTATACTAGAGGTGCGCAAGTTAGTGGGAAAGATATGATGAAAATCGCGACTAAACTCGGTACCTTTATTCAGATGACACCAGATAGCATAGAGGATTTAAATGAGCGGGATTTACAAGACTATTGGGCAATTGTCCATGAAAAAGAATTAAATAAACGTTTAAGTAAAAAAGAACTTGAATTAAAAGGATCTGAGTTATATCAAGTTCAATTATCAAAAATTACGCCTGAAGATCTTGCACCGATTACAGAACAAGAAAAGCAAGTGGCAGCTATTTTTAAAAGAATGAACGGTGCGTATGCATTAACAACAACGTATATTAAAAGTAAAGATGTTTCTGATACGGAAATTGCAGCAATTAGTGAGAATTTAGTTGATTTACCAGGTGTTGATACGTCGACAGACTGGCAACGTGTTTATCCTGAAGGTGAAATGTTACGAAGTATTTTAGGGAGTGTAACCACTGAAAAAGTTGGTTTACCCGAGGATCAAGCAAGTGCGCTGTTAGCTAAAGGTTATGCTAGAAATGATCGTGTTGGGAATAGTTATTTAGAAAAACAATACGAAACAGTGTTAAGTGGTTCAAAATCAAAATCAGAAACAGAAACGAATGCAAATGGTGATATTATCAATACGATTGCCAAGTACGAAGGTTCTAAAGGCGATAACTTAGTTTTAACCATTGATATTGAGTTTCAAAAGAAGGTTGAAGAAATTACTAAAAATGCTTTAAGTGGAATTTTAGGTGGTTTGACAGATCGTATGTATGTTATGGCTTCTGATCCTCATACAGGTGAAATATTAGCGATGACTGGTCAAAAATATAATTTCGAAACCAATCAAATTGAAGATGATGCATTAGGTGTCATGAATAGTCAATACACGATGGGATCTTCTGTCAAAGGGGCGACTGTCCTGGCTGGCTATATGGATGGTGTCATTAGCTTAGATAATAACATGATTCTAGATCAACCTTTAGAATTTAAAGGAACACAGAAAAAAAGTTCATGGTTTAACCGAAATGGAAACAACGAATTAATGTCAGATGAAACAGCCTTGGAGGTTTCTTCTAACTCGTATATGATGCAAGTAGCCATGCGAATGGGTGGTCAAAATAATTACATCCCTAATGGAAGTCTAGATATTGATATGAACTTAGTTTTCTCAAAATTAAGATCTTATTATGCGCAATTTGGATTAGGAGTTCCAACTGGAATTGACTTGCCAGGTGAATCAACTGGTTTGCCAGGCGAACAATCCAATGCAGGGTTAGCTCTCGATTTCGCTTATGGTCAATTTGACACCTATACAACGCTTCAACTAAATCAGTATATTACGACAATTGCTAATGGTGGAAACCGAATTGCACCGCATGTTGTGAAGGAAATTCGAGAAACAGATGAGGATGGCAAGCTAGGAGCTATCCAAACGGAAATTCAACCAAATATTCTTAACCGAATTAATGTTGGAAATGAAGAAATTAAAAGAGTCCAAACTGGGATGTTTAATGTGGTTCATGGTAGCCATCCAAATAAAACTGGAAGAGGAAGTTTAGCAGAGTCCCCTAACAATATTGCAGGTAAAACTGGTACAGCTGAGGCTTTTTATTATGGACCTCAAACACAAAGTAATGGTACGTCGGTATATAATCTAACATTTGTTGGTTATGCACCCGCTGATAACCCAGAAATTGCGGTGACTGTCGTTGTACCATTCATGCCGAATGATGATAATACGGTGAATAAAGATACAGCTAGTGCTGTTTTTAATGCCTATTTTGATATGAAAAAATAAATAATGAAAAACGATAAGAAAAACACCTCCTTAACTGGTAATGTTTTTCCTATCGTTTTTATTTAGACAAAAATATAAAAACCCAAGAAACTAAGATAGATAGTTTCTTGGGTTTAATTTCTATTTAACGGTGTGTAATGATTTTTGCAATTTGTTCGTAAGACATTGAGCTGTTCACTTCATAAGAACCATCACGGATATACATTTCATAATCATTAGCAGACAAGAATTGAGTAAATTCATTTGCGTCTTTAATGATTCCTTGGCTAGCTAATTGATCAACAGCGGCACTAGTTGGATCACCTTGACCAATAACTAAAGTATATTTTTTGACTTTATCTTCTTCAGCCTTTTTCTTCGCTGCTTCTTCATCAGCTTTCTTTTTAGCGGCTGCAGCTGCAGCGTCAGTTGCTTTCTTATCATCAGCTGTTTTAGAACTAGAATCAGTTTTAGAGCTATCAGTTGAGCTACTATCACCAGTTACTTTTTCAAGTTCAACTTTAGTTAGAAGCTCTTCATACTTTTCTTTATAAGACTTTTCATCTGCAGACAAAGTTTTTTCTTTCTTAGCTGTTTCACTACTTTTTGCAGTTGAAGTTGAAGGTTCATACAGAAAGAGACGATAACCTGAAAGAACCAAGGCAGAAACTAAAAAGCCGACTGCTAAAAAGCGTAATGCAGGTCTATTCATTTATAATTCTCCTTTGAATTTTAATTTTGTTCAACGTACTCATTTACAACAACTTGAACAGTTGCAAGTGATAATTGTGTTTGTGACGCAATATTTTCAAGAGATACGCCTTGTGTGTATAAGGTAACCACATGATTTTTCAATACATCGTGAATTTTCATTGAAGAAGAAGTTTCTTCTGATTGAATATTCAGTTCATTTTCAAGCGCTGCTACGCGATTTTTTAAATGATAAATATCTTGCATCAATTGCAAAGATAATTCTTCAAATTCTTCTTGTACTTTTTCTCCATTGTCCTTTTTGTAGAAAGACCATACAATCAATGCGACTGAAATAATCAATAGGATAATAACGATCCACCAAATGTCCATTTTTTAAATCACCTCTTTCATTAAATCTCATTAGTTAGTGTACCATATTTGACCGTCTAAAAGTATTTTGTAAAATAAATTTAATATTTAAATGAACAAAACTTAAGAGTTTTAAATGTAGGAAAATAGTTTAAATTCCTTGTAAAGTAAAAAAACTTTACAAAGTATAAAAAAAAGCTAGCAACTTTTGCAAAAAAATGATATGATATTCAAGTCCGAAGATAACAAAAATGTTTCTTCAAATATGGTTGAATGCTTGGAGGGAAGAACATGCGTGTAAACATTACATTGGAATGTACTGAGTGTAAAGAACGTAATTACCACTCAAAGAAAAACAAACGTAACAATCCAGATCGTGTAGAATTTAAAAAATATTGTCCGCGTGAACGTCGTATGACATTACATCGTGAAACAAAATAACAACAGGAATCCTGTTGTTTTTTTTGTATTCAAAATGTAATAAATTTCACATGTATTGATAGGCTAACGTAGATAATTAGAAATAAAGTTAGAGGGTGGGGGAGCTAATGGATAAAAGTATAGTAAGAGTTGAGTTAATTGAAAGATTAGAAAAACTCTCTGAGGTTGAGAAGGCTAAAATTGAAAAAAGACTTGTTGAAAAATTACTTGCTCATAGTTGGTGGGAAAATGCCTCCACAATTGGATTAACTTTAGCTCAAGCGCTTGAAATTGACACAAAGCCTCTGATTAAAGCAGCTTGGCAATCGGATAAAAAGGTAGTTGTTCCTAGAACTAAAAAAGCGGGACAAATGGATTTTGTCTATTATACGCCAGAAACAAAAATGGAAAGGTCTTCATTTGGCATTTTAGAGCCGATAAAATCATTACCAGCTGTCCCAAAAGAGCAAATTCAATTACTGATAGTTCCGGGGGTAGGTTTTAATTCAGCTGGATATCGAATTGGTTTTGGAGCTGGTTATTATGATCGGTATTTGGCAGATTATCAAGGGAAAACAATTTCTTTAGCGCTTCCTCAACAACTAACAAATGATTGGACTGTAGATTCATACGACATTCCTGTTCAGTTAATTTTGACTTAAGTTTGCTGAAAATAGACTAGAAAATAATGTGGGAGTTCGCTATAATAAGAAAGATAAAATGAAAATGAGGTGAAGTATTGAATTATCAAACTGAAATGAAATTAAAACGTTTCTCAAATAAACCTTTTATGACATATACTTTCTTAACGATTCAAATTATACTTTTTTTACTAATGACGCTTTTTTTTGGCGGTAGTGAAAATACGTATACACTGATTCTTTTTGGAGCGAAATTTAACCCCTTAATTGTAATGGGTGATTGGTGGCGTTTGATCACACCAATGTTTCTGCATATCGGTTGGTTGCATCTGGCGGTTAACTCGGTATGTGTGTATTATATTGGAACACATTTAGAGAAAATTATGGGGCATTGGCGTTTCGCGTTAATTTATTTATTGAGTGGTGTTGCTGGAAATGTAGCTAGTTTTGCGTTTAGTGATTCAGTATCTGCTGGTGCAAGTACATCAATATTTGGCTTATTTGCTACAACTTTAATGTTGGCAGAAACCTTTAAAGGAAATGCTTATTATCGTGAAATTGCCAAGACTTTTGGAATTCTAATTGTATTTAACTTTATTACAGGATTTCTTTCAATAGGAGATGGAAATGTAGATAATGCTGGGCATGCTGGTGGCTTGGTAGGTGGCTTTTTAATTGCAACAGCTATCTCTGTTCCTAATGCTCCTGTAGATTTAAAAACGAAACGGATTATTGCAGGAGTTGCTTATACGATAGCGCTATTATTTTTTATCGCAATCGGTTTCAAAAGAACAACAATTGGAGTATAATTATGAGGATGTGGCAATGTGAGAACGTTGTATGATGTTCAACAACTATTAAGAAGATTTGGTATTTATGTTTATGTGGGAAAACGTTTGTGGGACATCGAATTAATGCAAATCGAGTTAAAAAGTTTAAATGATGAAGGATTGATTCCCAATGAAACCTACATTGCAGCAGTTTTAGTTTTAAAACAGGAGCATCGTATTGAAGAAGGAAAAGAAAAATAAGTGATTTGGAGGAAATAGCAGTGTCTAAAAAACTGATTGGAATTGACTTAGGTGGTACAACTGTTAAATTTGCTATTCTAACGGAAGCAGGCGAAGTTCAACAAAAATGGAGTATTGAAACAGATAGTGATGATGAAGGTTCTAAGATTGTGCCGAGCATTGTTGCATCTATTAATCAACACTTGGAACGTTATAATATGACGAAAGCTGATTTTATTGGAATTGGAATGGGTTCACCAGGAACGGTTGATCGTGAAAAAGGAACTGTTATTGGAGCGTACAATTTAAATTGGAAAACACTGCAGTTTGTTAAAAAGGATATCGAAGAAGGAACGGGTATCCCATTTGCTATTGATAATGATGCCAATGTTGCCGCTTTAGGTGAACGTTGGAAAGGTGCTGGAGAAAACGGGGATGATGTAACCTTTATTACATTGGGTACAGGTGTCGGTGGAGGTATTATTGCTGAAGGTCACTTGTTACACGGTATTGTGGGGGCTGCTGGAGAAATTGGGCATATTACCGTTGATCCAGAAGGTTACGAATGTACTTGTGGGAAAAAAGGGTGTTTAGAAACCGTTGCAAGTGCCACTGGAGTAGTGCGTGTTGCCAGAGATTATGCAGATAATTTTTCTGGTGATTCTCGTCTGAAATATATGATTGATGATGGACAACAAGTAACGGCTAAAACGGTTTTCGATTTAGCTAAAGATGGGGATGTTCTTGCTATTAAAGTCATTGATAAAGTTTCTTTCTATCTAGGTTTAGCTTGTGGAAATATTGGGAATATGTTAAATCCATCAGATATTGTTATTGGTGGTGGAGTTTCAGCGGCTGGTGAGTTTTTATTGGACCAAGTTCGTCATTATTTTGAACAATTCTCTTTTCCGCAAGTTCGTCAGAGCACACGGATTAAACTGGCTCAACTAGGAAATGATGCAGGTATCATTGGAGCTAGCTCGTTAGCTCGTCAGTTTAGTAAAAAATAATAGCTATAAAAATTAAGGCTGAGCAAAACTGCGCAGCTTTTTTTTTGAATTTTTAAAACTTAAATGCCTCTTGGATGCTAAAGATTTCATGCTATGCTATACTTTATTAATAAACAAAAACTAAATTTAGAATAATTGGGTGATGGCATGAAATGGACAAAACAAGCTCTATATGGAACTATAATTCTGGTTTTCCTCTCAATTATTGGTTTAGGTGGGTGTGGGAAAACGGTAGAAAATCATGAAGAAAAAAAAGAAGAGACCGCAATAAGTTATAAAAAGATTCCAATTGAGCTAGATAGTATCAAAAAAGTGATGGGATGGTTATCTAATGAAGAAGTTTTAGTTCATTGCGGACATGATTTTAAAGATGTTTTATATAAATTTAATGTTGTTACTGGTGAGTTAAAAATTTTATATAAACCAAATGCACTTATTTTAACTTCTGCAATCTCGCCAGATAGCAAGAAAATTTTCATCCAATTAGCTGAAGAACAAAAAAGTAAATTGCAAGTAATTGATTTAGAAGGGAAAATTTTAAAAGAAAATACTGTTGATACACAAGGGTATTTGAATGTTAGTTGGAATGGTTCAAATAATGCGGAACTGTTTTTAGCTTATTATGAAACCGAAAATGTGTTGAAAGTTTTAGACTGGAAAGTTTCGGAGAATACATTGAAAGATGTGCCTAATGATTCTTTGACTCCGGTTTGGTATTCAGATAACTTGTATGTGTATGTGGATAATTTAGGTGAGTTTTTATTGACAAAAGGTGAGTTGTATCTGGGAGATGTTCGCACGGGTAAAAAAACTTATTTACGTAATCAAGTATCAGGCTTTTATCTAAATAATGATGCATTAATTACTTTTTCGCCGTCAGACTTCAATGAGTACGAGTTGCTTTTAAGTTATCAATATCCTTTTATGGTAGATAAAGGATTTTTGGAAGTCCCTAAAATGTCAATGAATGACCGTTTATTGTTTCCCTATCTTTCTCAAGCTCAGCGAAAAGCCCCTATTTATGGAGTGTTGCCAAAAAAAGCGGTGCATCTGGAGTTAGAGATGGGAGAGTATCAATTAGCTGAATTAGACTTTGAAGAGCGTAAAATCATACCGATATTAGATTTGCCTGATAATGCCCCAATCCAGGTAAGTCCAAATGGGAAGCGCGTTTTATATGGTTGGCGGTTTGAAAATGTAGCTGATTTAAAGACGAAAAAGATTTACCCACTTTTGAATATTCCGGAAAAGACACCAAAATCGTGATTAGCTTGTTTGTTTTTTAAAAAACTCTAGCAAATTTTGTCATTCTTGTGTACAATTGTTCATTGTAGGCGATAGATGAAAGGGGCAAATGAAGTTGAGTGGAAATTTAATTGTAAATATTTTATTAGCACTAGTTTTATTAGGTATGATCGGGTATGAAGTCTATGGTTATTTTAATAGAAAACGTGCAGCTGTTGAACTATCTGAAGAGGATTTCAAAAAAGACATGCGTAAAGTTCAAGTGATTGATGTTCGTGAAAAAGCAGAATTTGATGCTGGACATATCCTTGGAGCTCGTAACATTCCGTATTCAGCATTTAAAACCCGAATGGTCGAAATTAGAAAAGATATTCCAGTTTATTTATATGACCAAAAAAAGGCAATGAGTGGCCGTGCGGCTGTTCGTTTGAAAAAAGCGGGTTATACAGAAATTTATCGTCTGAAAAATGGTTACCAAGGTTGGACAGGCAAAGTTAAAAAGAAATCATAAAAATAAAAAGCATCTAAAATTGTTAGTCGATTTTAGATGCTTTTTCTATGTTTAATGGGTAATGAACGTGTAACTATGGATTAGTCTTCATCTTTTATATCAATATCTTCTGGGATAGGTTCAGCTAAATAATCTTCTAGCTCTTTTTTTGCTTTTTCCATTTCTTTAATAAAGAGGTTAAATTGTTCTTTATAAATTAACAGTGTTTCACCATCAGATAAGGTTCGAATTTGTTTTTCTCGAATCAAGCGCTCGATATCACTGATAGGTAAGTTTAAATATTCAGCCGTTTCTTCAATTGTTAAATACATTATGGGCACACTCCTTTGTTTTATTTTACGTTATTTTTAAGAAAAAGACGAGCTATGTTAGCTAGAAAAATAAATCTTTAAAAAAATAATTGAAACAATCTTGAATATAGCTATTTTTTAGCAGAAAATAAATGGTTTCATGGTACAATAGGGATATTGAAATTAAACTTACTACGTGGAGAAAATAAATGAAAACAAAAATAATTGCCCATCGAGGAAGTAAAAGTACAAGACCTGAAAATACACTAACTGCCTTTCGCGAAGCATTACATGTTGGAAGTGATGGAATTGAATTAGATGTTCATTTAAGTTCGGATGGTGAAGTCGTAGTCATTCACGATGAGACAGTTGATCGAACAACGAATGGCACTGGTTTAGTAAGCGAGTTGACCTTGCAAGAGTTAAAGTCGTTAGATGCTGGAAGCTGGTTTGATCCTTTATATTCTAAAGTGACTATTCCGACTTTAAAGGAAGTATTGGATATGTTAGTAACTGAGGGGTTTTGTGGGCTTCTGAATATTGAATTAAAGACAGATAAAATTGTTTATCCTGAGATGAGTCGAAAAGTATATAGCTTAGTTCAAGAAACAGCACCCGCCTATGATATTGTCTACTCTAGTTTTAATTATGATACATTAATTGAGATGAAAAAAATAAATGATAAGAATCAGGTGGCCTTACTATTTAAAAAAGTTGGTCGTGCCCAGACGCGTTTAAATGGGGAGTACTCTGTGGAAGCTTGGCATGTGCCGGTGGACTGGGCTAAGGCTAGACTTATACTTGGTAAACCGCGCTTGCCACTTCGAGTTTGGACAGTGAATGAAAAATCAAGTGTACAGTATTTTATTCGTAAAAAAGTAGCTGCAATTATTACAGATTATCCAGAGATAGCATTAATGATACGTAATCACTGGGATAAAGGAGAATAGAATGACTGATAAAACAAAAATTGTGATTATTGTTGGACCAACTGCGGTTGGAAAAACGAATTTAAGCATCTCATTGGCACAGGCAATTGATGGTGAGATTATTAGTGGGGACTCTATGCAGATTTATCGCCGACTGGATATTGGAACTGCAAAAGTGACGAAAGACGAACAGGCAGGCATACCGCATCATTTAATTGACTGTGTAGATGTAACTCAAGGATATTCGGTTTCTGATTTTCAAAAAGATGCTCGAAAAGCGATTTCAGCTATCGAAGCTCGTGGAAAAGTGCCAATTATTGTAGGTGGAACAGGCTTGTATATTGAAGCACTGCTTTATGATTTGTCTTTTGGAGGAACAGTTGAAGAGGCTGATCTGGCCTATCGCCATTTAAAGGAATCAGAGGCACGAGAAAAAGGGAATCTCGCTTTATGGTCCGAATTACAAATGAATGACCCTAAAGCAGCAGAAAATATCCATCCTAATAATGTGAAACGAGTGATTCGAGCTTTAGAGGTCTATCATTTGACGGGTAAACCTTTTTCTAGCTTCCAGAAAGAGCATACAATAAAGGAACCCTTCTACGATGCTAAGATTATAGGATTAACAACAGATCGTGAGGTTCTTTATCAGCGAATAAATGAACGTGTTCTAAACATGTTCGAAATGGGTTTATTGGAAGAAGCGCATTGGCTTTATCAGCAAAATATTCCTAATTCTCAGGCGGCATTAGGGATTGGCTATAAAGAGTTAACGGCTTATTTTAACGGAAAAATAAATTTGGAAGAAGCTCAAAAACAAATACAACAAAATTCTAGGCGGTATGCAAAACGGCAATTGACATGGTTTCGCAATCGTTGGGCAGTTGTTGAATGGTGGGATTTAATTAAAAATCCAAATCAAAAAGCTACCTTAATTGAAACAATCAAGACATTTCTTAGTAATCAAAAATAAAAAAGTAGGTGGTTGTATGAATACCAAAGAAGCCCGTGAACGTGTGATTATAGTCGGAGTACAAACAACAGAATCAGATCAAGCCTTCGTTTATTCGTTAAAAGAATTGGCGCAGTTAACAGAAACTGCAAAAGGTGAGGTTGTTGCTGAATTAACGCAAAAACGCCCAAGAATGGATAGTAAAACATACTTAGGTAAAGGGAAGTTACAAGAATTAGTTCGGTTAGCTGAAGAAACTGAAGCGGATGTGATTATTTTTAACCACGGGTTAACTCCTGGTCAAACGCGCAATATTCAAGCAGAAATCGATCTTAAAGTGATTGACAGAGTTCAATTGATTTTAGATGTTTTTGCAATGCGGGCACAAAGTAAAGAGGGCAAGTTGCAAGTGGGATTAGCTCAATTGCACTATTTATTGCCACGTTTAGCTGGGCAAGGTAAAAATCTTTCTAAATTGGGGGGCGGAATTGGGACAAGAGGACCTGGTGAAACCAAATTGGAAACAGATCGGCGCCATATTCGGGACCAAATTACAGATATTAAACGTACCTTGAAAGAAACGGAGGCGCATCGTGAAAGAAGTCGTGAACGACGAAATGATGGAACAACCTTCCAGATTGGGTTAATGGGTTATACAAATGCTGGGAAATCAACATTACTAAATCAATTAACCCATGCAGAAACGTATGAACAAAATCAACTATTTGCAACGTTAGACCCGTTGACTCGTAAATTAGTTTTACCGACAGGAATGAATGTGACTTTAACGGATACAGTTGGTTTTATTCAAGATTTACCTACACAGCTTATCGATGCCTTCCATTCCACTTTAGAGGAAACTAAAAATGTTGATTTGTTACTCCATGTTGTAGATGCAGCGGCTGAAGATATGCTCGGGCATGAAAAAACGGTTTTAGAATTATTGAAAGAACTTAAGATGGATAGAATTCCTATGTTGACGGTCTATAACAAACGAGATTTGATTACGGGTTCATTTTTACCTGATTTATTTCCAAGTGTGCTGATATCTGCCCGTAATGACGACGATATTGCTGAATTGTATCATAAGATTATGGAAATTATGAAAGAGACGCTAGTACCTTATCAATTTGAAATAGCCGCAGATCAAGGTGGGGCGCTAGTTAAGTTGAAGAAAGAAACGCTAATTATTTCAGAAGAATATAACGAAGAGAAAAATAGTTATTTTGTAAAAGGGTATGCAAAAGAGCAATCAAAATGGATTGGAGAGCGAGAATTAGAATGAGTTGGAAAAGTCCATACACAATAGAATTAAAACAAAAGATTCAAGAGGTTGAAGAAAAAATTAAACCTTTACATGATTTGGTTCATCAAATAGCCTTAGAGAATCAGAATAAGGTTTTAAGTAGTTTTAGAGAAAATCAGGTTTCTGATCAACATTTTAATCCGACAACCGGTTATGGGTATGATGATTTTGGCCGAGATACATTAGAAAAAGTCTATGCGGATGTATTTAAAGCGGAAGCGGGATTAGTGCGACCACAGATCATTTCTGGGACACATGCTATTTCTACAGCATTATTTGGTGTATTGCGTCCAGGAGATGACTTGTTATATATAACTGGAGCACCTTATGATACGCTTTTAGAGATTGTTGGGGAAACGGGAAATGGAATTGGTTCTTTAAAAGAGTACCAAATTGGGTACCAACATGTCGATCTATTAGCAGATGGTGAAGTCGATTTTGATGCTGTGAAAAATTGTATTACCCCGAAAACAAAAATGATTGCGATTCAACGTTCAAGAGGCTATGCAAGTCGTCCTTCCTTTACGATTGAAAAAATTGAAGCAATGATTCAGACTGTACGTCAATGGGCTCCAGAAGCTGTTATTTTTGTCGATAACTGCTATGGAGAGTTTGTTGAAGAAAGAGAGCCAATCGAAGTTGGGGCTGATCTAATAGCAGGTTCTCTAATTAAGAATCCAGGTGGCGGTTTAGCTAAAATTGGAGGCTATATTGTTGGGCGTGAAGATTTAATCGAAGCTTGTGGCTATCGTCTGACTTCACCAGGGATTGGTCGAGAAGCAGGAGCCTCTCTGTATAGTCTTCAGGAAATGTACCAAGGATTCTTTTTAGCGCCTCATGTAGTTGGTGAAGCTGTTAAGGGAGCTATCTATACGGCCGCTTTGTTAGCTGAATGCCAGATTGAAAGTACCCCTAAATGGGACGATCCAAGAACGGATCTCATTCAAATGATTTCATTAAATGATCCTGAGAAAATGGTTCGTTTTGCACAAACAATTCAAAAATATTCACCTATAAATGCTCATGTAATGCCAATTGGGGCTTATATGCCCGGGTATGAAGATGATGTTATTATGGCTGCTGGAACTTTTATTCAAGGCGCAAGCTTAGAATTGACTGCAGATGGCCCTATTCGTTCGCCTTATACACTCTATGTTCAAGGTGGTTTAACTTATGAACATGTTAAGTTAGCTGTTACGGCAGCTGTTTCAGAGTTGTTTTTTTAGCAATAAAAAGGAATGATAGACTTAGAGTTTGAATTCAGCCAGAGTTTTTGGCGAATTCACTCTAGGTCTATTTTATTTAGTTGGAATTAGTAATCAATAAAAAACAGAGTGGTCTATATGTAATTTTTTTATTTAATCCAAACTAAAAATCCGTATATATAATGGATCATTCGTTAAACGGTGTTAGATAATCTGACATTTGGTCTTTTTTTTGTTGACAAGTGAATTAAACACTGGTATTCTAATAAAGTAATTGAAAGGAGGGCAAAAATGAAAGAGAAAGAACTTCGTAGATCAATGTCGGTTTTTCCAATTGGTACAGTTATGAAATTAACAGATTTAACAGCAAGGCAAATTCGGTATTATGAAGAACAGGATCTAATTCACCCCGAGCGCAATGAAGGGAACAGAAGGATGTATTCTCTAAATGACATTGATGTTCTCTTAGAGATTAAAGATTACTTATCTGATGGAATCAATATGGCAGGGATTAAAAGAATTTATGAATTAAAACAACAAGAAAAAGAAAAGAAACGAATTGAGCAAAAAAGAGTAATGACAGATGACGATGTTCGTCGAATTTTACATGCTGAATTTTTATCTGTCAGTGGTCTTAATGCAAATGGTCCACATCAGTCTGTTGATCCTAAGCGAATGATTTAGGATTTAATTATATAGAGCCATTTTAACTTTTTATGGTTAAAAAAAGTAAAAAATTACTAACCTATAACGGGGGGAAAAGGAAATGCCAGAATTTACAAAAGAAGAAATTAAACGTATTGCTAAAGAAGAAGATGTTCGTTTTTTACGATTAATGTTTACTGATATTATGGGAATCATCAAAAATGTTGAGGTTCCGATTAGTCAATTAGAAAAAGTATTGAGCAATAAAATGATGTTTGACGGTTCTTCGATCGAAGGTTTTGTTCGGATTGAAGAAAGTGATATGTATTTACGTCCAGATTTAGATTCTTGGTTGATTTTTCCTTGGGGAACAGGAAAAGGAAAAATTGCTCGTTTAATTTGTGATATATATAATCCTGGCGGAACTCCTTTTGCTGGTGATCCACGAAATAACTTAAAACGTGTCCTTAAAGAAATGGAAGAATTTGGTTTTACTGAATTTAACTTAGGGCCTGAGCCTGAGTTTTTCTTATTCAAACTAGATGAAAATGGGGAACCTACTCTTGAGTTAAATGATAAAGGTGGCTACTTTGATTTTGCACCTACTGACTTAGGTGAAAATTGTCGTCGTGAAATTGTTTTGCAATTAGAAGAAATGGGATTTGAAATTGAAGCTAGCCATCATGAAGTAGCTCCAGGACAACACGAGATTGATTGGAAATATGCCAATGCGATTGATGCGTGTGATTATATTCAAACCTTCAAGTTAGTTGTGAAAACAGTTGCTCGTCAGCATGGTCTTCATGCTACGTTTATGCCAAAACCGTTATTTGGAGTAAATGGATCTGGCATGCATTTTAATATGTCTTTATTCAATAAAGATGGCAATGCTTTCTATGATGAAGAAGGAGAAATGCAATTAAGTGAAACTGCTCGTCAGTTTATGGCTGGAATTTTAAAACACGCTAGAGCCTATACAGCAATTTGTAACCCGACAGTCAATTCTTATAAGCGTTTGGTTCCTGGTTATGAAGCGCCCGTTTATGTTGCTTGGAGTGGACGTAATCGTTCTCCATTAGTCCGTGTTCCTGAATCCCGTGGATTATCAACGCGAATCGAACTTAGAAGTGTAGATCCAACAGCTAATCCGTACTTGGCAATGGCAGTCCTTTTAAAATCTGGACTAGATGGTATTAAAAATCAAATGAAAGTTCCGGATCCAGTTGATCGTAATATTTACGTGATGACTGAAGAGGAGCGCCATGAACGAGGTATTAATGATTTACCTTCAACATTACACAATGCAATTAAGTATTTGCGTCAGGATGAAGTTGTAAAAGAAGCTTTGGGTTCTCATATTTACAATAACTTTGTTGAAGCAAAACGAATTGAGTGGGCGGCGTTCCGTCAACAAGTTTCTGAATGGGAACGCGAGCAATACATGGAACTTTATTAAAACAACAAGAAGGAATCCTTTGATTAGGGTTTCTTTTTTTTGCCTATCAGTTAATAAATTGAAAAGAGTTTTTTTATTATATGAATTATTTTTTAATAAATAGTAAAACTAAAATAGTTAAGTACAACTGAATAGTATGACGCTTTTATAGAAGGAGTTTTTTCGGTTTTTTTGAAAAATTAATATTTGATGAGGAAATACTGCTGTAATTGTCAGATAATTAATGCTATAATAAATTTTAATTACCATTCGTGCTAAAAATAGTGAGAAGTAATTAGTGTTGGACTTAAAGGAAAAGGAGTGAATTGATGGAAAATATCGGGGGGAAAATCAAAGCGTTACGTATTCAAAAAGAAATGCGACAAAAAGAGTTTGCTAAAGGAATTTGTTCAAATGTAACATTAAGTAATATTGAAAATAATAAACAAAATCCATCAATGGAAATTCTAATAAAAATTTGTGATAAATTAGAAATTGCTTTACAAGATTTATATGGTGAACCTATTGATACAGAAGAAGTTAAGAATTTAACGGCTAATTTCGATCAATTGCAATGGCTATGTGGCAATCATAGACATCGGGAGGCATACATTTTGCTGATGGAGGAGATTGCAGAAGAACAGTTGATTACTATTTGTTTCCAAAAAAAATATTACTATTTTTTAGGTTTAACTCAAGTTATTCATTTGGAGAAACCTGATGAAGCGATATTTAATTTTAGTCGTACATTAAATACTGAGAATGAAGCTAAAACGGAAACAATTGAAGATGTACTAGCATTAAATGGGTTGGGTATTGCTTATACTTTTAAAGGGGAAATGGATAAAGCTGAATTTTACTTTATGAAATCATTGGAGCATATGAAAAAATTTGAGACAGAGGTTTTATCTGAGCAAAAAGAGATGGGGAAAATTGCTTTTAATACAGCTAAACATTACTCAGATAAAAAGGAGTATAAAAAAGCTGTTGATTTGTGTTTAGAGGCATTATCGATTTTAATTAATTTAGACTCGCGTTACCATTTGAGTGCCTTGTATTTTTTGCTGGGGTATAATTTGTTTGAGCTTGGTGATAGGGTAAATAGTTCAAAAAATTATTTTATTGCCAAGGCTTTAGCGTATGTGGACAATAATCAACACGTACTTGATGCAGTGGATGAAGAATTGGAAAAGCACAAAATCGTTTTCGATGCACTTATATAGTTGATAGCGTTAGGGTGGTTAAGTAAGAGGGTTTTAGTGGGCTGTAGCTGACTAAAACCCTTTTTTTATTTGTTAAAGGAGAGAGCCTAACATAGAAAATGATTTGAATCCATCTAATGATTTTTATAAATGAATTGAAAAGTACTGAATAATAGAGTATCTTAAAGAAGCATATATAGATAAATACGAATAAAGTTTGAGGTGGAATTCTATGGCACTAATTAAAAATACCGACAAAAATATCCAACTATCGCTGAAGTTGCTAAATAATAAATTCTTAGAAATAAAAGAAAGTAGTCATGAGTCGTGGATTCCTTTTGCGTTAAAGTTAGATGTAGCCGGAGATTGTTATGAGTATGAAGCTAAAAGAGGAGCTGTCTTTACTTTATATGAAATTAATCGTTTGATTGGGAGCTTGAGAAAAATTTAGGTACTAAAGAAGCTGTCAATACATTTGAAGAAATTGAATTTTATTCTTCTCAAGCTTATTTTGGGATGATTTTTATCGATCCTTTGGAAGCTGATCTAGTGGAAGTTGAATTTTGGTTTAATATGGATGTACTTTCTCAATCAGAGACTAAAGGATATGATCAAGGATATCGGTTTGCAGTTGAGGTTACTGATCTGAAGAGCTTTATCGCTGAAATAAAGCACGAATTAAAAGAGATTCTAATTAAGGAAGGCTAAAGTGGTATGCTGAAAATAGCCTCTATCTAATAATGATAGGGGCTGCGTGTTTTATTTGTTTGTCGACATTTTAAAGGTTTGGATTTGCGAAGGATGAATTTGATAATGGACACTGGCGTAAAAAATTTCTACAAATGGTGTATCAA
This sequence comes from Carnobacterium maltaromaticum DSM 20342, assembly GCF_000744945.1. NCBI lineage: Bacteria > Bacillati > Bacillota > Bacilli > Lactobacillales > Carnobacteriaceae > Carnobacterium > Carnobacterium maltaromaticum. The sequence continues at coordinate 317,688 of NZ_JQMX01000001.1, forward strand.
AAAGAAAATCAGGATGTTGTTTTAACCATAAATCTGGATGTATTCCATCAATGCGTGCATTAGGATCTAAGTTAAGGCATGTCCATTCGCCAATTAGGTTAGCGTAAAGGTAGTACATAGTATCAGCTCTCTTTTAAGTAAATTCGTTAATAATAAGATAATACCATAGGATAGTTTAAAAGACTATGTCTAATAATTATGCAAAACGAGAAAAAATAAGGAATTTTAACAGTTGGTAGTATGTCTAATTTTCAATAGATTTACCGGATTGGCTGGTTTTTTTCTGCATTGTGTAGCTTTTAGGCTATTTGTTTAAATGAAGTTTTCGGTGAATGATTATGAGAAGTAGATTAATTTAGTAAATAGTATTGACTTTTTATTCAATTTTGTCTATAATAAATCTTGTCGTTATAACTAGTCTCAATAGCTCAGCTGGATAGAGCATCCGCCTTCTAAGCGGACGGTCGGGAGTTCGAATCTCTCTTGAGACGTAATCTTAAAAATGCATAAATATCGAATTTGCTTCCAATTCCTTTTATAACAAGGAGTTGGGAGTTTTTTTGTTGTACTTAAGCTAGTATTAAAACAGGTGCAATGCAAAATGTTATGAGTTGTACCTATTTTCTATACATGACCATAAAAAGTTAAAAGTAAAATATGAGACTGAATAAAAAAATATTATTTATACAGCTCTTGCATAATCTGCTCCATTTCATTATGAACTAGTTCTTTCAATGCCTGAGAGTAGCTCCCTTGGATATTGTAGTGCTATCTGAGTATTCAAGGCGGGGTTTGTTAGAAATAGCAAGACTTAGGCGTTAGCAAGTGTTAAAGCACCAAAAGTGATAGCCCAATCAGTAGTTCATATCGAATATTTTTCCTATTTTCTTATTTAGGCGAAGAAGGATACAAATTAGAATAGAAAAAAGCTTCTTGTGCAGCAGCTTGCTTATAAAATTTATCTTGTTTTTTTATTATACCAAGGATCATTGTGCGGGTTTGCTGAAAATTAATAATTTAGTTTGCCTGAGTTAAAAGTTATCCCTCTATTCTTCTAGGTTTATTTTTTAGTTATCTAAATTAGTGTGATTTGACGTAGTTTGGAAAAAATTGTATAATTTAAATGAAGTAATGTTAAATGGACGATTATATTAAATTGAGGTGCTTTTTGTGAGTGGAGTCGTATCTAAATAGGCTGAATTAAATAAGCTAAATAGACTAAAAATTCTGAGGAAGAATTGGTTTATTTAGGTTACCTATGAAGATACCTGTCTTACTTTATGTAAAAGCCACTTTCTAATCAGCAAATTTGTTTGATTAATATAGAGTGAATTACTAAAGCTGTGGGTTTCCACGGCTTTTTTTGTTGCATAAACGTTCAATAAAATAAAGTGATTGTCCATTAACTAACTATGGGTATCTTCGTGATTTCTAAAAACGAGGAGAAGAGAAGATGAATTTAACAACAATTGAAAAAATTCAATTTAACCAAGTGAAAGAACAAATAGAACGACATTGTGTCAGTTCATTAGGAAAGAAACGCTTTAAAAAATTACAGCTTAATGCTAAACCAGTGGTTGTTACAACTAGATATAACGAAACTGAAGAAGCGCGGGCGTTATTAGATGCTAAGTTGACGATGCCATTTATGGGACTATCAAGCATTGATGTTTTTATGGAGCAGTTAGAAAAGGGTTTGCTCTTAGAGGCTAGTAGTCTAATTGACGTAGCTGATTTCTTACGCAGTGGTCGCATGATTCGACGCTTTATGGAAAAATATGAATCATTAGCCCCGACATTAACAATGTACGCAAGATCTATCTCTGAGTTCACTGAAATTGAAGATGAAATCTATTTTTCGATTAAAAATGGGCAAGTAGCTGATGAAGCTAGTAAAGAGTTAAGACGCATTCGGAGGTTAATTGCTGAGAAGGAAAGTAAAATAGAGGAGCGTTTAAGTAAATTTCTTAAAAATAAAGACAACCAAAAACAAATTCAAGAATTTTTTGTAAGCAAGAAAAATGAACGATTTACAATTCCAATAAAGGCTGCTTATAAAAATCAAGTTGCTGGCACAATTATTGAAACTTCTTCGAAAGGTACAACTGTCTTTATTGAGCCAACTGCAGTTACCAAATTAAATGATGAATTGGCAATTCTAAAGGTTGAAGAAAGTACGGAAATTTATCAAATACTTGCAACACTATCTGGTTTAATTTTGGAAAATTTAGTTCCTATTCAATTAAATTTAGAGACCATCGCAGAATATGATATGATTTTTGCTCGTGGGAAATATAGTCGGCTAATTCAAGGTGTGACACCTAAATTAAATCAAAGAGGTTACATTCATTTAGTGAATGCGGTACACCCTTTAATAGAAGCAAACGCTGTGCCGTTAAATTTTACAGTTGGTGAAGACTATCGTGGATTAATTATTACCGGGCCCAATGCAGGAGGTAAAACGGTTGTGTTAAAGACCGTTGGTTTGTTAGCTTTAATGACTTTGTTAGGTATTCAATTACCAGCTGATGAAGGAACAGAGATGGGTTTATTTGAAGGTATATTTGTTGATATTGGAGATAGTCAAAGTTTAGAAAATGCTTTAAGTACCTTTTCTTCACATATTCAAAATATAGCCGATATTATGCAAGTAGCACCCCGAAATAGTTTAGTTCTATTTGATGAAATCGGTAGTGGTACTGAACCCAATGAAGGGGCAGCTTTAGCGATAGCTATATTAGAGGAGTTTTATCAGCGCGGAAATATCGTCGTGGCAACCACTCATTATGGCGAAATTAAGCGTTACTCAGAAATACATCCAGATTTTATTAATGCTGCAATGGCATTCGATCAAGCGACCTTAACACCATTGTATCAATTATTAATGGGGGAATCAGGTGAAAGTAATGCCTTGTGGATTGCTAAAAAAATGAATTTAAAAGAGCATGTCATTCAACAAGCACAACGATATATGGAGGATAAAGATTACTCTTTAACAAAAGCTTCAATTCCAAAAAATAAAACGATGATCGATAGTCAAACAGAGAGAGCAGAAAGTGTCTCATTATTAAAAAAAGGCGATCGTGTCTTGCTTTTAGACTATAATGAGAATGGTTTAGTTTTTGAAGATAATCCATTGCGGGAAACGGTGACTGTTTTTTATAGAAATGACTATCATGAAGTAGTTCCTAAGCGGTTGAAATTAGAAGTTTTAGCTACTGATTTGTATCCGCCTGATTATGATTTATCTACCTTATTTACGAGCTATACAGAGCGTAAGCTAGATCATGACATCAATAGGGGATCTAAAAAAGCGTTGAAAAAAATTCATCGTGAGATAAAACAACAGGATAGGTAAGATTCGGTAAATTTTATACTAAAAAATAGAAAAAAGTGAGGCTAAAGAATTTTCTCTTTAGTCTCACTTTTTTTATTAAGCTTAAAATAAGCTACTTTTAAACTGTATATAACCGACCATCTTCAATTCGTAAGACACGGTCAACTAGATCTAAGACACGTTCATCATGAGTAACCATGACAGCAGCTTTATTCTTTTTATGGACTTCAGCAGCAATCATTTTTACAACTTGATAGCCGCGCTCAGAATCAAGGCTCGCTGTTGGTTCGTCTGCTAAAATAATATCAGGTTCATTCATTAATGCTCGAGCAATCGCAACTCGTTGTCGCTCCCCACCTGATAATTTTTCAGGATATTGGGTTAAGCGATGAGACAATCCCAAATCTTCCAATAAGTCCAATGCTTTTTGGCGATTCTGTTTTTTTGTACCATTTAGTTCTGGAATCAATAAGAGTTGATCTAGGACATTTAAATAAGGAATTAAATTGCCACTCTGGAAAATAAAGCCAATTTTTTCTAAGCGCAATTGTGTCCATTTTTTTTGAGATAAAGAGTTTAGGCTCGTTCCTCCAATCTGGATATTTCCAGAAGAAGGGGAAAGTAAGGCGCCAGCAATTGATAGGAATGTACTTTTACCAGCACCACTTGGTCCAACTATCGCAACGAATTCTCCTTCTGCCACGCTTAAGGAAAGATTTTTAAGGACTTCGATTTGTTCAGAGCCGTCTTGATAATATTTTGATACATCTTCTAAAATAAGTTTAGCTGTCATTAGTTTGTTCCTCCAATCGCTTCAATAGCATCGACTTTTGCCACTTTATAGAGAGATAATAAGGCACCAATTAAAGCGACTGCTAGGAAAAGAATCGAAGAAAGAAGGGCAGTCGTGCCAGTTAATTTAAAAGGCATGCTAGCAGGTAAGATTGCTGCTGTACCATAAGTTAGTCCATTCCCAATTAAAAGACTGAAAATAGAAATCAGGGTAATTTGCATAAATAAACTTCTACCTAAATAGCTTGTTTTTGCTCCAATTGCTTTTAACATACCAAATTGGTCCATTTTTTGAAGAGTAATTACATAAAAGAAAACAGTTAAAACAAAGGCTGCAATAATGTATAAAAAGGCAATCATCATGGTTAAAGAACCTTGTTCTTCCGAATATCCTGGAATATTTTGAACAATATCATTTTGTGGGACGACATCTAGACCTTTAAAGGATAAAGTTTCTGCTTTACTTTTAGAAATATCTAAGGCAATTGCATTATACGTAATCGCATCAGTTTTTTGCGGCTGTTTAATTGATTTCCATTGTTCAGGAGATAAGAAAACTACACCTGTATGGCTATAGGTTTGATTTTTAGTGAAGCCACTGATAGTAAAAACAGTTTCACTCACGGTATCTTTAATTGAGTCACCGATTTTATACCCATTTCGTTGCAATTTTTCATCAACAATAACTTTTTTAGGATCTGTTTTTTGAAATTTTCCAGAACTTAGTTGAGGTTTTTGGAAACTACTTGGTTCTAAAAGGAAATAAGAAATATCTGTTTTTTCTTCTCCTTTTGAGTTACTAATCGTACTCATTTGGATGCTGAGTGGAGTTGCATCAGCCTTTAATTTTTGCTGAATCATTTGCCATTCATCAGATGTAACTGTCGAACGAGCAAATCGATTATCAGCACCTTTTTCCAAAACATAATAGGAAGCTGGACTCTCTTTAATTGCCGAAGCATTATCACTAGCCAAACCATTTGCCAGACCTGTTACGAATAGTACAAGCCAAATAATGAGAATCATAATGAAACCGATTAAGGCATAGCGTACTTTTGTGTGTTTTATTTCTCGCCAAGCTAAAAACATTGTGTTCACACTCCATTTCTTTGATAGCACTATCTTATAATGGAAGTATGAACTGAATATGAACACAAGTTTACAAATGAGCTTTTGGCAATTGGACACTAAATAAAACACCTTTAGGATGCGTTTTGTTGAGTACAGAAATAGTTCCATTGTGTAAGTGAACAATCTTTTCTGTAATTGCTAGACCTAAACCACTGGTTCCATTCTGTCGAGTTCGATTTTTATCTACTTGGTAGAATCGTTCAAATAAGTGGTCTATATCAGAGTCAGGGATAGTAGGACCGCTATTAAAAATAGTTATTATGAAATTTTCAGTGGTATCTTCGATTTTAATCTGGATTTCTCCGTATTCAGGCGTATAATTTAAAGCGTTGTTGATGAGGTTTTGCCAAATTTGGTATAAAAAATTTTCATTTCCATTAATAAAAGCTGGGATTAATTCGACCGATAAATAAATGTTTTTTTCTTGCCAGTTCCATTGAGTAAATTGAATATAATGCCGAATTTGAGCAGCAATATCAACTGACTTTTTTTGAACCAATTGATTCTCGTTGTCTAAATAGGAAAGGGCTAATAATTGTTTGGTTAGATCAGACAAGCGCGCAGTCTCACTTTCAATGATTGTCAAGTAATTAAAATTTTCTTCCAAGCTATGCTGATTGGTCTTTAAGATACTTGTATACCCTTGAATAGTCGTTAAAGGTGATTGAATTTCATGAGAGACGTTTGCGACAAATTCTTGTCGAGCTTTTTCAGATTTATTAATTTCAGTGGCCATTGTTGCAAAAGAATTTGTTAACTGACCAATTTCATCTTGCCTACTAGTCGAGTTAATTTCAGTGAATTGCCCACTAATTAGTTGTTTAGTTGATTCTGTTAATTTTTTGATGGGCTTAACTATAAAAGAACTGCTTAAAAAAATAAAACAAAATCCGATTAAAACGGTTAGCAATAAAAGTAGTGCAAAGTAAATGCGTAACTCACCAAATTGCTGAGTAGGGTCAGGTCGAATAAAAATAGCTTCTGTTGAATTAGCTGTTTTGATAGGTACTCCAATTGTATTTCTTAAGTCGTTATCAAAAAAGCCCGTGATTAAAATATTTTGTGGAAAATTAGCAATTCCATGATAAATTTCTCCAGAACGAACTAAATCAATCGATTCTTGGGGTAAAGAGGTTTTTCTAAAAGAATCTCCATAAGCAGTTTCTTCTCCATTTTCTGAAACTTGATACACTTCATACCCTAATGAAGTAATATGAGTTAAGTACGAGGTTAAATCAAGTTCTGTATTCTTAGCGAAGTAATCCCGCATTTCTTCCGCTATTTTTGTGACTTTGCTGTCATTAATGGGTTTTAAATGAGTTTGATAATACAGATTTGAAAGTAAGAAAGCCAGAAAAAAACTGCAAACTAATACTAAAAAAGTTGCACCCACAATTTTTTTATATAATGTTTTCATAGTTGCACCTCAAGTCGATAACCAAGTCCTCTAATTGTTGAAATTTTAACACCAGACTCGGGTGTTAAATGTTCTCTTAGACGCTTAATATGAACATCAACAGTTCGGTCATTACCTTCATAATCGAATCCCCAAATGGAGTCAATTAGTTGGTCACGAGTAAATGTTTTTTTTGGATAAGAAGCTAATTTATGCAGGACTTCAAATTCTTTTAATGGTAAGTAAAGTTCTTTTTTTCCTAATGTAACCAAGTAGTTTTGTGAATCGATTTTTAATTGCCCAATCTGAATGACTGTTTCATTTGGGGTTTGAGAACGTCGTAAGAGTGCGTTAACTCTGAAAAGCAATTCCTTTAATTCGAAAGGTTTCGTAATATAGTCATCAGTTCCCGCTTGGAATCCGACTTCTTTGTCCACCATTTCACCTCTAGCAGTTAGTAAAATAACTGGAATAGAAGAATTTTCTCGAATCTGTTGGCAAACTTGATAGCCTGTTTTCCCTGGCATCATAACGTCAAGGATAGCTAAATCAATCTGATTTTTTGTGATTATTTCTAAAGCTTCGTCTCCATCACTAGCCGTCAATACGTTAAATCCCTCTGAAGTTAAAAAAAAGTGAACCATATTTTTGATAAGTTGATCGTCATCGGCAACTAAAATTGTCTTCATAAAATTCCATCCTTTTAAATTTAATCATCATAATGTCTATGATCCTTGTAACGTTTTAAATGAGTGATTTTTATTCTAAGTGATTAACTATAGTTTAAATCGATTAAAAGTATGTCTTCTTATACTAGTTTATCAGAAAAAGAAGATTTTTGTTTGAAGTCAGCAAGGTTATTCGCTGATAAGCAAATTAAAATCTTTAATCGATTATTTTAGCATAATTTTATTGAATAAAAAAGAGTGAATTAAAAAATAAAAGATAAATGTAACAATTAAGGATGAAAATATGTTATAATAGGATATTGAACGTTATGGTGATTTTGATTTTACGTTTTTAAGAACCAAAGAAATGAGGGGATTTGTGTGGGATTTAAAATAACCGATGAGATTCAGTCAGTTGTTGAGATTGAGCTTCGAAAAGGTGCTAGCAAGTCAAGAATTGCAACGCTTTTAGGTGTTAATTACGATGAGGCTTTAGTAATTATTGACGAAGTAAAAGAGTCATTTAGACCAGATGTAGGGGATGAAATTCGCTTTACATTTCGTGATGAAAAAATGGCTGGAGTGATTCAAAAACTGTTAACAAATAGTGCTGTAGTCGAAATTTTCTGGGAACAATCTTCATCTATTATGAAAGATGTTTGTGAAGATAAAACAATTGTCAATTTCAAAGATATCATTGAAGTCACTAATTTAAATGTCGTATCATAACAAGTTACTATCTTTATGCTTTTAATTGAATGGATACAGAATAATTCAAAAATCAACTCAGAAATTTCTTCTGAAGTTGATTTTTTTTATCTTAATCGGATTAAATACTTTGATGTTCAAAATATTTTTAAGTTTTATAAATCCAGATTTCATGGGGTTTTTAGAAGTTTTTTCACTAATTTTGTAAAAACTTACTTGACAGTTTAGCAAAAAAATAATATAGTTTGATGGTCAAACAATTTGAACTTCAAAGTAAGTTTGGAAAGAGTTGATAAATGAATCGAAAGGGAGGAGTTGGTGTTGCCAAACTCATTTGAAACGATTAACGATTATTTAGTCGATGTGTTTAATGAAATTCTGACAATTGAAGAAACAGCTTTGCAAAATAGTAGTTTTGAAGATGTTTCAATTAAAGAAATGCATACAGTTGAAGCAATCGGCATGTATCAGAGACGTACGACTTCAGAAGTCGCTAAGAAACTTCAAATTACTGTGGGTACATTAACTGTTGCAGTCAATAATTTAGTCCGAAAGGGCTATGTAGAAAGAATTCGAAGCGAAGATGATCGACGAGTTGTGAAATTAGGTTTAACCAAACGTGGTCGCTTATTATTTCGACTACACGATAAATTTCATAAGGAAATGGTAAAAGAAACAATTGAGGATATGCAACCTGAAGAGATTGATATTTTAATTAAAGGTTTGCGAAACTTACATGGTTTCTTAGATAAAACACAAAAAAAATTGAAAGAACAGGGCTGAACTCTATGGGAACAAAAATTGTTAGTACTGGGAGTTACGTTCCAAAAAAACAAGTTTCCAATGAAATGTTGGAAAGTTTTATGGAAACAAATGACGAATGGATTAAGACACGAACTGGGATTCATCATCGGCATTTAGCTGAAGGTGAGAACACTTCTGTTTTATGTGGCAAGGCTGCTAAAGCGATGTTAGATAAGGCGGATGTTGAAGCGTCTGAAATTGATTTGATTATTGTAGCAACCATGACACCCGATTATTTAAGCCCATCAACAGCTTGTTTAGTTCAAGAATACATCGGTGCAAATAAAGCGATGGCTTTTGATTTAAATGCAGCTTGTTCAGGTTTTGTGTATGCACTGTCGGTGGCTGAAAAAATGATGGCTAGTGGCAAATTTCATTATGCTTTAGTAATAGGCGGTGAAGTTATGTCAAAAGTTATTGATTGGACAGATCGAAGCACAGCGGTTCTTTTTGGAGATGGAGCAGGTGGGGTATTATTAGAAGCAAATTCTGAAAAAAATACTTTTATTGCCGAAGATCTTCATGCAGATGGCGGTCGTGCTTTATCTTTAACAGCAGGTTCGATGGCTGTCAATAATCCTTACCATAAAACAGAAGAAACAAACGAGTACTACTTGAAAATGGATGGGCGAGGTATTTTTGATTTTGCCATACGTAGTGTCCCAAAAAGTGTTCGTCAAGTTGTTGAAAATGCTGGATTAGAGTTGGAAGATATTGATTATATTCTTCCGCATCAAGCAAATTATCGGATTGTTGAAGCTATTGCTAAAAAGTTGAAGTTACCGATGACTAAGTTTAAAACAAATATGGCTGAATACGGCAATACTTCTGGAGCTAGTATCGGAATTTTATTAGACGAACTAGTCTCTAACAATGAATTAGTCTTAGGAAGTAATGAAAAAGTTATTTTAACTGGTTTTGGTGGGGGCCTAACATGGGGTTCCATTTTAATCGAGTTATAAAATAAATGCAGTGTTTTCGAACGCAGCAATCAAACAAAAATAAAACCAATAATGGAGGAAATAACAATGACATTCGAAAAAATTCAAGCAATTATCGTGGACCAATTAGACAAAGAGGAAGCTGAAGTACAATTAACTACTAACTTCCGTGAGGATTTAGAAGCAGATAGTTTAGATTTATTCCAAATCATTAACGATATTGAAGATGAATTTGATATTAAAATTGAAACTGAAGAAGGCTTAAATACAGTTCAAGATATTGTTAACTTTGTTGAAGCAGAATTAAAAAATAAATAAATCAAGAAGAAAGAGGGAACCTGCATGCAATCAAATATATGCGAAAAACTAGGGATTGACTATCCCATTATTCAAGGAGCGATGGCATGGGTAGCAAATGCTGAATTGGCAAGTGCTGTTTCAAATGCTGGCGGGTTAGGTATTATTGCCTCAGGACATGCTCCAGAAGAAGTTGTTCGCGATCAAATTAGGCAGGCAAAAGAAAAAACGAATCGTCCATTTGGTGTGAATATTATGCTTTTATCTCCACATGTAGATGCAGTTGTAAAAGCTGTTTGTGAAGAGGGTGTGAAGGTTGTTACAACTGGAGCAGGAAGCCCTGGGAAGTATATGAAGCTTTTTAAAGAACATGGCATTACAGTTATACCTGTAGTCGCTTCTGTTGCTTTAGCGAAACGAATGGAAAAAGATGGTGCAGATGCAATTATTATTGAAGGAATGGAAGCCGGAGGTCATATTGGCAAGTTAACGACGATGGTATTAGTTCCTCAAATTGTAGATGCTGTTTCGATTCCTGTGATTGCTGCAGGTGGTATAGGAGATGGGCGTGGTATGGCAGCGGCGTTTATGCTAGGAGCTTCAGCTGTACAACTAGGAACGCGTTTCTTAGTCGCTCATGAGTGTACCATCCATCAAAACTTTAAAGATGCCGTTTTAAAAGCTAGAGATATTGATACAACTGTTACTGGTCAAATTACAGGACATCCAGTTCGCACTATTCGCAATAAATTAACACGAATTTATGATCAAGCCGAAAAGGAAGAGACTAGTAAAGATAAACCTGATTTTGAGCGTTTAGAAGAACTTGGCAAAGGCACATTACGTTTGGCCGTTGTTGAAGGGGATATCAAAAATGGTTCAATGATGTCAGGTCAAATTGCTGGATTAGTTAGTAGAGAGCAGAGTTGTAGCGATATTATTTTAGAATTGATGACGGAATACCAAACTGTAATTAAAGAAAAAGCTCAGGCTTTGTAAGTAGTTCAGGGTGGCAAAGAATAGAAATAAAACGAGCCTTTTAAGGCTTGTTTTTATAAGGATTTAGTTTTAGGCGGCAATAGTTTGTTTCATTAAAGAATGAGTAGGAACTTAATTCTGTGGTCAAATCTATTGAGCTTTTAACTTTTAAAAAGGAGTTAATCCAATGAAGATTGCTTTTGTATACAGTGGGCAAGGTGCTCAATATCAAGGTATGGGTCAAGAATTTTATGAAGCGAATCAAACGGTACGAGAGTTGTTTGATGAGGCGACAGAAGTACTAGGCTTCGATATGGCTGCATTATGCTTTAATGAAAATGACAAATTAAATGAAACAACTTATACACAACCTGCTATATTAACAGTTAGTGTCGCGATTGATACCCTCTTAAAAGAGCATGGTATTGAGCCAGAAGTTGTTGCAGGTTTAAGTTTAGGTGAATATAGTGCTTTGGTAAAAGCAGGAGTTTTGGATTTTAAAGAAGCTCTTCTATTAGTTAAAAAACGTGGACAATTTATGACAGAGGCTGTTCCGTCTGGTGCAGGTGCAATGAGTGCCATTATGGGATTAGATCGTGAAACGGTTAAAGCTGCTTGTCTAGAGGCTAGTCAACTAGGTGTTGTGACACCAGCTAATTATAATATGCCTGGTCAAATTGTTATTGCTGGAATGAAAGCAGCAGTGGAACGTGCAGGTGAGATTCTAACAGAAAAGGGTGCTAAACGTGTTATTCCACTACAAGTAAGTGGTCCTTTTCATACAGCATTATTAGAACCTGCTGCTAAACAGTTAGAAAAAGCTCTTGAGAACGTATCCATTCATGAGCCAAAGCTTCCTATTATAAGTAATACTGAAGCAAAGGTGATTGGAAATCAAGCTGAGATAGCACCGTTATTGGTACGTCAAGTGATGTCTCCTGTTTTATGGGAGGATAGCGTTCGAACAATGATTGATGATCTTGGGGTAACAACATTTATAGAGGTCGGACCAGGTAAAGCATTAAGTAGCTTTATTAAAAAAATTGATCGATCAGTGACCGTATTAAATGTTGAAAACCAAAAATCTCTTGAAAAAACCTTAGAAAAATTAAAAGCTGAGTAAATTTAAACAAGAATAAAATACAATTAAAGGAATGAGCAAATGACTTTAAAGGGGAAAACAGTGATTGTTACTGGTAGTTCGCGGGGGATTGGAAAAGCTATTGCCATCGAATTTGCTAAAGAAGGAGCCAATATTGTTTTAAATGGTCGCAAGCCGATTTCAGAAGAGTTAATTGCTGAAATTGAAGGGTTTGACGTGAAATGTCATACAATTCTTGGTGATGTAAGCAATTTTGATATGGCAAAACAGTTAATAGATGAAACGAAAGAGGTCTTTGGGAGTGTAGATGTCTTGGTCAACAATGCTGGGATTACCAATGATAAATTACTCATGCGCATGTCAGAAGAAGACTTTGATGCAACACTTAATATAAATTTAAAAGGAACATTTAATACGATTCGTCATGCAACAGGAATTATGTTAAAACAGCGTAGTGGATCGATTATTAATCTATCAAGTATTGTCGGTCAGATTGGAAATGTTGGACAAGCTAATTATGCAGCAAGTAAAGCGGGCGTAATTGGATTAACTAAATCGGCAGCTCGTGAATTAGCAGCTCGTGGTATTACCGTAAATGCGATTGCACCAGGGTTTATTGAAACGGATATGACAGATGAATTAAGTGATAAAAATAAAGATTTAATGAAGCAACAAATTCCATTAAGTCGTTTTGGTCAAGTTGAAGATGTTGCAAAAGCAGCGGTCTTTTTAAGTCAAAATAGCTATATTACAGGCCAAGTTATCAATGTTGATGGCGGCATGGTAATGAATGGATAATGAGAGGAGTTTATAAAATGAATCGAGTAGTTATTACAGGTATGGGTGCTGTTACACCAGTAGGAAATACAGTTGAGACTTATTGGGATAGCTTAAAAAATGGTAAGAGCGGAATCGCAGAAATTAAACGATTTGATGCTTCAGAAACAGGAATTACTCTTGCAGCTGAATTGAAAGATTTTGATGCAACTTTATATATGCCAAGAAAAGAAACGAAAAGAACAGATTTGTTTTCTCAATATGGGATTGCAGCAGCTGTTCAAGCAATGGATGATAGTCAATTAGATACAGAAAAAATAGATGTAGATCGCTTTGGCGTGATTGTTAGTTCTGGAATTGGTGGAATGAATACAATTCAAGAACAAGTCATTAAAATGCATGAAAAAGGTCCAAAGCGCGTTGCACCATTCTTTGTTCCAATGGTTATTGGAAATATGGCAGCAGGAAATATTGCGATTCGAGTAGGAGCAAAAGGATTATGTACTTCGATTGTAACAGCATGTGCATCTGGAACAAACTCTATTGGCGAAGCTTTTCGTTCAATTAAACATGGTTACTCAGATGTAATCTTAGCAGGTGGAACAGAAGCAACTATTTGTGAAATCGGCATTGCTGGTTTTGGAGCGTTGACTGCCTTAAGCAAATCAACAGACCCCGCACGTGGTTCAGTTCCGTTTGATAAAGAACGTAATGGATTTGTTATGGGTGAAGGTGCCGGCGTTTTAGTTTTAGAAGAACTGCAACATGCTTTAGACCGTGGCGCTAAAATTTATGGCGAGGTTGTTGGCTATGGCTCTACATGTGATGCTGGTCATATGACGGCTCCGTCTATTGATGGTAGTGGAGCAGGAAAAGCGATGATTCAAGCCATGAAAGAAGCGGGTATTTCTGCAAGTGATGTAGATTATATTAATGCTCATGGAACAAGCACCCCTGCAAATGATAGTGCTGAAACAACAGCTATCAAATATGCAATGGGCGAAGAAATTGCTAAACAAGTGCCAATTTCTAGTACGAAGAGTATGGTTGGTCATTTGCTTGGCGCAGCTGGTGCTATTGAAGGGATTGCTTGTGTTAAAGCTTTACAAGATGGATTTTTACCACCAACTATTGGCTATCAAGTAGTTGATGAAGCCTGTGATTTAGATTACATTCCAAATGTAGGTCGTGCAGCAACAGAAGCTAAATATGCTTTAAGTAACTCATTAGGTTTTGGCGGACATAACGCCGTTGTCTGCTTTAAAAAATGGGAGGACGCGTAATGAATATTGCTGAAGTTAAAGAATTACTAACCATCGTAAATGACTCTAAATTGACAGAGTTTGATTTACAAATGGATAATGTTGTGTTGCATATGAGTAAAAACACACATCAAGCACCTAAAGAAATGGCGGCACCACAAGCTCAAACCCAACAAGCGACAGCAGTATCAGCAGTTCCGCAAACTGCAACTGAGGTACAAGTTGAAGAAGTCGTGAAAACTACGATAAGTGAAGAAGGAAATTTAATTAAAGCTCCGATAGTTGGAGTCGTTTATTTAGCGGCTTCCCCTGATAAGCCTAACTTTAAAAAAGTTGGTGATACAGTAGAAGTAGGCGAAACTTTATGTATCGTTGAGGCAATGAAATTAATGAATGAAATTACTAGCGATGTCGCTGGGACAGTTACTGAAGTTTTAATTGAAAATGAAGAAGTTGTAGAATATAACCAACCACTATTTAGAATCGTCTAAAAGTGAATTATTAGGAGGAAATGAAATGAGCGTTTTAACAGCACAAGAAGTAATGGAGTTAATCCCAAATAGATACCCAATCTTTTTTATTGATTATGTAGATGAATTAATCCCTGGGGAGCATGTTGTAGCCACTAAAAATGTAACAATTAATGAAGACTTTTTCCAAGGGCATTTTCCTGGGAACCCAACAATGCCAGGTGTTTTAATTTTAGAAAGTTTAGCGCAAGCAGGATCTATTCCATTATTAAAATTAGACAAATTCCAAGGACAAACAGCTTACTTAGGTGGAATGAACAAAGTTAAATTCCGTAAAAAAGTTGTTCCTGGTGATGTTTTGAAATTACATGTAGACATCATTAAATTAAAAGATTACGCTGGAATTGGTAAAGCTGTCGCTTATGTTGATGGGAAAAAGGTTTGTGAAGCTGAATTAACCTTCATCATTGGTAGATAAGCCTATGTTTACAAAAATATTAGTAGCAAATCGTGGTGAGATTGCAGTTCGAATTATTCGAGCATGTAAAGAACTTGGAATTCGAACTGTCGCGGTTTACTCAGAAGCAGATAAAGATGCCCTTCATATGCAATTGGCAGATGAAGCCATCTGTATTGGACCAGCTAAAGCTACTGATTCTTATTTAAATATGCAGAGCATTTTAAGTGCTGCTGTTGTTACTAAAGCCCAGGCGATTCATCCTGGGTTTGGCTTTTTATCTGAGAACAGTGTTTTTGCAACTATGTGTGGGGAATGTAATATTACCTTTATTGGGCCAGATGCAGAAACTATTGATATGATGGGGAATAAGGCGAATGCCAGAGCATTAATGATTGAAGCAGATGTTCCAGTTATTCCTGGTAGTGATGGGTTTGTTACAAGTGTGGAAATGGCGGTTGAAATAGCTGATCAACTCGGTTATCCAGTTATGTTAAAAGCAGCTGCTGGTGGTGGTGGAAAAGGGATTCGTAAAGTGATGAAGCCTGAAGAATTAGAAGCCGCCTATTTGAGTGCTAGTAGTGAAGCTGGAGCTGCATTTGGCGATGACCGCATGTATATGGAACGAATTATCCAACATGCTAGACATATTGAAGTTCAAATTTTAGCGGATAACTATGGTCATGTGATACACTTGGGAGAACGTGATTGTTCTTTACAACGAAATAATCAGAAAATTATTGAAGAATCCCCTTCAGTTGCTATAAGTGATAAAGAACGACAAATTCTTGGAGAAACAGCTGTGCGAGCAGCGAAACATGTGGGCTATAAAAATGCTGGGACCATTGAATTTTTAGTGGATCAAAACGGTTTTTATTTTATGGAGATGAATACGCGTATTCAAGTCGAGCATCCTGTAACTGAGATGGCGACAGGGATTGATATTGTCAAAGAGCAACTGTTAATTGCCAGTGGGAAAAAAATGACGTTAGAGCAATCTGATATTCATTTAACTGGCCATACAATTGAATGTCGTATTAATGCCGAAAATCCAGCTTTCCATTTTGCTCCGTCACCAGGTAGAATTGATTATTTATTACTACCAAGTGGTGGATTAGGTTTACGTGTGGACAGTGCAATGTTTGCAGGTTATGAAATTCCGCCTTATTACGATGCTATGATTGCAAAGATTATCACTAAAGGTGAAAATCGTAGTGAAGCTATTGCAAAAATGAAGCGTGCGTTAAGTGAATTAGTTATTGATGGTATTGTAACCAATCAATTTTTCCAAGAAGATTTGTTACAAGACGAGCGTTTTGTAAACGGTGAGTACGATACAAACTTTTTACAAGACACCTATCTGCCTGAGTGGACATTAAAAAATAGCTAATCCACGTTTAAAAGATGTTAAAGAGGTGATAAAGTGAGACTTTTTAAAAAGCGGGAATATATTCCGATTGATCCAAATCGACAAAGAATTCAAGCTGAGGAAAAAAATGACCCTAAAGTTCCAGATGGTATGTGGGAAAAATGTCCTAGTTGTAAAAAAGCCATCTATACGAAAGATTTAGGGGAAGAGCGAATTTGTCCAAGTTGTGGTTATTGTTTCAGAATTGGAGCATTAGAACGGATTCAATTAACTGTTGATGAAGGTAGCTTCGAGGAATGGGATCGTGGGATTGAAAATAAAAATTTAATGGATTTTCCTGGATATCCTGAAAAAATAGCTAGTTTGCAACAAAAAACAGGTTTAGATGAAGCTGTTGTGACAGGTAAGGCATTGATTGATGGACAACCTTTAGTTATTGGCGTAATGGATGCCAGCTTTATTATGGGAAGCATGGGGACTGTTGTTGGTGAAAAAATCACTCGAGCTTTTGAAAAAGCAACAAAAGAAAAATTACCTGTCTTGATTTTTACAGCATCTGGCGGCGCTCGAATGCAAGAAGGCATCTTATCCTTGATGCAAATGGCCAAAATTAGTGGAGCTGTTGCTAAACATAGTGCTGCTGGACTGTTGTATGTTGTTGTCCTAACAGATCCAACAACTGGTGGAGTATCGGCTAGTTTTGCGATGCAAGGAGATATTATTTTAGCTGAACCGCAAGCTTTAATTGGTTTTGCTGGTCGCCGAGTTATTGAGCAAACAATTAATGAAGCTTTGCCAGATGATTTTCAAAAAGCAGAATCATTGCTAGAACATGGCTTCGTTGATAAAATTGTTCCTCGTCCAGAATTAAGAAACACATTAAGCTTATTGTTACGTTTACATTAAAGAGACTGCAACAAAGAAGGTGAAAAGGTTGAAGAATGCGAGTGAAATTGTCGCCTTGTCGCGTAAAACGACACGGTTAACGGCATTAGAGTATATGAACTTTCTTTTTAAGGATTTTATTGAGTTTCATGGAGATCGTTCTTATCGTGATGATAAAGCTGTTGTTGGTGGTATTGCGACTTTAAATGCACAACCAGTAACGGTTATAGGAATTCAAAAAGGCCATACTTTAGAAGAAAACATGTTGCGTAATTTTGGTTCCCCTCATCCAGAAGGCTATCGTAAAGCATTACGTTTAATGAAGCAAGCTGAAAAATTTAATCGTCCTATTGTGACGTTTATTAATACTGCTGGGGCGTATTGTGGAGTTGAGGCAGAAGAAAGAGGACAGGGTGAAGCGATTGCTCGTAACTTGATGGAAATGAGTCAATTAAAAGTTCCGATTATCTCGATCATTATTGGTGAAGGCGGAAGTGGGGGAGCTTTGGCTTTGGCTTTAGGAAATCAAGTATGGATGATGGAACATACGATGTATGCCATTTTATCCCCAGAAGGTTTCTCTTCAATTTTATGGAAAGATGCTTCACGCTCTAAAGAAGCAGCAGAACTTATGAAATTGACAGCGAGTGACTTACTAGGGTTAGATGTTATTGATTTATTGATTCCTGAGACCAAAGAAGGTGTTTTGTTAGCTCAAGAGACAATTGCTAAGGAAATGCAGTTGCAGCTGATAGAGGCGCTAGAAACCTTAAATAAACTTACTCCAGAAGAGTTAATTGAAGATCGTTACAATCGTTTTAGAAAATATTAAAGAAATAATCAAAAAGCGAAATCAGAAAGAGTTTTCTTTCTGATTTCGCTTTTTTTGTTTAAGAAACCTATTAAATTTGAGATGATCCAGTTTTTTAATCACGATCACGAAGAACATAAGATGGTATTTTTACCGTTGAGGATTGATATAAATATTTGTCATCATTTGTTTCTATTAATATTGAAAAGTGGTTTTCGTTAAGTAATAAATCCCCAATCTTCTCACGTGTGTAGATTCGACCTAATGGAATATCTGCTGGTAAAGGGACTTGAATAGTTTTTAATTCATAAAAACCGTTCACAATTGTTTCAACAAAAATTAAGTCTGAAATAGTTTGTAGCTCTATTTGATCCTCTTTAGAAAGATCTCTTACATATCCTTGATTCAACAGCAATTTCCTCCTTGTTATAGCCTTGAAATAGGTCATAACGTTTTAGACTCACTATTAATTGTACCATTATTTATTTAAAAAAAATAGAAAAGTCGATAGAAAAAAGTGTTAAATAGTTAACAAAGTTCGTAAATTTGTCAAAATTTAATAGTATCTTTTTTCTTTTTGGCGGCATCGGCAAGTTGTTTAGCTTCGCAACCGCTACTGCAGGCACTGCAAGTACCCTGTTTTGAATTCTTGAAAAGTTGGATTAGCTGATAAAATGTCCAACCAAAAATTAAAATTCCTAAGCTAAATGTAACTAATAGTGAAAAAATTGACATATAGATTCCTCCTATTTCCGAAGAGTTGGTCCAAAAGGGCTAGACGAATAAAAAATTTTATTTGATTTATTCAGACGAGAATTTCTATTTTTTCTGAGTTTAGTCAAAGGATTTAGCTGAATAAAAGTCCAATTTGGTAGACTAAAAATGAAAAAAGATAAGCAATCCCTAAACTTGAAAAAGCAGAATATACTGCCCATTTATATGAGCCAGTTTCTGCTTTTATGGCGCCTAAAACAGCAAAGCAAGGAATGTAAAGTAAGACAAAAACTAAGAAACTATAGGCAGCTAGTGGAGTGAAAACAGAGGATAACTCACTAATTAATGCTGTTTCACCACTCACATGAAAAAGAATAATCATTGTCGAGCCTACAACTTCCTTTGCTAAAACACCAGCCATAATAGCACTAATTGCTTGCCAACTAGCAAAGCCTAGAGGAGCAAAAAATGGAACTAATGAATGTCCTATGACAGCCATAAAACTAGTGTCAATAGAAGGAGCGATGCCAGTAGGTCCCGTGTAACTTAACAGCCAAATAATGACTGTCCCACAAAAAATAACTGTTCCTGCTTTTTTGACAAAACCTTTGCCTTTGTCCCAAGTACTATGCCATAGGACATTTAATTTTGGAAGGTTATACTCTGGTAAATCAACAATGAAAACAGAAGAATCCTTTGTTTTAAAAATAAGTGAATAAACTTTCGCAAGAAGAATAGCAACAAAAATTCCAAGTAAGTATAAGGATAAGACAATTAAAGCTCTATGTTCATCAAAAAATGCCGCGATAAACAAACTGTAAACAGGCAGACGAGCTGAGCAACTCATAAAGGGTGAAATTAAAGTTGTGATTAGCCGTTCATTATTTTGCTCGATAGTCCTAGCAGCCATGATTCCAGGAACGTTACATCCAAAACCAATTAATAAAGGAATAAAAGCTTTGCCATTTAAGCCCACACTTTCCATTAAACGATCCATTACAAGCGCTGCTCGTGACATATAACCAGAGTCTTCTAAAAACGAAATGCAAGCAAAGAGGACAAAAATTTGTGGAATAAAGACTAAAACGCCACCAACTCCAGCAATTAATCCATCAACAATTAAAGAATGAATAAAAGGGGCAACTCCTAAATAAGTTAGGATTCCATCTATCCCTTCTGAAATGGGACCACTTAAAAGTGTATCTAAGAAATCGGAGAGAGGACCGCCAACCCAATCAAAGGTCAACTTGAACATAAAAAAGAAAATAGTTAAGAACAATGGAATCCCTAAAAATGGGTGAGTTGTTATTTTGTCAATTCTTTGTGTTAGTTTTGTGATTTTTTGATTGGCTTCTTTCGTAATTGCTTTATTCAAAGTTTCTTCAATAAATAGTAGTTTGACAGAATAAATAGCATCCTCAGCATCTTTGTATGCTGTTTTCTCTGAAGCTTTCTGCTTTAAGTTGTCTAACAAAGTAAAGTTATTTGCGTGGATAAATTCGTCAATCATTTTATTTCCAGCAAAAAACTGAATCATAAACCACCTAGAAATTTCAGGGTTAAACTGATAGTGTTGACTTAAAATATCTTGTCCATTTTTGATTAATCCCTCTATAACTGGTCCATAATCAAGAAAAAAAGAGTTGTTTTTTAATGGTTGGTTTTCATGTTCTAACAGCTCTTGACGTACTTCAGGTAATCCTTGATTTGTTCTCGCATCGGATGCCAAAACTTTTGTTTGTAAGGCGTGTTCGAGTAGTTTAAGGTCTAACTCTACCCCTTGCTTTTTGACAATATCCATCATATTTAGAATAAGGGTTACAGGTTTTCCATATTCCAATAGTTCGATAGTGAGCAAAAGGTTTCGTTTTAATTGAGCTGCGTTAGCAATATTGAGTATTTCTGAAAAAGATTCTTTGAGTAAAAAAGAAGTGGCGACAGATTCATCTTTAGTTAAGGGGTTTAATGAATAAACTCCTGGCAAATCGACAATTTTTATCTTGGAGTTTTGAATTTTTCCGATTTTCTTTTCAACAGTAACCCCATTCCAGTTCCCTACATAAGCATAAGAATCGGTTAAATGGTTAAATACTGTTGTTTTACCAGTATTTGGATTTCCTAAAAGAGCAATTTTCATAAGACTAAATCTCCAAAAATGAAGTCCAGTGTGTGTTTGCGGATTCCTACGCGTTGACCATCACTTTCAATCATACATGGACCGCCAAAAGGATAGCGACGCTTAATTTCAACAATTGATCCTTCAGTTATCCCGACATCTTTTAATCTGCGTCTCGTTAATTGGTCAAGCTGTGATAAATCTTTGATGGTTAGTAATTCATGTAAGTTAATTTTACTAACTGAAGTCATTTTAGTCCTCCTCTGATTAATATGTATTTTTTTTTATCTAATTGATAGTGATTCTCATTCTTGTTTAGTTCATCATATCACAAAGAAGAGTCGAACTAAACTATTTTTTTAAAAATAAAAGAAATAAACAAAAATGCTGATTTTTGTGAAGATAATCTGCTATGATAGTAGTAGATTAAGTGAGCATCAAAATTATAGATTGGTTGTGACATTAATATGGGAGAAAAAATTATTTTTCCTAAGAATTATGAACAGTATGTAAAAAAGGCGGTCGTCGCTTTCCAGTTAGGTCGGATGGAGGAGTCTCTTCCATACTTTAAAGAAGCGTATCAATTAAAGCAGGAAGAAAAAATAAATACTTTTTATGCAACGGCTCTATACCAAGTGGGGCGTTATCAAGAAGCTAAAGAAGTGGTAGAGGATCAATTGGCTTTCTATGAAAAGGAAAATCAATTATACGCATTTTATGTCTCTATTTTAATTCGTTCTCACTATTTTTTACAGGCTGAGGCGATTATTAAAAAGCAGTTGATGCGTAAAGGGAACGATTCTGAAAAAATCACGTGGCAAAGTCTATTGGGCTTTTCTAAAGAAGAGCAAAAAAACAAACAAGTTAGTCAAGAAAAAAAGATAGCAGATATAGGAAAACGTGTCCTATCAATGATGGATAAGTCTTATCAAGAACAATCAGATTTAATGAAGGAAATGGACACAATCCCATTTCAATCTTACTTGAAATTAGCGAAACTATTACTACAAAATCCTTTCGTTAGTGGATTAATCAAAGCAACGATTATTGAACGGCTTGTTAATGAGCAACTAGATGAAGCGATTGAAATTACCTGGTTCGACCAAGAGCGCATTATTAGACCCAAAGAATTGACCTCAATTGAGGAGAATGCCACAGTTAGACAGGTACAGCAATTGCTAGAAGAAAAGATTGGCTTAAATGATCCAACTTTATTTGCTAGCGTTAGTCAAGAGGCACAACTGCATTTTATATTCTTATATCCTTTCATTGAAGAAGTAATTACCTCTCCAGAAACTTGGGTTGAGCTTTATCGTCAGCAATATGAATTAGATTACATTGGGCAAACAGAAAAATTGCCCCATTTTGATGATTTAAAGCTTTGGCAAAATCGTTTAAATGAGTTGATTTTAGAATTAATGAGCTAATTAAGCGAATAATAGGAATAAGTCTTAAAAATAAAAAGCTTTTATTAGTGCTTTATATAGAAAAGACAACAAAAACTTGAAACTTTTTTAATGTATTGTTGTCTTTGTATTTACAAAGTTTTCACGATAGTGTACTATTAGTGAGTGTGCAATTGCAATTAAGATTGCGAAAAATCAGTGTGTCGGAGGGAATATTAATGACTGCAAAATGGGAAAAGAAAGGCACTAATGATGGTGTCTTAAAATTTGAAATTAAAGAAGAAAAAATTAAAGAAGGTTTAGAAAAAGCTTTTAACAAAGTGAAAAAAAACCTTAATGTACCAGGATTCCGTAAAGGGAAAGTTTCACGTCAAGTGTTTAACAAAATGTATGGTGAAGAATCTTTATTTGAAGATGCACTAAATATTCTTTTACCAGAAGCTTATACAATTGCTTTGGAAGAATCTGGAATTGATCCAGTTGACCAACCAAAAATTGATGTTGAAAGCATGGAAAAAGGCCAACCTTGGATTATTACTGCAGAAGTAACTGTAAAACCAGAAGTTAAATTAGGTGAATACAAAAACTTAACAGTTGAAAAACAAGATCGCGAAGTAACAGATGAAGATGTTGCTGCAAAAATTAAAGAAAAACAAGAAGCACAAGCTGAATTAGTTTTAAAAGAAGATGCAATTGTTAATGGCGATACTGCTGTCATTGATTTCGAAGGATTCAAAGACGGTGTTGCATTTGAAGGCGGTAAAGGCGAAAATACTTCTTTAGAAATTGGATCTAATTCATTTATTCCAGGATTTGAAGAGCAATTAATTGGAGCTAAGGCTGGCGATACAGTTGAAGTGAAAGTTACTTTCCCAGAAGAATATCATTCTGAAGATTTAAAAGGCGCAGATGCTGTCTTTAACGTAACAATCCATGAAGTTAAAGCTAAAGAATTACCAGAATTAGATGATGAATTTGCTAAAGATGTTGATGAAGAAGTTGAAACATTGGCAGAATTAGAAGCTAAAATTAAAGCTGAGCTAGTTGAAGCTAAAACAGCAGCAGCTGAGGAAGCTGTTCAAGAAGCTGCTATTCGTCAAGCTGTTGATAATGCTGAAATCGTTGAATTGCCACATGTAATGGTACATGATGAAGTTCATCGTCAAATGGATCAATTCTTAAATGACATGCAACGTCAAGGTGTTTCTCCAGAAATGTATTATCAATTAACAAACACAACTGAAGAAGACTTGCATAAACAAATGGAAGAAGATGCTGATATCCGTACTCGTACGAATCTAGTTCTTGAAGCAATTGTTGCTGCTGAAGGCTTTGATCCATCTGAAGAAGAAGTTGAAAAAGAAATTAAAGAACTTGCTGAACAATACAACATGGAAGAAAAAGCTGTTCGTGCTGCTTTAAGTGTTGATATGTTAAAACATGACATTTCAATGAAAAAAGCAATCGACGCTATTACTGAAACAGCAGTTGAAAAATAAGAAGTAAATTTTGTATCCTATCACTAAAAATTTAAAGTGATAGGATACTTTTTAATTAGTAAAAAAATATTTTTTAAGCATCATAGGACTATTTGTCTTTGTACAAATAGCTTAGGTTGCTTTGTTTAGTTAAAAGAGTATACTTAAGGTAGGTTCAATGAGGCAATGTATCCTATTTTTAAGCGCTTTTTTTTATTTGGTCTATTTTTACAGAGTATCAAATTTTATGTCTCATCAGTCATTTTAGTAACAAAAAAGATAACTAATATTATTTTTTTAGATTGATTAATTTATATATTGAAGCATTAATTAAATTTGAACAGGAGGCAATTTATTGAGTACACAAGCTAAGGGAGATAAAAAAACAATGAAAAAAGCCACTGATAAATTTATTTTAAAGCACAAATTAAAAGCAATGGTTCATATTGATGAAGTAACAAAAGAGTTAGCCTTACCCAATCATTTAACTGTTGAAGAAATCGACACATTGATTCAGCGGATTGAGGACGCTGGGGTAAGTGTTGTTGGTGATGATGGTGGTCCGACTGAGCGTCAATTATTGGTTCCAGCAATTGAAAAAATAGAAATAAAAAAAGCTGATTTAGCTCCACCAGCGGGTGTACCCATGGACGACCCTGTTCGCATGTATTTAAAAGAGATTGGTCAGGTTGATCTATTAACAGGTGCTGAGGAAGTGACTTTGGCAGAGCAAGTTTTAGAAGGGAATCAAGATGCTAGAAATCATTTAGCAGAAGCCAATTTAAGACTAGTTGTAAGTATTGCCAAACGTTATATGGGTCGAGGCATGCAATTCTTAGATTTAATTCAAGAGGGAAACTTAGGTCTAATGAAAGCTGTTGAAAAATTTGATCATACTAAAGGCTTTAAATTTTCAACATATGCGACTTGGTGGATTCGCCAATCTATTACACGTTCTATTGCGGATCAGGCGAGAACAATCCGTATTCCGGTTCATATGATTGAGACAATCAATAAGCTTGTTCGAATTCAACGACAATTAATCCAAGACTTAGGTCGTGAAGCGACTCCTGAAGAATTAGGTGCTGAAATGGATTTATCAACGGAACGTATTCGAGAAATATTAAAAATTTCTCAAGAACCAGTTTCGTTAGAAACGCCAATTGGAGAAGAAGATGATTCTCAACTAGGTGATTTTATTGAAGATCACGGGGCAGCTGATCCAGAAGAACAAGCTTCTTATGAGCTTTTAAAGCTACAAATAGAAGATGCATTGGATACACTAACAGATAGGGAAGAAAATGTCTTACGCCTTCGATTTGGACTAGACGATGGTCGTATTCGGACGTTGGAAGAAGTGGGTAAGGTTTTTGGCGTAACGAGAGAACGAATTCGACAAATTGAAGCAAAAGCTTTGCGTAAATTACGTCATCCAAGTCGTTCTAAGCAATTAAAAGATTATTTATAAAGAAGTAACGTAAATTAAATTAAAAAGTGATTCCTTGGTGCTTTTGATTGAGAACTCTATTTTTTGCTCATTAGGGCATAAGAATAGGGTTTTTGCACGTATAAAAAATGCATTCTAGTAGGAATGAAATAAAAATGTTTTAAATTTAGAGAACTTTATGCTAAGATAGTATGGATGTAGAGAATCCCTTGTATGTTGAGGGATAAATCTGATACTATTAAAGTGGTATGAATGAGAATAGAGGTGGATGAAGCAATGTTTAATGATGAAGAAACAAAGGGCCCGGTTAATTGTTCTTTTTGTGGCAAATCACAAGATCAAGTTAAAAAAATTGTTGCTGGACCTGGCGTGTTTATTTGTAATGAGTGTATTGAATTATGTAAGGAAATTATTGATGAAGAATTCAATGAAGCTGGCTATGGTGAGTTCTTAGATGTGCCTAAACCGCAAGAAATTAGAAGTATATTAAATGACTACGTTATCGGTCAAGATCAAGCGAAGAAAGCTTTATCTGTTGCTGTATACAATCATTATAAACGTGTGAATCAATTAAATGGTCAAGAAGATGAAGTTGAATTACAAAAAAGTAATATTTCATTAATCGGACCTACTGGTTCAGGAAAGACATTCTTGGCTCAAAGTCTAGCTAGAATTTTAAACGTTCCATTTGCAATAGCAGATGCAACTAGTTTAACAGAAGCAGGCTATGTGGGAGAAGATGTAGAAAATATTCTTTTAAAATTAATGCAAGCAGCTGACTATGATGTAGAAAAAGCTGAAAAAGGGATTATTTATATTGATGAAATTGATAAAATTGCTCGTAAAAGTGAAAATGTATCAATTACCCGTGATGTAAGTGGTGAAGGTGTTCAACAAGCATTATTGAAAATTCTTGAAGGTACAGTTGCAAACGTTCCGCCTCAAGGAGGGCGTAAGCATCCGCATCAAGAGTTTGTCCAATTAGATACAAGTAATATTCTATTTATTGTCGGTGGAGCTTTCGATGGCATTGAAGAGATTGTTAAAAATCGAATGGGCGAAAAAGTAATTGGTTTTGGTACCAACACGAAAAAAATTGATGAGAGTCAAAGTCTAATGCAACAAATTATTCCTGAAGATTTATTGAAATTTGGTTTAATACCAGAGTTTATTGGACGCTTGCCTGTTATGGCAGCTTTAGAAAAGCTAACAGAAGAGGATTTAGTCCATATCTTAACTGAGCCAAAAAATTCATTAGTGAAGCAATATAAAAAATTGTTTGACTTAGATGATGTTGAATTGGTTTTTGAAGATCAGGCTTTACGAGAAATTGCTAAAAAAGCGATTGAACGAAATACTGGTGCTCGTGGATTGCGTTCGATTATAGAAAGTATTATGTTAGAAATTATGTTCGATTTACCAAGTCGTCCTGAAATTACCAAATGCGTGATTACTGAAGATACGGTTATTGGTTCTGGAAAGCCTGAACTATATGATACTGAAGGTTCAGCAGTTGTATAAATTAAAAGAGTTAAAGGTAACCTATACCTTAAAAAAATCAGTTGATAAAGTTCAAAGAAAGCCTTATATTGTTGACTTTCAATTGATTAAAATAAAAAAATAAAAAAACTTCAATTACTCATTTTGGGTAATTGAAGTTTTTTTTGTTGCTTATCGAACAAATGTTCGTTACAATGGAAATAGAAATAAAGAGATAACCTCTAATCTCAATATGATGAAGTGGTGATAAAATGGGAGAAGTTTATGTAAAGCAACAAAGTAAAAAATTGGTTGATGAGCGTTTAAGAAATATCCCCAAACTAACGGCAATGGTTAAGCTCTCTGAACGAGTAATTGCTGAACCGGCGTTAAAAAAGCGTTTGGAAGAAGCTAAGCTTGAGCTAGAGACAATTAAGGCAACGATATCTTCGTTGCCAGATGAACTGCAAAAAGATATTTTAACCAAGCGTTACATTGTTCAAAACAAGTATGAAACAGACATTCAAGTTTACATGGAGTTGAATATGAGTGAATCTTATTACTATCGCTTAAAAAAAGATGCATTTGAATTATTAAGTTTTTTATGGGGGTTTTAAACCTAAAAGTGTTACTTAGTTTAATGGGAAAATTGATTAAATAAAAAAGAGTTATTTTGATTTTACTTTCAGAATAGCTCTTTTTTGCTGTTTAATAAATAGAATTAGAATTTTAGATAGGGAATCATAAGTTATTTGAAACAGTCTTTTAGACAGTATTAAAAGGAAGTCGAAAGAAGACTGACAGAGATTATAAAGATTGAAAGAAGGAAAAATGACGAAACAAGAGGGAACGTTCGTTCGCTTAGGTTGTATACTAAGGATGTTGAAAGGCAAGTAAGACTTCCTAACAACAAAGATTTATAATCTAAAAAAAAGAAAGAAGGAATGTAAAATGACAGTACAACCAATTGAAGGGAAGAAAGTAGTTTATTTAGTCCAAGCAACAAACGCAGCAAAAGGAGCAAAAGCATTACTTCCTGGTTTCCAGACAGAAGGAACATGGACACGTGAACATGAGGCTTTAGATGAACAAACAAAGTCAGGACGTATTTTAGGATATGGGGCAAAGACTGAAACGTTTGAATTAACTCTTTATTCAGCACCAGGGGATGCAGGGCAAGAAGCAATTGCCAATGCATATGACAATGAAGAACAAGTTAAAGTTTGGCGCGTTGAATTACAGCAAAATACTGATGGTTCATATCCTGCTCGTTTTGGTTATTCAATTATTCAAAGTGTGGCAATTTCAGATGCAGATAGTTTTGCAGAGTTAACAGTTACTTTACCAGTAATTGGAAAAACCCAACCAGGAACGTTAACGGATATTCCAGAAGAATTAATTAATCTAGCTTTATATGGTTTTGAAAATCCAGGAGAAAAAACTGGTGAGCTAGGTGAAGAAGCAGCAAAAGAATAGTACTGAGTATCTCGACTAGTAGGATACGTATGTTTCTACTAGTCAAATTAAAAGTTAGCAACTAGAAAGAAGGAATTAGATGTTTACCATTGATATTAATGAAAAAGCTTATGAGGTTAAGGGGAATTTACGTTTTGCTCGAGACATTGAGACGTATTTATCAACTAAGAAAGATGGCATCAATCAGCTAAATGGTTTGGCACTATTATATATGGGACTACAAAGTGATTCAATTAATGCCTTGTTAAATTTTCTATATTACGGCATTAAAACGTCAGAAAGACCCAGCATGGATCAAATTGAAACAGCACTTGATAAGCTGCTAGAACAAGATGAGGAAGCGCTAGATGTGCTGTTTTTAAAAGCAGTAGGTGTCATGGAACTAAGCGGTTTTTTCGCAAAAACAAGAAAAACAGTAATGGAAAATTTGAAGAAGGAAGCCAGCAACAAAGAACTAGTAAAACAGATGGAACAAAAACGCAAGAAAGCCATTTCTCTACTCTCAAAATTATAGAAACTTGTTTTCAATATGGAGTAAGTTCTATCGATGATATTTTAGAATTAAGTATTGCTGAATATGAAGCTGCAATTAAAGGAATGCAACTCAGAGTAATAGACAGTTATGAGATGATGGCTAAATCAGCTATGGCCAATCGCTATGCCCATCATGCAAAGCAAGCGAAGGAGCGTAAAATTTTCGATAAAGAAAAAGCTCTGAGAAGTCTAAGTGTAGGAAGTCATGAAAATAAACTTAATCCAAATTTAATCAGTAATGCAAGTCGTGCTTTGAAATACTATGAGGTGAAATTTATAGCAGATGCACAAGTATAAAAACTAGAAAGGAGGAACAGTATGGATATGAATTTATCTGGTATGTCAGGTAATTTAAATGATATCTTAGGAACTGTCGGACTTATTCAAGATGATTTTTCCGCATTGTCAGGTACTATAGGGCAATTAATGGAACCGTTCGGAGCTGTCCATTCTGCGGTTGAAGATATTAAAAATTCTGCCGGTTCAATTGGGGATATTTTTAGTGGAGATATTGGAATTATCGATGGATTGTCAGGAGCATTTAGTGGTGTTGTCAGTAGTGCTGAGAATATATCAGGTGCTCTATCAGGTTTTTCGGAGATTAAAGGGACCTTTACAGATCTTCAAGAGATGTTGAGTGTGACGGGAGCAGATTTTAGTGATTTAGGCGGTTTAATGTCATCTATTCCCAAGCCAAATTTTTCAGCGATTTTACCTTTATTAAGCACGCTTGGAACTGGAGCAATGGCAGCAGCTGCAAGTGTCTGGGCATTAATTGCACCATTTTTGGCGATTGCATTGCCAATCATTGCAGTCGTTGCAGGAGTGGCATTGCTAATGAATCACTTAGGAATATTTTCAGATATTAGCAAAGTATTTAGTGGAGATATGTCATTAGGAGAATTTTTTATTACCTTAAAAGATAAATTGTTTGGTTTTGTTTCAGGGATTATTGAAGCAGTTCCACAAATTATAGAAAATGGAAAAAATTTAATTATAGGCTTTATTAAAGGGCTTTCTGAGAAGATTCCGGAAGTTATTCAATCTGGTATTGAAATGTTAACTAATTTTGTTAGTACAATCATTTCAGCAGTTCCAGGGTTAATTCAAGCAGGAATTACGCTATTAACAAATTTTATAAGTGGGTTAGTGACGATTATTCCGACTATTTTAGCGACAGCATTAAGTTTGATGGTTGGTTTTGTTGCGATGATTATTAGTGCAATTCCAAACTTGATTGCTGCAGGTATTCAGATTTTAATCGCTTTAATTGGAGGGATTACTTCTATGATTGGAAATTTATTGAAAATTGGTGGCGATTTTATTTCTACGATTATTTCAGGGATTGCAACTGTTATCGGGCAACTTAAAGATAAAGGTGCTGAAATATTCAACAAGTTAAAAGATGGTATTGTTGAAAAAATGGCAAGCATGTTGGATATCGGAAAAAATATTATTCAAGGTTTAATAGATGGTGTGGGAGCTATGAAAAATGCTGTGGTTAACAAAATTAAAGAAATTGGAAATAGTATGTTAGATGGAATTAAAGGTCTTTTTGGTATTAAATCACCTTCGAGAGTAATGAAAGGTATTGGAGGATATATGTCGATTGGATTAGCAAACGGGATTGAGAGTGAGTCTGATAAAGTTAAACGTGCTACTGATCATTTAGCAGAAGCAGCAATGATAGATCCAAAAGATCTTAAAATGAAGATGTCAGATATGCGCAGCTTATCTAAACCTTTGTCTTTTTCAAATATGATTGATACTCAAGGGTTAGAGGCAAGCAATAGTAACCGTAAAATGATTAGCAATCAGCAAACGATTCAATTTAATCAGCCTATTGCACGACCTTCTGAATTGCTGCGTAAAATGCGTCAAGCGAATCAAGAAATGGGGTGGAACATGTAGTGGAGTGTGAAATTTATAATCAAGTACTTGGTCAAAAATTAATGATTAAGGACTATATAACTGAAACTTTTGCCACTGATGGCAATCCGAAAGGGAACTATTTTTTATTAAAACTAGATGGATTGGGTGAAGTTCAAGCAGATCGACATACGATGGATGCTCATGGAGACGGAAGTATCTATATCAATTCTAATTTGGCAGAGCGAGAACTTCAAATCGAATTAGTTATTTTAGCTGATGAAAGTAAAAATATGGAAGAATTACGTCGAGAAATCAGTAAAATAGTCAATCCAAAAGCTGGTTTACTAGAGTTAAGATATAAAGAAGAGCAAAAGACGTATCGAATCAATGTTGCTAGTGACCATGTTCCAACCTTTACAACTGAAGATTATTTAGGAAAAAAAAGACAACGAGTGACACTAACATTAGTTGCCTCAGATCCTTTCTGGTATGCAGAAAATTCTGAGGTTCATTATTTATCTAATTGGCAACCCAATTTAGAGTGGGAGCTAGAATTTCCATTAACTGAAAATAAAGACTTAGGTATCGAGTTAGAAACCTTTCTAAAAGATGGACTAGTTACCTTAGAAAATGATGGTGATGAGTTCACGGGTGCAATTTTTTTGTTAAGCGCTAGTAGTGATGTGTTGAATCCTGAAATCATTCGTATCATGCCAGATGGGTCAAGTACGCAGAAAATGAAATTACTGACGAGTATGAAAGCTGGTGATAGAATCCGAATTTCAACTATTTCGGGTCAAAAACGAGTTGAAAAGTGGTCAGATGATAGGCAAAAATGGCTAAATATTTTTAATACATTAACTATGGATAGTACTTTTATACAATTAGATGTTGGAGAGAATTATCTACGTTCTACAGCCGCGACTCATAGCGATCAATTAGAAATTAAGGTTCAGTATGAATCACGTTACGTGGGGGTATAAATATGATTTTATGGGTATTAAATCAAGAGTTGGAGCGTATTAATGGAATTGAACAATTTAGTAGTTTTATTCTAACAAAGCGATATTCAGTACCAAGTGAATTTGAGTTACATCTGCCAATGACGGAAGAAAATCTGCAATTAATTCAAGATAATCAATTATCATTAGGAAATATTTTAATGAAAGAGTCAGAATTAGTTGGTTATTTAATTGAAGAAATGAATTCAAATTTTGAAAAAAATGGTGGAGAGATTGTTATAAAAGGGCGCGATTTAAGGGTTTATTTAGATCGAAGGATTATTCTAGGTGAAAAAGCTTATTTTGGAACACCTCAAAAATTAATACATGATTGGTTGGAGAGTTGTGTCATAAACCCTAAAGATAATCAACGCAAAATGAAGCAGTTTAAATTGGGCGATTTTCCAAATTCGACACGAACAATGTCGGTGGAATTAAAATATACGAATTTATTAGAATCTATTTCAACGTTGTGCCAAGAATTAGAATGGGGTTTTTCTGTTGAGATAGAATTGAGTACTAAGCAATTAGTTCTAACCATATATGAAGGTGTAGATCGTACTAATGGCCAATCAAAAAACACAAAAGTTTTATTTTCACAGGATTTTGAAAACATTTTAACCCAATCAGTTATAGTTAATAATTTGAATTTAAAAACGACAGCTTTAGTAGAATCGCAATGGGAAGAGCAGAAATATTTATTAGAAGTAGCAAATTCCACATCAGACATTTTGCGAAGAGAAATCTATGTTGATGCTAAAAATATTGGACAATCTACTGAAGAAGATAAATTAACTGAAACGCAACAAAAAGAGTTAGTCAAACAAGTAGGAACGAAAGAGTTGTTAGACTTCCAGATCATTCAAACTGTTGAAGCAGATGTTGTAATGAATGGTTCTACTCGTTATCAAAAGGACTTCATGTTAGGTGATCGAGTCACAATTCTATCAGAGAGTTTAGGATTAGAACTAGATACAAGGATTGAGACTGTGGAAGAAGTTTACGAAGAACGAGGATTGGAAATTCGATTGTCATTCGGCAATCAAGTACCGACATTGGTTGATAAAATTAGAAAGAAAGTGAAGTGATTGAGAGATGGAACAAGGCTTATTTTTCCCTTCTAAAAACGGGGATCGTAAATACAAAGCAAGTGATTTTACAGGCTATTTTTCCCATTTATTTTCAAACGGTGTATTTAGTAATAATAGTGAAAATTTACAGGTACTAGCTTCTAAAACAAATGGATTAGCAGTAGTAGTTGGAGCTGGTTATGGAAATATTAACGGTTATCTGTATCAATTGACAGAAGCTAAAACGATTGTCTTTAAAGTAGCCGATGTTTCTGGAACGGCTAAAAAAGGTGCAGTTGTCTTACGAATGGACTTAAATGAACGTTTAATGAGTGTGGAGACAAAAGGAACGACTGAGTTGACGCGAACAAATTCGATTTATGAATTGATGTTAGCGGAAGTATCGATTCCTGGTGGTGGTTTGCCAATTACTCAGAGCATGATCAAGGATACGAGAGGGAATGGTGAATTATGTGGCTATGTTAGCTCGCTAATTGATATTGATCCAACAACCTTATGGCTACAGTTTGAAGCAGACTGGAAAAAATGGTTAGAAGATATTAAAGATTTAATCGATGAAAATGAAGCTGCTAAATTAGCATTGGCTATTGATGAATTGAAAAAGAACTTAAACACGCATCTAAGTAATGAAAGTATCCATATTACAAATGTGGAACGAACAAATTGGAATAATAAAGCAGCAGCTTTACACAGCCACTCAATTAGTCAAATTACTAATTTACAAACAGAATTAAATCAAAAAGAAGCTAAAGTTAGTGACTCTGGTTGGATAAAAGCGGTAACTTCTGGAGTGACGCATAATGCCAATCAACCATTTTCTTACCGTAAAATTGGGAATAGAGTTGAGTTTCGTGGTGGTGGTAATTTTCCAATAGCAGGTGGTTATACCTTTTTGATTATGCCGAGTGGTTTTTATCCAAGTCAAGAATATAGAGCGTCAGCTACAGTACAAGATAGTGATACAACGAAAAAATTTATTTTCCAAGTATTAACAAATGGAACTTGTAAGATAATTCATAATACGGTTTCTTCAAATATAGTTTGGATGGATGGGCAACACTATTATGTTGATTAATAAAATATGTTTTAGTCTTAATAAATAACAAAAACGGAATTACCACTAAATAGATGGTAATTCTGTTTTTTGTTTATGTTTTTTTATTTTTATGAAAGAATATCTTATCTTGTTTTTTTATGTTAAAATGGTAAAAGAATTTAGAATAGAGATGGAGATTAAAAAAATGGATGTGCATAAAGCCGATATCGTAATAAGTGCAGTCGCACCTGCTCAATACCCAAGCACAGGTTTGCCAGAGATTGCTTTAGCAGGTCGTTCTAATGTAGGGAAATCATCGTTTATTAACCGAATGATTAATCGAAAAGGATTAGCTCGGACGTCTAGTAAGCCTGGGAAAACACAAACTTTAAACTTTTATATTATTCAAGATCAATTTTATTTTGTTGATGTACCTGGTTATGGTTATGCTAAAGTATCAAAAACTGAACGTGCTAAATGGGGGCAAATGTTAGAAACCTATTTAACAAAACGTGACACATTGAAAGCCGTATTATCTGTTGTTGATTTGCGACATGCTCCAAGTAAGGAAGATGTCCAAATGTATCAATTTTTGAAATATTATGATTTGCCTGTAATTGTAGTTGCTACAAAAGCCGATAAAATTCCACGCAGTAAATGGAATAAGCATATCAAGATTGTCAAAGATACGTTAGAGTTTGATAAAAACGATGAATTTGTGATGTTCTCATCAGAAACTGGCGAAGGAAAAGATGAGGCTTGGCGTTTGATTGAGAAGTATTTAGCTTTATAAAAAGTTGACTAGCCAATAATCAAAGGTCAGGAAAGATTAGAAAAACAATTAAGATTTTTCTTAGTTGTTTTTTTCTGGTATTTAACTTAAAAATACAGCGGGTTACAGTAGCTAGTCATAGGAGTGAGTAAAGTTGAAAATTTTATTGTATGGCGTGAGTCATCAAACAACACCGATAGAAATAAGAGAACGGTATACAATTAAAGAGGACGATGTGCCAAAACAATTAACCGAAATTAAAGCTTTTAATGGGGTTAGCGAAGTAGTTATTTTAACGACATGTAACCGAACTGAATATTATTTATATATAGATCAAACTGAATTTATGCATGGTGACATGTTGCGTTATATTGGAGAGTATACTGGTTATGACGTATCTGATGTGATCTCAACAAGTTATGGAAAGTCAAATAGCGATGTTGCAACTCATATTTTTAAAGTTGCAACAGGTCTAGATTCATTAATGGTTGGGGAAACGCAAATATTAAGTCAAGTCAAATTTGCTTTAAAAAATGCACAGGAAGTGGCAACAGCAGGTCCAATTCTAAGCTCGCTTTTTAACAAGGCTGTTTCATTTTCTAAACGAGTACATACTCACACGAAAATTGATCAACTTTCTTTTAATCCGAGTACGGCAGCAGTAGAGCTCTTAAAATTAGAGTGGGAAAATTTAAAAGAAAAAAGAATTTTACTTTTAGGTGCGGGTAAAATGATTCGTTTGGCAGCAAAATCATTGTTGGAAAATGGAGCACAGCATATCACGGTAGTTTCGAGAAATAGTTTGAAAGCAGAGGCATTTGCCCATGATATGAATGAATGGGTCCAAACTAACTATCATCCTGAAAAGTTAAAGCGTTATGTATATTCCGCTGAATATGAAAATTTACCCATGGCTTTAGCTGGAGCAGATGGTGTAATTGTAGCAACGAAAGCGTCAGAATATATTGTTACAACAGAGAGTATTATTAAAATGCAGGCGATTAGAAGTGGCTCAGTTAAAGAATTATGTCTGATTGATTTAGCGGTTCCAAGGAACGTTGACCCTGACCTAAATTTAGTTAAAGGGATTCGTATTTTTGACATGGATCAAATAGCTGTGCAAATTGATCATTTTAAAGAAGAGCGGGAAAAAATAATTAAAGGTATTTTAGCGGATATTGATGAAGCTGTAATTAAGTTTAATCGTTGGTATAAAGAGCGCCGCGCAGTTCCTTACATTTATCAAATTAGAAAAGATACGATGGCAATTAGAGAGAAGACAATTGATAGTTTAGCTAAGAAATTACCTGATTTAGATGCTAGAGAAATGAAGTTGATAGATAAACATATGCAAAGTGTTGTGAATCAATTGATTAAAACTCCGATTCAATCGATGAAAGAGTTTGCTCGAATGAACCCAAGTAAGGATATGAATGATGCACTGGAACTATTTGTTCGTTCAATTGGTTTAAAACAAAGTGAAGAACAGACAGAAGTCCCAATCGAAGACTTACAACTGTTAGAAAAGGAGGGCGATTTATGAGGTCGACAGAACATTCAGAAGCGATTTTTAGTGAAGCTGTTGAATTAATGCCGGGAGGGGTGAGTAGTCCTGTCCGAGCGTTTAAATCCGTAGATGTACCCCCAATCGTCATGGATCATGGAAAAGGTAGTCGAATTGTGGATGTTGATGGAAATAGTTATATTGATTATGTATTATCATGGGGTCCACTGATTTTAGGCCATGCAGAGCCACATGTTGTTGCTGCTATTCAACAAACAGCTAGCTTAGGAACTAGTTTTGGAGCACCAACGTTAATGGAAAATAAGTTGGCTAAATTAGTCATTGAACGAGTCCCCTCAATCGAGATGATTCGCTTTGTTAATTCTGGAACAGAAGCAACTATGAGTGCTTTACGTTTGGCTCGTGGTTACACTGGTCGAGATAAGATTTTAAAACTTGAAGGAAGTTATCATGGACATGATGATGCTCTCCTAGTAAAGGTTGGTTCAGGGGTAGCAACATTAGGTTTGCCAGATTCTCCAGGTGTTCCGAAAAGTACAACAAGCAATACGTTAGTGGCGCCTTATAATGACAGTGAGGCTGTTAGAAGGATTTTTAAAGAGTATCAAGGCCAAATTGCTGCTGTAATTGTTGAGCCGGTAGCAGGCAATATGGGAGTTATTCCACCTGTTCCTGGTTTCTTAGAAACAGTCCGAGAGGTAACGACAAAAGATGGTGCATTGCTTATTTTTGATGAAGTAATGTCGGGTTTTCGAGTTGGGTATTATTCTGCGCAAGGGCATTATTCTGTTACCCCAGATTTAACCTGTTTAGGAAAGGTGATTGGTGGTGGAGTTCCTGTTGGTGCATATGGCGGACGACGTGATATTATGGAACATATGGCGCCAGCTGGAAGTGTTTATCAAGCGGGGACGTTATCGGGAAATCCTTTAGCCATGGCAGCAGGTTATGCAACTTTAAGTAATTTATACGAAGCCGATTATACTCATTTTGAGAAATTAGGAGATGCGTTAGAAACAGGAATTGCTAAACTCAGTTTGAAATATAACCTGCCAATTACAGTTAATCGTGCGGGCAGTATGATTGGTTTGTTTTTTAATTCAGGACCTGTCTCTAATTATCAAGAAAGTAAAGCGAGTGATACTGAATTTTTCGGGAATTACTATCGTGAAATGGCTAATCGTGGCATCTTTTTACCTCCTTCTCAGTTTGAAGGTTTGTTCTTGTCTAAGGCACATACGCTTTCGGATATTGAAGAGACACTGGTAGCAATGGATGAAAGTTTTACTGCATTAATTATGAATAAATAGCTTGATTGGAAAAGGAGTTAGATTAATATGGAGTTTAATGATTATCAAAAATTAGCAAATAGAACCTTGTATGGCAATGAACAGGTGTTGACAAATTGTGCATTGGGAGTTGCTAGTGAAACTGGTGAAGTTGTTGACTTAATTAAAAAATATACGTTTCATGGGCATGATTTAGATAAAAAGGCGTTAACGAAAGAATTGGGAGATGTTCTTTGGTATTTATCACAAATTGCTGAATGGGCTGATATCCCATTTGAAAATGTTGCAACCCAAAATATTGAAAAACTAGAAAAGCGTTATCCAAATGGTTTTTCAAAAGAAGCGAGCCAAAATCGAGTAGACGATTAATATGTTCTTATTTGCTTAGCAAAGTTGTGTAATCACTTTGCTAAGCTTTTTCTTGTTTAGAAAAATGAATCATGCTAAGATAATAGAAATATACATTGGGAGTGAATTACCATGTTAAGTGAAAAAGAATTTTTTAAAAAGCAAAAAATTTATCAAACAAATCGTTTGAAGTTGAGGCAATTTAAGGTCGATGATGCTGACTCAATGTATACATATACAAGTAATCCTAATGTTGCAAAATATTGTAGTTGGCCTGTATATCAAACGATTGAAGAAGCTCAGAAATATATCCAATTTATATTAACTTGTTATGAAAAACAAGTTCTAGCGCCTTGGGCAATTGAAATTGTAGAAACAGGCGAAATGATTGGAGCAATTGATTTTGTCAGTTGGTCAGATATGCATGAAAATGTTGAGGTTGGCTATGTGATTGCCGAAGAACACTGGGGAAAAGGCTATGTTACTGAAGCTTTTAGCAAGTTAATCCAAATTGCTTTTGAAGAGATTAACGTGCATCGACTAACAGCTAAATGTTGTTCTGTAAATCAAGCTTCTGCAGCGGTAATGAAGAAAAATGGTCTCTTTTTTGAAGGTAAAACGCGAGAATCTTTTTACAAAGATCAGCAATTTTATGATATGGATCATTATGGAATGGTGCGAAATGACTATTTTGCTAGAGTATAAACACAAACGAACTGAAAGTAACAGAAGTCTAGCTACTTTCAGTTCGTTTGTGTTATTTTTTTTTATCTTCTGTTTTTTTAGCCTTAGTTTTTTTATCATCATCTTTTTCGTCGTCTTCCTTACGTTTTTCAGGTTCAGGCTCGACTGCAAAGCGACTAAATAAATCATCTAAGTTTGTTTCAGTTTTATGTGTTAATCCCATCGGTATATCCCCTTTCATCTTTCTTTTATCTTAGCTGATTTTAAGTGAAAAAGCTAGCAGGATATTTTGATGTAGCATGAAGAATACTTGACAAAAACAGATTACAGTTGTAAACTCTAAGTAGATTACTTATGTAAACGAAAAGAGGGATTAAATGACAACTGCTGAAAAAGTCAAGATTAGTGATGCTGAATGGGAAATTATGCGCGTAGTTTGGTCAAAAAAACAAGCTTCTAGCCAAGAAATTGTTTCGGTGTTGGCAACAAAAATGGATTGGAAACCGGCGACGATAAAAACCTTAATTGGGCGTTTAGTGAAAAAAGAATTGTTAACAACAGAGGCAGATGGAAATCGTTTTATATATCGAGCTAATGTTTCTGAAACGGAAAGTGTAAAATCAGCAACAGAAAGCCTATTTGCTCACGTATGTAGTAAAAAAGTAGGATCAACGATTGGAAATTTAATTGAAGAAGCACAATTGTCTAAGTCAGATATACAAATGTTGGAAAAACTAATTCAATCAAAAAAAGCAACAGCAGTAGAAGAGATTGTTTGCAATTGTGTGCCGGGTCAGTGTGAGTGCCAGGAGCACCAAAATGTCACTATCTAAAATGATAAAAATCGGAGTGTGTGTATAATGGAAACGATTAAATTCAAAGTAACTGGAATGAGTTGCGAACATTGTGTGAAAAGAGTAGAAGAATCGGTTTTAACAATTAATGGCGTTGAAAAAGTGAAGGTTCATTTAAAAAAAGGAATCGCTAAAGTGAAATACAATCAGCAACTTGCTACCCCAGCTAAAATTAATGATGCAGTGATTGCTGCTGGTTATGAAGCATCGATAGTTGAATAAAAAAAGTTGGATCAAAGGTACAATCCTTGGTCCAATTTTTTATTCGCTTTTTTTATACATTTATTTTTGTATGCAAACGCTATATGTGCATAAAAAGTAAAAAAAATGGGTTTTTTTGGCTTTTATATAGCATAAATATTCTTTTTCTGCTATTATTTATACAAGATAGAAATTAGACGAGACTAATAATAGTAAGATGCACTTATATTTTTTTAAAGAAGAGGAGTAATTAAGATGAAGCAAAAAAAATGGATTAATTTAATTCTGTTTCTCTGTGTGAGTTTAAGTATTTGGGGAGGAACAAAAACGGTTGAAGCGGCGGAAACTTCTTTAGCTGATGTGAAAAGTAGTGGAAAGTTGGTTATTGGAACAAGTGCGGATTATCCGCCCTATGAATTCCATGCAAAACTAGATGGAAAAGATCAAATCGTAGGTATGGATATTTTAATTGCTGAAAAAATTGCAAAAGATATCGGTGTCAGTTTAGTTATTCGTGATATGGATTATGATAGTTTATTACCTGCTTTAGAAGCTGGTAAGGTGGATATGGTCATTGCAGGAATGAATCCAACGGATGAAAGACGTAAGAGTGTAGATTTTTCAGATATCTACTATCAAGGTGGACAATTTATTATTATCAGAAATGAAGATAAAGATATTTTTACTCAAAAAAGTGATTTTTCTGGTAAAATATTAGGTGTTCAAAAAGGCACAATGCAAGAAACTGTTGCGAAAGAACAAATTGAAGACGTAAAAATGATGGGTTTAACTAAGATTCCTGATTTGATATTAGCGTTAACAACTAAGAAAATTGATGGGATTGTGTTAGAAGAACCTAGTGCTTTAGCCTATGTTTCAAATGATAAAAATTTGGCTTTTATTGATGGAAAATTTGACTTAGATGCAAATGAGCAAGGTTCCGCTATTGCTTTTAGAAAAGGCTCTGAATCATTAGTAACTGCAGTTAATCAAAGTATTGCTGAGATTAAGGAGCAAAACTTAATTCCACAATTTATCAAAAAAGCGGGAGAACAACTTATTGAGGGACAAGGTGGTAATGAAGAAGGCGATGTTAAACCAATCTTTTCATTCTGGGAATATTTTGCCAAAGGAACGGGTTATACAATCTTTATTGCTTTTATTAGTGTTATTATAGGGATTATTTTAGGGGCAGTATTAGCATTAATGCGTCTTTCTAAAAGTAAAATTTCAAGAGGAATAGCCGGAGTATATGTAGAATTTGTTCGTGGAACTCCAATGATGATTCAAGTGATGTTTATCTATTTTGCTTTAGGGGTCGTCATTAATATTCCAGCTTTACTTGCAGGAATTATTGCGGTATCTTTAAACAGTGGTGCCTATATTTGTGAAATCATTCGTTCAGGCTTAAATTCTGTTTCAAAAGGGCAAATGGAAGCGGCTAGAAGTTTAGGCATGGGTAAGGTTGACACTATGCGCTATATTATCTTCCCACAAGCCCTTAAAAATATTTGGCCAGCTTTAGGGAATGAATTTATTACAGTTATTAAAGAAAGTTCAATCGTTTCTATTATTGGAGTGGGAGATTTAATTTATCAAACAAAAGTTGTTACAGCGATTACTTATCGCCCTGTTGCTCCATTAGCAGTTACTTTAATTATCTACTTTATTTTAACATTTAGCTTAACAAAACTACTAAATTATTATGAAGGGAAGATGAATCATGATTAAAATTGCACATTTAAAGAAGTCATTTGGTGACGTTGAGGTTTTAAAAGATATCAATGAAGAAGTTAATAAAGGAGAAGTAGTAGTAATTATTGGGCCTTCTGGTTCAGGTAAAAGTACACTATTACGTTGTTTAAACTTGCTTGAAGAACCAACAAGTGGAGATATTATTTTTGAAGATACGACGATTACAAAGGTTGGACAAGACAAATTGAACCAACTTCGCGAGAAAATGGGAATGGTTTTTCAAAGTTTTAATTTGTTTCCACATATGACTGTTGTTGAAAACTTAAAAATAGCTCCAATGAAAGTTAAAGGTTTAACTGCAACAGAGGCAGAGGAAAAAGCTAAAGATTTATTAGCAAAAGTTGGTTTAGCTGATAAAGCTGACGCCTATCCAGCTAGCCTATCAGGTGGTCAACAACAACGGGTTGCGATTGCGAGAGCGTTAGCGATGGATCCAGATGTGATGCTATTTGATGAACCAACTTCAGCCTTAGATCCAGAAATGGTAGGAGAAGTTCTTAAGGTAATGAAAGACTTGGCAGAATCAGGAATGACGATGGTGGTTGTCACTCACGAAATGGGATTTGCAAAAGAAGTATCCGATCGCGTACTATTTATGGATGCTGGTTATATTGTAGAACAAGGAACACCAACTGAAGTTTTTGAACATCCAAAGAATGAAAGAACACAAGATTTTCTAGCAAAAGTATTATAAAAAAAGTAGCACAGCAAACGGCTGTGCTATTTTTTTAGTATAAAATAGAATGATTTTTACATTGTAACCTTTAAAATTAATTTTCATTTAGACTAGATTTAAGTTACTTTAAATGTTAAAATAATAAGAGTAATAAAATTAAATTAAGAAGAATGTGTACTTAGTAGAAGAAGAAAACCAAGTGGTTTTTTATTGAGCTAAATGTATGGAATCTTGATAACTAAAGTTGTTTTCTGAGAGTATCTTTTAAAAACGTGAAAATAAGACAGATGTAGAGGAGGATAAAGATATGAGCTATAAAATTAATCAAGTTGCTCAAAAAATTGGGGTTAAGCCGCAAATTATTCGTTATTATGAACATGAGGGAATGTTAAGTAATATTTCACGTAATCCAAATGGCTATCGTTCCTATTCAGAAGAGGATATCAGTTATATTCGTTTTCTAGAATCTGTAAAAAAATTAAAAAGAAGTGGATTGCCATTAATTGATTTAAGAGAGTATGCAAAATTAATTAATAGCGAGAATAAAGAGTGTACGGTTGAAAAAAAAGCACTTGAAGATGAGTATGAGAAAATAAATACTTATATTGAAAATTTGGTTGAAGCTAAGGAATATATCAAAAAAAAATTAAAAAAATAAAAAGAGAAAATTTGGATTGTCTATCAAAGATTGTCCAAATTTTCTCTTTTTTATTTTTCTGTATAGCGAGTTAAGAAATGAGATAGTTTTTCTAAGCCAGTAAGTAAAGTCTCTGTGTGCGTACAGTATCCTAAACGGGCATGTTGTTCTAAATCAAATCTTGAACCAGGAACTAGTAAAACTCCTGTTTCCTCTAATAGTTGAATACAAAATTCTTCGGAGTTAAGCGGAATATCAAGTTTAATAAAAGATGTAGAGACTGATTTTGGAAGAATAACAGAAACTAAAGGTTCATTAGCCACCCATTTTTCTAAAATAGCTAGATTTGTAGAAACAATTTTTTTATTTCTATTTAAGACCAGCTTTTTATTTTTTAGTGTATGAACAGCTAAAGCATCATCAATGACACCCGCACAAATCATCGTATAATCACGATATTTTCTGAATAAGTTCGCTGTTTCATGATTACTTGCTGTCCAGCCAATTCGAATCCCAGGTACGGAATAAGTTTTTGAGAGACTATTTGTTGCAATACCTTTTTCGTATAAATCAACAATTGATGGAGTTGAGTGAGTATCATCCAATGGTTTATAAACCTCATCAACTAAAATATAAGCATCAACTGATTTAGCAATTTCAATAATTTTTTGTAAGAATTCTTCACTTAACAAGGTTCCTGTGGGGTTATTTGCATTATTTAAACAAATTAATTTTGTATCTGTTCGAATTAGTTTTTTTAAATCAGCTAATTGGGGTTGCCAAGCATTTTCTGCCTTTATTTCCCAAAAAGAAACGTCTGCTCCAAGTGATTTTGGGATATCATATAACTGTTGGTAACTTGGGTGCATCGCAATTACATGATCATTAGGTTCAACTAAAGCATATAAAGCTAAAAGATTGGCCCCTGTTGCGCCATTTGTTTGTAAAATATTATCAACAGGCATATTTTTATACAGTTTACTCACTTCATTTTTAAATTCGGGTGATCCCTCAATCCATCCATAATTCATTTTTTTAGGTAATAATTCTGAAAAAAAATCTTGTGGCTGAGTACCATCAATTGAAATAATTTCTTCTAAAGTAAACGAAGCAATTGAACTGCCTGCTAAATCATATATCGCTGATTTTTCTCTTTCATTTAACCACTCTTCAACACCAAAATGTGCAATTTTCATTTTTATTCTCCTTTTAATTAACTTTAAGCGCGTATTTCTCTCTCTTTTACTTTACTGTAAAATGGGCAATAAATAAACAATAAGTTACAAAAATTTAAAGTGCTTTCGATTGACTTCTCAGTCAAAAGGGCGTATGCTCTTGTTTGACTAGTAAGTCAATTAGTGTGTAATAGATTGGGGGAGTGAGTAAAATGAAAGCAATCGAGATTAATGGATTGACTAAAATGTACAAAGACAAGGCTGCTGTTAAAAATGTTCATTTAGAGGTAAATGAGGGAGAAATATTTGGTTTTATTGGACCTAATGGCGCAGGGAAGTCAACGACAATTAAAGCTCTTTTAAATTTCATTTATCCAACTAGTGGGAGTGCAAAAATTTTAGGGTTAGATAGTGTGAAAGATTCCAAGGCTATAAAAAGAGAAGTCAGTTATGTATCTAGTGATGTACGCTTTTATCCAGCGATGACGGCTTCTGAAATTATTGGCTATGCTGCAGAATTTCATCAAATTCAAGATGCCGAAGCTAAAATAAAGCATTATTATGACCGCTTTGAGATTGAGTCGAATAAGAAATTAGGGGATATGTCGCTAGGAAATAAGAAAAAAGTGGCAATTGTTGCTGGTTTAATTGCTGAACCTAAATTAATGATTTTAGATGAACCTTCAAGTGGCTTAGATCCATTAATGCAACATCGTTTATTTGAAATTTTAACTGAGAAGAATAAATCGGGGATGACTGTATTTTTATCTAGCCATGATTTAATGGAAGTTCAAAATTATTGCAGTAAGGCTGCTTTTATTAAAGATGGTGAACTTATTCGAATTGAAGACATTGATAAAGATAAAGC
The DNA here is from genome assembly GCF_000744945.1 of Carnobacterium maltaromaticum DSM 20342. Classification (NCBI taxonomy): domain Bacteria; kingdom Bacillati; phylum Bacillota; class Bacilli; order Lactobacillales; family Carnobacteriaceae; genus Carnobacterium; species Carnobacterium maltaromaticum. Next base: position 362,307 of record NZ_JQMX01000001.1, read on the forward strand.
AGATGGTAAGGTAGTCCAATTAAGAGGAAAGAACTTAAATGGAACAGAGTTTATTAAAAAAGGCGCTACAATTATAGAATCAACAACGTCTAGTCTCAAGTTTATTTATAATGGAGATTTACAGCTGATTTTACCGTTATTCGTAAATTCGTCAATTACTGATATTATTATTAAAAATCAAGATTTAGAAGATAAGTTTATGGCGATGTATGAGGGAGGTAAAAAAGCATGACAATTTTTAAAATTGAATGGAAAACACAATATAAAAGTGTTCTTGCTTGGTGTGGTGTCATTGTGCTTATTTTAAGTTTATTTATGGCTGTTTTTCCAACAATGCAGAGTGCAGGAATGACAGATATCGTTAACACGAAACTTAGTGCAATGCCGCAAGATGTTTTGAAAATATTTAATTTAAATGATGGATCTAGTTTATTGGAAGTGATGGGTTATTTTGCTTATGTTTTTCAATATGTGTTTATTGCTTCTGCTATCTATGCCGTTCTTATAGGCGCGCAAGCTTTAATTAAAGAAGAATCAGATGGAACGATTGAATTTTTATATGCTCAGCCAATGACTAGAAAAGAATTAGTAGGTTTTAAAATGGTTGCTAATTTAGCAATACTTGCTACTTTTTGGGTGATAACTTTTATTTTTGCAGCAATAATTATTTTGATTTTTAGAAACGAAACAGATAAATTAGGTGATATATTTTTTAAGTTGATTCAATTATTTTTAAATGATGGTTTAATTTTGGTAGCTTTATTAGGTATTGGTTTCTTTTTTTCAACAATTATTAAATCAAGTAAACAAGCGACAGGTTTAGCTTTAGGATTTGTTTTTGGAACATATGTGATTGGGATTTTATCTGAGTTAAATGATAAAGTTAGTTTTCTTAAATATATTTCACTATTACATTATGGCGTTCCTGCTAATTTACTAAAAGAGTGGATGGGTTGGACTTATTTAATTATTTTAATAGTAGTGATAACTGTTTTTAGTTTATTGAGTATTTTTATGTATCAAAAGAAGGATTTGAAAATATGAAAGAAGAGCGTGAACAACGTATTTTAGATGCCGCTATGAGTGAATTTGCTACTCATAGTTACTATGAAGCCAAGACGGATCGAATTGCGGAAATTGCCAAAGTATCAAAAGGGTTAATTTTTCATTATTTTGGATCAAAAGAAAAATTGTATTTACAAACAGTCCAAGCGGCTTTGACTATCTTGATTAATGCCGTGGATTTAGATCAAGCGCCTAAAAAAGATTTAGTTCAGTTAGTTGTTTGGTCAACAACCAAAAAGATTTTTTTAAGTCAGGAATATCCATTGGCTTTTCGTCTGGTTTTACAATCCTACGGAAATGCTCCTAAAAAACTGCAAAGTCAACTTCAGGAGTTTTATCAAGAACAGCAAAAGAAATCTTATGAAGTGATCGAGCATGTATTGAATCAAATGACTTTGAAACCTGAGGTATCTAAGGAGGTTGCTGTTAGTTTAATTCATAGTGTTTTTGAAAATATCCAGATTGAAGCACAACGCTATTTGAAAGCTAACCCAGAAGCAACTGCCGCAGATTTTGAGTTTTTATTTACCAGAACAAAAGAAATGCTGTATTTTATTCAATATGGCATGTGTGAAGTAAATTAACTAGTTCAAAGAGATAGGACTAATTTTTAAAGAGCGATGACTTTATACCGGAGTATACCCGGTGTATGGTTGTCGTTTTTGCATATAGGAAAGAGTACTAAAAAGTGTTATGTAAATTTGATTCGCTATAAAAAGCTCTCGCTAATCGTTTATGGATAGATCCAAGAACAAGTAGAAAGAGCTGATATGCAAATTATACTAAAGTTTATAACATAGGATTTAGTCGATTAAATCAACTGGTTTACGCCAAATACCTAAAATCAAGGCAGATATAACTGTTCCGATAGCGAGTGAAGCTAGGAATAGCAATGCATGATTTGCTAGAGTAATAACAAAAATTCCACCATGAGGGGCTGGTATACTAATTCCCCAGAATTGCGTTAAACCTCCGGCGATAACCGCTCCAATAACAGAAGAACCAATAACTCGAATCGGATCCGTTGCTGCAAAAGGAATTGCACCTTCTGTGATAAATGATAAACCTAAAATATAGTTTGTTAAACCAGATTTTCTTTCATCTGCAGTAAATTTATTTTTAAAAATAGTTGAAGCTAATGCAATTGCTAAAGGAGGAACCATTCCGCCTGCCATAACAGCTGCCATTAATTTTCCATCACCAGTATCAGTAAAGACGCCAATTGAAAAGGTATAGGCAGCTTTATTAAAAGGACCACCCATATCAAATGCCATCATTCCACCTAGTAAAGCACCAAGTAAAACGGCATTTCCAGTTCCAAGATTTTCTAAGAAATTTAGCATTGCTGTATTAATTGAACCAAAGATAGGGTCAATGATAAAGAACATTACTGCACCAATAATTAAAAGCCCAAAGACAGGGTACAATAAAATTGGTTTGATACCATCAAGTGATTTTGGAAGCCCACTAAAGAGCTTTCTTAAGCCTAAGATAATATATCCGGCAATAAAACCAGCAGCTAAACCACCAAGGAATCCAGCACCACTTTCAACTGCCATAAATCCACCAACCATACCAGGCATTAAACCTGGTCGATCACCGATACTCATTGCAATAAATCCAGCTAAAATCGGAATTAAAAAGCTAAAAGCATTTCCACCAATTGAGTTTAAGAATTGAAAGGCTTGACTTTTATCTCCCATCGTATTTTCAACTAGGAAAGAAATAGCCATTAAAATTCCGCCACCAACCACAAAAGGTAACATGTGCGAAACACCATTCATTAAATCTTTATAAATCTTACTCCAAATAGAGCCACCAGATTTTTCATTCGTCTCAGAACTTTTTTCACCACTAGCATGATAAATAGGTGCATCACTGGCAACTGCTTTACGAATCAACTCTTCTGATTTACGAATACCATCGCTAACTGGTCGTTCTAGAACAGCTTTTCCTGCAAAACGATTCATTTCTACATTTTTATCTGCAGCAACAATGACACCAGCTGCGCGAGCAATTTCATCATCTGTTAATTTATTTTTAATTCCTTCAGATCCATTGGTTTCAACGCGAATATCAACACCCATTTCAGCTGCTTTTTTCTTTAATGCATCTTCTGCCATATAAGTGTGAGCAATACCGGTGGGACAAGCTGTTACGGCCACGACAAAGGGTTTATCTTCACTGGGTACTGAGCTTTTACTAGCTTCTAGCTCAGCTTTTTCAGCTTCAGCATAAGCAATTTCAGCTTGAGCAACCAGTTCTTCAACTTCATCAGGTGAAGTTGCTTCTTTTAATGAGGCTACAAAATCAGGATTAATGAGTAATTTTGAAAGTCCTGCTAGTGCTTGTAAGTGAGTATCATTTGCGCCTTCTGGAGCAGCAATCATAAAGAATAGAAAGGCAGGTTGTCCGTCTAGTGAGTCATAATCTACCCCTTGGGCACTTTTAGCAAATAACACAGTTGCTTGATTAACCGCTTTGTTTTTTGCATGTGGCATAGCAATTCCATCACCTAAACCAGTTGATGTTTGAGCTTCCCGTTTCATAATGCCTTCTTTATAAATTTCTGCATCGCTAATTCTTCCACTAGCTGCTAGTTTTGCAATCATTTCATCAATCGCAGCTTCTTTGGTCGTTGCTTTTAAATCCATAATCATTACATCTTTGACTAATAGGTCTTTTATATTCATAATAATTCCTCCAATTTATTTTAGTATTGTTGAGTAATTTTTACATCGTTCACTAAGGCTAAAATGTTTTCCTTCGTAGCTAAGTCATCTGAAAATGCTGTCGCGCTTCCTGTTGCTACACCCATTTGAAAAGCTTTAATGGGATCATTTGTTGCAACGTATGTCCCAATAAATCCTGCAATCATTGAATCACCGGCACCAACTGAATTTTTGACTGTGCCTTTAGGAACAGTTGACGTATAAATTACATCAGGCGTGAAGAAGAGTGCGCCGTCGCCAGCCATTGAAATTAGAGCATATTGTGCACCTAATTCGATTAATTTTTTGCCAAAAGGTAACATCTCTTCAACACTTGAAAAAGTCACATTAAACAACTCTGCAAGCTCGTGATGATTTGGTTTAACTAAAAGTGGATGGTAGGGTAGAGCATTCATTAAATCAGTACCTGTTGTATCAATAACAAATTCAGCACCCGATTTAGTAATCAACTCAATCATTTTATGATAATAGTCATCCGGTAAAGAAGGAGGTTTGCTCCCTGATAAAATAACGACATCATCTGATGTCAGTTGATCTAATTGAGTTAATAATGCCGAAGCTTCTTTAGATGTAATAGTCGGTCCTAAACCATTGACCTCAGTTTCAGAAATCGCTTTTAATTTTATGTTAATTCTAGTATCATCTTGAATGGATATGAAATTAGTCTTCACACCTTCTTTTACTAACCAATCGCTAATAAAATGACCCGTAAATCCTCCAATAAAACCAAGAGTGGTTGTATCATGCTCTAACTGATGCAAGACGCGGGAAACGTTAATTCCTTTTCCACCAGGTAATTTAAGATCGCTATCCATTCTATTTAGTTCACCTAGTTCAATTTTTTCTAAATGAACAATGTAATCAATAGATGGATTTAATGTAACCGTATAAATCATATTTTCACCTCTATAATTTTTGTTTTTGTAAAGTAGGATTGATAATCGATATGGTTAAGTGTTTCAGTCAAGATAGTTGCTGATTCAATTGAAGCCACTTGAGTAAAATTAACCTTATCAAATTTACTTTTATCAAGTAAGATAAAAGTTTCAAATCCTTGTTTAAGCGCCATGGATTTTAATGAAGCTTCTTCAGGATCAGGTGTTGTATAACCATATTTAGGATGTACGCCATTCATGCCAAGGAATGTTTTATCGAATTGGTAACGAGCTAACTCGGCAATGCTTGTTGAACCTATGATTGCTTTAGTTGTATTTTTCAACTGACCACCAATTAAAATTGTATTGATTTTATAATCAGCTAAAAGTGAGGCATGTTGCACGCCATTGGTGACCACGGTAATATTTTTTTGAGTTAGAAAGGGAATCATCTCGATGGTTGTTGAGCCAGCATCAATGTAGATAGTATCATTATTATGAACTAGAGAAGCTGCTAATTGAGCAATAGCTTTTTTTTGAACAATATTCTTAGCCGATTTTTCAACGATATCTAATTCTTCGTCGAGGTGATAATTTCTTTTGGCACCACCGTGGACTCGGATTAGTTCGCCACTTTCTTCAAGTAAGGCTAAGTCTCTTCTGATTGTTGATTCAGAACAATTTAATTCCATCATTAAATCTTGGGACTTAACAATATCCGATTCAGTTAATTTCTTGATAATAAACGCATGCCTTTCCTCGGTTAACATAGTATTCCTCCTATCCTAAATAATGAGAGCTAAAAAAGAATTTTCTAACCTGAAAATATCAAGACTACATTATTCAATGAAATTGCCTCATACAAATTAAATTTACTTAATTCTTTATGATAAAAGAAGTGTACCATCAAAAACGGTCAAAAACAATCAAAAGGTGTCAAAGTTTTAAAAAAAGTGAAATTAATTTGTAGCGCTACCAATTTTGGATTAACTAGAAATTAGTGTAAGTATTGGTGGTGATTGGTTTTGGCTGATTTGTCAGGATACTAAATTAAGTAGTCAAAAACCGTCAAATAGTAGTTCTTTTAATACAACATTATTTTTAAAAATAGATATTTCAATTGTTTATTCGTAGTTGAAGAAAAAATAAATAATGGAATGATCGTTATTGTTGCTGTTTGATTTCTTTAGGGATACAATTATGTTGCGAATAGATTTCTTGATAGTATCTAAGGAGGAGAAAAGATGAAAAAAATTCAAATAGTAGGATTTGTATGTATTTCATTAATGGTATTGGGTGGATGTGGAACAAAAAATGAAGATGTAAAAAAAGAAAGTACAAGTGAAATGAGTGCTATTTCTAGTGAAGAGAAAAAAGATAAAAATTCAAAAAATGAAACAAATAGTGAATCTAGTTCGGAAGTTTCTTCAGAAGTAAGTAGTAGTATTGTAGAGGAAGAATCATCATCAGAGGTAGTTGTGGAAGAAGTTGAAACTAAGATAACTGATGCGAAGTCTGCAACTGAATATTTATTAAAACAATTAAATATGGGACCAGACATTCAAGGTAGCGGTGAAGAAAATAGTGTTACTGAACTTGAAAAAGATGATAAAGGCGATTTTTATACGATTCGCTTAGTTTCATTGGAATTGAAAAATAATGGTGGAAGTGGAACAATAGGCAGATATAAAGTTTATCTAGATGGAAACTATGAACTTTTAAATTAATAATTAAATTCTGTTTAAAACAAATAGTTATACTGAGAAAATTGAGTAACCATTTTGTAGATAGATTTAAAAATAAGAGATTGGCAAGAAAACTAATTTTAGTTTTTCTGCCAATCTCTTATTTATTTACTTTTCATCTACTTCAGCGCTAGATACACTATTGAAAACTTTTTTTAGAATGCTTTTATGCTCATCTAACTCATTCCAATTTAGAACTGGAATGGCATTACGTCCTAATGTTTTATAAAGCAAATCAGCAACAGATTGTTTAGCTAAGTATTGACTCCACAATGAATCTGCTTGTTCAAAGGTCTCAGCCAATACGACTTCTCCTTGATTGGCAGCTACTTGCATATCTTGAAAAACGACGTCGATTAATCCTGAGTTTGGATAGGTACTTACTTTTCCTTCAACCGCTTCAACAATTTGTAAAATTGAAATATCATCGGGGGAGTGAACTAAAGTAAAACCTCCATTGTTTCCAGAAACTGAGGTAACTAAATTATTAACTACCAGCTTACGCATTAATTTTTTTATATACGTTGGAGAGCCATTTAAACGATGGTTAATTACACTAGAAGTAACAGGGATGGCTTTATCTTGTGTTGCAAGCAGAGTAATAATACAAATCGCCTGTTCTAAGCTTTTATTTAATTTCATTCGATACCTTCTTTCAACTTTTGAGTGTTTCTCATTAAGACTAGTATAGCATATTCTTTTTAACAGGCTACTATTTTGAAATAGAAACAGTCAGTTTTTTATTTTATCTTTATATTTAGTAAAAAAACTCCTAACCAATAAAAGGTTAGGAGTAGAAATTATTCTTTTTCAATAGGTGCTTCTGTTTTTTCTGGTTCAACAGCAACTTCTTTAGCAAAGTAATTATCGCGAACTTTTTTCTCAATTTCAGCATATAGCTCAGGGTTATCTAATAGATATTTTTTAGCATTTTCACGGCCTTGACCAATGCGTTCTCCATTATATGAATACCATGCGCCAGCCTTGTCGATAATATCACTATCAGAAGCCATATCCACTAATTCACCAGCACGTGAGATACCTTCACCGTACATAATATCTACCTCAGCAATTTTAAAAGGTGGAGCTACTTTATTTTTTACAACTTTTAGTTTTGTTCTATTTCCTAAAATGTCAGTACCAGTTTTAATTTGTTCAGCACGACGAACTTCTAACCGAATGGTTGCATAGAATTTAAGCGCACGTCCACCAGGAGTTACTTCAGGATTCCCAAACATGACGCCAACTTTCTCACGAATTTGGTTAATAAAGATACAAATAGTTTTTGTATTATTGATTGATCCTGATAATTTACGAAGAGCTTGTGACATAAGTCTAGCTTGAAGACCAACATGACTTTGTCCCATTTCACCTTCGATTTCGGCACGAGGAACAAGAGCAGCAACTGAATCGACAACCAAAATATCTACGGCACCACTGGATACTAATGCATCAGCAATTTCAAGTGCTTGCTCACCAGTGTCAGGCTGTGATAGAAGTAAATCATCAATATTAACGCCTAAAGCGGCTGCATATTTTGGGTCTAAAGCATGTTCGGCATCAATAAAGGCTGCAGTTCCACCAGCTTTTTGGGCTTCTGCAATAGCATGTAAAGCCATAGTTGTTTTACCAGAACTTTCAGGACCATAGACTTCAAGGATCCGTCCTTTAGGATAACCACCTACTCCTAATGCCACATCTAAAGCGATTGAGCCGCTTGAAATTGTTTCAATTTTCATTGATGTTTTTTCGCCTAATTTCATAATGGCGCCTTTACCAAAATCTTTTTCAATTTTACTAAGAGCTTTGCTTAATGCAGCTTGTTTGCCGTCGCCCATTTTTTGTGATATATCTCTTGGAGCCATTTTTTCTTTTGCCATCTTTTTTTTCCTCCTCTAAACTTTCTCTCTTTTTCTATTATACGAACAATTGTTCGATAAGTAAAGAACTATTCGTTAAAATAAGAGACTATTTTAAATTATAACGTATTTTTATAAGAACTGCATGTTTTAAAACACTAAATCCTCCTTTAGATGCTCTCTTATTAAGATTATATGTAAAAGATAGGAAAAAGATTTAATTTTATTTTTTTTGTTCGTTCTAGTTGTAATAGAACATGGTTGGTGTTATAGTTTGTATATAACAAAAATAGGTTTAGGAGATGAGAGTAAAATGAATACAGATTTTAGTCAAATAAGTCAAATTGATTTAAGACCCTTTATTCCAATTATTGTATTAGCTACCTTACTCAGTGTTGTTGCATTAATTGATCTTATTCGTTACCGCAAAGAACGTAAGAATTTTTGGATATGGTTTATTATTATTTTATTTGTCAATACAATAGGTTCGATACTTTATTTTATTTTCGGCAGAAAGGATAAATACTATGGAAATTAGCATTGAGAATATATCAAAAAAGTTTAAACAAAAAAAAGCAGTCGTGGATTTTTCCTTAAAGATACAGGCTAATGAGTGTGTGGCATTGATTGGACCAAACGGGGCTGGCAAAACAACTTTACTAAAAATTATTGTTGGGATTTTAGAAGCCTCTGAAGGAACTATTTATTTAAATGATCAAAAAAGTACGACTCAAAAGAAAAAAATTGGATATTTGCCTCAAACACCTCAATTTTTTCAATGGATGACTGCAGAAGAGACTTTATTTTTTATGGGATCTTTATCAAATATGAGTGCAATTGAGCTTGATAGGGAGATTCCCTTAGTCCTAAAAAAAGTTGGATTACACGATAGCGGGAAAATAAAAATCAGTCAATTTTCTGGCGGTATGAAACAACGCTTAGGTATTGCACAAGCGATTTTGCATAAACCAAGCTTTCTAGTTATGGATGAACCTGTTTCAGCATTAGATCCTATCGGTAGAAGAGAAGTAATTGCTATTTTAAATGAGATAAAGAAAGAAACAGCAATTATTTTTTCAACCCATATTTTAAATGATGCAAGCGAAATATGTGATCGTTTTTGCTTAATAAAAAAAGGACATAAAGTATTAGACACTACATTAGATGAATTATATGATGCTAATTCTAAAAACCAATTTGTCGTCAAGTATAAAGGCGATGGATCAAGATGGTTAGAACATGTTCGGCAATTGTCGTTTGTCATAGAAGTGAGTGAAAAAAAACAAGAAGCAATTATTTCTGTTACAGATAGCGCGCAAAATAAGATCAAGATTTTATCTAGTGTAGTAGAAGTTAATCTTGATGTAATCTCATTTGAAGTGAGACAAGAAAGTATTGAAGATATCTTTTTTAAGGAGGTTTTAGCAGAATGAAAGGTTTACTTGTTTTGTTAAAAAAGGAATATCAGCAATCTTACAAAGAATTTAAATTATTTTGGTTGCCAATTGTCTTTTTATTTTTAGGTATTAGTCAACCTATTACTTTATATTTTTTACCAGAGATACTAAAAAAATTAGGTGGTACTGAGGGTATTTCGATTATTCCTATTCAGCAATCTGGAAGTGAAGTTTTATCAGCAACCTTAAGTTCACAGTTTGATCAACTGGGGATGATGGTAGTGGTCGTTGCGACAATGGGCACAATTTTATCTGAAAAAAATAATGGAATGTTGGATTTCATCTTAACGAAACCAGTTTCAGAATGGAATTATATAATAAGTAAATGGTTGGCCAATTTTTCAATAGTAGCAATAGGGATTATTTTAGGCTACTATGCCTCTATTTATTATACGATGATTTATTATTCAGCAGTGCCTTTGATAACCAGTTTTTGGGCATTAATCTGCTTCTTACTTTGGGTAGGGTGGATAATTTCACTGATTTTATTTTGTAGTACTTTTTTTAAAAGCCAAGGAATGGTTGCCTTGATTACTTTAGGTGTTTTTTTTCTTTTAAAATTAGTAGCTAGCTTTGATTTAGCTATAAATAAAATCAACCCTGCAATGTTGAGTCAACAAGCAATCAATTTTTTAGTAACAGAAAAATGGAATGCAACGGTTACTGGATCACTTATTTTTTTAATTAGTACAGCAGCCATTTTGATTTATAGTAGTGTTATATGGATTAAACATAGAAAATATACAATCCATGCATAGATAGGAGGGAATCAAATGTTTATTCGTATTCAACCAGAAAGTCAGACACCAATTTATACGCAATTGATTTACCAAATAAAGCGAGGCATCTTAAAAAAAGAATTACTTCCAGGTGAAGGTTTACCCAGTGTTCGAAGCTTAGCAGGAGATATTGGTATTAATATGCATACTGTAAATAAGGCCTATAAGTTATTAGTCGAAGAAGGTGTCTTAGTTCAACAAAAAAAAGGTTTTATGGTGAATCCAACGATGAAAATAAAGATGCAAGAAAAAGAATTAGCACTTTATCGTGAACGTTTAGAAGAGCTGATAATTGATACGCATATATTTAGTATTAGTGAGGAAGAAATTGAAAAAATGCGAGAAAGTATAGAAAAAATGTTGAAAGAGAGTGAACAGATATGATTTTATTTATTTGGATAATGTTTGGAACCATTTTTATGTTGGGAATCATTAATGGAATAACGCCTTATTTCAGTCGTCGAAGCAGTCAATTTGGGGTTAGTATGCCAGTTGAATATCAAGATGATCCATTTATTAAGAAGCAACAACGCTTCTTTTTAAGCATGAATGTAAGTTTAAGTTTTATTTTAGGATTGCCCATTTTGTATGCAATGAGACTTGACGTCTCTGAACAAATTGCTCAATTTATTTCTTTTTACTTACTTTTTGCACTAGTAGCTTTCATGGGAATTGTTGGACTATTATTTTTAAAAATTCGTAAAAATATTATAGAATTTAAATCTACGATACCAAAAGAAATAGTAGAAGATGAGAGCCATGATATCGTAGTTGATACCACCTATCGTCAAAGAAGGTTGATTGTACCAAGCTATTTTATTATCATCTCTAATTTAATTATTATTTTAGCTGTTGTCGGAATAACATTAATAAACTATGAACAAATGCCAGACAGAATTATTACGAACTGGGATATTAATATGAAACCTAGTGTAACAGTTGCTAAAAGCTATACAAGTGCTTTGGCTTTACCAGTGATGCAATTATTTATGATGGGAACAATGTATGTCGCAAATCTATCTTTTCAAAAAGCTAAGCAAAAAGTAGATCCACGTAATCCAGCAGTATCGATTGAAAAGAATCGAGCTTTTCGTTATGCTTGGTCCATTTATGGATTAGTGATGTCGATTTTACTTCAGCTTTTGCTAGGTGGATTACAATTAATTATGATTTTTGACTGGATGAATAAAGTCAATTTTCCGCTCATGATTATTATTTTTGTTGTTTTAACAATCGGAGGAACATTAATCTTGTCTATTAAATATGGTCAAGGGGGAGAACGTCTAAAATTAAAAGACAGCAAAGGTGATAAAATTGAAACCGTCGCAGGTTACGATGACGACATAAGTTGGAAATTAGGTGTGATTTACTTTAATTCAAAAGATCCCTCAATTTGGGTAGAAAAACGATTTGGCGTTGGAAATACAATGAACATGGCACGTTGGCAAAGTTGGGCGTTTCTAATTGCTATTTTAGCAATTCCTCTTTTAATAGGTATTTTATTCAATTAAAGTAAAAAAAGTTCAAATAAATTATAACTTAAATAGAACTTAAGATTATTGATATCACAAAAATAAAAGTTTATAATTATTTTTGTTCCTATATTTTTTTTGAAGTAATATAAATTGAGCTGAGAGGTGAGATGATGAAAGAAAATAAGTATGATAATCCGAAGTTTTTTGAACAATACAGTCAAATGAGTCGTTCTGTTGAAGGACTTAAAGGAGCGGGAGAATGGCATGAATTAAAAAAAATGTTACCTGATTTCAAAGGGAAACGAGTTTTAGATTTAGGTTGTGGATTTGGTTGGCATTGTATTTATGCTGCTGAGCAAGGCGCATCCTCAGTGATTGGAATTGATTTATCAGAAAGAATGTTAGCTGAGGCAAAAAAGAAAACATCGTTTCCGCAGATACAGTATATTCAACAAGGAATTGAAGAGTATGAGTATCCTAAAGATAGCTTTGACGTAGTTATTAGCTCATTAGTTTTCCACTACATTGAGTCTTTTGAACAAATTTGTAAAAATGTTAGACAATGTTTAGTTTCTGGTGGGGATTTTGTCTTTTCTGTTGAGCATCCTATTTTTACAGCACAAGGAATGCAAGATTGGTCCTACGATGAGGCTGGTAATCGACTTCATTGGCCTGTGGATCGTTATTTTGATGAAGATCAACGTAGCAGTATATTTTTAGGTGAAGAAGTAATAAAATATCATAAAACATTGACAAGTTATTTGAATACTTTATTAAAAAATAATTTTGAAATTACGAGTATTGTTGAGCCAGAACCTGCTGAAGAACTGCTAGATATTCCTTATATGCAGGATGAATTACGCAGACCAATGATGCTATTAATTGCTGCTAAGAAAAAAAATTCAGTGTAATGCTGAATTTTTTTTCTTTACAAACAATACCCCTACAGGTATAATACGTTTATACCTGCAGGGGTATTGTTTGCGAGGTTTTGGATAAATTAGGTTTACAGAAAGGGGAAATTATGTTTTTATTTAAAAAAATTCCTTCTATTTCAATTAAGGAATTAGAACGTAAGTTAACTGAAAAGATTGTTCTCATTGATGTTAGGGAACCAAATGAGTTTAGAAATGGACATATTCTTAGTGCAAAAAATATCCCGCTAAATAAAATTGGCAATTATAAACCAAAGACAGAGGTATATGTTATTTGTCAATCAGGTATGCGTAGCAAAGCAGCCACAAAAAAATTAATCAATGCAGGATACGATGCGATCAATGTTAAAGGCGGTATGTTAGCATGGAATGGTAGTATTAAAGGAGGAAACTAAAGATGAAAATTGTAATTATTGGTGGAGTAGCAGGGGGAATGTCTGCTGCTACACGATTAAGAAGGTTAAATGAACAAGCTGAAATTATTGTACTGGAAAAAGGTCCTTATGTGTCTTTTGCTAATTGTGGATTGCCTTATTATGTGGCAGGGGAGATTGAAAACCGTTCTGATTTGCTTGTGCAAACCCCTGAACAGTTAAAAGCTAGATTTCGATTAGATGTCCGTCCAAATAGTGAAGCCATTAAAATTGATACGGAGGGTAAGGAAATAATGGTAGCTTCGGAAAGTGATACCTATACATTAGCATATGACAAACTTATCTTGTCGCCAGGTGCGAAACCATTTATTCCACCAATTAAAGGATTGGAAATGGCAAAAAATAGTTTTACTTTACGGAATGTGCCAGATGTTGATGAAGTTATGACTTATATTGAGTCACACAATCCTAAGAAGGCAGTTATTATTGGTGCGGGATTTATAGGGCTAGAAATGGCTGAGAGTTTAGTCAACAGAGGAATTCATGTAACAATTGTTGAAAAAGCACCACATGTATTGCCGACTATTGATGAAGAGATGGCTGCTTTTATTACGAAAGAATTAAGTAAGAATCAAATCAATGTAATAACTGGTACCTCTGTTATTGGAATCGAAAATGAGGGTCGCAGTGTCATAATAGAAAATGGAGCTAAGATTGAAACTGATTTTATTTTGTTATCTGTGGGAGTTCAGCCAGAAAGTCGTTTGGCAGTAGATTCAGGTATCCAAACTGGGCTACGAGGTGGTATAGTAGTAGATGATAATTATCAAACAAGTGCTAAAGATGTGTACGCTGTTGGGGATGCTATTTTAGTAAAGCAATATAGCACTCAAAAAGATACTTTAATTTCACTTGCTTCTCCTGCTAATCGTCAAGGAAGACAAGTTGCCGATATTTTATCAGGGTTAAAGAGAAAGAATTTAGGTAGCTTAGGAACGGCAATTGTGCGCGTGTTTGATCAAACAATTGCTTCAACAGGATTAACTGAACAGCAGTTGAAGAGTGAAGAAAAAAATTATCAAGTGGTCCATATTCAAGGTAAGAATCATGCAGGCTATTACCCAAATGCTTCTATGATTCTGCTTAAATTATTATTTAATCCGATATCTGGAGAAATTTATGGAGCCCAAGCTGTTGGAAAAGAGGGTGTTGATAAGCGAATCGATATTTTGGCTACAGCAATTAAAGGTAATCTGACAGTTGAAGATTTACCAGAATTGGAGTTTACTTATGCGCCACCATTTGGCTCGGCAAAAGATCCTGTAAATATGGCTGGTTATGCAGCGTTAAATAGTATGGAAGGTATCACTGAATCCATTCAGTGGTATGAACTCCAAAGTTATTTAAAAAAGGGTGCATTGCTGTTAGATGTTCGCGGAGAAAAAGAAATTGCTACTAATGGGTATTTTCCTAATGCTTTAACGATTCCTTTAGATAGTTTACGTGAAAGAATGCATGAACTTCCACAAGATAAAGAATTTATCGTTAGTTGTCAAAGTGGTTTACGGAGTTATATAGCGGAAAGAATTTTAAAACAAAATGGTTTCCGAGTGAAAAATTTAGACGGGGCTTTTAGCCTGTATTCAACGGTTCGACCTGAGGAGGTTAAGTAAAAATGTTTGAAACGATTTCTATGCCTGAATTTGAGCAATTAATTAAAAAGAAATCTGTATCAATTATTGATGTCAGAGAAGCTCATGAATATGAACAAGGACATATTGCGGATGTATTATTTATACCGATGCAATCTATTCCAGAACAATTAGATACGTTAGATTATGATGAAAATTATTATGTTATTTGTCATAGTGGAGTACGTTCAAATGCCGTTTGTCAGTATCTTGCTCAAGAAGGGTACCATGTTACGAATGTAATGGGAGGAATGTCAGCTTGGAAGGGAGAAAGTGTCTATGGAATGTGATAAAAAAATCTTAAATCGTTTGAAGCGCTCAGAAGGACAGATGCGTGGCATTTTAAAAATGATGGAAGATGGAAAAGAGTGTAAAGAAATCATTGTACAATTATCAGCTGTTCGTTCCAGTATCGATAAAGTCATGGGATTAATGGTTGCTGAAAATTTGATTCAATCAATTGAGTATGAAAATGGCACAAATCCCGAAAAGGATGAAGCTGTGAGAGAAGCAGTAGAGTTAATTGTGAAAACAATGTAATAGCAATAAAAGGATGGGCTAATCTATTTTTAGAGAAGCTCATCCTTTGTTGTTTTTAAAATTTATTAACAGTCTTTAAAGTTTAGCAAAGGCCAAGTTTTTTGCCAGTCTTTTTTCTTTAATCGTTCTTGATAAATACTATAATGTTGTGAATTTAGTTGATAGTAAGGTGTTGGCGAAACGATTAAGTTCATTAATTCTTTTATTCCCCATGGTGCAGCAATCAGGAGTTGACCATCTTGAGTCAACTTAACTCCAATAGCGGTAGGAAGTTCTGGAAAATGAGCAATTCCATCTTGTGAAGACTTAAATGGTGGAAAGCCAGCTTTTTGGTGCATTCGAGCTTGGTTTTTTACAGACCAAGGCATGGTAGAATCTAGAACATGTAATTTTTCATTCAAATTTTCTTCTGTTTCAATACTCGTATCTACTGGATCAAAAAAAATAATATCGATATCATTTAAAGGAGTATCTGAAGGGTAACCGTGTAGAACATCCCAGATTTTATTGCGAATGAAACCAGCACAAATCCACCAATCTGGTAAATTTAAACTTTTTACTATTTTTAGGATGCGTAGCATTTCTTGATCATTTTGAATGATAGCTTTTAACTCTGCTTCTTCTGCCATTCTATTCACTCCAATCTGATTATTATGTATAAAAAAAACTGCGAAGAGAGACTCTTGCGCAGTTTTTTCAGTTTACTTTGCTTCTTGAATCACGTTAATTTTTTCGATTTTGATATCTTCTTTTGGTTTATCACTTTGTCCAACTTCAACAGCAGCGATTTTATCGACAACATCCATGCCTTCAATTACTTGGCCAAAGACTGTATATCCTCCATCTAAACTTGGATATCCACCATTTTTATAAGCTTCAATAATTTTTTCAGGAGTTGTACTTGAAGATAATCCAGCACTCATATCAGCCGGATTTTGAACAACATAAAATTGACTGCCGATTGAAATGGGTTGATTTGTTTTAGCCATAGCTAAAGCACCGCGAATATGATAAAGTTCTGGTGAAATTTCTACACCAAATGGTTTACCCCAGATACTTTCGCCACCCATGCCAGTACCGTCGGGATCGCCACCTTGAATCATAAAGTCTTCAATGACGCGATGGAAGATTGTACCATCATAGTAGCCATCTTTGCTGTGAGTAATAAAGTTTTCAACAGCTTTAGGAGCGAATTCTGGGAATAGTTTCGCTTTAATCGTTCCCATTGTTGTTACAATCTCAACAACAGCTTCGTTTTCTGTGACTTCATTTGAAAGCTGAGGAAGTGTCAATTTTGAAAAATCAACAGGTGCTTCAGCTTCGCTACTACTTTCAATTTGTTCACTAGATGAAGAATTTTCTGTTTTTACATCATCTTTTTTGTCTTTGTTGACATAGTTGATTCCAAAAATAATTGCTACAATTGCAACAATTAAAAGTAAAATTCCTAAAATTAATTTTTTGTTTTTCATTTTTTTACCACACTTTCATTCTATTTTATTAGCCAACGTTTATTTTACCTTAAAATGAGCAAATATGGAATAGAAGTCATTGGATTTGTTCGTTTCTTTCTTTTCTTCATCAGATTGAAAATAAACAAAAAATTAAATGGTGTATACCAGTTTTTTTAAAGAAACTTTTCAACTAGGGGCAATCGTTTGTTTTTTTACGTACCAATTAATTGGTGGTTAAGTTGTGTAAGTTTTATCGGAAATAAGCCTAGATGAAACAGTTTTCATTTGTTATAATGTTTATGGTAGCGTATTCGTTTAAGTAAAATAGATGCGTTAAAATAGAGTATGGGGGTAGGAATAAACGATGGGAAAATTAGGTGTTTCGATTTATCCAGAACGTTCAACATTTGAAAAGGACCAAGCTTATTTAGATTTAGCACACAAACATGGGTACACACGAGTTTTTACTAGTTTGTTAGAAATTGACGGCGATGCTGATCAAGTTTTAGGTAGTTTTAATAAAGTTGTAGCCTATGCAAATAGTTTAGGCATGGAAGTGATGGTTGATATCAACCCAGGTTTATTTACACAATTAAATATTTCTTATGATGATTTATCGTTCTTCCATAAAATGGGAGCATATGGCATTCGCTTAGATATTGGATTTACTGGCCAAGAAGAAGCGCGTATGACACGTAATCCTTATGGCATTAAAATAGAAGTTAATATGAGTTCTGGAACAAAGTATGTAGATAGTATTATGGCATTTTCACCAAATCGTGAAAATTTATTAGGCTCACATAATTTTTACCCACATCGTTATTCTGGTTTAGAATATAATCATTTTGTTTATTGTTCAAACCAATATCGTAACCATAACTTAAATACAGCAGCCTTTGTGAATTCGCATGAAGCGACTTTTGGACCTTGGCCAACACAGGATGGACTTTGTTCATTAGAAGATCATCGCGATTTAGAGATTGCGACTCAAGTCAAACACTTAGTACTAACAGATTTAATTGATGATATCATTATTGGAAATGCGTATGCATCAGAAGCTGAAATTATTGCCATGGCAGAAGCTTTTAATGCAGATTATCCATCTGTTAAAGTAGACTTAGATCAAGAGATTAGTGATGTTGAAAGAAAAGTTGTGTTAGATGAGTTACACAGTTACCGTGGTGACCGTTCGGCTTATATTTTACGTTCAACAATGACTAGAATAAAATATAAAAATGAAGAGTTTCCACCTCATAATACAATCGATATTAAACGCGGCGATTTATTAGTCGACAACGTTGATTTTGGTCAGTATAAAGGGGAGATGCAAATTGCTTTGAAGGAAATGGAAAATATCGGTCGTGTCAATGTAGTTGGACGAATTAGTGACGACGAATTATTTTTACTAGACTTCTTAAAACCATGGTCAAACTTTAAATTAATTGAAAATAAATAAGGTTACATTAGTGGCAGTTGCACCAATTTTCTGGTGCAACTGCTATTTTTAATTTGTTTATAAATTGGATACTCGGTTATATATATAACCGAGTATAAAAGCTATTATTAAAATTTCTTTAGTTCAAGAAGAAAAAAGAAAGAGAGAGACGTGCGTTTTTAGACATAAACACGTATAATAGAAATATAACAATTTGATACATAGCAAGTTGGTAGAATGGAGGAGTGTTTAACAATGAAAAGTTCAACATTATTAGGAGTGATTGTATTAGGAACAATTGGACTAGGCTTAGCTGCTACGGCAGTTGCTTCATTTGCTGATTTAGGCGGATCGAGTCCAGAAAGTCAAGTTAATGTGTCATCATCTTCTAAAAGTAGTAGCGAAGCATCTACAACTAAAAATAATGACAGCCAAAATAAAAATTCAAAAACGGATTCAGAAGAAGTGAGTTCAAGTGAAGAAAAAGAATCATCTTCGAGTCTAGCTAGTAACTCAAGTGAGGTTGATTCATCTAACAAAGAGTCAACTTCGAGTTTAGATAGTAGTTCTAGCGAAAAAAATGCACCAACGAAAGAGGAATCATCATCAAGTATAGCTGACGTCTCCAATGGAAATACTGATTTAGAAGATTCGACTTCTTCTGGAAATAATCTTAATAATGCAGTTTCAGAACAAAATCCGGGCACACAAGCGGAACAGGAAGCAACTATTGAAACTCCAGCAGTTAATCCGCCAGCAGCGGATGCTAATAATAGTGAAAACAAAGTAATGGATGAAGTTACTTATGTAACAGATGTGTTTCCACAAACTGGGGAACAAAAAAGTCAGCTACCTTTAATTATGGGGATAATATTAGTCATTTTAGTGATTTTATTTTTAGTGTTTATGCGTAAAAAGAATAAGGATGAACAAAATAAAAAAAATTAAGCTCCAGTTTAGAAGTTGTTTTTTTCTTAATAAATGATGGAATGAGGAATGTTAGATGAAATTAATTGTCAATGCAGATGATTTTGGATTATCTAAAGGAGTTAATTACGGAATTATAGAGGCCCATCGTTCAGGAATTGTTACATCAACAACGTTAATGGTCAACATGCCTGGATTTTCTTCGGCAGTTGCATTAGCCAAAGAAAACCCAAGTCTAGGAGTAGGAATTCATTTGGTGTTGACAGCGGGGCAATCTATTGCTGAAAATGTCTCATCATTAACGGATCAAAAGACGAACAATTTTTATAAAAAAGAAGACTATAGTGAAAAAGTACTTGTTACAGAAGTGGAAAAGGAATGGGAAGCGCAAATACAACAATTTAAACAGACTGGATTATCTATGACGCATATAGACAGTCATCATCATGTTCATATGAATCCGAGTTTATTGCCTCTTGTTTTGAAATTAGCTGAAAAGTACCAAGTGCCTTTGAGACAAAGTCACCACGACCTTAATACAGGCGCAAAAATTGAAGAATTAACGCCAACAGTTCGACACACAACGAATTTTGACGCTGGATTTTATGCTTCTGAAGCAACAGTTGAAAAACTCAATCAATTATTGCAAAGCTACCAAGCAGTTGAATCTTTGGAAATTGCCACTCATCCGGCTTTTATTGACAATGATTTATTAGCCCTAAGTTCGTATACAAAGAAAAGGCTAGATGAATTAGATATCTTAACTTCTAATGAAGTTAAAAATAAAATTGCTTCTTTAGGGATTGAACGAATCAATTATAGCCAATTGACATAAAAATAAGTTGCTACAAACTTTTGCTAGAAACTTAAGTTTGTGGTATTTTTTATTTTAGCCCAGTAAATTCCTAGAATTCAGAGTGAGAATTTACAATTTCAACTAAAATTACATTAAATATCGAGTATCTTTATAGACAAACTAGCAATTGACAAGTACAATAGAGAATGGATTAAGTGGGGCAGACTGAACATGCCTCAATTAAATGGCGAATGTGTTTTGGGAATTCGCATCTTAAATTACATCTTGGAACAAGTGTAACACTTAGAATAGTCGCAGTAATCCAAAGAGTAGCTTAATGAATTAAATAAATGAATGAAGTTAAATTCTCACAAACTCAGACTTTAATGAGGAGGAAGAAAAAGATGTCAATGTTTTTAGATCAAGTGACAATTAATGTTAAAGCCGGTTCCGGTGGGAATGGTATGGTGGCTTTTCGTCGAGAAAAATATGTTCCTGATGGTGGACCTGCAGGTGGAGATGGTGGAGACGGTGGAGATATCGTTTTTGTTGTAGACGAAGGTCTGCGTACACTCTTAGATTTCCGTTTTACTCGTCACTTTAAAGCTCAAGAAGGCGAAAAAGGAATGAGCAAAGGCATGCATGGTCGTGGTGCTGGTGATACAATTATTAAAGTTCCACCAGGTACAACGATTAAAGATACAGATTCTGGAATGGTATTAGGTGATTTAGTTTATCATGACCAAGAATTAGTCGTTGCTAAAGGTGGTCGTGGTGGACGTGGGAATATCCGTTTTGCTTCTGCTAGAAATCCAGCGCCAGAGATTGCTGAAAATGGTGAACCAGGTCAAGAACGTAATTTAGAATTAGAATTAAAAGTCTTAGCTGATGTTGGTTTAGTAGGATTTCCTTCAGTAGGAAAATCAACAATCTTATCTATCGTTTCAAAAGCGCGTCCCAAAATTGGTGCGTATCACTTCACAACCTTGGTTCCTAATTTAGGCATGGTTCAAGCAGAAGATGGTCGTAGCTTTGTTATGGCTGATTTACCCGGCTTAATTGAAGGGGCTTCTCAAGGAATAGGCTTAGGAACACAATTTTTACGTCATATTGAACGTACTCGTGTTATTTTACACGTGATTGATATGAGTGGGAGTGAAGGTCGAGATCCTTTTGATGATTATCTAGCAATTAATAAAGAGTTAGAAACGTATAATCTACGTTTAATGGAACGTCCGCAATTAATTGTAGCCAATAAAATGGATATGCCTGAAGCTGAAGAGAATCTGAAAATTTTCAGAGAGAAATTAAATGCAGGGAAAACGGATGAGTTTACTGACGATATTCCGGTCTTTCCAATATCTGCCATTAGCCATAAAGGAATGAATAATGTGTTGAGTGCAACAGCTGATGTTTTAGATGTTACATCAGAATTCCCACTTTATGAATTAGTTGATGAAGATGAAACTGTTTTATACAAACATACACCAGAAGAAAAAGGTTTTGAAATTACTCGTGATCCTGATGCTGCTTGGGTTCTTAGTGGCGACAAGCTTGAGAAAACCTTTAAAATGACGAACTTTGAACATGATGAAAGTATCATGCGTTTTGCTAGACAATTACGTGCGATGGGTGTCGATGAAGAGATGCGTGCTCGTGGTGCGAAAGATGGCGATATTGTTCGTATTATGAAATATGAATTTGAATTTGTTGAATAATAGAAAATCAATTATTCTCTAATTTTAAAATAACCTAAAACGAAAATTCGTTTTAGGTTATTTTTTATGAAAACAAGCTTTATTTTTTACTTTTTTTATAAATTTTAAGAATAATTAGAATGAAACAGTCAATCAGTGTCGCATATTTCAACTAACTTTGTTACACTAAAGAAAAGAAACTTAAAGAAAAAGTAACAGAGTTTAAAGGAGATTGGAACAAATGGAGAAAGCTAAAAGACTAAAAAGTAGTCGATATATGTCTGGTTTAGATGGTTTAAGAGCATTAGCAGTAATTGGCGTCATATTTTATCATTTAACACCTCATATATTGCCAGGAGGTTTTCTAGGGGTTCCCATTTTTTTCGTTTTATCTGGTTATTTAATTAGTGATTTATTGATTCAAGAATTTGAACAAAATGGCAAAATTAGTTTGAAACAATTTTGGAAACGACGTTTAAATCGTCTTTATCCTGCTTTAGTGACTATGTTGATTTTAGTCACCGGGTGGATTACAATTTTTGAGCGTAGTTTGTTATTAAATATTCGAAATATGATTTTAACTAGTTTAGTTTATTTAAATAATTGGTGGCAAATTAGCCAAGGTGCTTCTTACTTTGATCGATTTACAACACCTTCACCATTTGTCCACTTATGGTCGTTGGCAATTGAAGGACAATTTTACTTGATTTGGCCTGTGATAGTCGTTTTTGCGATTGTCTTTATTAAACGAAATGATTGGATTTTCTATACTTTTATTGGTGTTTCAATCTTATCGGCTTTGTTAATGGCTATTTTATATGTTCCAGGAGCAGATCCTAGTCGTGTTTATTATGGAACTGACACACGTGCATTTTCTTTATTAATTGGATCAGCATTAGCTTTTATCTGGCCAAGCACGAAACTGAAAAAAAACTTGCCAAATGCAGGTAGAGTAACATTAGATGCTGTTGGTGTGTTGTCATTAGGCCTTTTAATCTGGTTAATGGTTCAATTGATGGATAGTGATCCATTTACGTATTATGGTGGCATTTTTATTTTTAGTCTCATCAGTGGCATTTTAGTGGCAGTAGTAGCTCACCCAGCGACATGGCTAGCTAAATTATTAAGCCTTCAACCGTTAAAATGGATTGGTCAACGGAGTTATGGCTTGTACTTATGGCAGTATCCAGTGATGATTTTATATGAAGTCAAAGTAGGTGATACAAGTTTACATCCACTGCGCCATTTAATTATCCAAATTACGTTGATTATTCTGATTTCAGAGGCTTCATATCGATTCGTTGAGATGCCATTCAAGAAACTAAACATTCGTGAAGTTTTGAATTGGAATGTGATTGTAGACCATGGGAAATCTTTATGGAGAAATCAAACTATAACAGGAAAGATGCATAAAGTAGGGATTGTGCTATTGAGCTTGATCTTGATTATTTCATTAGTAGGTTTTACAGTAGCGCCAGTTGGGGATAGCCCTGGCAAAATAAGATTAGCTGCTCAGTTAAAGGCAAATCAAACTAAAATTGATAAGCAAAAACAAGACTTGATTGAACAAAAAAATAAAGAAGTAGAAGAATCAGCTGTAAGAGAACCGCTATTTGGTCTAACTCCAGAGCAAATGGAAGAAGCTGGTGAACTGAAAGTAACCTTAATTGGCGATTCTGTGATGTTAAGTGTCGTCAATCCTGTTGAACAACTATTTCCAAAAGCAGTGATTGATGGTGTGATTGGAAGACAACTTTATCAAACAGTTCCAGTAGTAGAAAGCTTGAAGCAAGAGGATAAATTAGGCAATCCAGTCGTGATAGCATTAGGAACAAATGGAGCCTTTACAGATAAACAAATGGATGATTTATTGGCAGCTGTTGGCGATTCTAAAAAAGTTTATCTAGTTAATACTCAAGTGCCAAAGAATTGGAAAAACAGTGTGAATCAAGGCATAAGTAGTGCTGCTAAGCGACATTCTAATGTTGAAGTAATTGACTGGAATAGCTACAGTCAAAATCATAGTGCCTGGTTTTATGAAGATGGAGTTCATCCGAATGAAACTGGAGCGGAAGAATATACGAAGTTGATTGCTACAAGCGTTTTGAAGAATTAAATAAAGTAAAAATAAATTTAGCCAGAATCAATTATTTCTTAGTCAAAGTTTCCGTTTTCTGCTAAAATAAAGAAGATGAAAGAATAAGATATAGATAGGACATGAATATATGGAGTTATTATTTTTAGGTACTGGAGCAGGTGTCCCTGCGAAACATCGTAATGTAACAAGCATTGCATTAAAATTATTAGAAGAACGTAATAGTATCTGGTTATTTGATTGCGGTGAAGGAACACAGCAGCAAATTCTTCATACAACGCTTAAACCGAGAAAAATAGAGAAAAT
Organism: Carnobacterium maltaromaticum DSM 20342; assembly: GCF_000744945.1. Lineage (NCBI taxonomy): Bacteria > Bacillati > Bacillota > Bacilli > Lactobacillales > Carnobacteriaceae > Carnobacterium > Carnobacterium maltaromaticum. The sequence continues at coordinate 386,544 of NZ_JQMX01000001.1, forward strand.
TTTTATCACACATTTGCATGGAGATCATATTTTTGGCTTACCTGGTTTGCTGAGTAGTCGTTCATTTCAAGGTGGAGACGAACCACTCGTTGTCTATGGTCCAAAAGGAATTCGTGAATATGTGTTAACTAGTTTAAAAGTTTCAGGAACTCATTTGAAATATGCTTTGAGCTTTCATGAAATTACTGAAGAAGGGGTTTTATTTCAAGATCAGAAATTTAAAGTTACCTGTTTAGAGCTCGATCATGGAATTCAGTCGTTTGGTTACCGAATTGAAGAAAGCGATCACCAAGGTATGCTCCAAGTTGAAGCGTTGAAAGCCGTTGGCGTTCCTTTTGGACCAATGTATGGTAGAATCAAAAATGGAGAGACAGTGACCTTAGAAAATGGACAAGTAATTGATGGTCGGGATTTTGTGGGAGAAGATCAAAAAGGTCGAATTGTAACCATATTAGGTGATACAAGAAAGCATCCTAATAGTGTTTTATTGGCTCAAAATGCCGATGTATTAGTCCATGAAAGTACATTTGATGGAGAAGATCGAAAAATTGCTCGTGATTATCACCATTCAACTAGCTTAGATGCTGCAGAAGTGGCTAAAGAGGCCAATGCCAAACGTTTATTGCTTACACACATCAGTGCTAGATATTTAGGGAAAGAAGCATACGCCCTTGAAAAGGAAGCTCAGAGCATTTTTAAAAAGTCACACATCGTCAAAGATTTTGAAGAAATTGAGATTCAGTTGGTGCGAACCGATAAATAAAGTTAACTAAAATAAGGGAGCTGAAATTTATGTTAGATAATCGTCGAGACTTAACGGATAAAGTAGTAGTGATTACAGGTGGTTCAGGTGGTTTGGGAGAACAGATAGCGTATGCTTGTGCTCGCCAAAATGCTAGAGTAGTTGTTTGCGCAAGACGAATTGATAAACTGGGTAAGGTGAAGCAAAATTGTGAAGCAATTTCGGGTAAAGAAGCTTATGCTTTTCAACTTGATATAGCGAATCCAGAAATTATTAAAGAAGTTGTTGAGCGTATCTATGATGAAGTTGGAACTGTGGATGTTTTAGTTAACAATGCTGGATTTGGTTTCTTTGAAGAAGCTTTGAAATTCGATATGGATCTTGCTGAAAAAATGTTCCGCGTCAATGTATTGGGAATGATGTATATGACTCAATTAGTGGCCTTACAAATGGCAGAACGCAAAGTAGGGCACATCATTAATGTTGCTTCTCAGGCTGGTAAAATGGCTACTCCTAAATCATCCGTATACTCAGCAACTAAATTTGCTGTACTAGGATACTCCAATGCATTACGTTTGGAATTAAAACCTTTAGGTATTTATGTAACAACAGTTAATCCAGGGCCAATTGCTACAAACTTTTTTGATATTGCAGATAAAGAGGGGGGCTATTTGGATAAAGTAGACCGTCTAGTGCTTGATTCTGAAGTAGTTGCCAATCGTATTGTTGGTGTTATGGGGATTCCTCGTCGAGAATTAAATTTACCTGTGTTAATTGAAGTCGCCAGCAAATTTTATACATTATTTCCGCATATTGGAGATTATATCGCCGGAAATGTATTTAATAATAAATAAACACATAAAAAGCTAAGAATTTTTTCTTAGCTTTTTCTATTTGAAAATTATTAAATTTAGTAGAAAATATTAGACAAGAAAATAAAAAAAAGGTATGCTTAAGTGGTAGATGAATTAAATCTGAATTTAAATTTAGATAGAAAGCTAGGTTGATGTTGTTGGACTCTCAAGAAAAAGATAAATTAAGCTAAAGGAAAAAAACACTTTTCGCATAATTTCCTATTTTCTTATCGGAGTTGGCCAGCTCAACAAAAATTTTAATCAGGCTAGTTCTTATGAGTCAGTCCTAATCGGCTCAACAAACTTTTATTATAAGGAGTGTTAGGGATGAAAAATCAATGGCGTTTAGTAGTTGGTATTATTTTAGTGTTAATTATCGTTTTATTTGCAATTTTTAATGTAGATGCAGTTCCTGTGAATTTTGGCTTTATTAAAGTTGATTGGCCTTTAATTATGATTATTTTAGGTTCTTTGTTTATTGGGGCTATCGCAACAGTTTTAGTTTCTACTAGTTCAAGTATTCAAGTAAAAAAAGAATTAAAAAAAGTGAAAAAAGAATTGGATGATAAAGATAACCAAACTAAAGAACAACTTTCTAAGGTTCAAGCAGAGTATGAGCAAGAGTTACTTGAAAAAGAAGTAGAAATCGAAGCAAAACAAAAGAAAATTAACAGTTTAGAAGATGAGCTAGTCAGTAAAATGACAAATCCAATCGTTTAAAACTAACTATTATTAAAAAGCCTAGCCAATAATATTTTGGCTAGCTTTTTTTTTATTATTTACATATGGAAAAGTACTAGAAAAGGTGAATTAAGAAATTAAGATAGATGGTTTCGCTTTCATTAAGAAACAGAGGCTACTTATTATTAAGGGATGATGACAAGGGATAAAATTAGATTGACGAGTGATCTATAACGTGTTATTTTAGTACGAGTTGATAATTATATTTTTAAAGGAGCACATACAGATAATGGAAAAAAAGTATTATGAAGTAAAAACAGTCACGATTGATCCGACTGCAATTGGTCTTTTTGGATTAGCAATCGTTACATTAGTAGCATCTTCACAAAAATTAGGTTGGACTGAAGGAACAAGCGGTGTTATTCCTTGGGCGATTTTCTTAGGTGGTGTAGCACAATTAATTGCTTCAGCATATGATGCTAAGCATAACAATCTTTTTGGAGCAACAGCATTTGCGGCATACGGATTGTTTTGGTTAGGTACTGGTATGAGCTGGATGATTCAAAGTGGCTTGTTTGGAACAGCTTTACAAGAGTCATTTGATGTGAAAGATTTAGGTTTTGCATTTATTGGTTATTTTATCTTTACCGTCTTTATGACAATTGGTGCGCTTGAAACAAATAAAGTTCTATTTATTATTTTCTTTTTAATTGATTTTCTATTCCTAGGACTATTTATGTCAACATTAGGCATTGCACCTGAGTTTTTCCATATGATGGCAGCTATTGCAGAATTTTTAATCGCTGTATTCTCATTCTATGGTTGTGGAGCAGCTGTTTTAAATGGACATTTTGGGTATACCTTCTTACCAATTGGAAAACCATTTGGCATTATTACAAAACCAAAATCTACAAAGAAAAAGAAATAAATCATAAAATGAAAAAGCATTGTGGATCTGAAGAATCAGATTCTCAATGCTTTTTTTGATTTGAAAAAACTAAACTTGGCGCAACATATCTATATGTGGAATATCATCTTCTAAATAGATTTCAGAAATCGGTAGAAAACCAAAACTGCCATAAAATTTTTCTAAATAAGCTTGAGCTTGGATTTCAATTTCGCGGTTAGGAAATTTCTCTTCAATGGTTTTTAAAATAGTTGAAAGAAGTTCTTTACCTAGTCCAGTTTTTCGATATTTTTGAGCAACGATAATTCGACCGAAATGGAGTCGTGGATCTTGCGCAATTATTCGTCCATAAGCCATAATTTCACCAGACTCACTTTGTTTAAAGACATGAAGACTCGTTAAATCTAATTCGTCAATATCCTGATAAGGACAATTTTGTTCAACAACAAATATTTTAATCCGTTGTTGATAGATATAAAAGAGTTCAGTAGTTGTTAATTCATTAAAATTTTTCACTTTCCAAGTCATGGTTAAAACCTCCTAAATGTTACAAAAAAAAGAACATCTCTAGTATAAAGTTAAACGAATCAAGATACAACAAAAATAAAAAATAACATTGAAAGAGTTGCTACTCTATTGAGAGATAATTTGGTATAATAAATAGGTTAGGAGTGATTTGATTGTTGAAATCTCGAATGAACTGGAAATTAATAAATCAAGTAGTTGAACATAATAAAATAACTGAATTAAGTGAATCATTGTCTAGCTCGCCATTATTCGCAGGGCTATTGCTAAACAGAGGGCTAGATACGAAGGAAAAGGCCGAAGCTTTTCTAACCCCTGATGAAAGTTGGATTCATGATCCGTTTTTATTGTTTGATATGGATAAAGTAGTAGAACGGATTACGACTGCTATTGAAGCTGGCGAAAAAATTGTTGTCTACGGAGATTATGATGCTGATGGTGTCACAAGTACCTCTGTTTTAAAAGAAACGCTGGAGATGTTAGGGGCTGAAGTTGATTTTTATATCCCTAATCGTTTTACGGATGGATATGGACCGAATGTTCGTGTCTTTGAGGAACTAATTGAAGAGGGAGCAGGTTTAATTTTAACTTGTGATAACGGTGTTTCCGGACATGAAGCAATTCAAAAAGCCAATGAATTGGGTATTGATGTGATTGTAACAGATCACCACGAGTTACCAGAAACTTTACCAGAGGCCTATGGAATTATCCATCCACGACATCCAGCAGGTGCTTATCCATTTGGTGATTTAGCGGGAGTAGGTGTCGCATTTAAACTAGCAACAGCTCTTCTTGGAGAATTTCCAGTTGAGTTATTGGATTTAGTTGCGATTGGGACAATTGCTGATTTGGTTTCATTGACTGGTGAAAACCGTGCTTTAGTCAAGCAAGGACTAGCAGTATTAAAATCATCTGAAAGAATTGGATTAAGTGCTTTAATTAAAGCGGCAGGAGTAACTCAAGAAGCTGTTACAGAAGAAACAGTTGGTTTTGCTTTAGCACCACGTTTAAATGCTGTTGGACGTCTTGGAGAAGCCAAGCCAGCTGTTGAATTACTAACTACTTTTGATGAAGAAGAAGCCGATAGTTTAGCAACTTTTATAAATAAGAAGAATGAAGAACGTCAAGCATATGTAGCTGAAATTACAGAAGAAGCTTTTCAAATGATTGCAGATTTAACCGAAGAGCCATCAGTCTATATTTTAGCACGTCAGAACTGGCATGAAGGTGTATTAGGTATCGTTGCTAGTAAAGTTGTTGAAAAAACGGGGAAACCGGCACTTGTTTTGAATATAGATGAAACAGAAAGTTATGTAAAAGGCTCTGGTCGAAGTATTTCATCGTATCATTTATATGAGTCGATTAATGAGGTGCGAGGTTTAACAACTAGCTTCGGAGGACATCATATGGCTGTGGGCATCACGTTGCCAATGGAAAATATCGAATTACTGCAAGAACAGTTAAATCTATTTTGGGAGCACCAAAATAATACTTCTGTTGCTGGTATTGAACTTTCAATTGATGAAAAAATCACATTATCAGAAATTACGATTGCTACAATTGATGAAATTGATCGATTGGCGCCATTTGGAACGGGGAATCCGAAACCTAGTTTCTTAATTGAACATGTCTCAGGCCAAGATATTCGAAAAATTGGCGGCAACAATGCCCATTTAAAAATGAAAGCTGTTGATAAAGAAACATCATTGGATGTAATTGGCTTTCAATTTGGTCCAGTTGCTGATGAGATGAATAAAGATGCCGAGGTTTCATTGGTTGGAAAACTCAGCGTGAATGAGTGGAATGGCAATAAAAAACCACAATTAATGTTAGAGGATATTGCTGTTGAGGGTCTTCAAATTTTTGATATGCGTGGTACTCATATTTCACCAACAATTTGGCAAGAGGATGCTTGTTTTGTCTTTTTCAATAAAAAAATACAAGAAAAGCAACAAACAAATATTCCGGCGGGCAGTCAAGTCGAGTTCATTGAGAATTTAGCTGAAGCAAGTGCTGTTACAACTACAAAAGAAAAAATTGTTTTTGTAGATTGTCCTAATCAAACAGAACTAGTAACTGAAATTCTTCGTAATACACAAGCTGAAAAAATAATCGCTTGTTTTTACAGTGGAGACGACTCATACTTGAATGGCATGCCTAGTCGCCAACAGTTTGGTCAATTATTTAAATTTGCAGCAAGTCATCGTGATGTTGACATTCGTCACAAACTAAAAGTTCTATCAGATTATTTAAAAATTAAAGAAAATAATTTAATTTTTATGATTAACGTGTTTTTTGAAGTTGGATTTGTTACAATAGAAAACGGCATAATGAATTTTGTTGAAAATGCACCAAAAAGTGAATTGAGTGAAGCAGTGGTTTATAAAAACCGGTTAGAAAAAATAGAAGCTGAAAAATTGCTGGTCTATAGTCACTTTGCTGAACTTGAGACATGGTTAAAAGCACAATTAACAAACGAAGATTGAATGGAGGATTTTTGAAGATGGATTTAAAAAAATATATAGCTGATGTACCTGATTTCCCTGAAAAAGGAATTATTTTTCGTGATATTTCACCTTTAATGGCTGATGGGGATGCATATCGTTATGCAACCAATCAAATTACTCAATATGCAAAAGACAAAGGTGTAGAAATGATTGTTGGGCCTGAAGCTCGTGGGTTTATTGTAGGATGTCCAGTCGCATATGAATTGGGAATTGGTTTTGCACCCGTTCGTAAAAAAGGAAAGCTCCCTCGTGAAACAATTGAGGTTAGCTATGGTCTTGAATACGGTTCTGATATTTTACAAGTTCATAAAGATGCGATTAAACCAGGGCAAAAAGTTTTAGTTTGTGATGATTTATTAGCAACTGGTGGAACAATCGCAGCAACTATTGAATTAATTGAAAAATTAGGTGGAGTAGTAGTTGGAACTGCCTTCTTTATTGAATTAACAGATTTAAATGGCCGAGATAAAATTAAAGGTTATGATATCTTTAATTTGATGGAATATTAAGACTAGTAGCATTTTAGGCTTATTTAAAAGCGATTTTAAAATTTTGTTTGAAAAAATGTAAATATTATTTTTAAATAAACAATTTTTTTGAACTAGTAGGTGAAGTTTTCATTAATTCAGTGGGTGAGTGTGTATCATTATCATTTGATACTAGAATTACTCCTATTGAAAACGAATGAAATTTATTATTTAAATCTAGACAAAATCCAGTTGTTTTGTTATAATTATCAAACAGTGAACATTACAAGTAGACGTAGGAACCATCTGAACAGATGGGATTCTGCGTCTTTTTTTGTTCTCTGAAAAAAAGATAGGAGATTGACAATGAAACATGATTTACGTTTACCCCAAAGTAGTAAAGAAGGACTTTTATACGGTATGATTATTTGTGGAATTACAGCATTTTTAATGACTTTTCTAAATATTTACCTCCAATTCTATACAGTAAATAAAGAGGTGCTATTTATTATTTTAAAAGCTTTTCCTTTATTTTTTATTGTGGCGATGTTACTGGAAAATTTTGTTATTAGTCGTTTTGCAAATAAACTAGTAGAAAAATATTCAGCAACTCAAGATAGCTTTAACGCTCACATTCTCTTTTCCATCTTCTTTACTGTGGTTGGAATGTCGTTTTGTATGACACTGATAGGCGATTTTATTGGACATGGATTTGTACTTGAGAAAGGGATTGTAGCTAGATTTTTAATGGCTTGGCCTAGAAACTTTGGTGTTGTTCTATTTATTGAACTATTGATTGCGCAACCACTAGCTCGAAAAGTAATGTCTACTATTCATCGTGAGAAATCTGAGAGCAACTTAGCTTAAGGTGGAAAATGCGAATGAATAGTAAAAAAAGATAAATTTTAGAATAGTTTAAGAGCAATAGAAAACCCATTAGATAGTTAGATATTGTTGTATAATCAATTATTTCCTAGTTTGATTCATGGCTAATATATTATTGGTAGTTATTTCAGCATTCATTATGAGAAAAGAATCAAAAGTAAAATAAGTAAATTTTTTCAATAAATAAAACAATTAAAATTTTAGAATGTGAATCAAAAAAAGTTGCTGTACTAAGAATTTTAGTCAGCAACTTTTTTTATGTTCACAATAAATAGTTGGAATTACAATTATATCGATTTTTTTAAGGATAATAGCTTATCCGACTGGTTATCTTTTTGGTGCTCGGTAACCAGCAGCAACAGCTTCTTCAATGGTATTGAACCATTGGACAACATTTGTCGTACGATCATAATAGGTGCTACCAGGAGTGTGATAAATGCCACTTTCGCTTCCTTTTATTAGTCCTTGTCCAGTTTCAACTTCTGCTGCTGTTTGAGCTTGTTGCTGTTCTTGTTCTTGAGCTATCCTAGCTTGTTCATCAGCAATTCTTTTTTCTTCCAGAGCTTTTTGTTCTTCTGCAATTTTACGTTCGGCCTCTAATTTTTCATTTGCAATTCTTTCTTTTTCTTTACTTTCAGATTCAGCTTTTTTTTGAGCTAGAGCTTCATTTGCTTCAACTGTATCCATTATTTTTATTAACCGGTTAGATAATTCTTTATTTTCATTAGTTAAAGCAACGACCAGAGTGTTCGCTTTATCGTAGCTAGCTCTAGTAGGTTTCCTTTCGGCTAATTTGACTGCATTAGTGGCAGTTTTTAATTCTTTAGCAAGTTTTTCTTTCTTTATTTTTTTAGCTTCTGCTTCTAATTTTTTTTGCTCAGCCTCTTTTTTTGAATAGGGCTTAACAGAAACTTTTTTAGAGTAGGTTTCTCCGTTTATTTTAACTTTTAAAGTGAATGCTTTTTTTCTTTTGTTTTATTTTTTAAAGTTAGCGTAAATTTTCCTTTACTATCTGATTTTTCAGATTTAAACTTACCATAGTTGACTTTAGTCTTTTTCTTTGTAGTTCCAGATACTTTTGCTTCACCATTTTTGTTTGCCATTACAGTTGATTTTTCCACTGTAATAAAGTCATTTTTTGCTTCATCCGCATTGACAAAAGCAGGGAATAGTGAACCATTTAACAAGAATAGAAATACCAATACAACTTTTACATTTTTCACTTACATATCCTCCAATATTTTTAAGTGTAGTCTTTATTAGTTAAAGGCTCTAAAATATAGCATATCATAATAATGATTCCTATGCTAATGAATTTTTATTTATTTTTTAATTTCATATGTATTTAAAGAGTTCACATAAAAAAAAGCAAAAACCCACGAAAGGTTTTTGCTACAAGTTAATTAAATTAGGCTGTTTTTGTTTTAGGTTCGCGACCTAAGATAAATTCTAGTACAGTTAGTATGGCAAGTATACCAACAATGATGATAAACCAACTGGATGTTGTTACACCGAAGTCCCATGTATTATAAATCCAAATTACGACCAAGCTGTAAATCATTGATAGAATATTTAAAGCACCAAAAGCCCATAAATTTCCATTTTCTTTGTTGTTTAGATACATAGCACAAAGACCTACGCTTAAAACAATCCAAGCTACTTGTACTAATAAACTAAACCAATAAAACATAAATGCAACCATTAATAATTCCTCCTTAATAATAAAAAGTTTGTTGAGCCGTCTAGGCCTGGCAGAAAAATAGGGAAATTTGATGTGACGCTTTTTGTCACCTCGAAATTTCATCTTTTTTCCGAAGGCCTGGTTCAAAAGAACTAGCCTTTATCTACACCATAAATTTTAGCACAAATACAAGAAGATACAAATGAAACGAATTGAAAACAAAAAAATAAAGCAAAAAGTGTGAGCTTTTTGCTTTATTTAGTGACTACATAGATTTAAGAAATATGGCTGCGGTATAAACCGACAACTTTACCTAAAATACTAACTTCATTCAGGATAATTGGCTCTAAAGCATCATTTTCAGGTTGCAGACGATAGTGTGTTTTTTCTTTGTAGAATCGTTTGCATGTTGCTTCATCTTCATTGGTCATAGCAATAACAATATCACCATTATCTGCATTTGTTTGCTTACGAACAATGACATCATCTCCATCAAGTATGCCTGCATTAATCATACTTTCTCCACGAATTTTTAACATAAATAAAGATTCGGGATCATAACTCAGATGAGGTGGAATTGGAAAATAATCAATGGCTTCCTCAACTGCTAAAATTGGTTCACCAGCAGTAACAGTTCCTAATAAAGGAATTTTATCAGATGGAACACCTAATTTTGAAAGGCCTAAACTGGTTAATTCAATTGCACGAGGTTTACTAGGATCTCGTTGGATGTAACCATTTTTTTCTAAACGTGATAGATGTCCATGGACAGTAGATGTAGAAGAAAGTGAGACTGCAGTACCAATTTCACGAACAGTCGGTGGATAACCTTTTAACTGCACTTGTTCATGTATGTACTGTAGTACCTCGATTTGTCTTGATTCTGGTGTTTTACGCATAAAATAGTGCACCCCTTTTCTTTCTTAATTTCTTATCTATAGAATACCATAGATTGAAATGAAATTCAAACAGATGTTCGCTTTTGTGGAGAATTAAGCAAAGGAATATATTTTTTTGGTTTTTTTTGGTATAGTATGAAGAGAAGATAAGAGAGATGGAGTGATTAAAGTGTTAGAAAAAAATAAAATGAGTCGAATTAATGAACTAGCTAATAAAGCTAAAAAGGAAGGTTTGACTATAACTGAACAAGCAGAGCAAAAACAGTTACGTGAAGAATATTTAACAGCATTTCGCGGTGGGATGCGCCATCATATCGAAGGAATGAAGGTTGTTGATGATGAAGGAAATGATGTAACTCCTGAGAAGTTAAAAGATATTCAAAAAGAAAAAGGACTTCATGGTCGTTAATCCCTTGTTGTCTATTTGTATTTTTAAAAGAATTCAGATTGTTTTCTGAGTTCTTTTTTCTGTTTAAACAATAAATGGTTAATTTAATTTTATAAGCAGTGCTGTAATTTAATGATTTTTTAAATTAGTCAAAATTTACTTAAACGATAAAAAGCGGATTAAAGAAATCTAGGAAATAAATAGAGCAATGGCATGTATCGAAATTAAAAGAATCTAAAGAATAAGAAATATAAAATGCTTAATAGTAGTGAAAAATACCTAAATAAATTTTTGGACAAAATAAAGTGTTGTGAGAATTTTAAAACTAAATAGGAGCCAAATAGACCAATTGATTAAAATCTTCACATAAAAATAAAAAATAATATAAGTGAAAAATACCTAAAAATGAACGTTTAGTTGTTATTAAACGAAAAAACGATTAAATTCTTTGTAGAAAGCGTTGCACAAATACAAATAAAACAGTAGAATAAAGATATTAAAACCGAGAGGATGATTTAATTGTTCGATACAACTGACCAACTTGCAGTAAATACGATTAGAACACTTAGTATGGATGGAATTCAAAAAGCTAATTCTGGACACCCAGGCTTACCAATGGGGGCAGCTCCAATGGCCTATACACTTTGGACAAAGCATTTGAAAGTCAACCCTAAGAATTCAAGCTGGACGGATCGTGATCGTTTTGTGTTATCCGCTGGACATGGATCAATGCTTTTATATAGCATGTTACATCTATCTGGTTATGCGGTTACTATGGATGATTTAAAAACTTCCGCCAATGGGATAGCAAAACACCAGGACATCCAGAAGTTCATCATACAGATGGTGTTGAAGCAACAACAGGACCACTTGGTCAAGGAATTGCTAATGCTGTAGGTATGGCAATGGCAGAAGCCCATATTGCAGCTACGTATAATAAAGAGGGACATACAATCGTTGATCATTTCACCTACGCTTTATGTGGAGATGGTGATTTAATGGAAGGTGTTTCTGCTGAAGCAGCAAGTATGGCAGGGCATTTAAAATTAGGTAAATTAGTCGTTCTTTATGATTCAAATGATATTTCATTAGATGGACCAACTTCTAAAGCATTTACAGAGAATGTTGGAAAACGTTTTGAAGCATATAATTGGCAACATATTTTAGTAAAAGATGGCAACGACTTAGCTGAGATTGAAGCAGCTATTGAAGCAGCTAAAGCTGAAACAAAAAAACCAACATTAATTGAGGTTAAGACTGTTATCGGATTTGGTGCTCCAAATGCCGGAACATCTAAAGTTCATGGTGCTCCACTTGGTGTTGATGGAATTGAAGCAGCTAAAAAAGCGTACGGTTGGGATTATCCAGCATTTACAGTACCAACTGCTGTTGCAGAGCGTTTTGAAGAAACGATGATTCAAAAAGGAGCTGAAGCTGAAGCTGCTTGGAATGAGAAATTTGCAGCATACAAAACAGCTTACCCTGAATTAGCAGCACAATTTGAAAAAATTATTTCTGGCGATTTACCAAGTGATTGGAATAGTGAATTACCTGTTTATGAAGTTGGACAAAGTGCAGCATCTCGTGTGACAAGTAGCGAAACTATCCAAGCATTATCGAAACGTTTACCAGGTTTCTGGGGCGGGTCAGCTGATTTATCAGCATCAAATAATACAATGGTCGCTGGTGAAAAAGATTTTGAACCAGGACAATATGAAGGACGCAATATTTGGTACGGTGTTCGTGAATTTGCAATGGCAGCAGCAATGAACGGAATTGCTCTACACGGCGGATCAAGAATATATGGCGGAACATTCTTTGTCTTTACAGATTATTTACGTGCTGCTATTCGTTTAGCTGCTATTTCTAAAGCGCCAGTAACGTATGTATTTACTCATGATTCAATTGCAGTTGGAGAAGATGGACCAACTCATGAACCAGTAGAACAGTTATCAAGTTTACGAGGAATGCCAAATCTTTCAGTGATTCGTCCGGCTGATGGAAATGAAGTTGTTGCTGCTTGGGAACAAGCTATTACATCAACAGATCATCCAACTATTCTTGTCTTAACTCGTCAAAATTTACCAGTTTTACCTGGAACAAAAGAAAATGCTCGTAAAAATGTAGCTAAAGGAGCATATGTAATTTCTCCTCAAGCCGGTGAAAAACCAGCTGGTATTTTAATTGCAACAGGTTCTGAAGTAGCTCTAGCAATTGAAGCTCAAAAAGCGTTACAAGCAGAAGGTCAAGATGTTTCAGTTGTTTCAATGCCTAGCTTTGATTTATTTGCGAAACAAGACAAAGCTTATCAAGAAAGTGTGTTACCAAATGATGTTCGCAAACGAGTGTCAATTGAAATGGGTGCAACTTTTGGTTGGGAACGTTTTGTTGGACTTGATGGAGCTATGATTGGAATCGACAAATACGGTGCAAGTGCTCCTGGCGATATTGTTATTGAAAAATATGGTTTTACAGTTGAAAATGTAGTTCAAACATTTAAAAATTTATAAAATAATGTCACATCAAAGTAGTAAAAAGGAGACTGGGATTGAGAAATCTCAGCTCCTTTTTGCATGTTTATTCAAAAGAATAGTCAAATTAAGCTATAAAACTGCTAAATTAAGAAATAAATCAACTTTTTTTAATATTCTTTTGAGTAGCTATTTATTTTTAAGTGATAATCTAGTACAATTGATAAATGAGAAGTCTGGAAAGGAGTGAATTGAGATGAACATGGGAATTGCTATTTTATTAATCGTTCTTGCTTTAGTAGGAGGATTAGTTGGTGGATATTTTATTGCAAGAAAATACATGATGGATTATTTTAAAAAGAATCCTCCCGTTAATGAGGATATGCTACGTATGTTAATGATGCAAATGGGTCAAAAACCGTCTGAAAAGAAAATTAAACAGATGATGGCTTCAATGCAAGTTCAAACAGAAAAAGCGAATAAAAAGAAATAATTTAATAAATTAGGGGACTGATTTTTTATTTTGATTCTTTCAAAAAAAACGGGCAGATTATTCTGCTCGTCTTTTTTGTTTTTAATAGCGGATTTTGGCTATTGTTTTGAAATCATGTATAAATAAACAGGCTTCTAATAGAGTGGTCAAAATAAAAATAAAAAGTAGGTGTAAGAAACAGTTATGGGTATTTTTAAAAAGTTAGGTTGGTTTTTTAAGCAAGAAAAAAAATCATATATCACAGGTATCTTTTTCCTTATTTTAGTTGCACTAGTTCAACTAGTACCTCCACGGGTTATCGGAGTAGTTGTGGATGAAATTGCGGCTGGGAAAATGACGGGGGCTTATCTTAGTCGTTGGATCCTTATTTTAGTTGCCGCTGGAATCGGTCAATATACTTTTCGCTACATTTGGCGATTAAATATTTGGGGTGGCGCTGCAAAATTAGAGCAAACGCTACGAAATAATTTATTTAAACATTTTACCCAGATGGATCATAGCTTTTTCCAAAAATATCGAACTGGGGATTTGATGGCACATGCTACGAATGACTTATCTGCAATTCAAATGGTTGCAGGTGGTGGAATTTTAACCTTAGCAGATTCAATGATTACTGGTGGAGCAACAATTATCGCAATGGCTATTTTTATTGATTGGCGTTTAACGTTAATAGCGCTCATTCCTTTGCCACTTTTAGCAGTGGCTTCCCGGGTTTTAGGGTCCAAACTACATGAACGTTTTAGAGGTGCACAAGCTGCCTTTTCTTCTATGAACGATAAAACACAAGAAAGTATTAGTGGGATTAAGGTCATTAAGACGTTTGGAGAAGAAGCAGCAGATGTGGCAGATTTTAAAGAACAGACAGATAAAGTTGTTGCAAAAAATAAACGTGTGTATCTGATTGATTCCCTATTTGACCCGGCGATTACTTTTATCATGGGAATTTCTTATGTGCTTACCATTATTATTGGTGGAAGTTACGTAATGTCTGGGACAATTTCAATTGGGCAACTGATTTCGTTTATCAGCTATATTGCAATGCTAATTTGGCCAATGTTTGCAATTGGTCGTTTATTTAATATTTTAGAACGTGGGAGTGCGAGTTATAACCGAGTTGAGGAATTATTAAGCGAAAGTTCATCAATTATTGAAAATCCAAATACTGTTCAAGAGCTAGTTAATGGCAGACTTGATTATCGAATTGATGAGTTTCATTATCCTGAGGATGATCGAGTAGCGCTTAATCACGTACATTTTACCATTAAACAGGGGGATACTTTGGGTATCGTTGGTAAAACTGGAGCAGGCAAAACGACTTTGTTTAAATTATTATTGAGAGAATATGATGAGTATGCAGGAAGTATTCGATTTGGAGGTCACGATATTCGTGATTATTCATTAAATGCATTACTTCATGGGCTTGGCTATGTTCCTCAAGATCAATTTTTATTTTCAACAACGATTCGTGAAAATATCCGGTTTGCAAACCCCAATTTAACGGAAGAAGACGTAATCAATGCAGCTAAATTAACAGCTATTCATGATGATATTTTGGGATTGCCGAATGGCTATGACACTTTAGTTGGTGAGCGTGGTGTTTCCTTATCAGGTGGGCAAAAGCAAAGAATTTCTATTGCTCGCGCATTAATTACAAATCCAGAGTTATTAATTTTAGATGATGCCCTTTCTGCAGTTGATGCAAAAACAGAAGAAGCCATTTTATCGGCTTTGAAAGCCCAACGTCTAGACCAAACTACAATTATTGCGGCACATCGAATTAGTAGTGTCATGCATGCAGAAGAGATTATTGTGTTAGACGATGCTGAAATTATTGAACGAGGAAATCATCAAGAATTAATAGAAATTGACGGCTGGTATCAAGATATGTTCGATCGCCAACAACTAGAAGACAAGCTTGAAGGGGGTGCGAACTAGTGGAAGAAAATAAATCAGAGTGGTTAAAGTCAATTCCAGTCAAAGAACAAGTCGCCATTGTAAAAAGAATGTTTGTTTTTGCTAAACCATTTAAGAAACAGTTTTTTATTGCTATCTTTTTCGGAGTTATTTTAGCGATTATTAACATTTTATTGCCTCGTATTTTACAAATTTTTATGGATAGTTATTTAACGCCAAGAAAAGCTACAACAGAGATAATTATTACTTTTGCAAGCATTTATTTTGCAGTAACTTTAGCAAAAATAGTTGTTTGGTTTTGTCAGATGTATATTTTTAATATGGCAGCTGAAAAAACAGTTCAAAATATTCGTAATCAATTATTTGAAAAACTGCATACACTAGGAATGCGTTATTTTGATCAAACTCCAGCAGGATCAATTGTTTCAAGAGTAACAAATGACACTGAAACGATTAAAGAATTTTGGGCGGTCTTTTTAACAGTATTACAAGGTCTATTTGCTATTATTTCCGCATTTACAGCGATGTTCTTGTTGAATAGTCAAATTGCTATGTGGTGCTTACTTTTCTTGCCAATTTTAATGGTAGTTGTATGGTATTACCAACATTTTAGTTCGAAAGTATATCGTGGTATGCGTGAAAAACTAAGCCAATTAAATACAAAATTAAATGAGTCTATTTCAGGCATGGGAATTATTCAGCAGTTTCGTCAGGAAAAAAGACTACAAGCTGAATTTAATGAAACGAATAACGACTATTTTCAATCAAGAATTTCGATGGTTAAAATTAACGCGTTGTTACTAGGACCAATTATTAGCTTGCTTTATACGTTTTCTCTTGCAGTTATTCTAGGCTTTTTTGGATATAATGCACTGACAGAGCCTGTTAGTATTGGTGTGGTTTATGCATTTATTTCATACACTCAAAGTTTTTTTAATCCAATGACAAATATGATGGATTATTTAAGCATTTTTCAAGATGGGATTGTTTCAAGTAGCCGTGTGTTAAAAGTAATGGATGAAACAAGCCTAACTCCTCAACAAGACTCACTCGCTACAGGTGAAATTCAGGATGCTGAGATTGAATTTAAGCATGTGAGTTTTTCATATGACGGCGAGCACGATGTGTTAACAGATATTAGTTTTACAGCAAAACCTGGTGAAACGGTCGCTTTAGTCGGTCATACTGGGAGTGGAAAAAGCTCGATAATTAATGTATTATTACGCTTTTATGAATTTAATCGAGGAGATATTTTAATTGATGGAAAATCCATTAAAGAGTATCCGATTACAGAAATACGTGAAAAAATGGGCTTAGTATTACAAGATTCTTTCTTGTTTTATGGAGATATTAAACGTAATATTCGCTTAATGAATCAAACGATTACGGACTATCAAATTGAAGAGGCTGCTCGTTTTGTTCAAGCAGATAGTTTTATAGAAGAGTTGCCCGGGCAATACAATGCAAAAGTTATTGAGCGTGGTGCCAGTTATTCTAGTGGTCAACGTCAGCTGATTTCATTTGCCAGAACAATTGTAACGGATCCGAAAATTTTAGTATTGGATGAAGCAACGGCTAATATTGATACGGAGACCGAAACATTAATTCAAGAAGGCCTTAAAAAAATGCGACAAGGTCGGACTACGATTGCGATTGCTCATCGTCTGTCAACAATTCGCGATGCAAATTTAATTCTTGTTTTAGATCATGGAAAAATTATTGAACGTGGAACTCATGAAGAACTAATTGAATTAGGTGGTATATATTATGATATGTATCGCTTGCAAAATAGTGAAAATGCAACTGGTTAATTCATTTAAATAGACAATACGGAAGCTACTTATATGTTGCTTCCGTATTGTTTTTTAGCGCAGTTCTTATGAGCCAACTTTTCGATAAAAAATAAAAATTCGAGAGGACAAAAAGCGTAATATCCATTTTCCTGTTTTCTTGTGGGAGCTAACCAGTTCAACGAACTTTTTTAGTTGACAAATAATTTTTTTAGCGAGATAGTATAGAAAAACTTATCCGAAAGTAGGGGCGAAAAGTATGGTGAATTTAGATCATTCATTTTCAATTAAAGGGTTAACCTTAAAAAATAGAATTGTTATGGCTCCAATGTGTCAATATTCAGTCGAAAAAGAAGATGGTAAACCAAATGACTGGCATTTTGTGCATTATGTTTCTCGTGCGGTTGGTGGTGTCGGCTTAATTTTAATAGAAATGACGGATGTTGAACCTGATGGTCGAATTACAAATAATGATTTAGGTTTATGGACAGATGAACAGATACCAGCTTTCAAAAAAATAATTGATGAAGTCCATCGTCAAGGAGCTAAAATTGGTATTCAAATTGCCCACGCAGGTCGTAAGGCACAAGATACAGAGGAACCTGTTGGAGCAACTAATCAACCAATCGAAGATGGCGTCTCTCGACGTGGTGTACCTAGAGCATTAACAACTGAAGAGGTTGGTGCTATGGTGGATAAATACAAAGATGCAGCTAGAAGAGCCGTTGAAGCTGGGGTAGATACGATTGAAATTCATGGAGCTCATGGTTACTTAATTCATCAGTTTATCTCGCCTTTGGTGAATACCCGTGAGGATCAATACGGGCAGGACTTAGCTAGATTTCCAGTTGAAATTATTAAGGCTGTCAAAAGTGTTATGCCAGATGATATGCCATTGCTTATGCGTCTTTCAGCAATTGAGTACGTTGAAAATGGCTACGATATTCAACACTCTCTTGAAATAGCTAAAAAATGTCAAGAAGCGGGTGTTGATGTATTTCATATTTCAAGTGGTGGAGAAGGGACTCCAGGAACTTTAAAACCAGGTAATTATCCAGGTTACCAAGTTCCAATGGCTAGGAAATATCGTGAAATGCTAAATGTACCTGTGATTGCGGTAGGAAAATTAGAGAGTCCTGAACTTGCTGAAGCGGTTATTGCCAATCAAGATGCTGATTTAGTTGCGATTGGAAGAGGTTTGCTAGATGATCCTTACTGGGGAATCCATGCTTTGAAAAAAATAGGCAAATCAGTTGTACCTCCTAAACAGTATGAACGTGGTATTCGCTAATTAAAAAGCTCGAGGTGCTGGCTTTAAACGAACTAGCCTAAAAAAATAGAACCAATTAGCGAGAAAACTAATTGGTTCTATTTTATTTAGCTTCATACTTATAGTTTGGATCAATTTCTGCATCTAACTGATCAAAAGCTGCTTGCATTTGATCTTCAATGTCTTTCAGTGTTTCTTTGGTTAATTTTACTTTCTTATCTAAATAAATAGGTTCACCAAAATTGACAGTTACACGTTTTCTAGAAAGTAGTCCTTTAATGGTTAAGGGACCTTGGAATACAGCTGGAACGATTGGAGCGCCGCTTAGCTTAGCAATTGTTGCGGCTCCACCTTTCAAATCGTTTGAATGGCGTGTTCCACTTGGGAACATAATTAAGCTTAGATTGCCCTCTTTTAAAAACTTAACTGGTTTTTTGATTACACTTGGTCCTGGATTTTCTCGATCGACAGGGAAAGCATTGGCATGGACCAAAATCCAACGTAAAATGGGATTCTTAAATAATTCTTGTTTGGCCATAAATGAAAAAATAGTTGGAGTTCCTGCTAAGGCAAAATAGATTGGATCAAACCAAGTTCTATGGGGACCAACTAAAATATAAGCTTCTTCTTTAGGTAGGCGCTCTTTATTCGTGTAGCGTGCATTTCCATTAAGGAGAAAAACTACAAATCGAGCTACCTGACGTATAAATCGATAGAACACGTTAACTCAACCTCTCTAGTTTTAAATTCAAATGTAACTATTTTCTTACTTAACAGTATGCAAGATTATTACGTATTTAGCAAGAAAATTTTCTTATTCCTATACATAAAAAAGAATTTGCTAAAAAAGCACTAGGAAGCATCTTAATTTTTTACAATTTGTTATAATAGAAGCAGAAGCTAAAATTCGGAGGTTAAAAAATGAAATTTATTCATACTGCAGATTGGCATATTGGAAAGAAAATTCATGGTTTTCAATTGTTAAAAGAGCAACGCGAAGTTTTTGAGCAAATGCTAGAAGTGGCTATACGTGAGGAAGTAGATGCTATTGTTGTAGCAGGTGATTTGTATGATCGTGCGGTTCCACCTAGTGAAGCAGTGGCATTGTTAAATCAATTATTTGTTGAACTAAATATTGAAAATCGTTTCCCTATTTTAGCTATTTCTGGAAATCATGATAGCCCAACCCGATTAGAAACTGGAGGACCATGGTACCAAACCCTAAATTTTCATCTTCATACAAAAATTAGTCAGAGCCTCAAACCAATTGTGATTGGGAATACTCAGTTTTTTTTATTGCCTTACTTTGAACCTATAGATGCTCGTCTCTATTTTAAAGATGAGACACTAGTTACTCATGAATTAGCGGCTAAACGGGTCGTTGAAGAAATGGAGAAGCAGTTTAATTCGGAGTATAATCAGGTATTGGTGGCGCATTTATTTGTGGCTGGGAGTTTACGGACAGAATCTGAAACTGAAGTGATGGTTGGGGGATTGGATCAAGTATCTGCAAGTATTTTTAATGCTTTTGACTACGTTGCCCTCGGACATTTACATGATCCAAATGCAACTAGACATGCTAAATTACAATATTCGGGTACCTTGTTAAAGTTTTCAATCTCGGAAGCGAATCAGCAAAAAGGCTTCAAATTAATTGAACTTTCCGATGAGGGCGAACTGACCAATCAATTTTTCCCTGTTTCTCCTGAAAAAGAACTTCGAGTACTTGAAGGTTTTTTTGCTGATTTGATTGAACCAACCTATTATGAAGCACAAAAAAGAGATGATTTTATTTATGTTCAGCTAAAAGATACAAAAATGATTCCTGATGCAATGAATCGTTTGCGGGAAATTTATCCGAATGTATTAGGAATGGAACGTTTGGACCGCAGTGGTTTAATGGCAACTATGAATTTGACTACTCGTGAAAAATTAAAAACAAAGGATCCAAGTGAACTATTTAAAGACTACTATGAAGAAGTAATGGGTGAAGCACTATCAAGTAAGCAGGAAACCTTATTAAACGAGTTGTTACAAAATTTAGATGTGACAAACAAAGGAGGAAGAAATTGAAACCAATAAAATTAAATTTGCAGGCTTTCGGCCCATACTTAAATGAAACGATTGATTTTAGTTCCTTTTATGAACATCATATTTTTCTGATTGCTGGTAAAACTGGTGCAGGTAAAACAACCCTTTTTGATGCAATGAGTTATGCTTTATTTGGTAAAACCAATGGTTTAAATCGTGAGCCAAAAGAAATGCGATCAACTTTTGCAAAACCAAGTGAAGAAACAAAAGTTGTTTTTACTTTTTCGGCACAAAATAAAGTGTATCAAATAGAACGAATTCCTGAACAAGTCCTAGCCAAAAAACGCGGTGATGGAGTTAGGGAAGTTAAAGCTAAAGCCACAATCACAATTTTTGATGAATTTGGCAAAGAGCTAAACCATTTTACTAAGACTACAGAAGTCAATCAGATTGTTGAAGAAGTTGTTCAATTAGAAGATGAGCAATTTCGACAAATTATTATGTTGCCTCAAGGTGATTTCAGACGCTTTTTAAATGCGAATAGTAATGAAAAAGAAAAAATTCTACGCAAATTATTTGGTACAGAACCTTATCGTTTATTTAGTGAGAAGTTAAAAGAACAAAAAAAATTAATTAGTGTTGCTATTAAAGATCAAGAGAAAGAATTAATTACTACTTTACAACATGCTCGTTGGGTCACCGAGTTACCTGAAATTCTTGAGCTTGGACAAGCGCGAGGTAAAAAAGAGTTATCCTACTTAAAAGAACAGCAAGAGAATATGCATAATCAATTGCAAAAAAATGAAAAAAGAATTCAATTGCTAAAAGAAGAAGAAAATAAGAGGCAACTTGAGCTACAAAAAGTTCAAGCAGAAATCTTATTGTTTAACGAAAAGGAACAGCTATATTCTCAACAAAATATACACAAATCAGCAACAGAAAGAATAACGACTTTAAAAGAGAAATTAAATAAACTTAAGGAAGCAGAACTCATTCAACCATTATTAGTTCGACAATTAGAACTGAAAAATGAACTGGCTGAGTTAGCGACGGAAGTGCATTCTCTTGAGGATCAAAAAAAACTAGCTGAAAAAGAGCAAAATTATTGGGAAACTCTGTATCAAGAAAAGCTAGCTGAAAGTCCAGAACAAGAACGTCGTGAAATGAAGCTGATTGAATTGAAACAACAAAAAATAGTACTGGATGGTTATAGTCGAGTGCGACAAGAGGCTGAAAGATTAGCTGAAAAAATTAACTTATTAGATAGAGAAAAAGTAGCTTGTGGTAACCAGTTACAAGAAAAACAAAAACAAGAAATGGCGATTGTTCAAAAATTAGATCAATTAAAAGAAGTTGAACAACAGCTGAATCAGTTGGATAAAGAACAGACAAGGGTACAAACCATTGATCAAAAACTGGTTGAATTTAGTCAAATAGAAGAGAAAATTCAGCAGTTAAAAAACCAAGAAATAACAGTTAGAGACTCACTATTATTGGCTGAGGAAAAAGTAGCGGAAACAGAAAAAAATTATTTGAAAGCCAAAAGTGATTGGGCTAAAATTCAAATTAGGCGACTCGCTTTAGACTTAGAAGATGGTGCTCCTTGTCCAGTATGTGGGTCGGTGGAACATCCGTACTTACACAGCCAAGTTGAAGATATGGATGAATTTGAAACAATGAGCCAGGCAGAAAATCAATTGGATTTTTGGGAAAATGAATTAACAACAGTTAAAGAAACGGTTGCTAGTTTTAAAACCCGAATTGAAGGGCTACACGAGCAACTTGCTGATTCAGAAAGTCAATTAGAAAAACGAATGGAAAATGACCCACTTGCGACTAGATTGGAAAAAAGTAGTCTAGATCAACTAAAAAAAGAAGTTAAAGTGCAATTAGAGAAAATAGAAACACAGATAATGGAATTAAAGCAACAGCATTCAAAAGAAACAGAATTGTTAGAAGAGCAAAATAAATTAAAAAGTTTTATTGAGAAAAAATCTGCAGAATTAAATATAATAGAGCAGGATTATCAAAATGTATGGCAAGAGCAACTGGAGAAAAAGGGAGAATTAACCCAAATAAAACAACAATTACCTTTAGAATTACTAGATGAAACGATTTTTAAAGGGCGATTATCTCAATTGGAATTGGAAGTTGCAGCATTTAAGCAAGAACTTTCAGAACGTGAACTAAAAAAAGTAGCAGCACAAGATCAATTAAAAGAAATTATAAGTAATCAAGTTCATTTAAAAAAACAATCAGCCAAGGCTGAAAAATTAGAACTTGAGTTAACAGAAAAATTGAATGATGCGATTAGTCAGTCAAGTTTTGAAAACCAAAAGTCGATTGAAGCAACCTTGACTGAATTGGAAGAAGTAGTTGATTGGGAAAAGGAAGTTCAACAATACGAAAAAGAAGAGTATCGCATCACTCAACGGATAGCTGAATTAGAAAACCAGTTACTTTCTGTTGAAAAGCCAAATGTTGAGATTGCAGAATCGCGTCTTAAGGAAGTGGCTATTGAACGAGAAACTATGCAAGAAGAGCAGACAAGGAATCAACAAATTCACATGCAAAATAAAAAAGTTTTAAAAGAAGCGACTGAAATTATTCGTTCTATTCAAGAACAATGGGATTTATTAGATGAAGTAACGAATTTATCAGCAGTGGCTAATGGTGACGGTGATCAAAGTAAAATGGGCTTTGAGCGCTATGTTTTGACTTATTTTTTAGAAGAAGTCTTAACGATTGCTAACGGCCGATTACAACAATTATCAAATAATCGTTATTTATTTGATTTAAATCGTGAAGAAGGGTCAAGAAAAACAGATACAGGTTTAGAAATTAATATCTATGATGATAATGCTGGTGGTTTACGCAATGTCCGCACCCTATCTGGTGGAGAAAGCTTTATTGCGGCGTTAGCATTGTCGCTGTCACTATCTGAAGTTGTGCAACAGCATGCTGGTGGGATTCAAATCGAAACGATGTTTATTGATGAAGGTTTTGGTTCCTTAGATGAAGATGCATTGGAAGAAGCGATGGATGCCTTATTGCAAATTGAAGGTAGTGGGAGATTAGTCGGAATTATTAGCCATGTTAAAGAGCTTAAAGAACGGATTCCAGATAAGTTATTAGTTGAATCTAATGGTACCGGTAAGAGTAAAATTAAAATTAGTCATGGTTAACAAATTTAAAGGAAAGTATCCAGTCAGTTAATTCGATCGTTCAATCAAAAATTATCATGAAGTTAGTGTAATTTTTTCAAGAATAGCGTACAATGGTGAGATAGATAAAATAAAAATAAGCTGAGAATTTGATGGATTGTTGGAAGAAAGTGGGAGAATTTTGAATGAAGTGGAGCATACCTGAAAAAGTTATTGATCGCGCCAGAATATACGTAGCCGAAAAAAGGGTTCTTGTTATTACACCTTTTTTAGAAAAGAAAATTTGGACTGCGGAAGTAATGGGCAGCGAAATCTATCATGTAGAGCTAGATGGAACAACAAGAGAATCAGATTTTTGCGAATGCCCTTATTGGAAAGACCATGGGTACTGTAAGCATACAGTTGCAGTGGAATTAGCACTAAAAGAACAAGGTGTTAGTCGTGTGATGACAGCTGAAAATGCTGAGAAAATGACTGCTGTCTTACCTGATCCAGGACAAGAACTAACAGAATCCTTCACTCGTGTTTTTTTGAAAGAAAACCGTGAGATTTTTTTAGAAGTTGAGGATAAGCTTGAATTAATGATGGAATATAAAGTTGAGATAAAATCAACGAGCAATTCATTAATTAGAAATAATGATGAAGTCCTTGCTTTAAGTTTAAGAGCAGGCTTAGATAAATTATATATTGTTAAAGATGTCGCCAGTTTTTTTGAAAGCTATCACAATCAAGGAACTTTTGACTTAAATACAAATCAGACATTAGATTTTAAGCAAATCAAAATTACAGCTGAAGATAGCTTGATTTTAGATTTTTTAGGACAACAAGCAGCTTCTAATGAAATGATGGGTGTCGGCAGTAAAGAACCAAAATCAATTTATAGCAATAAACGTTATTTAGTTATTTCCCCAATTTTAGCAGAAGAAACCATTCAATTGATTCAAGAAAATGGTAAGCTACAATTTTTTGTTGGCGAAAACAAACATAAACGTATGATTTTTGTGCCCAATCAATTGCCAATCTCATTCGAACTATTTCAGCAAAACCAAAAGATTTCATTATATATTAATAACCAAACGGATGCGAGATTAAAAGCTTATCATTGGTTTATTGCGAAGCATGCCATTTTTCAACCCTCAAAAGAACAATTGAGAGCATATCAACCTTTGCAAAATTTTTTACAGCGATATGATGGGAAAGAAGTGGTCATTGATCCAATTAATATGCCTGATTTCACAGCCTATGTACTGCCGTTACTAGCAAAAATTGGTGAAGTTTCAATTGATGAAGCTATTCAAGATACCTTTATTCAAGAACCTTTAAAAACAAAAATTTATTTTACCTATCACCAAGATGCAGTTCATGCAGTTGTTGATTTCAGCTATAAAAACTTAGTATTATCAACAGATGAAAAAAACAATCAACTAGGCGATTCAGGTGTTCAAGTGATTCGAGATAGCCAACAAGAGTTGAAAATTTTAAATTCATTTAAACAATTTGACTATCATCGTGATGAAACAAGTTATGCGAAACGCATGGTTAGAGATGATGACTTTTATACATTATTTACCAAAGAAATACCTTTTTTGGAAATGGATGCAGAAGTTTATGTAGATGATTTATTAGATAGTATGTTTTTAGATCAAATTGATCCAGAAACGTCAATTGATGTTCAAAATGAAGGTTCACTTTTAGATGTTAGATTTGATATCAAAGGTATCACTCCAGACGAAGTTGATCAAGTGTTGAAAAGCTTAGTTGAAAAACGTTCTTTTCACAAATTGGACAATGGTGTATTGCTTTCATTAGAAACAGATGCATTTAAGCATGTTAGTGATGTTTTAGCCGAATTACGCATTACAAAGGATTTTCAAAATGGAAAAATCACATTACCAAGTTATCGTGGACTTGAAGTACAAGAGACAATTGGTATAGAAGAAAGCAATAAACGAAAGCTTTCAAGAAAATTTAAAAATCTAATTGAAGATTTAAATGACCCTGCTCACTTTGAGGCGGAAGTTCCTAAAAATCTAGAAGCTGAATTACGACCTTACCAAATAACAGGATTTAAATGGCTAAAAATGTTAGCTAAATACGGCTTTGGTGGGATTTTAGCAGATGACATGGGATTAGGGAAAACAATTCAAGTGATTACATTTATTTTATCTGAAATTGAGGATTATGGAAAAAACGAGCCATTCTTAATTGTTTCTCCAGCTTCACTAACCTATAACTGGCATCATGAAATCAAAAAATTTGCTCCTAGTTTAGAAAGCTTTGTCGTTTCGGGCACAGCAGAAGAGCGTCAAAAACGGATTGAAGAAGTTGGACCAAATCAAATTCTAATTACATCTTATCCTAGTTTTAGACAGGATGTAGAATTTTATAAAAAGAAAAAATTCAGTACATTAGTTTTAGATGAATCGCAAATGGTGAAAAATTACCATACGAAAACAGCACAAGCATTGCGAGAGTTAACAATTCGTAAACGTTTTGCCCTTAGTGGAACACCTATTGAGAATAAAATTGAAGAATTATGGGCGATATTCCAACTAATTATGCCAGGGTTTTTCCCGCCAATGAAACAATTTAAAACGATGCCGTATCCGCAAATTGCACGAATGATTCAACCTTTTGTTTTAAGACGTATCAAAAAAGACGTGCTTAAAGAGTTACCAGATAAAATTGAAACAGATTTATATAGCTCGATGACGAAAGAACAAAAAACGGTTTATTTAGCTTATCTACAACGAATTCAAGATAGTGTCAGAAGTATGAGCGGTGATGACTTTAAGCGCAATCGAATTGAAATTTTAGCAGGCTTAACTAGATTGCGCCAAATTTGTTGTGACCCCCGCTTATTTGTTGATAATTATACAGGAGACTCTGGTAAACTTGAGCAATTGAAAGAATTGCTACAAACGGCCAAAGAAAATGGACAGCGTGTCTTGCTCTTTTCTCAATTTACATCAATGCTGTCTATTATTGAAGAAGAACTGGCTCAAGAAGGAATTGAGACCTTCTACTTAAGCGGTCAAACGAAACCTAAAGAACGGATCGAGATGGTTGATCGATTTAATGCAGGTGAAAAAGAAGTATTCTTGATTTCACTAAAAGCCGGAGGTACTGGCTTGAATTTAACTGGAGCAGATACCGTTATTCTTTATGACTTATGGTGGAATCCAGCCGTTGAAGAACAGGCCGCTGGTAGAGCACATCGTCTAGGTCAGAAGAAAGTGGTTCAAGTCTGGCGCTTAATTGCGGAAGGTACAATTGAAGAGAAGATTAGCCAATTGCAACAAGAAAAGAAGGCTTTATTTGATCAAGTGATTACATCTGAAGCAACAGATACGAAACAATTGACTCAATTAACCGAATCTGATATTCGTGAGATTTTAAATATTGGGGTTTAAGAGTCATCAGTGACCATATTTATTGAAAAAAGTGGGGTGATTGTTATAGAAAAATTCATTACTGATTTACTTCAAAAGGTTGAAACAGTTGAGCAATTTAAAATGGATGATCATGACATTTCTTTATTAATGGCTCATTTAGGGGATAGTGATGCTAGTTTGCGTGATGAAGGTTTATATACCTTAGTTGCTTTATTAGTTGAAAAGAATTGTTTAAACACAGTGCAATTACGTACAATGAAAAACCAGCTTTTGTCAAAAAATTATTTATTTAAAGGAATGCAAGAGGATGAAACAGATGATATCTTTTGGCGTTCATTTAGTAATTTGTATTTAGCCGTTATTGTGGAGTATGACCGGACAAAAGAGCACTTTATGTCTACCAAAGAATTGTCAGAGATTGCGTTGAATTTGTGTTGCTACTTAACTTTAGAAAATGATAACCGCGGTTTTATCGATGGGAAAGGTTGGGCTCATGCTTTTGCTCATGCGGGTGATCTGGCTAATGAACTAGCCAAGCATCCATATCTAGAGTCTAGTGATTTAAGTCTATTAACAGTGACAATTTTTCGGAAAGTCACGAACTTTGGCAAGATGTTTAGTTTTGGTGAGGAAGAACGATTGATACAAAGCTTGTTAACAATCTTAAAAAAACAACCAGATTTTTCAGTCAGTATTATTTGTTTAATTGAGAAGCAACAAATAGAGATTGAAAAAAATAAAAGCAAGCAAGAATTAATCCATCAAAATAACTACTACAATACACGTCGTTTTTATCAGCAGTTTTTACTAAGTTCAAATACACCTAGCATTGTTAAACAAAAGTTAGAAAAATGGAGTATATAAAAAAAAGGAATGTGGACAGTTAAACTGCCGCATTCCTTGTTTTTTTACTCTGATTAATCAAGTAAACTCAATACTTTTGAGGGGAATTCATGAAATTCAGTAATTTCTTCATCACAAGACCATAGACTAACAGGTTTTTCACGTTTCCGATGATTGAACCAGAAAGCTTGCCAACCAGCTTCCTTGGCTCCATTAACATCATTATCATAATTATCGCCAATGTAGAGAGTAGTGCTAGGCTCAAATTTAAATTGTCTAGCGGCCAAATCAAAGATACGTCGATCAGGCTTTGCAAATCCTGAACTCTCTGAAATAATCATTTTTTCTGCTGGAATCCATCGTTCTAGTTGTAGTTGTTGAATCTTCTTAGATTGATGATCAGTAGGGCCATTGGTAATAATCCCAATTTGAATATCACTTTTTGAAGCTAACGCATTTAGCAATTCTTTAGCTTCAGGTAATAATTGGATGGAGTTCAGTTCCGTTTCATAGTTTTCTTGAAAGAGTAGTCCCTGATCCTCAGTTAGTGAGTAACCTTGTTCTTTTAATACTTCGCGAATTCGGTAAAAACGCATATAGTCTAAAGTCCATTCTCCAGAAATATACTTGCAGAAAGTCTCATCACTATGGTAACGAAAGCGGAGATAAGCTCTGGTTAAATCTAAAGAACTAAAGTATGCAGGGAAACAATTGGCAATAGCATTTTTAAAAGGTGCTTGTTGGTCATATAATGTATCATCAACATCAAAAACAATTGCATTAATCAAAATCGGACAAATCCTTCCATCAAGTTACTTTTTTCACACAATTTCTAGTATAGCAAAAAGCTTCTTATTTAAAAAGGCGTTCTTAGTAGTTCTATGTATATTTTCATGAAATATTTCTTGAAAAATTAGAAAGTCTATTTTTTAAATGGCAAAAGCGCCTAAATGGTCGAGGAAAAGATAAAATCAGCTCTAACTGCATTTCATGTAAAATACGATTAGAGCTGATTTTTCAATTAATAAATCTTTATTTTGAAATCGTTACGTTTCTAAAGGTGAAGTCGGAACCTAACAGATGACTTTCTAATCCTTTAACTGTTGAGCGTTGTAAATAATTGGTAGTTCTTTGATATAAGGGTTCAAATGCCGCGTCTTCAAATAAAATTTTCTCAGCAGCTAAGAATTTTTCATACCGTTTTTCAGGATTATTAGCATCAATTGTTTTAGAATCAGTAATTAATTGTTGGAATTTATCATTTTTATATTTTCCATAGTTATAGGCACCATCGGTTTCAAATAAAACGAAAAATCCAGTGGGATCAATATCACCAGCAATCCAACCCGCAGTTGCTAAATCAAAATTACCTGCACGACGTTCTTCTAAGGCTACATTTTTTGGTACACTACGAATTTTAATTGTAATTCCTTTAAGGTTTTCACTAATTGTACTTTGGATATACTCGCCTAATTTTTTCTCCATCGCATCATCTGAAGTTACTAATTCCAATTCTAACTGTTCTCCAACATCTTTTTTAGCTAAATCCCATTCTTTTTTAGCTTCTTTTAGGTCATAATCTAAAAATGAACCATTTTCTTTTCGGAAATCTTCGCCAGATTCAGGGTTCTTAGCTAACTTAGTTGGAATCAGTCCACCCAATGGATCTGAACCGTTGGCTACGATGTTATCTGTAATAGCAGAACGATCAATTGCAAGAGAGAGTGCTTTTCTTAAATGAGTATTTGCTAGTGGGCTGCCTTCAACTGTATTATAGCTCAGATATTGCAAAGCCAATTCTTGTTTTCGTACTAAATCAGGGTTGTCTTCATTTTCTTTAGCATAGTCGCCAACTAATGTTGTTACATCTAATTCATTGGCTTCATAAAGTTGAACACCAGTTGAAGTTTCTTTAACTACAGAGATATCAACTTTATCTAAAGAAACATTTTTTTGATCATGATAGCTTTTATTTTTTTCATAGCTCCAATTTGTAGCGCCATCTTTCCAATCTGTTAAAGTAAAAGGTCCGTTATACAAAATCTTGCTTGTATCCATAGCGTAGCCCTCACCTTGTTCTTCAACAAATTTTTGGTTTTGCGGATAGAACCACCCAATGGCCACTAAACTAAGAAAAGAGGGTTGTGGCAATTCTAAATTCACCTCTAGCTCATAGTCTGAAGTAGCTTTAACGCCTAATTCAGCTAATTCTTTTTCACCAGCTGTAATGGCTTTTGCATTTTTTATATTAGCAAATAAGTAGGCATTTGGTGCAGCACTAGCAGGATTTACAATCTTGCTCCAAGCATAGACGAAATCATTGGCAGTAACAGGTTCCCCATTGGACCACTTTGCATCTTCTTTCAATTTAAATGTATAAGTTAACCCATCGTCACTAATTTTTGCCGGCTCTTTTGCTAAGGCCAATTCAAGTTCATTATCACCGTTAAAGCGATACAAGCCTTCAAAAATTTGTTCGATAACTGTAAAAGTATTTCGATCTGTAGCTTTAGTTGTATCTAATGTAGTAATCTCTGCCGGTACGCTAGCACGCAGAACTTGTGCCACATTTGCTGATTTATTTGTATCTGATTCTTTCGTTGCAGCTGTATCTTTACCGTTAGATCCCCCACATGCTGCTAAGATGCTAGCAGTTATAACCAAACTTAAACCTAGTTTCCATTTTTTCATTTTCTCCCAATCCCCTTTATAGTAAAATTTATTTTTTTAATGACGAATGAAGCTATCTTGAATGAGAAAGAATCGAGTATATAAAAAAACGCCATCCATAACTAGTTAAAAAACTAGAAAGGACGAGCGTTTAAACGTCGTGTTACCACCTTAATTTATAAGAATCTCAAGATTCCTATCTCAAACAGTTCTTGAATCAAATTCGATTCGTTAAACTGTTGCACGATAACAGGTGCACCTGTAACAATCTAAAGGCCAAAGCTGTTCGATTGTTAAACTCAAAGGCCATTTTCGATAAAACATCAGCTGCCCTTTTTCAGCAAATGAGGGCTCTCTAAAAGCTTATTTATATCTACTTTCCTTCTCAAAGTTGTTAGTTATTCATTTTTTTCTCATTAAAAAAACATCTATTTCTAATCTATGGATGAATCATAACAAATTCTTTAGGTGCTTGTCAATAGACAATTTTAAAATGATTTAAAGCAACTAAATAGAATGGATTCATGAGTCTTTTTTAGGTATACTAATTAAAAGTGAAAAACAAATGAGAGCGCAATAGCGAGAAATGAGGAAGTATATGTATCCCGATTTGGTTCAACGTTTTATGACCTATGTAAAAAAAGAAACCCGTTCAGATCCAACAAGTTCGACAGTCCCTACAACAACATCACAAACAGATTTTGCTAAAGATTTAGTTGTAGAATTAACGAATTTAGGTTTGAGAGATGTTCAGTTGAATGTTAAAAATGGCTTTGTAACAGCAACTTTACCTAGTACAACTAGCTATAAAGTACCAACTATTGGTTTTATTGCCCATATTGATACAGCCGATTTTAATGCAGTAAATATTCAGCCACAAATACATCCTAATTACGATGGGAAAGAGCTAGTACTCCATTCAGATTTGGATATTAAATTGAAGCCCACTGATTTTCCAAATTTAAAAAATTATATTGGGGAAACGTTAATTACGACAGACGGCACCACTCTTTTAGGAGCAGATGATAAAGCTGGAATAGCTGAGATTGTGACAGCAATAGATTACTTTATTCAAAATCCGGAAATTGAGCATGGAATGATTAAGGTTGCGTTTGGTCCCGATGAAGAAATAGGCAGGGGAGCAGACTTATTTGATGTAGTTAATTTCGGTGCGGATTTTGCTTATACAATTGATAGTGGCACGGTCGGACGTTTAGAGTATGAAACCTTTAATGCCGCTGAGGCTAAAATTGTAATTAAAGGAAAGAGTGTACACCCAGGTGTTGCTAAAAATACGTTGATTAATGCATTGAAAATAGCTTTAGAGTTTGATGCGGCATTGCCACAAAATGAAGTTCCTGAAAGAACAGCGGGTTATGAAGGTTTTTATTTACTAAATAACTTGAGTGGAGATGTAGAAGATGCTCAGTTAACGTATATTATTCGTGATCATGATCAGCAAAAATTTAGTGAACGTAAACAATTTTTTGAAAACTTAGTCGATAGAATGAATCTAGATTTAGGTTATGAAGCTATCAGCTTAGTTTTGAAAGATCAATATTATAATATGGGTGAAATAATTCAAAAAAAACCTGAAATTATTCAATTGGCAATTGAGGCGATGAAAAATATTGGTATTAAAGCCATTGTGGAACCTTTCAGAGGCGGAACAGATGGTTCTAAAATTTCTTATTTAGGGTTACCATGCCCTAACTTATTTACAGGTGGAGAAAATTTTCATGGTCGCTATGAATTTATTAGTGTTGAAAGCATGGAAAAAGCCACAGCAACGATAATAGAAATTAGTCAGTTAAATGTGACTAAAAATAAAAATAGTCAACTTTAAAAAAGTCATATCCTCATTTTTTAATTAAATTTTAGCTTGGTTATGTTAAAGTTACGATTGATAAATTAATCAATAGAAGAGGGATATAATGAAAACAGAAATAAGAAGGGTTACAAAAGAAAATTGGCGAGAAATTGTTCAACTCAAGGTAGCTAAGGGGCAAGAAAATTTTATTGAAAGCAATGCTGAGTCCCTTTTAGAAGCTGTATTTGAAGGAGAAGATTGGGTTCCAGTAGGTTTATATAGTGAAAATCAATTAGTGGGTTTTGCTATGTATGGTTGTTATGATTCAACTAACCGCTCAATTTGGTTAGATCGTTTTATGATTGGTGAAGCCAATCAAAGCCATGGCCTTGGTAAACTATTTTTAGAAAAAATTTGTCAATATTTACCAACAGAATATGAACTGAAGCAAATCCTTTTAAGTTTCTATCCTGAAAATCAAAACGCTAGAAAATTTTATGAAGCGTACGGATTTATCACTACAACTAAAGTTGATGAAAATGGGGAAGAGATTTATTATTTGGACGTATCCCATTGAAAGACTTGTTGAGCCATAAGTGTTATCAAAAGTGCTAGATATAAGAAAACTCTTGCAAAGTATTCGTCTGTGTAGTAAAATTATAAACGGTGTAAAAACCAACTAATTTCACACCTTGAAGGATGTAAAGGAATGGTGCTTGAGCAACTCAAGTCTCCTTACAGTTGAATTCGAGGGAGGAAAATAAAAAACCATATTGGAGGAAAATCATCATGGCAGTAATCTCAATGAAACAATTGCTAGAAGCAGGTGTTCATTTCGGTCACCAAACACGTCGTTGGAACCCTAAAATGAAACGCTACATCTTTACAGAAAGAAACGGAATCTACATTATTGACTTGCAAAAAACAGTTAAATTAGTAGACGAAGCTTACAACTACATGAAAGATGTTGCTGAAAATGGCGGAATCGCGCTATTCGTAGGAACTAAAAAACAAGCTCAAGAAGCTGTTAAAGACGAAGCAATTCGTTCAGGTCAATACTTTGTAAATCACCGTTGGTTAGGTGGAACTTTAACTAACTGGGATACAATCCAAAAACGTATCAAACGTTTGAAAGAGATCAACAAAATGGAAGAAGACGGAACTTTCGAAGTTCTTCCAAAGAAAGAAGTTGGAATCTTAGTTAAACAACGCGAACGTTTACAAAAATTCTTAGGCGGTATCGAAGATATGCCTAGAATCCCAGATGTAATGTTTATTGTTGACCCTCGTAAAGAACGTATTGCTGTTCAAGAAGCTCACAAATTAAACATTCCTATCGTAGGTATCGTTGATACTAACTGTGATCCAGACGAGATTGACGTAGTTATTCCAGCGAATGACGATGCAATTCGTGCTGTTAAATTATTGACAGCTAAAATGGCTGATGCAATGATTGAAGGTCGTCAAGGTGAAGATGAAGTTGTTGAAGAAACTTTTGTTGCTGAAGTTGTAGCAGAAGAAGGTACTGAAACTGCATCAATCGAAGAAATCGTTGAAGTAGTTGAAGGCGACAACGCTGAATAATCAACCAATATAAAACTTTTAGGCTGTCTCGAGTAAAGAGAGAAGTGAGAGCGACTTTTTACGAAGCGGCATCATTTCTCTTTTAGAGATAGCCTAATTTTTATTTATGGAGTTTTCTATAAATAAATTGAAAATCAAACATTATCTATTAGGAGGAAATATAAAAATGACACAAGTAACTGCAGCTTTAGTTAAAAAATTACGTGATATGACCGGTGTTGGAATGATGGATGCGAAAAGAGCATTAGTAGCCGTAGAAGGTGACATTGATAAAGCCGTTGACCATTTGAGAGAAAACGGAATGGCAAAAGCTGCTAAAAAAGCAGACCGTGTAGCTGCTGAAGGTTTAGCAAGTGTTTTTGTTGAAGGAAATACTGCTGCAATCGTAGAAATTAATTCAGAAACAGATTTCGTTTCTAAAAATGATCAATTCCAAACATTAGTTGCAGAAGTAACTCGCCAAGTAGCTGAAGCAAATCCAGCAACTCTTGAAGAAGCTTTAGAAATCAAAACTGCTAGTGGTACAATTAGCTCTGAAATCATGGAAGCAACGACTGTAATTGGTGAAAAAATCAGCTTCCGTCGTTTCGAACGTTTAACTAAAGATGACAACTCTGCTTTTGGTGCATACTTGCATATGGGTGGACGTATTGCTGTTTTAACTTTAATCGAAGGAACAACTGATGAAGAAATTGCTAAAGATGTTGCTATGCACATTGCTGCAATCAATCCTAAATATGTTTCACGTGACCAAGTTTCACAAGATGAAATTGCTCATGAAACAAAAATTCTAACTGAACAAGCATTAAACGAAGGAAAACCAGCTAATATCGTTGAAAAAATGATTCAAGGTCGTTTGAACAAATATTTAGCTGAAATCAGTTTAGTTGATCAACCATTCGTTAAAGATCCAGACCAAACTGTTGGACAATTCTTAGCATCTAAAGGCGCATCTGTGAAAACATTTGTCCGCTTTGAAGTTGGAGACGGAATTGAAAAACGCGAAGATAACTTTGTTGAAGAAGTTATGAGTCAAGTAAATAAATAATCAAACCTGAGACTTTAATGAGAAAGGGAACGCATCGTATTGAGCGCTCCCTTTTTTCTTGCAATTATGTTAAAATAGAAGAGTAATGAAGCCAATGGAGGGAAGCTAACATGAACAAACCAAAATACAAACGTATTGTCTTAAAAATAAGCGGAGAAGCTTTAGCTGGAGAAGAAGGATTCGGTATTAAACCGCCAACAATTAGAGAGATTGCGAAAGAAATTAAAGAAGTGCATGATCTTGGTGTTGAAATCGCTATTGTTGTTGGTGGTGGAAATATTTGGCGTGGACAAGTTGGTTCTCAAATGGGAATGGATCGTGCTCAAGCAGACTATATGGGAATGCTAGCAACCGTTATGAATGCTTTAGCGTTACAAGATAATTTAGAAACTGTTGGTGTTCCAACACGAGTTCAAACATCTATTGAAATGCGTCAAATTGCAGAACCTTATATTCGTCGCAAAGCTATGCGCCATTTAGAAAAAGGGCGTGTTGTTATTTTTGCAGGTGGAACAGGGAATCCTTATTTTTCAACAGATACAACTGCTGCATTGCGTGCTGCTGAAATTGATGCGGATGTTATTTTGATGGCTAAAAACAATGTTGATGGAGTCTATTCAGCAGATCCAAAAGTCGACGTTACAGCTACTAAATTTGAAGAATTAACTCATTTAGAAATTATTAATAAAGGGTTACAGGTTATGGATACAACAGCAAGTTCATTAAGTATGGACAATGATATTCCATTGGTGGTCTTTAACTTAAATGAAACGGGCAATATTAAACGTGTTGCGCTGGGAGAAACAATCGGTACAACAGTGAGGGGGAAATAAAATGAGTCAAGTATTATTAAATGAAGCAAAAGAAAAAATGACAAAGGCTGAACAAGCTTTACAACGTGAATTAGGTTCTATCCGTGCTGGTCGCGCAAATGCAAGTATTTTAGATCGTATTCAAGTAGAGTATTATGGAGCACCAACTCCATTAAACCAATTGGCTTCAATCACGATTCCAGAAGCACGAGTTTTAATGGTATCACCATTTGATAAAACTTCTTTACAAGATATCGAACGTGCATTAATGCAAAGTGATGTTGGAATTACCCCAACAAACGACGGAAATGTGATTCGTTTAGTGATTCCAATGTTAACAGAAGAGCGTCGTAAAGAATTAGCGAAAAGAGTTAAAAAAGAAGCTGAAAATTCTAAAGTAACTGTTCGAAATATTCGTCGTGATTTAATTGATGAGTTGAAAAAAGCAGAGAAAAATAAAGAAATGACTGAAGATGAATTACGCAACTATGAAACAGAAGCTCAAAAATTGACAGATGATAGTGTTAAAAATCTTGATAAGATTGCAGCAGATAAAGAAAAAGAACTCTTAGAAGTATAAGAGCAATCAGTTAAAAAAGAGGTTAAGGATTTTTGATCCTTAGCCTCTTTTTTTCATGGTTATTGTTGCTTTAGCAACTTAGAACCAAGATACACATCCATCAAAGATGGACTGTGGTCCTTAAATGTTGGTTTATTTTAATCTGAAAAAAATTATGTTGAAATATTAGGGTTGTTTTGGACGAACAAAGCTATTATATTCGCTTAAAAATTCATCTGCTTCAGCTTTGTTGTAACGTTCGTAATGAGTCGCATCATGCAAGATTTTTTTGATTTCATAAACGGCTTTTTTTTGTTCATACCAAGCTTTTAATTTGTTATCTGTTCCTTTAAGTTCTTCTAAAATAGTGTCTAGACGGTCAACGGTATCTGCAATTTCTTGTAGCGCTGCTACTTTTTTCGTTTCGCTATCTGTGAACTCTGTAAAATCATCCATATCGATTCCTTCTTTCTCTATTAGATAAAATAAGCATACTAAAGCAACCAAACCTAGTCAAATGATAACCCTTTCAAATGAGCAAGTTTTAATAGGCTATTAGAGCTAATTAACTAAAATTTAACACAAATAAAGTAGTCAAGCGGTCTTATATCCTTTAAAATAGAAAAGAAGTTTAACGAACAAATATAAATCATGTGAAAAATGTGGGATTTTTTGCAAAACTAATAGGAATGTCTTTAACTTTTTGCTACAATAGATTAAGTTGAGTACAGAAATTGGAGGGAACTACTTGAAACATTTATTTAAGCGAAAAGGAAAACAACAAGCTGGAACAAATCCGCATCCTTTTCAAGAAAATGAAGTAATCCCCAATCATATTGCTATCATCATGGATGGCAATGGACGCTGGGCACAAAAAAAATTCCTGCCACGAGTTGCAGGACACCGAGAAGGCATGAATACAGTAAAAAAAATTACTAAACATGCAAATAAACTAGGCGTTAAAGTTTTAACGCTCTATGCGTTTTCAACAGAAAACTGGAAGCGCCCAACCGATGAAGTCAGTTTTTTAATGCAGCTGCCTGTTGATTTTTTCGATACATTTGTTCCCGACTTAATTAAAGAAAATGTCAAAGTGAATGTCATGGGATTTGTTGATCAATTGCCTGATCATACAAAAAAAGCAGTTGAAAAAGCCATTGAAGATACGAAGCACAATACTGGTATGATTTTGAATTTTGCCTTAAATTATGGCAGTCGTAGTGAAATGCTTGAGGCTACAAAGATAGTTGCTGAAAAAGTTCAAAATAATCAATTGAAACTTGATGAAATTACTGAGGAAGTTTATGCAGAGGCCTTAATGACGCATACATTGGGTGACTACCAAGATCCAGATTTATTGGTTCGAACTAGTGGTGAGGAACGGATTAGCAATTTTTTACTATGGCAAGTGGCATATAGTGAATTCTATTTCTCAAAAGTTTTATGGCCAGACTTTGATGAAGACGTCCTAGAAACAGCTATCGGAGTATATCAAACTCGTCATCGGAGATTCGGTGGCTTATAATTTATTAGGTGGTTATTTTTTGAGTTTGATAGGATGTAAAAAATAGGTGACTAGAGGTGACGAAAAGTTCGTATCAAATGTCTTTAGTATTTTGTTTAGTACTGAAATTATTAAACGAGCTTTTTATCAAGGCTAGCTCTTTTGAGCCAAACCTTCGGAAAAAAGATAAATTCCTAAAAAAGTAAAGAGACACTTTTCTTAGAATTTCCTATTTTTCTGCCAGGTTTAACCGACTCAACGAGCTTTTTATCAAGGCCAGCTCTTTTGAGTCAACTCTTCGAGAAAAAGATAAAAATTCGAGAGGACAAAAAACGTCCTATCAATTTTTCCTATTTTCTTGTCA
Source organism: Carnobacterium maltaromaticum DSM 20342 (assembly GCF_000744945.1). Lineage (NCBI taxonomy): Bacteria > Bacillati > Bacillota > Bacilli > Lactobacillales > Carnobacteriaceae > Carnobacterium > Carnobacterium maltaromaticum. The sequence continues at coordinate 424,802 of NZ_JQMX01000001.1, forward strand.
GAGCTAATCGATTCAACGAGCTTTTTATTAAAGGAGGAACGTAAAGTGAAACAACGTGTTATTACAGCAGTAGTTGCTTTAGTATTTTTTATCCCTGTTCTTTATATTGGATCATGGACTTTAGAAATTGTGGCAGCTGCGATGGGATTAGTAGGCTTGTTTGAATTATTTAGAATGAAAGGTAACTCATTTTTTACAATAGAGGGGTTATTAGCTAGTATCGGTATGTTGCTACTATTAGTACCAACGGAACGTCTGAGTTTTTTACCAAGTAATTATTCCCCGCTTTATTTATTTTATATTTGCGGAATTTTATTATTAGTTTGTACTGTGTTCTCGAAAAATAGCTTTTCTTTTGATGATGCAGGTGTGGCTATTCTAGGTGCTTTGTATATTGGATATGGCTTCCATTATTTTATTGCTACTCGCGCTGCAGGCTTAGATTTGTTAATGTATATTCTTTTTGTTGTCTGGGCAACAGATATCGGCGCCTATATGTTTGGTAGAAAAATTGGGAAGCATAAATTAGCTCCAGCAATTAGTCCGAATAAAACGATTGAAGGATCATTAGGTGGTATTTTATCAGCTCTAGTAGTAGCAGCTCTATATTTAACATTTTATCCACAAGATTACTCAATGGGCATCATGTTAGCTTTAACGGTTCTATTTTCTATTTTCGGTCAATTAGGTGATTTAGTGGAGTCCGCTTTTAAACGTCATTATGATGTTAAGGATTCAGGTAAGATTTTACCCGGACATGGTGGAATTTTAGACCGCTTTGATAGTCTATTATTTGTTTTACCAATGCTTCATTTAGTTGCACTTATTTAATTTGTTGAAAGGGAGTGGGAAAGTAGTTGTCAGCCTTTGATAGCTACTTTTAATCTAATATGAAAAAAATATGCTTGTTAGGTGCAACAGGGTCTGTTGGTGAAAACACAGTAGCTGTTGTTACTGCCCATCCAGATCAATTTCAAATAGTCGCCTTTTCTTTCTACCAAAATAAGGAAAAAGGGCGCAAGCTGATTCAAAAACTGCAACCCAAACTTGTTTCAGTAGCTACGAAAGAGGATGCAGCTGGACTTTCATTAGAATTTCCCGAAATTCGCTTTACTTATGGTATAGAAGGATTATCAGAAGTTGTTGCTGACTCAGAAGTTCAATTAGTAGTAACAGCCTTAAGTGGTAGTGTGGGTTTATTGCCAACACTGACAGCTATTGAACTTGGTAAAACTGTCGCCATCGCTAATAAGGAAACGTTAGTCATGGCAGGTGCTCTGGTTATGAATTTAGCGAAAGAAAAAAATGTTAAGTTACTGCCTGTTGATAGTGAACATTCAGCTATTTTTCAATGTCTACAAGGTGAAAATATTAGCGAAGTAGAAGAACTAATTATTACAGCATCTGGTGGTAGTTTTCGAGAGTTAAGTCGTAAAGAGTTAGTTAATGTAACTTTATCAGATGCTTTAAACCATCCAAATTGGGCAATGGGTCAGAAAATTACGATTGATTCTGCGACAATGATGAACAAAGGTTTGGAAGTTATCGAAGCACATTGGTTATTTGGTCTGACTTATGATAAAATTAAAGTTGTTTTACACAAAGAAAGCATTGTACATTCAATGGTCAGTTTTGTCGATGGAGCCGTTATGGCCCAAATGGGAGCTAGTGACATGCGTGAGCCGATTCAGTATGCATTGTCTTATCCAAAGCGCATTCCAATGATTCAGCCAAAACCCTTTGATTTAGCAAAGATTGGCGCTTTACATTTTGCTGAAATGGATTTTGAACGTTTTCCATTGTTAGCCCTAGCCTATGAGACTGGTAAAATGGGTGGTACCGCACCAACCATGATGAATGCAGCGAATGAAATAGCTGTTGCAGCGTTTATAAAAGGGCAAATTTCCTTTTTGGAGATTGAGAACTATGTAGAAAAAGCGATTAAACTGGATAATTATGTAAAAAATCCAGATTTGGAAACCATTCTTAATGTTGACAAAGAAACAAGAAAATTAGTCACAAGTTGGCTATAAAGGAGCGAATTCTATGGTAACAACGATTATCACATTTTTGATTGTTTTTAGTATTTTAGTAGTCGTACATGAATACGGACATTACTATTTTGCTAAAAAATCGGGAATCCTCGTACGCGAATTCGCGATTGGATTTGGACCGAAAATTTTTTCTTATCGTAAAAATGGAACAACCTATACGATTAGAATTTTACCAATTGGTGGCTATGTACGTATGGCTGGTTACGGGGAAGATGAAACCGAAATTAAACCCGGTATGCCGATTGGTTTAATTATTAATTCTGAAGGTATTGTGACAACGATTAATACCTCTAAGAAAACCCAATTGATGGAAGCTGTTCCAATGGAAGTCGTTTCAATTGATTTGGAAAAGGATTTACACGTTGAAGGATATCTAGCAGGAAATGAAGACGAGTTAGTTCGCTATCCTGTCTTACATGATGCGACTATTATTGAAGAAGACGGTACAGAGGTTCAGATTGCTCCGATTGATGTTCAATTTCAATCTGCAAGCTTACCTAAACGAATGATGACAAACTTTGCAGGACCTATGAATAATTTTATTTTAGCAATTTTAGCCTTTACCGTGATTGCTTTTATGCAAGGCGGGGTTGTGAGTCATAGTACGCAATTAGGTGAGATAGCCTCTGACAGCGTAGCGGCTAAAGCTGGACTTGTTCAAGGCGATACTATTTTAGCAGTTGACGGAAAAAAAATGTCAGATTGGACAATGTTAGCAACAACGATTCAAGCTCATCCAGCCAAAGAAATTAAATTGGATGTTGAAACAAAAGCTGGCAAAAAAGAAACAATCAATGTAACACCTAAATCTGTAAAAGTTGAAGATAAAAAAATTGGTCAGATTGGAATTGGACCAGCAATTGATACTTCATTTGGAGCGAAGATTGCATACGGATTTACCCAAACATGGTTTATTATGGTTCAAATCGTAACAGTTTTAGGCTCTATTTTTACCAAAGGGTTTAATATTGGAATGTTCTCAGGTCCAGTAGGGATTTATGCAGCAACAGAGCAAGTCGTTCAAATTGGTTTTATGGGCGTGTTTAATTTCCTAGCTGTTTTGAGTATTAATTTAGGTATTGTTAATTTACTTCCCATACCAGCTTTAGATGGTGGAAAGTTATTGTTAAATATTATAGAAGGCATCAGACGCAAACCTTTAGATCCAGATAAAGAAGGTATCATTACAATGGTTGGTTTTGGTTTAATGATGTTGTTGATGATTTTAGTGACTTGGAACGATATCCAACGCTATTTCTTTTAGTCTAGAAAGCTTATAATTAAGTAATGTAAAAGTCGAACCGCACATATTCTATCTTGTCTTTTAGAGTAAACTTTTGGAGAAGTCTGATAGAGGGATAGAATGAAGTGCATAAAGGAGAAGAAGAATGAAACAATCAAAATTATTTGTCCCAACATTAAGGGAAGTTCCAAACGATGCTGAGGTTATCAGTCATCAAATGTTATTAAGAGCTGGATACATCCGTCAAATTTCAAGTGGCGTATACAGCTATTTACCATTAGCTAATCTAGTAATTGAAAAGTTAAAAACAATTATTCGTGAAGAATTTGAAAAAATAGATGCAGTTGAAATGTTAATGCCTTCATTACTACCTAAAGAATTATGGGAAGAATCTGGTCGTTACGAAACATACGGACCAAATTTAATGCGTTTAAAAGACCGTAATGGACGTGATTTCTTATTAGGGCCAACTCATGAAGAAGCTTTTACAACCTTAATTCGTGATGAAATTAATTCATATAAACGTTTGCCATTATCACTTTACCAAATTCAAACAAAATTCCGTGATGAAAAACGTCCGCGTTTTGGTTTATTACGTGGTCGCGAATTTATTATGAATGATGCCTATTCTTTCCACGATAGCGATGAAAGTTTAGATGTAGGATATCGTCAATTTGAACAAGCATATAATCGCATTTTTGAACGTTGTGGTTTAGAGTTCCGTAGCATCATCGGTGACGGTGGAGCAATGGGCGGTAGTGATTCAAAAGAGTTTATGGCGATTTCAGATATTGGTGAAGATACAATTTGTTATTCTGATGCTAGTGACTATGCAGCAAACTTAGAAATGGCGACAAATTTTTACATGCGCAAAAAATCCCACGAGATTGAAAAAGAACTGGAAAAAGTTGCAACTCCAGGTGTTAAAACAGTCGAAGAAGTTGCGAATTTATTAGAAGTTGAAGAAAGCCGTGTGATTAAGAGTATTTTATTTATTGCCGATGAAAAACCTGTTTTAGTTGTTGTTCGTGGAGATCATGAAATCAATGATGTGAAATTGAAAAATCATTTAAATGCAGACTTCTTAGAAATGGCAACCGATGAACAAGCTTCTGAGTTGTTAGGTGCTAGTTTTGGTTCTCTTGGACCAATTAATGTTCCAGAAGAAATCCAAGTGATTGCTGATCGTTATGTACAAGATTTAGGAAATGCTGTTTGTGGCGCAAATGAAGAAGGTTTCCATTTCATCAACGTGAATCCAGATCGTGATTTAAAAGTTGAAGAGTATCTTGATTTACGTTTTGTTTTAGAAGGGGAATTATCGCCTGATGGACAAGGTGTCATTAAGTTTACTAAAGGGATTGAAATTGGACATATTTTCAAATTAGGTACTCGCTACAGTGAATCAATGAACGCGACAATCTTAGATCAAAATGGTCGTTCTATTCCAGTTATTATGGGTTGTTACGGTATTGGCGTTAGTCGTTTACTTTCAGCTATTGTTGAACAGCAAGCAGATGACCGTGGTGTAAACTGGCCACGTAACATTGCACCATATGAAGTTCATTTAATTCCTGTTAATATGAAGGCAGAAGATCAAACAAGCTTGTCAGACGATTTATACACTGAATTAAAACAAGCCGGATTATCTGTTTTAATGGATGATCGTAACGAGCGTGTCGGTGTTAAATTTGCAGATTCTGATTTAATTGGTTTACCAGTACGAATTACAGTTGGTAAAAAAGCGAGTGAAGGTATCGTGGAAATTAAATTACGCAAAACAAGTGAAACGATTGAAGTTAAAAAAGAAGAACTAATTGATACCTTAAATATTTTATTAAACGCAAACTAGTAAAACTATGATACAATAATAGAAGTAAAATCAGAAGGCACCTTTTTAGGAAGTGTGCCTTTTTTCAAGTGTAAAGCAGGAAATACCGTCAAAGAATTATGACGAAAGGGGTATCCTATGAGTTTAAGTCAAGAAGAATTATTTCAAAAATTATTGGAGCAAATTAATTTGCATCAAGAATTAGACTACCAACCTTATTTTGAAAAAGCGAGTATACGTAAAGTAACAGTGCATAAACAGTCAAAGTTATGGCATTTTGATTTTTATTTTCAAGATATTTTGCCATTTGAAATCTACCAAAATTTTTCAGAGAAATTGCAGATTGCTTTTCGTTCGATAGCCGCAATTTCTTTTTCTATTGAAACCGAAAATCCAGAATTAACGATTGAAAAATTAGAACATTATTGGCCAGAAGCGGTTAAGCGTAGTGGTGTTTCTTCACCAATTATCAATCAACTATTTCGCCAACAGTTACCTGTTCTGAATCTAAAAAAAGTGCAACTTTATGTTGAAAATGAAGTAGTTAAAGGTCATTTGACGAATCAGTACCTGCCTCCAGTTGAAGAGCACTATCAAAAACTCGGTTTTCCTAAATTTAGGATTGAACCTGTGATTGATGAAGAAGCGAATACTGCGAAATTGGCTGAATTTAAAGCTAAAAAAGAAGAAGCCGAGCAACTTTTAGCTGAACGTGCAGCGGATAATTTACAAAAAGCTGAAGAAGAAAGAAAACGTAATGGCGGTGACAATAAAGTTGCCAATCTTCCAAAAGGAAAATTAGTCTTAGGAAGAGCAATCAATGATAAAGAAGAAATTAAGCCAATGGCTGAAATTATTGAAGAAGAACGTCGTGTGACAATTGAAGGATATGTCTTTGATGTAGAAGTGCGAGTATTGCGTTCCGAACGCCAAATCTTAATTTTAAAAATTACGGACTACACTTCATCTTTTGCGGTTAAAATGTTTTCGAATTCGCCAGAAGATGAGGCTGTCTTTGCAGCTTTGAAAAAAGGCATGTGGGTTCGAGCTAGAGGAGCCGTACAAGAAGATAACTTTATGCGTGATTTAGTAATGAGCGCACGAGATATCACCGAAGTCAGTCGAGAGTTAAGAAAAGATAAAGCTGATGAAGATAAAAAACGAGTTGAACTCCATTTGCACAGCAATATGAGCCAAATGGATGCAACAAACAATATTACCGATTTAGTTGAACAAGCAGCTAAATGGGGACATCCAGCAGTAGCTATTACAGATCATAGTGGCGCACAATCTTTTCCAGATGCTTATCATGCCGGGAAGAAAAATGGGGTTAAGATTTTATATGGTATTGAAGCGAATATTGTCGATGATGGTGTTCCAATTGCCTATAATCCAAAACATATTGCCTTAAGCGAAGCAACCTATGTTGTTTTTGATGTGGAGACAACCGGTCTTTCGGCAGTCTATGATACGATTATTGAATTGGCTGCAGTAAAAATGTATAAAGGCAATATTATTGAAACTTTTGAACAGTTTATTGATCCAGGTCACCCGTTGTCCCAAACAACCATTAATTTAACAGGAATTACTGATGATATGGTTCGTGGCTCAAAATCTGAAGAAGAAGTTTTACGCCTGTTTAAAGAGTTTTCTGGTGATGATATTTTAGTAGCCCATAATGCTAGTTTTGATATGGGATTCTTAAATACAAGCTATGGCAAATATGACATAGCAGAAGCCGAAAACCCAGTTATTGATACGTTAGAAATGTCACGTTTCTTACATCCGCAATTAAAAAGTCATCGTTTAAATACGTTAGCAAAACGCTATGGTGTAAATTTAGAACAGCATCACAGAGCCATTTATGATTCGGAATCAACGGGTCAATTATGCTGGATATTTATTAAAGAAGCTAGAGAAGAACATGATATGCATTATCATGATGAATTAAATATGCACATTGGTGAAGGGGATTCCTATAAACGAGCGCGACCTTTCCACGCCACTATTATAGCGACAACCCAAGACGGATTGAAAAATTTATTCAAACTTGTTTCGATGTCAATGGTCAATTATTTTTATCGGACACCACGAATTCCAAGGTCAAAACTAACTGAATATCGTGAAGGACTTATTGTTGGATCTGCATGTAGCTCAGGCGAAGTTTTTGAAGCAATGATGCAGAAAGGCTACGATGAAGCAAAAAATCGTGCCAAATTTTATGACTATTTAGAAGTCATGCCTAAACCAGTCTATGCACCATTAATTGAGCGTGAACTAGTAAAAAGTGAAAAAGATTTAGAAGAAATTATTCGAAATATGGTACGAATGGGTGATGAATTAGGTAAGTTAGTAGTGGCAACTGGAAATGTTCATTATTTAAATCCAGAAGACTCCACTTATCGCAAGATTTTGATTCATTCTCAAGGTGGTGCTAATCCGCTTAATCGTAGTATTTTGCCAGAAGTTCATTTTAGGACAACTGATGAGATGCTAAAAGAATTTAGCTTTTTAGGGAAAGAAATGGCTGAGCGAATCGTCGTGGAAAACACGCACAAAGTTGCAGATTTAGTCGCAGATGATATTACGCCAGTTAAAACAGATTTATATACACCTAAAATTGAAGGTTCTGAAGATGAAATTAGAAAATTAAGTTATGATGAAGCTCATCGATTATATGGCGAAGTGCTTCCCGAAATAGTTGAAAAACGGATTGAAAAAGAATTAAAAAGTATTATTGGAAATGGTTTCTCCGTAATTTATTTAATTTCCCAAAAACTAGTACACAAAAGTGTCAGCGAGGGCTATTTGGTTGGGTCACGTGGTTCCGTTGGGTCCAGTTTTGTTGCAACAATGACGGGAATTACCGAAGTAAATCCAATGCCACCTCATTATCGTTGTCCAGAATGTCAATATTCTGAGTTTTTCGAAGATGGCTCCGTTGGTTCAGGATATGACTTGCCAGAAAAAGCTTGTCCAAAATGTGGTGCTCGTTTGTTTAAAGACGGTCATGATATTCCCTTTGAAACCTTCTTAGGATTTCACGGCGATAAAGTCCCCGATATTGATTTAAACTTTTCGGGTGATTATCAAGCTAAAGCCCATGATTATACCAAAGTTTTATTTGGTGAAGATTATGTGTTCCGGGCTGGTACAATTGGAACGGTTGCCGATCGAACCGCCTATGGTTTTGTAAAAGGCTATGAACGAGATATGAATTTAAATTTCCGAGCAGCTGAAGTTGATCGCTTAGCTAAAGGCTCAACAGGCGTGAAACGAACAACTGGACAGCATCCTGGGGGAATTATTGTTATTCCTGATTATATGGATGTCTATGATTTCACACCGATTCAATTTCCGGCAGATGCCCAAGATTCTGAGTGGAAAACAACACATTTTGATTTCCATTCCATTCACGATAATGTTTTAAAACTTGATATTCTAGGTCACGATGATCCAACTGTGATTCGGATGCTACAAGATTTATCAGGGATCGATCCAAAAACGATTCCAACAGACGATCCGGATGTAATGCAAATTTTTGGTGGGACTGAAATCTTAGGTGTGACTCCTAAGCAAATTGAATCAAATACTGGAACGCTTGGCATTCCTGAGTTTGGAACAAGATTTGTTCGAGGGATGTTGGAACAAACGAAGCCAACTACCTTTGCAGAGTTACTCCAAATCTCTGGGTTATCACATGGTACCGATGTTTGGTTAGGGAATGCCGAAGAGCTAATCCGAACAAAAGATATTCCGCTTTCTCAAGTAATTGGTTGTCGGGATGATATTATGGTCTACTTGATTCATAATGGTTTAGATGATGGATTAGCCTTTAAAATCATGGAAAGTGTGCGTAAAGGTAAAGGAATTCCAGAAGATTGGCAAAAATCAATGCGAGATGAAAAAATACCAACTTGGTATATTGATTCTTGCTTGAAAATTAAGTATATGTTCCCTAAAGCCCATGCGGCAGCATACGTTCTAATGGCTTTGCGAGTGGCATATTATAAAGTCCATTTCCCAATTCTTTACTATGCAGCGTTTCTATCAGTTCGTGCAGCTGATTTTGATTTAGTCGCAATGAGCCAAGGAAAAGAAGCGTTAAAAGCTAAAATGAAAGAAATAAATGATAAGGGCCTTGATGCCTCAACCAAAGAAAAGAATTTACTAACAATACTAGAAATTTGTAATGAAATGGTTGAACGTGGCTTTGAAATTAAAATGATTGATCTATATAAATCAGATGCAAATGATTTTATTATCGAAGGCAACGCTTTAATTGCTCCTTTCAGAGCAGTACCAAGTTTGGGAGCCAATGTGGCGAAGCAAATTTGTATTGCCCGTGAAGAGAAGAAATTCTTATCTAAAGAAGATTTAGCGAAGCGTGGTAAAGTTTCTAAAACATTGATTGAGTATATGACTGAGAACAATGTTTTGAAAGACTTACCAGATGAAAATCAATTATCTTTATTTGATATGATGTAAAAAAATAGGAACAAGCCGAATTATAGGCTTTGTTCCTATTTTTATTTTTAGTATGGATAATAGAAATAAATGAGAATTAATCCAATACTAACTAGTGGCAAACCAAAGTAGAGAAAGGGCAATGTTAAACCATCCCAGGCTTTTTTATTTAGAAAAGCACGCCAACGGTAGCACATTCCTGATAAACTTAATGAAAAAGCACCTGTGAAAAAGACAATAATCCCACACATAAATAAAAAATCTTGATCCATAAACGTTCCTCCTGACACTAATTTTTTTAATCCAGTTTAGTCTGTTAATGAAAAATAAGGAGGTTTCATGTGGCGTGTTTTTGTCACCTCAACATTCATTTTATCAGCATTAAAAACAATCTACCATTGGAGTATCTAACAATCTTATAACAAAAATGTAAGGTACTTGATAGTGATAATAAGTATCTTTTAAAAGTTCTTATAAAGCATCTTGAAAGGATTCATTAAACAGAATAAATACACCCATGGCAAAAAAAATATGGACAAATAGCACTAAATAATTTTGTAATTAAATTAACTAAGAAAGTTGAGTTTTTTTATTTGATAGTAAAACCTTTATTACACCACAAAATGATTCGATAAACTACCTGACTTTAGTTGCAAACACTGTAAAAACGTGGTATTATAGTTAATGTATTTAGATATCCTGTAGAGAGTGAGCGGCGACGCTCACTCTTTTTCGGCAGTCAGGTGAAAAGTGTCTAAAGGAGGCGATGAGATTGAGTAATGTGGTTGATACGGTCAAGACTATTGTTCAACCAATCGTTGACGAATTTAATTTTGAATTGGTTGACGTGGAATTTGTAAAAGAAGGTAAAAGTTGGTTTTTAAGAATGTACATTGATAAGCCCGGTGGAATTGACATTGAAGACTGTGCGTTAGTGAGTGAAAAGATTAGTGAAAAAATGGATGCTATTAATCCAGATCCAATCCCTCAAGCGTATTTCTTAGAAGTTTCTTCTCCAGGAGCAGAAAGACCTTTGAAGAAAGAACAGGATTATCAAAATGCAGTTGGTTCTTATGTGAATATTTCATTGTATGAACCTGTTGATGGCGAAAAAATGTATGAAGGCACTTTAGAAGAAGTGAATGAAGACAGTTTGATTTTAACAATTCGAATAAAAACTAGAGAGAAAAAGATGGAATTCGATCGCAAGAAAATTGCGAAAGCAAGGTTAGCGATCAAGTTTTAAATTTATGATACGTAGATAGGAGAGAAGTGAATTATGAGCAAAGAAATGTTAAATGCTCTTGATGCTTTAGAAACAGAAAAAGGTATTGCAAAAGAAATCGTGATTGAAGCGTTGGAGGCTGCCTTAGTTTCTGCTTACAAACGGAATTATAGTCAAGCGCAAAATGTTGAAGTCGAGTTTGATATGAAAAAGGGAAATATCCACGTTTATGCCGTTAAAGAAGTCGTTGAAGTTGTTTTTGATTCTCGTTTAGAAGTGAGTATTGAAGATGCTTTAGAGCTCAACAAAGCATATGAAATTGGCGATAAAATCCGTTTTGAAGTAACTCCTAAAGACTTTGGACGTATTGCTGCACAGACAGCTAAACAAGTCATTATGCAACGTGTTCGTGAAGCTGAACGCAGTATTATTTATAATGAGTTTGTCGCTTATGAGAATGATATCATGCAAGGAATTGTTGAACGTCAAGACAATCGTTACATTTATGTAAACCTTGGCAAGATTGAGGCTGTTCTATCTAAGCAAGAACAAATTCCAAATGAAACCTATAAAGCCCATGATCGTATTAAAGTTTATGTGACTAAAGTAGAAAATACTTCAAAAGGCCCACAAATTTTTGTTAGCCGTAGTCATCCAGATTTATTAAAACGTTTATTCGAGCAAGAAGTTCCTGAAATTTATGATGGAACAGTTGAAATTGTCTCTATCGCTCGTGAAGCTGGCGATCGTGCTAAAGTAGCTGTTATGTCAAGAGATGCTAATATTGATCCTGTCGGAACCTGCGTAGGTCCTAAAGGTCAACGTGTTCAAGCCATTGTCAATGAATTGAAAGGCGAAAACATGGATATTGTTGAATGGAATGAAAATCCAGCAACTTATATTGCAAATGCATTGAACCCAGCACAAGTAGTTGATGTAACCTTTAACGAAGCACAAGGAAGTTGTGTAGTTGTAGTTCCAGATTATCAATTGTCACTTGCTATTGGGAAACGTGGTCAAAATGCGCGATTAGCTGCCAAATTAACTGGCTTTAAAATCGATATTAAATCAGAATCTGATATGGCTGCATTAGCAGAAGTAAAAGAAGAAACTGATTTAGAGACGGTTGCTGAGTATGTTGAGGCTGTAGAAGAAAATATGGCAGTTGAAGCTGAAAATGATGCTGAAGAAGTTCTTGAAAGCATAGAAGATTTAGAAGAGTCTCGTGAAGTTTCAGAATTGGATTCTGAAACAGAAGAAGATATTTTAAATCCAGAAGATGCAGAAGAGTTAATCGAATTAGCAGAAGAACAAGACGGAGTCGACGAGTAAGCAGGAGGTTGTTTAGATGCAAAAGCGAAAAGTACCAATGCGTAAATGTGTTGTAACTAACGAGATGAAGCCTAAGAAAGAAATGATTCGAATTGTTAGAAACAAAGAAGGCGTTGTCGCCATTGATCCAACTGGAAAAATGCCTGGACGTGGAGCTTATGTTTCTATTGAACCGACAGTTGTTCAAACGGCTTGGGACAAACATGTCCTTGATCGTCATTTAGAAGCAACCATTAACGATGAATTTTACCAAGAATTATTGGATTATGTAACCCATCAGAAAGCACGGATGAGTTTATGAATAATGATCAAAAGGTGCTTAATCTTCTTGGAATGGCGCAGCGTGCCGGAAAGCTCGTCTCTGGAGAAGACTTAAGTTTGAAAGAAATCAGAAATGGCACTGCTAAATTAGTCATTGTAGCAGTGGATGCAAGTGAAAATACACGAAAAAAAATATCCGATAAAGGTCAGCATTATGAAGTCCTTGTAGCAGTTCATTTCACAAAAATGGAATTGAGCCATGCGATTGGGAAAGAACGGACCATTTGTACGATTATCGATAAAGGCTTCGCAAAGAAATTTCGTGAGTTATTATCAATATAATTGGAGGGTGATTACATGGGGAAAAAACGTGTTCATGAGTATGCTAAAGAGCATGATATGTCTAGTAAGCGTGTAATTGAAAAAGCAAAAGAACTGGGAATTGAATTAGGCAATCATATGTCTACTATCGATGAAAATCAAGTTCAAAAATTAAATCAAGTTTTTACAAAAAAAGAAGCAGGAACAAAGGTTGCTGCTAATACTAAAAAATCAGACCGTCCACACTCAAGTGGACAAGGGGGTAACACTACGAACTCTAAAGAAGATAATCAGAAGCGTCCAGCTCAAAGTGGTGGACAAAATGCAGGTAAACCAACTCAAACAGGGAAGCCAGCACAAAATAAAACAACAAATACTCGTCCAGCTACTAAACCTAGCCAAGGACAATCAAATAATACAAATCGTCCAGCTGCTAAAACAGGTCAAGGACAATCAAGCAACACAAACCGTCCAGCGGCTAAAACAGGTCAAGGACAATCAAACAACACAAATCGCCCAGCAGCTAAAACTAGTCAAGGGCAATCAAGTAACACTAGTCGTCCAGCGGCTCAAGGCCAAGGAACAACAAGTGGAAATAATGCTCAAGGAGCAAATCGTGGAAGCGGCGGAGGACAAGGCGGTTATCAAGGTAACCGTGGTGGACAAGGCGGCAATCGCGGTGGCTATCAAGGCGGTTATAACAATCGCAATAATTTCAGAAAGAAAAAACGTCGTAGTGGCGAAACAAAACCAGTAGCACCACCAGTGCCACGTAAATTTAAAGAATTACCAGAAGTATTAGTTTATTCTGATGGTATGACAGTTGCGGATATTTCTAAAAAGATTTACCGTGAACCAGCAGAGATTATTAAGAAGTTATTCCTATTAGGCGTAATGGCTACTTTAAATCAATCTTTAAGCAAAGAAGCAATTGAATTATTAGCAACAGATTATGGTATTGAAGCTGAAGAGAAAATCGAATTAGATGTATCTGATTTAGATGTCTACTTTGACCAAGAGACCAACGAAGAGGCTTTAGTTACTCGTCCACCAGTTGTTACAATTATGGGTCACGTTGACCATGGTAAAACAACACTTCTAGATTCATTACGTAATACAAAAGTAAGTTTAGGAGAAGCAGGCGGAATCACACAACATATTGGAGCTTATCAAATTGATGTTGATGGAAAACCAATCACATTCTTAGATACACCAGGACATGCGGCCTTTACAACGATGCGTGCTCGTGGAGCAGGTATCACAGATATTACTGTATTAGTTGTAGCAGCAGATGATGGTGTTATGCCACAAACTGTCGAAGCAATTAACCATGCTAAAGCAGCAGAAGTACCGATTATTGTTGCAGTTAATAAAGTTGACAAGCCTGGTGCAAATCCAGAGCGTGTGATGCAAGAATTAACTGAGCATGGATTGGTTCCTGAATCATGGGGTGGAGAAACAATTTTTGTTGAGATTTCTGCTAAATTCCAACAAAACTTAGAAGAACTACTTGAAATGATTTTATTAGTTGCTGAAGTTCAAGAATTAAAAGCTGACCCAACTCGTTTGGCTATTGGAACAGTAATTGAAGCTCGTTTAGATAAGAGTAAAGGTCCAGTTGCAACGCTATTAGTTCAAGAAGGAACACTAAAAGTTGGAGATCCAATTGTTGTTGGAAACACATTTGGTCGGGTTCGTGTAATGTCTAACGAAACAGGTCGTCGTGTGAAAACAGCCGGTCCAGCTGCACCAGTTGAAATTACTGGATTAAACAATGCTCCACAAGCTGGCGATCGTTTTGTTGTCTTTGAAGATGAAAAAACTGCTCGTTCAGCAGGTGAAGATCGTGCGAAACGTGCTGCTGTTGAGCAACGTTCTGTTACGAATCGTGTAACATTAGATAACTTGTTTGATAGCTTACAAGAAGGCGAATTAAAAGAAGTTAACGTGATTATCAAAGCAGATGTACAAGGATCTGTTGAAGCTTTAGCAGCAAGCTTACAAAAAATTGAAGTTGAAGGCGTTCGTGTTAAAATCATTCATACGGCAGTTGGAGCTATTAATGAAAGTGATATTACTTTAGCTGCAGCAAGTAATGCAATTGTGATTGGATTTAACGTTCGTCCAACACCTCAAGCTAAACAACAAGCTGAACAAGAAGCCGTTGATATTCGCTTACACCGCATTATTTATAATGCTATCGATGAAATTGAAACAGCAATGAAAGGGATGTTAGATCCTGAATTTGAAGAGAAAATCACTGGGCAAGCAATTGTTCGTGAGACCTTCAAAGTGTCTAAAGTTGGAACAATCGCAGGTGGTTATGTAACTGAAGGCTTTATCACACGTAACAGTAGCATTCGTTTAATCCGTGATAGCATTGTTATTTTTGAAGGCGAATTAGCTAGTTTGAAACGCTTTAAAGATGATGTTAAGGAAGTTAAACTTGGATTTGAATTTGGTTTCATGATTAAAGATTACAATGAAGTTCAAATGGATGATGTTATTGAAGCATACCAAATGGTAGAAATTAAACGTAAATAAATAAAATCTTAATGGAAAAGCGAGGGATATATCATGGCAAATCATAGACTAGGTCGTGTCACTCAAGAAGTCCAAAGAGAAGTAAATGACATTTTAAAAAAACGTGTTCGTGATCCACGCGTTCAAGATGTAAATATTACAGATGTACGTGTTACAGGAGACTTACAACAAGCGACTATTTATTATAGTATCTTATCTGATAAAGCAAGCGATATTGAAAAAGCTCAAGCAGGTCTTGAAAAAGCCGCTGGTTTAATTAGAAAAGAATTAGGTCAACGTTTAACACTTTATAAAACGCCAGAACTTAGTTTTGCGCGCGATGAGTCTGTAGCTTACGGAAATCGGATTGATGAGTTATTACGTGATTTAAATAAAGAATAACAAAAAAGAACCAATTGCTGAAAAGTGATTGGTTCTTTTTTTGTATTCTTAAATTAGAAACAAATAAGCCTTTTAACTATAGGTATTTCTTTAGAAGTTTGTTATACTAATACGAGATAAATTAAAAAGGGGCTAAGTTTAAATGAGTTTATATTCTTATATTGGAACAGAAAAAAAGATGCCAGTAGCTGAACCGCCAGCTGAAAATATTGTCGCAATGATTGCTCGGGATACTTTAGATAAAGGTGTAACCGATGAAATGGTACTAAGTTATTTACAAAACCAGACTGGTGATGATAGTTTAACTTTAGATCAAATTGCTTTTTTTGATACAGAAAAAGAAATTGTTGGAGGATTTGAAATCCTAAATTTGACTAACTCAACAGATATAAAAAAACATTTCACCACAAAATTTGTTTATGAATGTTCTGACTTTCCAGTCTGGGAACCAATAGAAAATGAAACCAATACTGGTGATAAGTATACCTTTGAGCAAATTACGCAATACCAACAAATGATGGATGAAGCACGTGCTGTTAACGCTGTTCAACAAACTAGTTTTATGGATGTATTAGAAAAATGTTTTGAAGATACAGATAAAGTCGAGCTGTATACATGTTGGATGGGTGAGGAAGGTGTGAGAGAAGCACAACGCCGCGTCGAAAAATGGGATATAGTTAAAGCCAATCCACTATTGTTGGACTTAGGAGAAAAAGAATTTTTAGTGATTGAAAAATAGTTTTAAAACCTGAATGATTAGGATAGGAGGGGAACTAGTATGATGCCTTTTTCTTATTTAGCTACGGAGAAACCTCTGAAATTATCAAAAATTTTAGATCCAAGTCGTTGCATCATTGCAGAACGTGAAAATATGCCGGCAGATTTATCTGAGGAAGATTTTTACACTGAAATGAAAAAGAGTAATCCAGTACTAAAAAGGGAAGAAGTTAGGATTATTGAAAAAGGCGATAGCAGACCACTATTTAATGTATTTAGTATCTTACAGCAAGTTACTGATCCGCTGATTCTTTCTATGTTTACCTTACCTTATGTCTATGAAGTTACGGATTTTCCTTTCGCTGAAACTGAAATCTATCATTTAACACTAACTGAATCTCAGCTAAATGATAACGTACTTTTATCAAAAATGGAGAAGATTTATTTCGCACAATTAACTAGTTGTGAAGAGTATTTTCAAACTCTTTTTATAAGAAATAAAAAAGTAGAATGTTTACTATACTGGGATCCAATTAGAGATCATCGTGATAATGGGAAATCAAGACCCTATTCTTTTTTACCTTGTGGTTTGTATATTACGGGCTTAAATGCAGAGGATTGCTTTCAAGGGGTTGAAAAACACCTAGCGACAAATGATTTTTTTAGAGAATTTGAAGCAATCAACTTAAAAATCAATCAAAAATTAATTATTAGTAAAAAAGACAACGCTAGGTAAACTTAGCGTTGTCTTTTGCATTAAGGAGCTAAAACTTGAATGTGTCCTTCTAAAACTTGCATATTTAAGGGCAATTTTTCAGATGGATCACCATCTATACGTGAGCGGATTTCCTTTTTTGCTCCTTCAATTGTCATTTTTTTTGTTTTAAAATAAGTCACATCAGGAATTTTTTTGGCTTTTCCACTAATAAAATACGGTAAAAAACGTAAAGAGCCAATAAAAGATAATTCTGGAACGATAAAGACATGAAAATAACCATCATCAACGGCTGCGTCGGGATCCAAATAAGGAAATCCGCCAGCTGAATTGGTCATCGTTACCAGTAATAATTGTGCTGAACCACGCCATTTTCCGCCATCATGCTGGATTTTTAAGTGGTAGTGTTTGTGCTGAACAAGAATTTTACTCCCTTTAAAAATAAAGGCGAACGGTCCAAATTTTTGTTTTTCCTGTTGGCTGACCTCTAAAGCGGCATCAGCTAAAACTCCTAAGGTTAGAGTACTAATCATATAAGAATCATTGACTTGACCAACATCAAGCGGAGTTAAATCACCAGTGACTAAATTTTCAATAGCTGCAGGGATATCAAGTGGTATTTCTAATACTCGAGCTAAATTATTAACCGTTCCAGCTGGGATAATTCCTAGTTTAGGGCGATGTTCAAAAGGCGATAGTCCAGAAACCACATCACTGATTGTGCCATCACCACCAATTGAAACGACTAAATCAAATTTATTTTCAGCGGCTTCCTTAGCGAATTTAGTGGCATCTGTTTCACTTTTAGTTCCCATTTGTTTTACCTGGTAAGCTGAATCTTGTTCTTCTAAATAATCTTGAACTTGTTGTGCAATTTTTTTAGATTGACTTTTACCAGATGAGGGATTGAAAATAATCATTACTTTTTTTACCATATTATTTCATCAACTTTCTTTATTTGCATTTAATTTTTAATGAGTGAGGTACATAACCGAAAAAGCATCTTTTCCAGCATGGGTCATAATACTTGGACTTGCATATGCAATATGGTATTCCGCACTTGGAAATTGCTGTTTAAAATTAGCAATCAACTCTTCAGTAAATGGGGTTAAACCAATATGCGTAATTCCAATGGCTTTAATCCCAGCAGTTTTTTTCATATCTTCAATCATTTTATCGACTCGTTTTTGCATAGAACGCATACCCCGACCTTTTGTATCTGGTTCCAAACCATCTTTTGTTAGACGAAGCATTAATTTAATATTCAGGAAATTAGAAATTTTCCCCATTGTGTGCCCAATTCTGCCGCCTTTAATTAGGTTATCTAGATGAACAACACAGATAAATAAATCCGTTTTACTACGAATAGCATCTAGTTTTTCAGAAATCTCAGCTATTGAATGCCCT
Source organism: Carnobacterium maltaromaticum DSM 20342 (assembly GCF_000744945.1). Lineage (NCBI taxonomy): Bacteria > Bacillati > Bacillota > Bacilli > Lactobacillales > Carnobacteriaceae > Carnobacterium > Carnobacterium maltaromaticum. Next base: position 443,300 of record NZ_JQMX01000001.1, read on the forward strand.
TTTTGTGCCATCTTAGCCGCAGCAATTACTTGGAAAGCCATTGCCCGATCAATAAACTTCGAATCTATAACGGTTACATTCCCTTTAATTAAATTTGAAGCTTGATGCGCCGCTTGAACAGTTCCACTTAAAACTTCAGTAACATGAATCGATAATACATCACTACCATCAGCAGTTAGATCATGATAAGTGTCAACAAACGAACCAATAGCTGGTTGTGAAGTTTTTGGGAGTTCAGTTGCAGCATTCATTTTTTCAAGGAACTCTTCCTTTGTAATTGTTTTTTCATCAATATAAACTGTACTATCAATCATGGCCGTTAGGGGAACAATAGTAATGTCATATTTTTCTATTTCTTCCTTGGATAATTGAACGGTAGAATCCGTTACAATTTTGATGTTTTTCATAAAGTTGCCTCCTCAGATAGATGGAAATTAGGAAAAGGAACTTCCTACTTACTAAGAATAACAAATTTCACACGAAAAAGACATAGTAATTACCTGAATCACTGTGAACATTAAGGAATTTTAAGAATCAAAAGTTTAATGATTCTCAGAAATATGCTATAATTATCAAGTTATGAAAAGAAAGTAGGGATGCTTTGTGGAGGGAATTCTCCCATTGTGGAAAGAACGCGGTATGACAAGTCATGACTGTGTCTTTAAACTAAGAAAAATTTTACAAACAAAAAAAATTGGACATACTGGAACCTTAGATCCAGACGTAGACGGTGTGTTGCCAATCTGCGTTGGACGAGCAACTAAAGTTGTTGAATATATGATGGAAACTGGGAAAGCCTACGTTGGTGAAATCACGCTAGGTTTTTCAACAACTACAGAAGATAGTAGCGGTGAAGTAGTTGAAACGAAAAAAGTTAGTGAAGTCCCAACAATAGCAGAAATTGATAAATTAATGAAAAAATTTGAAGGGATAATCACACAAGTCCCACCAATGTATTCAGCTGTTAAAGTTAACGGAAAGCGGTTATATGAATATGCTAGAAACGGTGAAACTGTAGAGCGCCCAGAAAGACAAGCCACTATCAAAAAATTTATTCGTTCATCAGAGCCTGTGTTTAATGAAAACGCTGGAACGGTGTCTTGGCGCTTTGAAGTTGAATGTGGCAAGGGCACCTATGTCCGAACTTTGGCTGTTGATTTAGGTGAAGCATTAGGTTATCCGGCTCATATGTCAGATTTAACTCGGATTTTAAGCGGGACATTTAAAGCTAGTGATTGTGTGACTCTCGCTCAAGTTCAAGAAGCAGTCGATCAAGCCGAAATTGATCAAAAACTTTTTCCATTAGAGTTTGGTTTAAAAGAGTTACCGGCAGTTGAAATTTCAAAAGATGTCTGGGAAAAAGTTAAGGATGGAGCAGTCTTAGCAAAAAGTGACTACCAAGATGTAGCAAGCTTTCCTTTTGTCGTCATGTATCAAGATAGGGCTTGTAGTATTTACGATGTTCATCCGACTAAACCAACATTGTTAAAACCAGTCAAAGTTTTACGAAATCAAGAAAGCTAAAGGGGTATTCTGATTATGAAAGTTATCAACATTCACCATCCATACGAAGCAAGTCAAATTCCAAATGAGGATGTTGTCTTAGCGTTAGGTTTTTTTGACGGCGTTCATTTAGGTCATCAAGAAGTCATTGAAAGAGCAAAAAAAATAGCAAATGAAAAAAAGTTGAAATTAGCTGTTATGACTTTTAATCAGCATCCATCAATTGTTTTTCAAAAAATTAATCCAGAACAAATGAAATATTTATCGACTATCGAACGCAAAAAATGTTTAATGGAAGACTTAGGGGTCGATTATTTATACATTATCGAATTTACGTCACACTTTGCGAGTTTAGCGCCATTAGATTTTGTTGATCAGTACATGGTTGATTTACATGCTAAGGTTGTTGTTGCAGGCTTTGACTACACTTATGGACCAAAAGAAATAGCTGATATGGCTCATTTACCAGAATATGCGGCGGAACGCTTTGATGTCGTAGTTGTAGACAAACAAACAACGGATAATAAAAAAATAAGTTCGACTAGAATTAGAGAAAAGTTAGCAGAAGGTGAAATGGAGAAAGTTAATGCCTTATTAGGCTATGCATATCAAACGCCGGGACGTGTGGTTCATGGCGACGCTAGGGGAAGACTGTTAGGTTTTCCAACTGCTAATATTGAAGTTACCTCTGGGGTTCGTTTGCCGCAACCAGGCATTTATGCAGTTAAAATTAAAGTTGGCCAAAATTGGCATCTTGGCATGGCTTCAATTGGCTACAATGTCACTTTTGGTGACGATCGAGATTTAACAGTCGAAGTCTATATTTTAGATTTCAATCAAGATATATACGGGGAACAAGTTGAAGTTGCTTGGTATCACTATTTACGAAGTGAGTTGAAATTTGATTCAGTTGAACAATTGATTGCCCAATTAAAGCAAGATGAAATTGATACTGCTACTTTTTTCAATGAGAGCAAGTAATCTGTTTGAAAGGAGTCGCGCAAAATGACTGCAGCATATATTCATATTCCTTTTTGTGAGCATATTTGTTTTTATTGTGATTTTAATAAAGTTTTCTTAGAAGGTCAACCAGTTGATGAATACGTGGATTTACTGGTTAGGGAAATGAAATTAACAATGGAACAACAAGGAGAAACCGAAATCGAAACGATTTATGTTGGTGGTGGGACTCCAACAACATTAAATGAAAAACAATTAGATCGTTTATTAATTGGAATCAAGGAAAATTTACCTTTTAAAATTGGGAATGAATTTACTTTTGAAGCGAATCCTGGTGATTTGTCAGTTGAAAAATTACAAGTTTTACATGACCATGGAGTCAATCGTTTAAGTATGGGCGTTCAATCATTCAATGATGACTTACTAAAAAAGATTGGACGAATCCACCGTGTTTCCGATGTCTATCAATCTATTAGTAACGCCAGACAAGTCGGTTTTGAAAACATCAGCATTGACCTTATTTATCGCTTACCAGGTCAAACTGAGGCTGATTTTGAATCAAGTTTAAAAAAAGCTTTAGAGCTAGATTTACCTCATTATTCTACCTATTCGTTAATTTTAGAGAACAAGACGATTTTTTATAATATAATGCGGCAAGGGAAGCTGCCTTTACCGACGGAAGATGCTGAGGCTAATATGTATCAAATGGCTATTGATCAAATGGCGGACAAAGGGCGTAAGCAATACGAAATTAGTAACTATGCTTTACCAGGTTATGAGTCTAAACATAACTTGATTTATTGGAAAAATGAAAAATATTATGGTTTTGGTGCTGGTGCTCATGGCTATTTAGGTGGACATCGTTACCAAAATAATGGTCCAATCCAACAATATTTAAAACCTTTAAGAGAGCATAAATTGCCAGTTTTAAGAAACCAAAAATTATCACTTGAGGAAAAAATAGAAGAAGAATTATTCTTAGGTTTGCGCAAGTTGCAAGGTGTGAGCATTGAACACTTTTTCGACAAATTTCAAGTTTCTGTTTTTGATATCTATCAAGAAACGATTGAGGAATTAGTTGAAGCTGGTTTGTTAGAAGTCAGCCAACAGTGGTTACGTTTAACTCCTAGAGGGAAATTTCTAGGCAACGAAGTTTTTCAAGCGTTCTTATTGAGCGATGGAAAAAATAAATAAATGAGGAAAGGATGATTATATTGACAAGAGAGAGCCATGAGTTTTACTTAAAACGGTGTATTGAACTATCACAAAGTGCAAGAGACAATGGAAATACCCCTTTTGGAGCATTGTTAGTGGATGCAGAAGGAAGCATTTTGCTTGAACAAGAAAACATTGAGATCACAGAACATATTTGTACTGGGCACGCAGAAACGTCTTTAGCAGCCCGTGCATCACAAAAATATGATAAAGACTTTTTATGGGAATGTACCTTATACACAACAGCTGAACCATGTGCAATGTGTACAGGAGCTATTTACTGGGGGAACATTGGAACTATTGTTTTTGCCATGACTGAAAAGCGTCTTTTAGAGCTAACAGGCGATAATGATCAAAACCCAACATTTAATTTACCTAGTAGTGAAATTATTGCTCGTGGTCAAAAAGATATCCAAATTATTGGACCTTTTCCAAGTGTTGAAATGGAAGCTGCCGCTGTTCATGAAGGATACTGGGATTAAGTAATTAACTGATAAAAAGAGTTGAGGCAATTGTCTCAACTCTTTTTATTTTGCATAAAATATATTAATATACATAAAAAAGCTGTATATAGTGTTTTAAATACAAATAATTGTATAAAAATCCGTTTTTAATCTTGTTTTAATTTTTCTTTAATGTTATGATACAACCAGATTAACTTTAAGGAAATGTAGAAAAGGGGAGAACAAGGATGACAAAGGAAAAAATTGTATTAGCTTATTCTGGCGGATTAGATACCTCAGTGGCCATCAAATGGTTACTAGAAGAAGGTTATGATGTAATAGCATGTTGTTTAGATGTCGGTGAAAGAAAAAATCTTGATTTTATTAAAGAAAAAGCTTTAACGATGGGAGCATCCGCTTCATATACCATTGATGCTAAAGAAGAATTTGCCAATGATTTTGCTTTAATCGCTCTACAAGCTCATGCTTATTATGAAGGGAAATACCCATTGATTTCTGCTCTTTCTCGTCCTTTGATTGCGAAAAAATTAGTGGAAGTCGCAGAAAAAGAAGGGGCAACAGCTATTGCCCATGGTTGTACTGGCAAAGGAAATGACCAAGTACGTTTTGAAGTTTCCATTCATTCTCTGGCTCCATCGATGAAAGTTATTGCCCCTGTCCGTGAATGGAAATGGTCACGGGAAGAAGAAATTGCTTATGCTCAAAAACATGAGATACCAGTTCCAATTGATTTAGATAATCCCTTTTCAATTGATCAAAATCTATGGGGGAGAAGTAATGAATGTGGTATTTTAGAAAACCCGTGGATTGCACCACCAGAAGTTGCGTATGAATTAACGAATAGTTTAGAAACAACACCTGATACACCTGATACAATTGAAATCGAATTTATAGCTGGCGTTCCGGTGGCTTTGAACGGAGTATCTTTGTCATTATCTGAATTAATTATTCAATTAAATACGTTAGCAGGCAAACATGGAATTGGCCGGATTGACCATATTGAAAACCGTTTAGTCGGAATCAAATCCCGTGAAGTTTATGAAGCGCCAGGCGCAGTTACCTTAATTACTGCACACAAAGAATTAGAAGATTTAACCTTTGTTCGTGATATTGCACATTTTAAACCTCTGATTGAGCAAAAAATTACTGAAATGATTTATAATGGCTTATGGTTTAACCCTCTAACAGAAGCTTTAGTAGCCTTTTTAAAAACAACGCAGCAATATGTAAATGGAATTGTACGGGTAAAACTATTTAAAGGTCATGCGATTGTTGAAGGTAGAAAATCACCAAACTCTCTGTATGATGAAGAACTGGCAACCTATACATCGGCGGACACATTTGATCAAGAAGCAGCAGTGGGCTTCATTAAATTATGGGGTTTACCAACTCAAGTTAGTGCAGAAGTTCTAAAAAAGTAAAAAAGTTAATGGAGGTGCATACGTAAATGAGCGAAAAATTATGGGGTGGTCGATTTGAAGAAAAGAGTGAAGCTTGGGTAGATCAATTTGGAGCGTCCATTGAATTTGATCAGAAACTTGCCAAAGAAGATTTATTAGGCAGTTTAGCTCACGTACAAATGCTAGGAAAATGTAAAATTATTCCACAAGAAGAGGTAGAGACAATTGTTGGTGGATTAAATAAACTAGTAGAAAAATTAGCCGAAAATAAATTGCATTTTACCAGTGTAAATGAAGACATCCATTTAAATATGGAAAAGTTACTTCACGATGAGATTGGCCCAGTAGCTGGGAAGCTGCATACGGCTAGAAGTCGTAATGATCAAGTAGCGACAGATATGCACTTGTACTTAAAAAATCAAGTAGTTGAAATTATTCATGGGGTAAATGATTTATTGGACATCTTAATTGAAAAAGCTGAGAGCAATATTCAAACAATTATGCCTGGTTATACTCATTTGCAACACGCTCAACCTATCTCATTAGCCCATCATTTATTGGCTTACCACAGTATGTTTAAACGCGATCTGGAACGTTTAGAGGAAAGTCTAAAACGAATTGATATATCTCCACTTGGCTGTGCAGCTTTAGCTGGTACCACTTTCCCCATTGATCGTCATTATGCCGCTGATTTACTTGGATTCTCTAAGATTTATAGCAATAGCCTTGATGGGGTAAGTGATCGAGATTTTATTCTTGAATTTTTAAGTAATAGCAGTATCTTAATGATGCATCTTTCCAGATTTTGCGAAGAAATTATTTTATGGACGAGTCATGAATTTCAGTTTGCTACATTAACAGATGCTTTTTCAACAGGAAGTTCGATTATGCCTCAGAAAAAAAATCCTGATATGGCGGAATTGATTCGTGGCAAAACGGGTAGAGTTTATGGCAATCTATTTAGCTTATTAACAGTCCTAAAAGGCCTACCGTTAGCCTACAATAAAGATTTACAAGAAGATAAAGAAGGCATGTTCGACACAGTTGAGACTGTTCTTCAAAGTTTACGCATTTTTACAGGAATGATTGCTACAATTCAATTTCATTCAGACACAATGAAAAAAGCGACTCAAAAAGATTTTTCAAATGCGACTGAATTAGCAGATTATTTAGCTACAAAAGGGATTCCATTTAGAGAAGCTCACGAAATTGTTGGGAAATTAGTTTTAGCATGTACTAAAAAAGGCATTTATTTACAAGATGTATCGCTAGCAGAGTATCAAAAAGTTGCTCCAATTATAGAAGCAGATATTTATTATTTTCTAGAGTCTGATACTGCCGTTGCAAGACGAACATCTGCTGGCGGAACAGCCTTTTCAGAAATAGAAGCAGCGATTGCTAAAGCTAAATTAAGTTAATTAAAAACCATTTTATTCCATTTATTGGATAAGATGGTTTGTTTTTGTACATAATAAGAGTAAAATAGAATCAGAATTCATTCGCAAAAAGTTAGGAGTTTACGCTAGTGACAGAATCTAAAAGAACCATTCACGAGATACAAAAAGAGTGGGGACAATTCAAATATTTAGTTATGGCCCATTCTCAACAGCATTATAATCAAATTCGGTTATTGTTTAAAGAGAGTTGCGATCTAGTAGAGAGCTATGTTGACTTTAAACGGTTAGTGGGAGAAGCACTAGCCGTTGAGCAAACTATTGGCTCATTTAGCAATGCGGTGCAGCATGTTTGGGGATATTTCAAAAAAATTGCAACAAATGAGGAAAAGCTGACCTTTCAACGAAAACTTTTTGATTATCAAGCAGGAATGGCATCTTCAGAAATACTCGTGACGTATTTAAGAAAGCTTACAATTCATTACGAAATCCCTTATTTATTAAGCTCATTTTTTTTATTCCCTCAAGATTCATAGTAAAGAAAGAAGGTTCTAAAGTGCAGATATATACATTGTGTTTTCTAAAAAAAGAAAATGAAATTCTATTACTAAATCGTCAAAAAAATCCTTGGATGGGGCGTTGGAATGGTGTTGGAGGAAAAATTGAAGTTGGAGAAACCCCATTAGAGTGCGCTTTACGAGAAATTAAAGAAGAAACCGACATTTCATTGGATCATGCGCACTATGGCGGGCAAATGGATTGGTATGAAGATGGAGAGTTGCGAGGTGGATTAGAATTATACTTAGCAGAATTACCAGCTGATTTTCACTACCCAACTCCAAAAGGAACACGTGAAGGGATTTTGGATTTTAAAAAAATTGATTGGATATTTGCAGAAAAAAACCAAGGCATGCCAGATAATATTCCCTTTATATTAAATCATTTATTAACAAGCCCTGATAAACAGTACTTTAGTTGCTTTTTTGAAAGTGGAGCACTACAAAAAGTAATAAAAGTGGAGAAATGATTCATACAATTTCCATTTTTAAAAAAATAAAATAATAATCTATTAATAAAAAATAAAAATCCAACTAAGTACCTAGAAATAGCTACATACTTAGTTGGATTTTTAGAAAAATACATAAAAAAAGCAAAAAAATCATAAAAAATTAGTAGTATATCGTTGACAAGTACGGGGGAATTTGGTAAATTAATACTTGTATTAGCACTCGTGCTTGTTAAGTGCTAAAAAGAGGTGAGATAATGTTAACAGAAAGGCAGATTTTAATTCTTACAACAATCATTCGATTGTACACAGATTATGGAAATGCTGTCGGATCGAAGACATTAATGAATGAGGCTGGATTGAACTACAGTTCTGCTACCATTCGTAATGAAATGGGACGTTTGGAAGAGCTTGGTTTTATTCAAAAAACCCATTCTTCATCAGGTCGTATTCCATCGATTAAAGGCTATCGGTTTTATGTGGATCACTTAGTTCATCCTGATAAAGTAACCTCAAAAGATATTGCGATTATCAAATCTTCTTTTGGAAATGAATTCCATGAGTTAGATGAGATTGTGGCAGAATCAGCTGAGGTACTCTCACAATTAACTAGTTATACAGCAATAACATTAGGTCCGGAACTAAAAGATAGTCGCTTAACTGGATTTCGCTTAGTACCATTAAGTGATTTTCAAGTAATGGTTATTCTAGTAACGGATAAAGGGCATGTTGAAAATCAAATTTTTAATTTGCCAAAAAGCATCAATGGGTATGAATTGGAAAAAATTGTGCGTATTTTTAATGATCAATTAGTGGGTTATCCATTAGTTGAGGTGTATCAGAAATTAAAAAATGATATTCCCCAACTTCTGCAAAAATATGTTCGTACTCCAATTGGCATAATTGATGTGGTAGACAATATTATCACTCGAGCAGCGCAAGATCGCATTTTTGTTAGAGGTAGAATGAATATTCTTGATTTTAATGAAGCGATGGATGTTGAAAAGTTTAAATCTATATACAATCTGATGGATGGAAATACAAGTTTGACTAGTTTAATTAATCAAAGCCATGAAGGAATTGAAGTGAAGATTGGGCAAGAATTACAAAATGAATTATTCCAAGACTTCAGTTTGATTACAGCTAGTTACGATGTAGTCGGACATGGTTCAGGTATGATTGCTTTACTAGGACCAACGAGCATGCCTTATTCAAAAATGATTGGTTTAGTTGATGTTTTTCGAAATGAACTTTCGCAAAAGATGATTGAGTACTATCGTTCAATGGAAGACTAATGAAAAGGAGATTTTAATGTGGCTAAAGAAGAGAAGCAAGATTTAAACGAAGAATTAAAAAATAAGACAGAAGAAGTTGAGGAATCAACAGACACTGAAGTAGAAGAGTTAATTGAAGTTGATGAATTAACTGAAACTAAAGTTGCTTTAGATGAAATGGAAGATCGCTATTTACGTTTACAAGCTGAATTGGCGAATATCCGTAAAAGAAATCAAAAAGAGCGTGAAGATGCTGCAAAATATCGTGCACAAAACTTAGCAACAGAGCTTTTACCAGTTATTGATAATTTGGAACGAGCAATGGCATCACAAGTTAGTGATGAAGAAAGCGAAGGCTTGAAAAAAGGGTTAGAAATGGTTATGACGACTTTCAGAACGGCTTTGAAAAATGAAGGGATTGAAGAAATTAATCCTGTCAACGAAGCTTTTGATCCGAATTTCCATCAAGCTGTTCAAACGCAACCAGTTGAAGAAGGTCAAGAATCAGATACTGTCGTTACCGTTTTACAAAAAGGTTATGTATTAAAAGACCGTGTATTACGACCAGCAATGGTGATTGTTGCTCAATAATTATTGAGTAGTCGATGGTTTTCTTTAGATAATTTCTAGCATTAGGCTTATACTAAAGCTAGAGGCAAAAAATAAGTATTCACTGAGTAATCAGTATGAATCAATAAATGTTTAAAAACGAAAAAAAAAATAAATTGTAAAGAGGGAATTAACTATGAGTAAAATTATTGGTATTGACTTAGGAACTACAAACTCTGCAGTTGCAGTATTAGAAGGCGGAGAAGCAAAAATTATTGCGAATCCAGAAGGTAACCGTACAACACCATCAGTTGTTTCATTTAAAAATGGTGAAATCCAAGTTGGTGAAGTAGCTAAACGTCAAGCAGTAACAAATCCAAATACAATCAGCTCTGTAAAACGCCACATTGGTGAAGCTGGTTTCAGTATTGAAATGGAAGGCAAAAAATATACAGCTCAAGAAATCTCAGCAATGATTTTACAATATCTAAAAGGTTTTGCTGAAGAATATTTAGGCGAAAAAGTTGAAAAAGCTGTTATTACAGTTCCTGCTTACTTTAACGATGCACAACGTCAAGCAACAAAAGACGCTGGTAAAATTGCTGGTTTAGAAGTAGAACGTATTGTTAACGAGCCAACTGCTGCAGCATTAGCATATGGTTTAGACAAAACAGATAAAGATGAAAAAGTTTTAGTATTTGACTTAGGTGGCGGTACTTTTGACGTATCTATCTTAGAATTAGGCGACGGTGTATTTGATGTACTAGCAACAGCTGGGGACAACAAATTAGGTGGAGATGACTTTGATAACAAAATCATCGACTACATGGTAGCTGAATTCAAAAAAGAAAATGCTATCGATTTATCTAAAGATAAAATGGCTGTTCAACGTTTGAAAGATGCTGCTGAAAAAGCTAAAAAAGACTTATCAGGTGTAACTTCAACTCAAATTAGCTTACCATTTATCACTGCTGGGGAAGCTGGTCCATTACACTTAGAAATGAATTTAACTCGTGCTAAATTTGACGAATTAACTCATGACTTAGTTGATCGTACAAAAGTTCCAGTTCGTCAAGCATTAAAAGATGCTGGTTTAACAGCTTCTGATATTGATGAAGTTATCTTAGTTGGTGGATCTACTCGTATTCCAGCAGTTGTTGAAGCTGTTAAAAAAGAAACAAACCAAGAACCAAACAAATCAGTAAACCCAGATGAAGTTGTAGCAATGGGTGCTGCAATTCAAGGTGGAGTTATTACTGGAGATGTTAAAGACATCGTTTTACTTGATGTAACACCATTATCATTAGGAATTGAAACAATGGGTGGCGTATTTACAAAACTTATTGACCGTAACACAACAATTCCAACAAGTAAATCACAAGTCTTCTCAACAGCTGCAGATAACCAACCTGCTGTAGATGTGCATGTATTACAAGGTGAACGTCCAATGGCTGCAGATAACAAAACATTAGGTCGTTTCCAATTAACTGATATTCCAGCTGCTCCACGTGGTGTTCCACAAATCGAAGTATCATTTGATATCGACAAAAATGGGATTGTAAATGTTCGTGCGAAAGATTTAGGTACTCAAAAAGAACAAACAATTACTATCAAATCTTCATCAGGCTTATCAGACGAAGAAATCGAACGCATGGTTAAAGATGCCGAAGCGAATGCTGAAGCAGATAAAACACGTAAAGAAGAAGTTGACTTACGTAACGATGTGGATCAATTGTTATTCTCAGTTGATAAAACATTAGCTGAATTAGAAGGAAAAGTTGATGCAGATGAAGTTAAAAAAGCTGAAGAAGCTCGTGAAGAGTTGAAAGCTGCTGTTGAAGCAAATGACTTAGAAGCTATGAAAACAAAACGCGATGCATTGAATGAAATCGTTCAAGCATTGACAGTAAAATTATATGAACAAGCTGCTCAACAACAAGCTGAAGAAAATCCAGAAGCAGCTCAAGCAGGTGCAGATGATGTAGTTGATGCAGAGTTTGAAGAAGTTGAAAAAGACGAAGACAAATAATCTATAACTAATTTAAATGTTCTAGGAGGGAGAAGCCAAGGCAAAATGCTTTTGGCTTTTTCTTCTAGGATGTGGTATGCTTTTAAAGGATAATCGAGAGGTAGCGAATGTGACTTAATTTGCATACGTAACGATGGAGGGAATTAGATGGCAAAAAGAGATTATTATGAAGCACTTGGTGTAGCCAAAGGTGCAAGTGACGATGAAATAAAAAAAGCTTATCGTAAGCTTTCAAAGAAGTATCATCCAGATATTAACCAAGAAGCTGGTGCAGAAGATAAGTTTAAAGAAATTGCTGAAGCCTATGAAGTTCTTAGTGATGCACAAAAACGTGCAGCCTATGATCAATACGGTCATGCGAGTACAGATCCAAACTTTGGCGGTGGCGGTTTCGGTGGCGGCGGATTTGGTGGTTTTGGCGGAAGTAGCGCAGGTTTTGGTGGCGGATTTGAAGATATTTTTGAATCTTTCTTTGGTGGCGGCGGTCGTTCGCAAAATCCAAATGCACCAAGACAAGGTGATGACTTACAATATACATTAAATCTTAAGTTTGAAGAAGCTGTTTTTGGGAAAGAAACATCGATTACTTATAACCGTGAAGATACTTGTGAAACGTGTCATGGGAATGGTGCTAAACCAGGAACAGACCCAGTAACTTGTTCGAAATGTCATGGTTCAGGTACATTGAATGTTGAGCGTAATACACCACTTGGTCGTGTTATGACACGCCAAACTTGTGACGTTTGTCATGGAACTGGCCAAGAAATTAAAGAAAAATGTCCAACCTGTCATGGTGCTGGACATGTGAAAGAACGCCATACTGTTAAAGTAACCGTTCCTGCTGGTGTTGAAGATGGACAACAAATGCGTTTACAAGGTCAAGGTGAAGCAGGTATGAATGGCGGACCTCATGGCGATTTATTTGTCGTATTCCGCGTTGAGGAAAGTGATTTGTTTGATCGTGATGGTTCTGAAATTTATTACGATTTACCAATTAGTTTTGTCCAAGCAGCTCTTGGAGATGAAATTGAAGTTCCAACAGTTCATGGTAAGATTAAATTAAAAGTACCAGCTGGAACCCAAACAGGAACTAATTTCCGTCTAAGAGGTAAAGGTGCGCCTAAACTTCGTGGGAATGGAACGGGTGACCAACACGTTAAAGTTCAAGTGATTACACCTAAAAACCTTTCTGAGAAACAAGCCAAAGCAATGCGTGATTTTGCTGAAGCAAGTGGTATAGAAGTTAGTGAACAAGAAGGCAACATTTTTGATAAAGTCAAAGATGCCTTTAAATCAGATGGTAAAAAAAAACGTAAATAAAAAATAATAAGTTGGATAACTTGAGGATTTTTCTTCAAGTTATCTTTTTTTATGTAAACTTTTACTTGGAAATTGGTTTACTTGTGCTTTTTTACATTGAGTAAGCCCCTTAACTGCAACTTTTCTTGTATTTAAGCTATTTCATTGGTATAATTTACAGTGACACTTTTGATTAAATAAAGGAAAGTAGGCAATAAATTAGATGGACAAAAATGAAATGAAAATTCGTCAATCGCGAATCCGAAACTTTTCGATTATCGCCCATATTGACCATGGAAAATCTACGTTAGCCGATCGTATTTTAGAAAAAACGGATACGGTAGCTAATCGTGATATGCAAGCACAATTGTTAGATTCTATGGACTTAGAAAGAGAACGTGGGATTACAATTAAATTAAATGCAGTTGAACTAACGTACACAGCTAAAGATGGAATTGATTATACATTCCATTTAATTGACACTCCTGGACACGTCGATTTTACCTACGAGGTTTCTAGAAGTTTAGCGGCCTGTGAAGGAGCTATTTTAGTGGTTGATGCTGCCCAAGGAATTGAAGCACAAACACTGGCCAATGTTTATTTAGCCTTAGATAATGATTTAGAAATTATTCCAGTTATTAATAAAATAGATTTACCCGCCGCCGATCCAGAGCGCGTTCGTGGAGAAATTGAAGATGTGATTGGAATTGATGCCAGTGATGCCGTTTTAGCGAGTGCTAAAGCTGGTATTGGGATTGAAGATATTTTAGAACAGATTGTTGAAAAAGTTCCAGCACCAACTGGCGATTTAGATGCTCCATTACAAGCTTTAATCTTTGATTCAGTCTATGATTCTTACCGTGGAGTTATTTTAAATGTCCGCATTATGTCGGGTGTGGTTAAATCTGGCGATAAGATTCAAATGATGAGCAATGGAGCGACATTTGAAGTTGCTGATGTGGGGATTTTCTCACCAAAACCAATTAAACGTGATTTCTTAATGGTCGGGGATGTTGGTTATATTACGGCTAGTATAAAAACTGTGCAAGACACTCGAGTTGGGGATACTATTACACTTGCAAATAATCCAGCAACAGAAGCCTTGCCTGGTTATCGTAAAATGAATCCAATGGTTTATTGCGGCTTGTATCCAATTGATTCTTCCCGTTACAATGAATTACGTGAAGCATTAGAACGCCTGCAACTAAACGATGCGGCTTTGCAATTTGAAGCTGAGACTTCTCAAGCATTAGGTTTTGGTTTCCGTTGTGGTTTCCTAGGACTCTTGCATATGGACGTTATTCAAGAACGTTTAGAACGTGAATTTGATTTAGATTTGATTACAACTGCTCCGTCAGTAATCTATCATGTGAATCTGACTGATGGTTCAGAAGTTGTGGTGGACAATCCGGCAGAAATGCCTGAACAAGGGGTTATTGACTCTGTTGAAGAGCCTTACGTTAAAGCGAGTATTATGGTACCAAATGACTACGTTGGAGCTGTAATGGAGATTGCACAGCGTAAGCGTGGAGAATTTATTACAATGGACTATTTAGATGAGTTCCGTGTCAATGTAATCTATGAAATTCCATTATCTGAGATTGTTTATGATTTCTTTGATAAATTAAAATCAAGTACAAAAGGCTATGCTTCTTTAGATTATGATTTGATTGGTTACCGTCCAAGTAAATTGGTTAAGATGGAAATCATGTTAAATTCTGAAAAAGTAGATGCATTAAGCTTTATTGTACATCGTGATTTTGCTTACGAACGTGGTAAAATTATTGTTGAGAAATTAAGATCATTAATTCCACGTCAGCAGTTTGAAGTTCCAATTCAAGCAGCGATTGGAAATAAAATTCTTTCACGTTCAACAATTAAAGCTTTGCGTAAAAACGTATTAGCAAAATGTTATGGTGGAGATATTTCACGTAAACGTAAATTGCTTGAGAAACAAAAAGAAGGTAAAAAACGCATGAAACAAATCGGTTCGGTTGAAGTACCTCAGGATGCCTTCATGGCTGTTCTGAAAATGGACGAGGATCAACCTAAGAAGTAGTAAGGGTTTGTTTGAAAACAATTTAATAATACAGGGAGAATATTAATGTTCTTCCGCCATTCTTCCGACCAAAAAGAAATTTACTTAATTTTTGGTCGGAAGTTTTTTTATTCTATGCATTGTCTTTCAACATTTTCTCGAAAATGTCGACCGTTTCTTTCTTCATTTTTTCGGTTATGTGAGAGTAGGTATCTAAAGTAGTTGAAATTCGTGAGTGGCCTAATCTAGCTTGTATTTCTTTTGGTTTAGCACCATTTTCTAATAACATAGTAGCATGAGTGTGCCGAAAAGAGTGGAAACTGAAATCTACATCAATATTTTTTCTTACATATCCGCACGACCATTTGATGCTATTAGGTGTTACTGGATCACCATTTTCTTTAGTACATACAAAATCAGTAATAGTATAATGTTGGCCATAAAATATTTTGTTTTCTTTCTGCCTTTTACTCCATATTTTTAAAATCGCCAATTGTAAAATTAAGCTAGACAACTAAAAAAGTCATTTGTGCTACACTCAAAATAGTTCCGTCGAAAGAATTATAAGGAGTGAGTACAAATGACCTATACCCATCTTACACCAACTGAACTCGTAATGATAGAAGCTTATTTCAATCAATCACACTCTGTTTCAAAAGTAGCCCATCTAGTACAACGTTCTCGACAAACCATTTATAATGTCTATCGTTTTCTTAAATCTGGTGGAAGCGCAATAAGCTACTATGAACAATATAAGAAAAACAAACGTAACTGCGGAAGACGTCCAATTGTGTTACCAGATGGGCAACAAGAATACATTCAAAAAAAGGTGGCTCAAGGGTGGACTCCAGATGTCCTTATTGGTCGAGCAGAGTTTCCTATTGCTTGTTCGGTACGTACACTATATCGGATGTTTAAAGATAAAACCTTTGACCCTCACGATTTACCAATGAAAGGGAAAAGAAAACCAAACGGACATAAAGAAAAAAGAGGAAAACAAGCTTTTCGCCGTTCGATTCAGGATAGAACAACTGATTATATACAGTTCAATCATGAGTTTGGTCACCTAGAAGGTGACACCATTGTCGGTGGAAAACATAAAAGTGCGGTGATCACGTTAGTTGAGCGATTATCTAAAGTGATCATCACCTTGAAACCCGCTGGTAGGCAAGCTATAGATATTGAGAATAGACTGAATCAATGGTTTCAATCTGTACCGAAACACTTGTTTAAATCCATCACATTTGATTGTGGAAAAGAGTTCTCGAATTGGAAAAAGATTAGTAATACCAATGATATTTCGATTTATTTCGCTGATCCAGGAACACCTTCTCAACGAGGACTAAATGAACATTCGAATGGCTTATTACGTAAAGATGGCTTATATAAAGCTATGGATTTTAATGAGGTATCCGAAACCTTTATCCAATCGGTGGCATCAAAACGAAATCATATTCCTAGAAAATCATTACACTATCGCACACCATTGGAAGTATTTTTGAGTTACGTAGGTAAAGATGATTTGTCTAGCTTAATTTGACAAACGAAAAATAGAAATAATAGAATCACCAAGTGAAATAGTTCTATATGATGACTGCGTTTTTGGAGTGCCTATTGATATATCTTTTTTCTTCATTATCATAATTTTATCAACGGAAAGAGTTTTGTTTTCAAAATCAATATTATCCCAGGTTAAACCACAAACTTCAGAACGTCTTAATCCTGTATGAAATGCAATCATCATAGGAATGTAAAAAGAATTATTTGGTTGAATGAAGTCAATCATATTTTTAAAATCGGAATAGGTGAAAATTTTTAGGTCATCTTTTGTTTTTTTCATATTTACATCATGTTTTGGCATCTCAACATAGAACATTGGGTTTTCTTTAATTAATTGGTGAGGGTAGACAGCTTTTTTAAAAGCGCCTTTCAAGACAGTTCCAATTATTTCAATCGTCTGTTTTGCTTTGCCTTCTTTAAATTTGTCATTTATAAGTTCCTGCAATATAGCGGGTTTTATTGATTTTAGTTTATACATACCAATTTTAGGCAAAATATGATTGTCAATGATCCCTCTATAATTTTCTTGAGTATTATATTTTAAGTTGAGAACAACATAACTATCAAACCAAAAGTTAAAATAATCATGAACAGAAATATCAGATAAATCTACTACTTGGCCAGTTGTCTCGTATTCACTTATAGCTTTTCTCATGGCTTCCAATGCTTCACTTTTAGTTTTACCACCAGCTCGCTCAATTCTATTTCTTTTACCATTGATACGAGCAGCTTCGATAGTGTAATACCAGTTATTACCTTTTTTTCTAACCGAACCTTGCATATGAATTCGTCCTTTCGAAGTACGGAATATGATGAAAAAATTCACGTATTTAAGTTTATTTTAAAATGAATTTATGGATTTTATTTAACTGAATACGAATGTATGTTCTTTTTTATTTTTAAAGAAAAGCCCGAAGGCTAATCTTTTATCTATTAATGATATAAGCAGTTACAGCGGGTATTGTAATAGTGCCACCTATAGTTGATTCATATGAAATTAATCCATTGCTAGAACCGTAAATTGTAATTATATCATTTTCCAAAATTCTTTCTTGAACAATACTTTTACCATACTTAACAAGAACGATTGTATCATAATTTTCATTTACTGCTAAGCGTAACTGTGTTTCAGAAGCGTCTTCCATTACTTGAATTACCTCACCACTTAATACTATTTTTTCATTTTGAAAATTATCGGGTGTTCGTGCAAGATTTTCAAATGTCACGTCTGTTCTATAGGTTGAAAGATCTTTGTTAGCGGCTTCTGATTCTTCTAACATTTTTACTAATTCTTCATTTACAGCACTAGAATCAGAAGTACTGCTTTCGCTAGAGATTGCAACTTCGCTGCTATTCTCTTTATTAGTATCTTTTTGAGCTGATGAAGCCTCATTACTTTCAGAATTTTTCGGTAGTAATATAATACCAAAAATAAAGATAGCAAATCCTGCAACTAAAATTCCAGTATTACGTTTAACCTTTGAATTTTTTCTAATAAATCCAATAATGAACAAACAAATACCTACTACAATAGCTAAAAAACCAATTAAAAGTGAAAATGCTCCTAAAATTTCCATTTTTCTCCTCCAGTTATGTTATAATATATTTGTCAAAATATTATCTGCTCTAATCAGTCCCCACGACTTGTTAGAGCTTTTTTTATTTGTATAGAAACCTTTCCATTTCAAGGGGGAGGTTGTAGTAATCTAATATTGTATATTTATTATCGATTCCTAAGCCTTCATGCGATCCGTCAATTCTCAAATTAGAAGCAAAATAATTGGCTTCCATTTCTATTTTTAAAGACGAAGTTAATGATTGCGATGAAAGAAAAGGAGTATTGGAATTTGAATGAAATATTGAGTGAGCTAATTCATGTGCACATGTGAAGTTCAAATAATCTTTACTTATATTATTGTTCAAATGAATAAACTTAATTCGCAATTCCTTATTGTAATATCCGTATATGCCACCTAAATCTTCCATAATAATTTTTACACCTAGTTTATCAGCTAATTAAAATGGGTCTCTGGTTTGATGATTATTAACTAATAAATGTAATTTTTTATCAATAATATCTAAACTCATTTAGTCACCTAATTTCGATACTTTTTAGGAGTAAATTTCTTTTTTGCTTCTTGTTTAGCAATTCTCAACGAATTTTCAAGCGACATGATTAATAGCTCTCTAGTGTTGTCGTCCATTTCTCCATTTTCTTTTGAGTAGTGTGCATTGTTCTCCAAATCTTCTATCATAGCTTGCAATCGTTCAGAGATATCTTTTTCATCTTTATCCGTTAATTCATAATACTTTTTTTCTGGTTCAATTCTACCTAAAAGGTAGTCCGTACTAACTTCTAAAGCATCAGCAATAGATGATAATTCCGTTTCTCTTATTGGTCTTTCACCAGATTCAATTCTATTCATAACACTTTTATTAAGCTTGATTTTATCTGCAAGTTCTTTTTGAGTCATATTTTTATTTTCTCTAAGTTCAGTGATTCGTTCTCCGATATCCAAAAATATCACCTTCCTTTCTATAATAGCAATATTATTTTAACATGTTTCCATAATAGAAATAAATTAATTTCTAAATCAGAAACAAAAGTATTTACATTTCTGTTTTAGCGACGTGATATATATAGTTGATGATTACACTAAAGATCATATTTATGCTTATCAAAATAAATATTTTACGCATGGGTTTTCGCATGGTGGAACGTTGCAAGCATTAGTCTTGGAATTTAGCGAATTCATTAGATTAGGCAAGGAGGTTCATGGAAAGCAAGGTTATCGAGGTTTGGATTGCGAACATTGGGGTTACGATAAATCAAGCCAGTTAGAAATAATTGAATACGCTAAAGAAATTGGTTATCTGAGGGAGGTAAAAAAATGACTAAGCTATATAAAATCTTAGTTGGTACTAAAGTTGGTACAAACGAAAAATTGTTCTATGAGATGATTCATTACTTCGCTGAACATGATGACGTTTTAACTACCCAAGAGGTTAAGCCAAAATGGAAATCAAAAACGAAGGTTTATTTCACGCTAACTGAAGCAGAGAGATTAACAAAACGAAAAAAATTGAGAAATAAATTTCATTCGAGAGATTAAACTCGTGGGAATTTTTTTATATGAAAAAAGCTAACTTACCTTATTAGGATAAATCAGCTTGCTAAATACAGATTCAACTTATATCAATGCTCTAATTAGAACTAAAACGATAAGATGAAGAGGATAGAATAGGTAGAAGCCCCATTTAATCCAGCTAGGAGAATAGCCACGTTGTCCATTATAATTGAGCAATAATGGGATTGTCATAAGCACACCTAAAGTTGAAAACATTTCATACCAAGGGACTGAACTTGGTGCAACCAGATAACCAATTAACATAATTAAGAATAAAAAAGCGGTTGTATAAACTGGAGGAATTATTTTTTTCAACTTGTCATTTTTGATCACGTAAAATCCAAAAATCATTAATATTCCAAATAAATTCCAATCTGACATAAATGTGGCTAAAGTAAAAATAATAACTAATCCGATGTGAACGAATTGATTGTTGGTTTTTTCATATAGAACGAGTAAGATAAGCCCTATAAAAAGAGTAAAGAAGATATTATTCACCAATTCAATCAAGTCGAATGGCGAGTTTGGATAATGCAACATGTGAAATGGATAAACTGAAATAATCCAAAAAAAAGTTAATCGAAAAGCATATTTCCTTACATTTTTTGTATAATGAAATCCCTTAACAAGTAAAAAGGCCATTATTGGAAAGGTTAATTTTCCAATAAATTCCGTGAAAAAAAATAATGATTCTGAATACTCAAATAATCTGAAACCACTCCCAATGTGATTAATTAGCATTGCAATAATGGCAATGACTTTCAAATGAAAACTGTTTAATTTATTTTCCATGCAAACTACCTCCTCATGTGTAACTTAATTTTACCATTTAGAAAAAGTTGTTAAATCACACATAAGTACTAATTTAGGTTAATACTAAAGGGGGATTGTTTTTGTGTGTTTTATATGTCTCAAATATAAAAAGTATAATCAGTAGCATCCTATAACTGACGAAGATCAAATACTAATAAAGAATAAAAATCAGTTGCGGATTAGTCCTATGAGACATATGCACTAGTGTCATAATTTATTTAGAGTAAGCTTTGTTATCTATATATTTATGTATATCGAAATGATATAATTAAATTTATTATATTTAGGAGGTTATGGATAAATGAAAAAGAAAAGTTTAGTGTTAATGATGTTTTTGTTTCTAGCAGTTGGATTAATCGCTTGTGGGAATGCAGATTCTAAGGTACCAAAAAAAGAAGCCTTAACTTTTGAAAATTTTGAAAAAGCTTTAAAGAAGGAAAAATATGATCTTGGTGAACGTGAAGAAAAAATGGCAGAATTTATTGGGGCTAAAGAAGGTTTTGCATTACCAGTAAATAATAAAAATATTGAAATTTATCAATTTGAAAAAAATGATAAAAAGCTTAAAGAAATCACTAAAAATAAAGAGTTTGAAATTGAAGGAATTGCTAAAATCCCAGTTGAAGTCAACGGTAATTTTATATTAATTGCTTCTGAACATCCAGATAAAGATAAAATTATTGAAATTTTTAATAATTTTGATGGCAGTAAATAAGAATAATAAGCTAGAAATTCTTTGACTGTGTTACTTAAGATGCCCTACGAGAAAATAACCTCGTGGGCATTTTTATTTTTAAGTAAAGTTTAGTGATCTATAAAATGATTATTTGACTCAATTCGTTCTTCATCCGGACGTTTTGGTAAAACAGAATCATTATAAAAAATCCAATTTTCTTGATCTTTTTTTGGATTAAGGAACTTAGGTAAAGCATCCAGTACAAGCAAACTGTATTCTAAATCAAAGGCAGGGCAATACAGATAAGATTGAGCTTGTTCTAACATTCTTTTTTTCAAAGCTATTTTATCAATTACCCAATTTTTTTCATCGTTATAACGCCCAAATGACCACCAAGGATGGTTTCCAACACTAATTTTTAAACGGTGGCAACCAAAAGGATTATTCGTATAAGCACTTGCACCAAAACAGAAACCATTATTGTTAGATTTCAATTTGTCTCCATAACAATAATTTAAACCGCCAACTATTGATCGTTCTATGGGGACATGTTGAATTTTAATTGAAGTGGATTTCCATAAACCTACTATCTCATATAGCTCAACAAATTTCAGATAATGTTCCTTTGTATAACTGGCTTGAAAGCTTTTTTTATTATCCAGCATGTGTTCTTCATAATAAGTGGCAGTTTTTTTGGCTAGTTCTACAGCTAGTGATAATTTTTTAGATCTAGATTGACCAAAACATAAAGTAATCAACCAATTTTCTTTGGCTGACTGGTTAGTTTCTAAGGCTTTACGTTCTGCCTCAGAATTTTCGTTTTTTTCTAAAGTAGCTTGTTTAATTGTGTATGCTGGAAGCAATTTAGTTAAATAAATAATAAATTCTTCTATTACGGGTGAATCAATTTGATAAAGTTGGTGATTGATTGTTAGGGTCAAATGACTATAGTACAAGCCAGGTTGACTACTTAATTTAGTCATTGTTTTTAAAGGGAATTTTTGGTCTAGCAGCTTTTCAGAAGTATCTAAAGCAATCAAATAATCAGCTGTTAATACATAGATAAAGAAGCCTTCATGGTGATAAGGATTCAGCCGTTTTTGAAATCCGGAAAACGAGAATAAAATAACGTCACTTGGAATTGTATAGTGAGATATTCTTTGGTAAATAGAAATATATTTTTCAATTGAGAGTCCAGTTAAAGTTTTCTTTTTTACATAGTAATGGGCAAGTTCTTCAGCAGATTTCATAGGGTAGTCTCCTTAAAGAGTGGGAGTGGTATTGAATTATATTTAGTGCTTTCTGAAATTATTTTATAGTGGATAATAATCATATCATTCGCCATTTTTTTAATTTTATGCTATATTAAATAACTGAGGAAGGGTTGGTATCTTGTTTCGAAAAACGAATTATATAAACCAATGTGACGTTGCTTTAAACTATATAAAATTACATGCAATTGAAAATGTTAAAGTAACTGAAATGAACTTGGTAATTGAAAAAAATGACCGAATTTCTGTGATCACGATTCCTAAAAATGCAGAAATGTTAATCAAAATATTAGACAATGTTAAAGAAAGACAAGAACAAATGAACTGATATAAAATGAGTTCCTAGTCAGGAATGATAAGAAAAGGTGCCGCTATTTTAATTAAAAGCCGCATCTTTTTTTATGTGGACAGAATAAGCAACAAAAATAACTTAAGAATCAATTTAGTTGTCAATCAAAATATTCCTGAGCATAAAAAAGAGCCGCTTAATAAGTAATAGTCTCATCATTAAGTGAAATTTTCCCAGTCTTTTAAAGTTTCAAAAATTTAGCTTGGTTAAGTTGATTTAACCAGTCATTTTTAGTGGAAGTAGTTGGCTTAAAATAAAGATCCGTAGACATTAAGATTAACCTTTCTATATCGGAAGAATCAAGAGTAGAAGCATCATGCTCTTGGTTTAAATAGTAATAAAGAATTGTATAAAGAGTAGCATCTAGTTTAATAATTTGATTTGCTCGCTCTTGAAATGTTAAATTAGCTTCCATAATAGTTGTCGCTTGAGCAGCGTAGTGATGGAATAAAGCAATCAATTTGTGTTTAAAACCGATGGGGTCAAAAAAGAATTCTTCTTCTGAATCGCCATTCCAATCGGCAGGCGGCAATAAGATTGTTTTTCCTTTAGGATAGTCATGCATTGCTTCTAGGACAGCACCTTCTGCTCCAAAAGGCAATTCTTCAATTTTTATTTTCCAAAGATAATTTAAATCAGTCAAGATAGTATTCCCCCAGTTTCTTTAGTAGGTTTATTGTATCAAATAAACGGATAGAATGTTATGATTTTTACTATTTTTAATTTTTTAGTAAGTAAGCTATAATGAAAAGACGATACTACATATTAAGGGGGAAATTAGATATGTTAAACTATCCGATTTTAAAAAGAAATGGAACAATTGGCATAACAGCTCCATCATCTGGAGTAAAAAAAGAGCTCCATCCAATTTTGAAAGAAGCAATTGAACGTATGGAGGCAAGAGGTTTTGCTGTTCAGTGTGGGGAAACTCCTTGGATGCACAGCAAATTGAAATCTGCACCAGCCTATCAAAGAGCCGAAGAGTTAAATCGGATGCTGACTGATCCAAATATTGATTTAATTATTCCTCCATGGGGCGGAGAATTGCTCTTGGAAATTATTGATTTGATCGATTATTCAGCTGTTCAACCTAAATGGATTTTAGGCTATTCAGACACAAGCATGTTACTACTTGCTATTACATTAAATACTGGAATTGCAACTGCGCATGGTACTAATTTAATCGATTTAAGAGGGGAGAGAACGGATAACACAACTGGAAAATGGCTAGAAGTTTTAGGAACTAAAGTCAACCAAACCGTTCAGCAATTTTCTTCTGAAAGGTATCAAAAAGACTGGAATTTTGAAGAACCGACAGAAATGATTTTTGATTTAACACATAAAACGCAATGGAAGTTAGTGTCGGGAACGAAAAAAACTTTAAATGGACGTTTATTAGGTGGGTGTGTAGATGTCATTCGGAGTTTAATTGGAACTCCCTACGGCGACGTAAAAAAATTCCAAAAAGAGCAACTTTTAGATGAACCCATTTTATGGTATTTAGAAAATTGCGAATTAACTTTACCAGATTTAAGAAGAAGTTTGCTTCAAATGAAGTTAGCTGGTTGGTTTGATTCAACTAGCGGAATTTTATTTGGGCGTAGTGACGCCAATTTACCGCAAGATGGTTATACAGTAGAGGAATTGTATCAGGATCTGGAAAAAGAACTTGGCGTTCCAATTGTGTATGATGTTGACTGCGGCCATGTCCCACCACAAATTACATGGATAAATGGTGCGCGTGCAACCGTTGAAATTAAAGATGGAAAAGCGACTGTCTGCCAATTATTTAAAACGTAAGATAAATAGGATTAGTAAAAAAGGCTAAAATCCAGAGATTGTAAACTCTGAATTTTAGCCTTTTTTAATTTGTAATGTGAATGGTCGTTTGTTGATTTGCCCAATTATCATTGGAAATAATTAAATCAAACTCTTTTTTTTCGGCGATGTTTGCAGGAACCGAAAAAGCAACCGAACGTGTCAAAGTTGTCTTTGGTTTAATCACTTCAGAATTGAAAGTCTCTTTATCAGTCAAACCCGACATATTTCCAGTAAAATGGGTCCCCCCTTGGACTAATGTAAAATCATTATCTGAAAAAGTACTATCTTTTTTACTATTGTTTGTAATTGTGAGATCGAAAACAATCACTTTATTTTGATTATTTGTCTCATTGTTGTCTACTATCTGCTTTGTTGAAATTTCAAAAGAATTCTCTTTAAAAGTAGAAATCCTTGATGGAGCTGAAAGAGTCTTTTTTTGCTGATCTTTTTCCACAAAAACAACTGGAGATTGGAAAACTATTGTTTGGTTCTTGATTGTGGTCTTATAAAAATAAAAGCTCATTAAAACTAAAATAAGCAAAATACATATAAGTAAAGTAGCTTTAATTTTTGTGAATTTTTTCTTCTTTCTAGGATATAAATAACTTTTAGCCATAGCACTTTCCCCCTTTTTTCAATTAGGTAATCTAAAACACCTATAAGGATATTGTAATATAAAGAGTCGTAAATAAATAGTTAATTTACTACTAAATAATTATGAGTAAAAAATTGCTTTTAAAACTGCTTTTTTGAGTTGAAGAAATTTGTGAAAAAAATAGAAGATTTTCTAAGAGCTGTTAGAAATGCTTATATACCATAGTGTTAAGACTAGTTGATAGGGATTTGTCACAAATGTCTGTGACAAAATTGCCTCTTCTATTTATTGGAAACGCGTTCATTTGGCTTTATGATGAGGCAGTAAGAAACGAATGGTTTTCTAATTTAGGTCAGCTTTTATGAGCCAACTCTTCGAAAAGAAGAGAAAATCCCTACAAAGTCAAAAGATACTTTGCGTGTATTTTCTTATCTTTCTGCTAGCGTTAACTGGCTCAAGAAGCTTTCTAATTTAAAAAGGAGGAAAAACAAATGGCACAGAAGCATGGAGAAAAAAAAGGAATTAAAGCAATTATTCAGAAAATGGGAAGCTATTTAAGTGGAATGGTTATGCCGAATATTGGAGCTTTCATTGCATGGGGAATTATTACAGCTTTATTTATTGAAACGGGCTGGTGGCCAAATGCAGAGTTAGCTAACATGGTTGGTCCAATGTTAACGTATTTATTGCCGTTATTGATTGGGTATACAGGAGGAAATATGGTTTACGGTCAAAGAGGAGCCGTTGTTGGAGCAATTGCCACAATGGGAGTCATTGTTGGTTCGGAAATCCCAATGTTTATTGGTGCCATGTTATTAGGTCCTTTGGGCGGGTATTGCGCGAAAAAATTTGATGATGTCTTTCAGGCTAAAATCAAACCAGGTTTTGAAATGTTGGTAAATAATTTTTCAAGTGGAATTATTGGATTTATTTTAGCTATTATTGCCTATTTTGGAGTTGGTCCAATCGTAACAGCACTAAGTCAAGCAATGGCCAATGGTGTTGAAGTGATTGTTAATGCTGGCTTATTGCCGCTAGCTAATATCTTTATTGAACCAGCAAAAGTTTTATTCTTAAACAATGCGATAAATCATGGGATTTTAACACCTTTAGGGGTCGAACAAGCAGCTGAAACAGGGAAATCAATTTTATTTCTGTTAGAAGCAAACCCAGGGCCAGGTCTTGGTATTTTAGTCGCATATATGTTTTTTGGCAAAGGTTCTGCTCGCGCTTCAGCATCAGGCGCAGCAGTCATTCAATTTGTTGGAGGTATTCATGAAATTTACTTCCCGTATATTTTGATGAAACCGCTACTATTTTTTGCAGCAATTGCAGGTGGCGTAGCGGGAACCTTTACATTCTCAATTTTAGGCGCAGGTTTAGTCGCTGCAGCTTCACCAGGTTCCATTTTAGCTGTGTTGGCAATGACACCAAGAGATGGCTATTTCCCAGTAATTGCCGGGGTAGCAGTTGGAGCAATTGTTTCATTCCTAGTAGCAATGGTTATTTTAAAAGCAGACAAAACAACAGATGAAGATGATTTTGAAGGACAAGTTGCAGCTACTCAAGCTTTAAAAGCTGAATCTAAAGGTCAAACAATCGAAACTGTTTCCGATTTAGTTGAAACTGATGTAAGTGTTGGAACGATTAAACGTATTATTTTTGCTTGTGATGCTGGGATGGGTTCAAGTGCTATGGGTGCATCTATTTTACGCAACAAAGTTAAGAAAGCAGGTTTAGATATGTCTGTTACTAACTCGGCGATTAATAATTTAGTTGATGAAGAGGGTGTACTAATCATCACTCAAGAAGAATTGGCAGAACGCGCAAAAGTTAAGACACCGCAAGCAATTCATGTATCGGTTGAGAACTTTTTAAATAGTCCAAGATACGACGAAATTGTCGATAAATTAAAAAAATAAGGTGTTCCAAATCAAGTAGCAGTTGATTCTCAGCTGTTGCTTGATAGTTGGTTTTAGCATAGAAAGGGTGAAGTAGTGATGTATTTCTCAGCTAGAGAGAAACGTATAGTTGAAATACTCTTACACAATCCACTAGGGGTGCAGATTGATTATTTATGTGAAGAGTTCAAAGTCAGTAAGCGAACTATTTATCGTGAATTATCGAGTCTTGAAGGCACTTTAGCGCAGTATCAAATGAAATTGATTAAAGAAAAAGGTGCTGGGTATAAATTAATAGGCAATGAGTTTTTATTGGCTGAATTAAAAATGAAACTGAGTAAAATCAAAAATGAATTTGATCCGAAACAAAGACAAAGTGCAATAACTTGCCTTCTTTTAACGACAGATGAAGAAATGAAGATGGAAGCGATGGCGCTTGATTTTGGAGTAAGTATCGGCACAATCCAAGCTGACTTAGTCTCCATTGAAGAAATTTTAAGCGGATTTACGATTCAAGTGCAACGAAAAAAATCAATTGGAATTAGTGTTAAAGCACCAGAAAGTGAACGTCGTCAAATTTTAAGTGGCGTCATTAATAGTGAGCTTAATGAGTATGATTTTTTTGAGTTTTTAAAACGATTAGAAAAAGAGCAATTGCTAGATACATTAGATAATTATTTTATGAAATACATCGATAATGAGTCTTTATATATAGCAAATCATGCGATTCAGAGCATTCAAAAAAGGTCCTTTGAAAAAGTAACAGATAGTCAGTTACAACAATTAATTATTTTATTGGCTATTTCAATTCATAGATTGAAGTTAGGCAAGGAAATCACAGACATTCAATACTCAATTAAAGAAACGGATATTCATCAGCCTATTGAAATTGCCAGTGAATTATTTGCTGATGTAGAAAAGTTAATCGAAGTCAACGTCACAGATCATGAAATTTATTTTTTAGCACTACAAATTAGAGGAATGAATGGTCATATTCAAAGAGATATTTTTCTGGAGAATTATGATGTAGAACTATCTTTCAAAATAAAAGAGTTAATTCATCTTGTTTCAACACGAATAGAATGGGATTTTAGTCATGATACTACCTTGTTTTATGATTTAATGGCACATTTATCAGCAGCATTAAAACGTTCTGTTGCCCCAATCCCACAAATGAATAATCCTTTACTAGAAAAAATAAAAATTAAATATACTGAACTTTATCAAATTTTAGAGGAATCTTTAGCCAGTGTATTTCCTGAAACAGTCTTTCTGTTAAATGAGGTCGCTTATATCGTCATTCACTTTGCTTCAACGTATGAAAAAAAGTCGAAAACAAAAAAACTTTCGGTTTTAGTTATTTGTTCAAGTGGCATTGGAACCGCTAAGATCTTGGAAAATCGACTAAAGAAAAATATACCGGAAATTAATGAGGTGCTTATTTCTAGAATTGCACAATTGGATTCTTTGGAGTTAGGCTCATTTGATTTGATACTATCAACAATTTTTTTGTCGGGTTTTAGAGCGGAGTATAAAGTGATTACACCGTTGTTACTAGAAGAGGAAATCCGTGATATTCAGCTCTATATTAAAAGTAACTTTACTAGTACAACCTTTTTAACTAAAGATACTCGTCAGCAGATAAACACTACAAATGATCAAATAGAAAGTTTTCAAGAAGTCTACAAAGGAATGAAAGTAGCAAATCAAATTTTAGAAAATTTCGATATAAAAGCCGTACGCTATAGTCAAACTTTGGAAAGTACAATTAATGAAATTTGTCAGTCTTTAGAAGGACTTATTTTAACAGATGCAAAAGTTGTTGCCGCTAAACTAATGGGACGTCTAAAACAGGCGCCAATTGGTATACCAGAAACTAATTTGGCATTATTCCATTGTATTTCTAGTGAAATTAAGTTTCCCTACTTTTCAATTTATGAAATCAAAGAGCCACTAAGTATTATTGGCATGGATCGAACATCGATAAAGATGAAGCGAATTTTGTTGCTGCTAGGCCCTGAGCCATTGTCTGATTATGATCAGAAAGTTTTAGGTGAAATTAGCGCATCTATTATAGAAAGTAATTTAAATATGGAATTGTATAATTCCGGTGCACGAGATGAGATTTATCGTCTATTAAGTAAATTATTTCTCATAGAATTAACTAAATATAAATGAAAAGGATGTTTGAAGATGGATATATTAACAATTGAAAATATCAAATTAAACCAACATTTTACGACGAAAGAAAGTGCCATTCGAGCTGCAGGAGAAGTCCTTGTTCTTGCTGGATATGTTGAAGCTGACTATGTTGATGCTATGGTACAACGTGAAAATGACGTGACAACTTACATGGGAAATTTTATTGCCATTCCCCATGGAACAGATGAGGCCAAAAAATACATTAAAAAATCAGGTATTTCTATTATTCAAGTTCCTAATGGTGTTGATTTTGGTACTCCAGAAGAAGAAAAAATGGTAACCGTTCTTTTTGGGATAGCAGGAGTCGAAAACGAACACTTGGATATTTTGTCACAAATTGCTATTTTTTGTTCTGATATTGACAATGTTGTCGAATTGGCTAGTGCACAAACTGCAGAAGAAATCGTGGCTTTACTTCAGGAGGTGGATTAAATGAAAGCTGTTCATTTTGGTGGAGGAAATATTGGTAGAGGATTTATCGGTGAAGTGTTGTCTCAAAATGGCTTTGACATTATCTTTGTTGATGTCAATACAGAAATTATAAATGCTTTAAATACATTCGGAAGTTATAAAATAGAATTAGCTGCAGCTGGAAAAGAACAAATTACTGTTAAAAATGTATCTGGCATAAATAACCAACTGAATCCAGAAGAGGTTGTCGCAGCACTTATTCAGGCTGATATTATTACAACAGCAATTGGTCCCAATATTTTGCCGTTGATTGCGCCATTGATTGCAGCAGGAATCAAGCGTAGATTTGAGGCAAATATAACAACACCGATTGATGTGATTGCCTGTGAAAATATGATTGGCGGTAGTGACTATTTAAAAGAAGAAGTTGAAAAACACTTATCAGAAAATGAAAAAAAATATTTGACTACTTATATCGGTTTTCCAAATGCTGCAGTAGACCGAATTGTACCGATTCAGCATCATGAAGATAAGTTATTTGTTTCAGTTGAACCTTTTAAAGAGTGGGTTGTTGATGCAACAACTCTTAAAAATGAAGCAATCCAATTAAAAGGAGTTCAGTATGTAGAAAACTTATTGCCTTTTATTGAGCGTAAACTATTCACAGTCAATACAGGTCATGCAACAACAGCGTATGCTGGGAAATATCATGGATTTGAAACGATTGAAAAAGCAATTAAAGACCCAACTGTAAAAAATCAAGTCCAAGCAGTCTTAAAAGAAACGGGAGATTTATTGATTACCAAATGGAAATTTAATCCAACCGAGCACCAAGCCTATATTAATAAAATTCTTTCTCGTTTCGAAAATCCATATATTTCAGATGAAATTAGTCGAGTAGCTAGAACACCTCTCCGTAAATTAGGGTACGACGAACGCTTTATTCGCCCAATTCGAGAAACAAATGACTCTCATTTAAAGAATGAAGCATTAATAAAAACCGTTGCAATGATTTTAACCTACCGGGACGAGAAAGATCCAGAAAGTATCGAGTTAGCTCGTTTAATTGAAAATGCATCTATTAGTGAAGTGATTTCTACTGTCACAAATTTAACAAACTCAGATTTAATAGCAATAATTAAACATAACTATGAAAATTTAGCAGAAAAAAAAGCATAGTGAGGTAAGCTCTATCTTCAAATTCAGTCTTTAAGATAATAACAAAAAGCATCCTTCTAAAAATAGAGGGATGCTTTTTTATAAATAAATAAATGCTAGTTTCTAAAAGTAGTATTGCTAACTTTCCAATTTTCTAACTTGATTGATACCCAAAAGCCATAGATTCCAAACGTAATAATTGTTAATAATAGCCATTTAATCCAGTGACCAAACAAGCCAACAGCAGAGCCATTAAATTGCAAGCGACGTCCTTCGATAACAGAATGATTAATTTTCCAACCATAAACCATTGTAATTGCCCATGGTGCGCAAATGCCAAGTGTGAAAATTGTAATCAATGTACCTAAAATATTCCAACCAATTAATTCAAACAAACCACCATCAAAATAAGAATTTTCTCTATTTTTCATTTCCCGACTCCAATCTATGAATACTCTGAGAGAGTTCCATCTATAATTTTTACAACAAATTGTATTCTAGCATAGAATAAAGTCAGATGCGATAAAAAAATTAATTTTATTTTGTATGAAAAATAAATATTGTTTGTAATTTATTTATTGCTAAGCTTTTTACAAATGAACTAAAAAACTAAGTAGAAAATTTGGTCAAAGAAATCAACTAATTTTTATAACAGAAAAGCTTATTTTAAGGTATACTAGTAGATGGATAAATAAGTGGCATTTCGGGAGTTAGGAGGTGCAAGATGAATCCTTGGTTTGATTCAAAAAAAACAACAGAAGAAATCGCGCAAGAGTTATTAGGTATGCTAGTTGTAAAAGAAACCGATGCTGGAATTGTCTCTGGTTGGATTGTTGAAACAGAAGCGTATCTAGGTGAAATTGATCAAGCTGCACATAGTTACAAGTTGAAAAAAACACCACGATTGAATTCAATGTATCAGGAAGCAGGGACTATTTATATTTATAGTATGCACACACACCATATGTTAAATCTAGTTGTACAAGCTAAAGGTATACCAGAAGCTGTTTTAATTAGAGGGATAGAACCATTTGAAGGGCTCGCTATAATGGAAGAACGAAGAGCTCAAACCGGCTTCGCTGTTACAGACGGACCAGGCAAGTTAACTAAAGCAATGGGCATCGATAAAAGTGATGATGGAAGTTCGATACTAGTACCACCTTTAATAATTTCACAAAAAGAGCGTCGGTACCCTCAAGAAGTTGAGCTTTCTAAACGAATTGGGATTCCAAATAAAGGTAAATGGACAGAAGCTTTCTTACGTTATAGTGTTAAAGGAAATCCTTATGTTTCTAAATTAAAAGGAACGATAGAACCTGATTATGGATGGGAAAAATAAGAAAAGAGGGATTTTAATGGCAAAAGAAGAATTACTTGATTACATTAATGAAACATTTGAAGCAGCTAATTTTGAATTTGATTGGTTGGTACAATGGAATAAACGTCAGCATGGAATTGAAGTCTTTTTCACACTTTTTGTTGAAACTGATAGTTCAACTGTAATTGAAGATGTTGATGGAACAGTGGCAGAAAATGATATTATTGAATTTGAAGATGGAATTGTTTTTTACGATCCCTTGAAATCAAAACTAAATTTAGACGATTATTTAGTTGGAATCCCATTTGATAGTAAAAAAGGAATTGAAAAGGGTGTAATTGAAGCTGCTGCAAAATATTTACGCATTGTCGTGACTGAAGGACAAGCTGACCTATTAGATTTTGCAACGGATCCAACAATTGAAACCTTTGAAATGCATTGGAATGACAATGATTTTGCAGGAACAATTGCAACATTAAAAGAAACAGGACGTTATGAGGACACATTA
This sequence comes from Carnobacterium maltaromaticum DSM 20342, assembly GCF_000744945.1. Lineage (NCBI taxonomy): Bacteria > Bacillati > Bacillota > Bacilli > Lactobacillales > Carnobacteriaceae > Carnobacterium > Carnobacterium maltaromaticum. Next base: position 476,142 of record NZ_JQMX01000001.1, read on the forward strand.
ATAGCTTATCCTAAATACTAGGCTAGTTTTTATGAGCTAGTCCTTCGAGAAAAAGATAAAAATTCGAGAGGACAAAAAACGTCCTATCAATTTTTCCTATTTTCTTGCCAGGCCTAAACAGCTCAACAAACTTTTTATTCGGCTAGTTTTTATGAGCCAAGTTCTCGGAAAAAAGATGAATGGAAAAAGTGACAAAAAGTGTCATTCTTTCTATTCCCTATTTTTCTGTCGAAGTTAAACAGCTCAACAAACTTTTTATCAGGTTAGTTTTTATCATACAAGGAGGAAACAGAATGAAATGGACAGAAGTAAGTGTTTTAACCGCAAGTGAAGCCGTAGAGGCGATCTCAAATATACTAGTTGAGGCCGGAACAAGTGGTGTTTCAATTGAAGATATGTTTGATTTTGATCATACACCAGATGATGGATTTGGTGAAATTTGGGCTTTAGATAAAGAGGATTTTCCAGAAAATGGTGTTATTATTAAAGCTTATTTTCCAGAGACCGTTTTTTTACCAGAAATTTTACCAGGGATTAAACAACGAATTTTAGAATTGGAAACTTTTGGATTGGATATTGGAGCGAATCAGGTTGAAACAACGGAGGTCAGCGATACGAGTTGGGCAACAGCTTGGAAAAAATATTATCATCCACTACAAGTCACACGTTTTATGACTGTTGTACCTAGTTGGGAAGACTATACACCAAAGTTTAGCGATGAACGGATTATTCGCTTAGATCCAGGTTTGGCTTTTGGAACAGGAACGCATCCAACGACTCGTTTATCTATGCAAGCGTTGGAAACCAGTATTACTGGCGGAGAAACCTTGTTAGATGTCGGAACAGGTTCAGGTGTGTTAAGTATTGCCAGTAAAGCTTTAGGTGCAGGTGATGTTTTTGCCTACGATTTAGATGAAGTAGCTGTTCGAGCGGCGAAAGAAAATATGGCTTTAAATGACTACGCTAAAGATGTGCCTGTTAAAGCCAATGATTTATTAAAAGGCATCACAATCGAAGCGGATATTGTCATGGCTAATATTCTAGCTGAAATTATTCTTTTATTAATTGAAGATGCTTGGCGTGTTTTAAAACCAAACGGCTTATTTATTACTTCAGGTATTATTGATAGCAAACGTGATGAAGTCTTAGAACATTTAGTTGCACAAGGGTTTGAAATTGAACAAATTTTACAAATGAAAGATTGGTTCGCGATTATTGCTAGAAAACCGGCGGAGGAAGAGTAAATGCAACGTTACTTTTTAAAGGAAATGATAGATGACTATCAAAATCAGCTGATTTCCATTGAAGGAGATCAATATCATCACATGGTTCGTGTGATGCGGATGAAAGTTGAAGATAAGGTTTTTTTAGTTTTACCCAACAGTCAGGCTTTTATTGCCGAAATTCAAACAATTGAAAATGATTATTTAGATTTAAAATGGATTGCGGATGAGCATCAAAATAAAGAATTACCTGTAGAAGTAACCATAGTTAGTGGGTTGCCTAAGGGCGATAAACTAGAATTAATTGTTCAAAAAGGAACAGAATTAGGTGCAAGTCATTTTATCCCATTTGCTGCTAAATTTTCGATTACAAAATGGGATGAAAAAAAAGGACTGAAAAAAATCCAACGTTTAGAAAAGATTGCACTTGAAGCAGCAGAACAAGCACAGCGTCATGTTGTTCCTACAATCGAAGCTGTTCACTCACTGAGTCAGTTGATTGAAACGAGTCAGGGGTATGATAGATTATTAGTTGCTTATGAAGAAAGTGCTAAGGTTGGAGAGGACCAGAACTTTGCCAAAGTCTTGAAAAATCTGGAGACAGGTGAAAAAGTATTAGTTGTTTTTGGTCCAGAAGGCGGATTATCCGAAAAAGAAATTTCAAGTTTGACGGATGCGGGTTTTATTTGTTGTGCATTGGGACCACGGATTTTAAGAACTGAAACAGCACCTTTATATGTTTTATCTGCGTTATCTTATCAATTAGAATTAAATCAATCTAAATAAGTGAAACGGCTATGTCCTAAGAGCAAGAAGTAGGGTATAATGAAGATACTAAATAATTATGAGAAGGTAGGAAGAAAAAACATGAGTGAAAACTTAAATAAATACATTGACCATACGTTATTAAAACCAGAGGCAACGGAGGAACAAATTACTATTCTTTGCCAAGAAGCTGCAAAATACAATTTTATGTCAGTTTGTATTAATCCAACATGGGTTAGTAAAGCAGCTGCTTTATTAGCAGAATCAGATGTTAAAGTTTGTACAGTAATTGGTTTTCCATTAGGTGCAAACACGCCAGAAGTCAAAGCATATGAAGCGAATGATGCCATTAAAAACGGTGCAAATGAAGTGGATATGGTTATTAACATTGGTGCTTTAAAAGGCAAAGATGATGAATTAGTTGAGCGTGATATGCGTGGCGTTGTTGAAGCTGCTAAAAATCGTGCAGTTTCTAAAGTGATTATTGAAACAGCCTTGTTAACTGAAGAAGAGAAAATCAGAGCTTGTGAAATTGCTAAAAAAGTTGGAGCTGATTTTGTTAAAACATCAACAGGCTTTTCAACAGGTGGGGCAACAGTTGAAGATGTGAAATTAATGCGTGCAACAGTTGGACCAGAAATGGGCGTTAAGGCTAGTGGAGGCGTGCGTAGCTTAGAAGATGCTTTGGCATTTATTGAAGCTGGTGCAACTCGTTTAGGTGCTTCTAGTGGCGTTGCCATTATGGAAGGTCAAACAGCTAAAAACGATTATTAATCAGAAATGAAGCAATAGGCCTAGGGTGATTATTATCCTAGGCCTATTTTGAGATTAATTATATGTCAAGTAAAGTCCCTCAAGTCATTCAAATGTCATCTAACTGTTAACAGAACGTCATACTTAAAAAAAGTGATGTGTTATAATTTGGATGAGTTTAATACAAGAATGTAAAGGGGAACCCATAAAATGCGTTTTTTTTCCAATAAATTAACACTAGTCATAACCGTTGCTAGCTTACTTAGCCCTATTTTTTTTCAAACGGATACTGCTTATGCGATAACAGAAGCTGAAATTGTCGATGTACATACTCAAGTGAGTCAAATAGAAGCCAAAATCAAAGAACTAGACGAAGCCATGACGCAATCAGATGTGAGTATAGGTAAATTTAATAGCCAAATAAAGGCATTAGAAACAAAAATTAAAGAGCAAGAAATTAAAATAAAAGAAGGACTAGTTGCTGTAAAAAAATTTGAAAGTCAAAAAGATAATTTAAAACCTTTATTAGCAGAAAAAGGAGCTACTTGGTCAGATCAAAAACGTCTAACAGTAAATGATTCAACTCCTCCTGAAAAAGAAGAAATTCATTTTTCTGAAGAAGCTAAATTTCCAATGATTCAAGAGCAGATTAAGGTAACTACACAACAAAAAAAATTATTAGCAGCAGAATTAGTTCAAAAAAAGCTTGAGTTAAAACGTGCGAATCTAAAAAAAGAGTATGTTGTCTTAGAAGCTGCAGCGACTAAACCAGATTCTGGTATCGCTACTGAACAAATTGAAGCCGTTAAAAATTCCTATCAACAACAAAATGTGTTGTGGGATAAAAGAGCAACTCAAATTTCTCAAGATATAGCTGTATTTTCACAATCAGAAAGTACTGAACTACCATCTATTCAATTTGGCTTTGAAGCGCCAGTTAAAGATCCGATATCATCTACTTTTGGTTTACGATCTGGTTATGATACAAATGGTTTCCATAAAGGGCTTGATTTTGCCTCAGCTATTGGAACAGAAATCCATCCAGTGATGGCTGGTGAAGTCGTTGTCGCCCAAGAAGATGGACCTATGTACGAGGGATATGGAAATGTCGTTGTGATTCGACATGATAATGGAACATGGACGTTGTACGCTCATCAGTCTGAACTCCTTGTAAAAGTTGGTGATCGAGTAGAAACAAAAACGGTGATTGGAAAAGTTGGTCAAACAGGTCAATCAGATGGACCGCATTTACATTTAGAAGTCCGGACTAGTCCAGAAGGTGGAGTTGGACATGTAGTCGATCCAGCCCCTTTAATTGGTAATTTAAATTTAGGTCAAGAAGGTTAATAAAAGAAAAGTAGTCCAAAATAATTTAATTAGATGGAAGAACAGAATAGGTAAAACATAGTGCATTAATTCAATTTACTTTGAATTAATGCACTATGTTTTTTTATATTGGAAGAAATAGATATTAATAGTTAAATTAAAAAAAGTTATTTAAAAAGAGATGGAATTTTACCGTTATATTATAAAAAAAAGTAATTTACTTTTTCATTATTTAAATAGTCTCATAGAGTGATGTGCATATACTAAAAAAGCAATTTTTTTAGTATATGTACTATTTCATCTATTAAATTATTCTGTTAATTCTTTTTTTATTATTTTGAAATTGTTATTTATAAATAACGACTATATTTTATTTTAGAATAGTGCTATACTAGATATAATTTAATCAGGGAAAAGTTTTTTACTGAAACTAATTGTACAGCTATATAAGATTGTACTTATGGAGAATTAATTTCAGTGACATATAAATGAAGCTTTATATATTTGATTGAAGACTTAATAAAAAATTGGAGGAGAAGAAAAATGAAAAAAATAATGATTGGTTTACTTACAACTGGATTATTCCTTTGTACATGGAGCTTGCATGTCTCAGCTGATACGTTGGACACACCAGAGCTTATTGAGATTCATCCACTAGGAATAGATGGAAATAAAGGGTCTTGGAATAGCGATGAACCTGTTATTCCACAATCAAAAGAAATAGTTCAATCTAGAGGGATTTTACCAAAAAAACTTGATCCACGGGGAACTGATTTTGAGCAAACTGTCAGAAGTCAAGGTGGTATAGGTATTTGTTGGGCGTATTCAAGCACAGATATCATCTCAGCAGCATATCAAAAACAAACTGGGATAGAACAACTTTTATCACCCAATTACTATAACTATTATTCAGCAGAAAATGCTTTTTCAGATGGATTTAATCCAAATACTATATTTTTACAGTTGGCGGAGAAAAGAACTTTAAATCAAGGAGGATTTCATCAGTATCCTCTGTTTCAAAATATGTTAAACAATCAAGGTGTTACAGAAAAAGAGTTTACCACACCTACTGTAGAAGCAAAAAATAAACCACTATTAAATGATGACTTTAATATGGTTAAAGCAAAAAAATCATCATTAGCAATGAATGAACTTAAACATATTCCACTTAATGAATATACCATTTCGGAGTCGGAAAAAGAAATAAAGCGAACAAAAATTAAGCGATTTATTCAAGAAAGTGGGGCGGTTACCTATAATTATCAATCTGAAACGGTTTCTCACTCAAAAAAATATTATAATAATGGGAAAGCTGCAAGTTACGTTCCGGTGGCTGATTTTAACAAAATTCCTAATTATTCATCTCAAGGACGGCCTGCTATCGATCATTCAGTGACAATTGTCGGATGGGACGATGATTATAGTAAAGATAATTTTTCAATTCAACCAAAGCAAGAGGGCGCCTTTATAGTGAAAAATTCATGGGGTACTTCGTTTGGCGATAAAGGTTATTTTTATGTAAGTTATGAGGATATTTTTATTGCAACAGGTGAGTTTTACAGTGCAATAAGTTCTAAATCTGAATTGTATGATAATTTTAACAGTTATGTTAATTCTACTAGTGATGCGTGGGGGAAAATAGAAGCGTCTAAAAATCCATCTAATGAGATTTATCTAGCAGCTAATTATCAAACCAATACTAATGAAGAAATTCTAAAAACAGTAGCTTTTTTAACTATTCAAAACAATATTGATTATAAGATTTATTATGTGAATAAAAAAATTGAATCAGATTACTTTGATTCTAGCATATTTACAGAATTAATTGCAGAAGGAACACAAATAGAAGCGGGAATGAATAATATTCCTACAAAAGAAGTGGAAATTCCAGCCGACTCAAATTATGGAATAGTTGTTCAATTAATTTATCCTTCTGAATTAGAGCTGCAATACTTTACTGCCCAAAAGGTGAAAGAAGGAAATCAACAAGATAACGTACCTATTTTAGAAGCTGGGGATACCCTTGTTAGTTACAATGGTTTTCGCTGGCGAAATACATCTAAAGGAGAATACTGGGCTACAAAGGCTAATTTGTTTTTGACTGCTGCGACTGATAGTGTAACAAGTGAAGAAAATAAAATAGCATCCGTCGCTATTACAAATAAAATAGATCCTAAAATTGTTTATAAAAATAAACCTATCGTACTAGATACAACATTAGCTCCTGAAGGTGCAAAAAAGAAAGACTTATTGTGGAGCAGCAAAGATTCATCAATAGCAGAAGTTGATCAATCTGGAACAGTTACAGCTAAAGGGTTTGGCCGAACTGTAATTAACGTTTGTTCAAAACAAAATCCTGAAATCAAAGATCAGTTGACTATTATTACAGATGATCATGGATTTTCAACAGAAACAGCAACAAAATTAACAATAGGTCAGCCAATGGAAGGTTATATTGATTTGGCAGATAATGAATATATTTCTGAAAATCCATGGTACAACAGAAGTGATGTCTTCCTCTATACGATTCCAGAAGATGGTAACTATACAACTCATGGTTATGCGATAACGCCCACAGGCACACAAGATATTTTTAGATCAGATTTTTCAATAAATGATGGTCCCTATCGACTTGCCATTGCGGATCGTTTTTTCACTGAAAAACTAAAAAAAGGGGATATTGTTGAAATTAGCGCAACTGCCCAATGTTTAGGATTTAATAATCCATTAGGTGATTGGGCTAAAACGACTGTTGGTTCCAAATATTATATTGAATTTAAGAAAAGTGACGAATTTAAATTTGGGAAATTAGTTTGGGCTAGTTCTGAAGGCACCTCAAAAGAAAACCTGAAAACGATGTTTAAAGTAGGTGAAAAAGAACAATTTGTTGGAACGATTGTTGATAGTAATATTAATGATCCATTTTATCAAAAGTTAAAATGGAAGAGTAGCAATCCAAGTGTGGCTAAAATCAATGAAGAAACTGGAGAATTAGAGGCACTTTCAGTTGGAACAACAACCTTGATTCTAAATAATACGTATTACTTTGGTGAAGCTAAGCAATTAGAGGAACAACTAATGGTTACAGTGGAATAGGAGATAGTTATGAAAAATAAACAAAGAAAAATAATGTTATGTAGTTGTAGTGTATTTTCTTTACTTTTTACAGTAGACGCTAAGGCTTTAGAATCGCAAAGTTATCCCTCAGAAGCAAAAGTTGGTTTAGAGCCGGGAAATTCAACAAAACCACATGAATTGATTACTGCTATTTGGGCACCGACGAATAATGTAGGGGACTTAACCTTAGATGCGGCAACCGGTTTTCACTTTTTTGAACTTAAAATAAGCTCTTATGAGGAAGGACGTTTATCATATGCATTGGTAGCTAAAAAGGAAATAAACGGAGAAAAACCTATCCCATCCAAGCATTATACATTGGGAGCGCAAGTAACAGATGTTCGAGGAACAGGAGCAGGCTGGACTTTAAGCGCTAAAATTACAGAATTTAGTAGCGAAAAAGATGATGGTCGGAAATTAAAAGGCGCACTTTTTTCAATTCCAGTAAGTGATGTTTATCCAGATATCTATAATCGGAAATATGACTCACCACCTAGTTCTAAAGCTGTGTCATTTCCTATTCCAGATACGGAACTTCCTATATTGGTAGCTGAAAAAGATACTGGATTAGGTTCTTGGGCAGTCGATTTCCATTCAGATTCAAGAGGAGTTCCCTATATGTGGGAGATGCACAGTAATGGTAATTATTATCCAAGTGGTGGACCAAGTTTATATATTCCACAAGGAAATCTTACAGGTGATTATGTGGCGGCGATAACCTGGTCCTTACGAGATGCTCCGTGAGAAACAATTATTAATGTAATAAAGATTGTTTTTCATTTTAAACTATGCCACCCTCTGAATAAAATCTGGATAATTTATCCGATTTTTGCTTTAATGTGGTGGCCTTTATCAATTTTGTTCTTGGTTACAAAAGGTAAATTAATAAAAATCCCCAATCTTTTTAAGTTATTTTTAAATTAAATGAAGAAAACCTAATGATTCACGACTTTTCTGTTTGAATTAAAAGGCGAGAGAAGTTATAATTAATTTAAAGTGTATGAAGAAACAGCACTCGATGACGGGTGCTGTTTTTTATAAAGTCAGATTGATGTCATAAGATGCAATCTCAATTTAGCCTAGCGAGAACAGTTATCGCTAAGGACACGCCAATAAATTAATGAAAAGAGGGTGACCTTATGCCAAAAAATAAAAATTATTCTGCTGGAGAAGTAATCGCTTTAACTTCAACTTATATGAACAGTGAACATGTAGCATTTGTAAAAAAAGCTTGCGAATACGCGACCAAGGCACATGAGGGTCAATTTAGAAAATCTGGTGAAGAATATATTATTCACCCTATCCAAGTGGCAGCAATTTTAGCTGAATTAAAAATGGATCCAGCAACTGTTGCAACTGGATTTTTGCATGATGTTGTCGAAGATACCGAGATGACTCTTGAAGATATCGCTAAAGAATTTTCACCTGAGGTAGCAATGCTTGTTGATGGCGTGACAAAATTAGGGAAAATTAAATATAAATCTCATGAAGAACAGCAAGCTGAAAATCATCGGAAGATGTTATTAGCTATGGCGCAAGATTTACGGGTTATTATGGTTAAGTTAGCGGACCGTTTGCATAATTTAAGAACATTAAAACATCATCGTGCGGATAAACAGCGCCGTATTGCCAATGAAACTTTAGAAATTTATGCACCGTTAGCTCATAGATTAGGGATTAGTCGAATTAAATGGGAATTGGAAGATACTTCATTACGTTATTTAAATCCGCAACAGTATTACCGGATTGTTCATTTAATGAATTCAAAACGTGAAGAGCGTGAAGCTTATATTGCAGATTCGATTGATAAAATTCAAGAATCCGTTGATGAATTAAAATTAAAAGCAGAGATTTATGGTCGCCCAAAACATATTTACTCGATTTATCGTAAAATGAAAGACCAGAAAAAACAATTTAATGAAATTTATGATTTATTAGCGATTCGGGTTATGGTGGATTCAATTAAAGATTGTTATGCTGTTTTAGGGGCAATCCATACTAGATGGAAACCAATGCCAGGGCGTTTTAAAGACTATATCGCGATGCCTAAAGCTAATATGTATCAATCAATTCATACAACAGTAATTGGGCCAAGAGGCAACCCCGTTGAGGTTCAAATTCGTACATTTGAAATGCATGAAGTCGCTGAGTTTGGGGTGGCCGCACATTGGGCATACAAAGAGGGTATCACGAAGAAAATTGAAAATGATGCTGTAGGGACGAAATTAAGCTGGTTTAGAGATATTATTGAGTTACAAGATGAGGCTAATGATGCTAGTGACTTTATGGAAAGTGTTAAAGAGGACATTTTTAAAGATAAAGTGTATGTCTTTACTCCTAAAGGGGACGTGAGTGAATTACCTTCAGGCGCTGGTCCCTTAGATTTTGCTTTTAATATCCATACAGAAATTGGCAATAAAACCATTGGTGCTAAAGTAAACGGGAAAATTGTACCTCTCAATTATAAATTGAAAAATGGGGATATTGTTGATGTGATGACATCGCCAAATTCATTTGGACCAAGCCGTGACTGGATTAATCTTGTTTCTACAAGTAAAGCTAAAAATAAGATTAAGCGTTTCTTCAAACTACAAGATCGTGATGTAAATATTGAAAAAGGCAAAGATATGATTGAAAAACAATTAATTGAGATGCAATTTGCACCAAAAGATTTTTTAACCAAACAACATATCAAAGAACTATTAGAACGCTTTAATTTTACTAATGAGGATGATTTATATGCGGCAGTCGGCTATGGAGAATTAACAGCGTTGATTATTGCGAATCGCTTGACGGAAAAAGAACGTCGTGAACGTGATAAAGAAAAAGAGAATCAATCACTTGATACAATCGAAAAGAAAAATGATAAAAAACCAGAAAAAATGAAAGTTCGTCATGAAGGCGGAATTGTCATTCAGGGAGTCGATAATCTTTTAGTGCGTATTAGTCGTTGCTGTAGTCCAGTACCTGGTGATAAAATCGTTGGGTATATCACAAAAGGGCGTGGAATATCGATTCATCGTGAAGACTGTCCAAATATTAAAGGCGCAGATGATACAGAAAATCGTTTAATTGAAGTTGAGTGGGAAGATGCTGCATCAAAAGGTCAAGATTATGACGCTGAACTTCAAGTTGAAGGGTATAATCGTACGGGTCTTTTAAATGAAGTTTTACAAGTTGTAAACAGCATGACCCGTAATTTAACTAGTGTAAATGGCAAAGTAGATAACAATAAAATGGCAACAATTACTTTAACTGTCGGGATTCAAAATCTGAATCAGTTAGAAAAAATTGTTGATAAAATTAAAACAATTCCAGATGTTTATAGCGTACGCAGAATAACATCTTAATAAAAAACAGATGATGCTAGTCATCGTCTGTTTTTTTCTGGGAAGAGAAAGGAATGGATAAATTTGAAAGTAGTTGTTCAAAGGAGTTTAGCAGCATCCGTAAAAATTAACGAGAAAATAGTCGGTGAAATTGACAAGGGTTTTGTATTATTGGTTGGTGTAACAGAAACAGATTCTGAAGTTGATGTTGATTATTTAGTCGGGAAAATTAGCAAAATGCGTGTCTTTGAAGACGATGCAGGAAAAATGAATCTTTCCATTGAACAAATCGGTGGGAAAATTCTCTCTATTTCTCAGTTTACCTTATATGCAGATACTAAAAAAGGGAACCGACCAAGCTTTATAAAAGCGGCGGGAGCAGAACAAGCGACAGCTTTATACGATTCCTTAAACAACAAGTTACGGAAAAGTGGTTTAATTGTAGAAACCGGTGAGTTTGGTGCAGATATGGCCGTTTCTTTAGTAAATGATGGTCCAGTTACCATCATTTTGGATAGTCAAAATAAATAAAAAAACCCCAGTTTAAAACAGTTCGAACTGTTTTAAACTGGGAATTTTTATTTATTAAAGTAATTTGTCAAGGCATCGACAATGTGGTTTGACATCGTTTGTTGATAGGATTTTGTTGTAATTAACGCACTATCCGTATCGTTGTTAACATAGCCCATTTCTAACAATAGAGCAGGTTGAGCATTTTCACGAGTGACTTGATGATCACCGAAGCGGTACCCATTATTTGGTAAAGGTCCTTTGCTAAGCCCATTATTAACGGCTTTAGCTAAGGCTTTATTGCTATCACTGTAGTAATAAGTTGTGGTTCCACTACCTTCATTTGGATTCGGAGTTGAATCATAATGAATACTGATGAAAACATCTGCTTTTGCTTGATTACTGATATAAGCTCGATCGCGAAGTCCAACATCTGTGTCAGTTGTTCGAGTTAAAATAACATTGGCTCCAGATTGTCTTAGACGATTTGCTAAAATTTCAGCTGTACTTAATGTGATTTCACTCTCGTAGTAATTTGACCCTTCAGCTCCTGGATCACTGCCTCCATGACCTGGATCAATGACAATCGTTGCTTCCGAAAGGGAAGAGATTTGTGCAGTAGGAGCGGCTTCTGCAGTTGCTGATAAATCAACTAACCAGTTTGCTACATATCCTTCTGTTCCATCACTTGCTTTAACATGATACCAATCGCCTTCTGTGCCAATGTAACTAAAACTTTGGCCTTGAGAAGCTGTCAGCACCACTTTACTATCCGTAGAAGGGCTAGTTCGAATGCGCGTACCTTCTGTTCGAATGCTAATTGTTTGAACATCAGCGTTTGAATTGTCTTTTGTAGCCACGGTTTGAGGCGCCTCTTGAACAGCAGCAGCTTTCACTTCAATAAAATTAGAATTAACCCAAGCAACTTGTTGATTGTATTGAACTTGAGTCCAACCATTTTCTTGGAAAAGTACTGTTAATTCTGTCCCTTTAACGACAGAACCAATGATTTCAGCTTGTTCATTACTTTCACTACGAACATTAATTTTCTCACCTGTAATTGTTCCGACGGTATTTGTTGCTGCACTAATTTCGGTATTATTTACTAACCAACTGGCAACCCAACCAATCCGATCATTACTTAAGCGAACTTTATACCATTCATTTTTTTCTTCTAGAACATTGACTGTGTCTCCTGCACCAACTTGACTCATAACATCGTAAGACAGTCCAGGTCCAGTTCGAACATTTACTACTGCAGCATCAACCTTAATCGTACTAAAATTAGCCAAAGCAACTGTTGCAAAGATGGTTAAACTGAGTAAGACGATAAAGAAAAGTAAAAAATATTTTTTATGTTGTTGAGGTATGTTTTTTGATTTCATCACCGAGTTCACTACTTTCTATTAGCCAAATAAACCGAGTTTGTATAAAAATTGGTTTCATAGTTGATTATAGCAATAAATTGTTCTATTTAGCAATTATAGAATCATAAAAACCACTAAAAATTTAAATTTTTCACATTATTTTATCGATTTTCTATGAATATAGGATGTAAAGAAGTCTTTTAACAAAAAATATAAAAGTTATTTTATCAAATGGATTTAAAGATAAAAGCACTACTATATTTCAATCTAAATCGCAGATTAAAAAGGCGGAAAATAATTATAGTATCTTTCATTATTATGAACAATCTAAAACAACGGGTCATTTATTTGATTTTTCTCATTTAATATCTTGACTTTAGGCATTATTTCTTGTAATCTAGTACTTAATCTAATAGAAATATCCGATGAAAGAGCGAGTAAATAATGGATAATGTGTAGATAGAGAGAATTAGCGTGGCTGAAACTAATTCCCATTTGTATTATTGAAAGACACTCTGGAGGACTAGCAATACAAAGTTGCTACGTTACGAGCGTTAATCGTTGAGGAAAGCATGAAGCTTTCAAAAAAAGGTGGTACCACGGTCTATTCATATACACTCGTCCTTATTCTTACAAAGAATAGGGACGAGTTTTTTTATTTTTAAAAAGAAAGTTGACCATTGAAAAGCAAGAGTAATGAACAAAAATAGATTGAAAAGGAGCGTGTCTGAAAATGGCATTTCAAAAACCAAAAGGAACCGTGGATATTCTTCCAGGTGTTTCAAAAAAATGGCAGTATGTGGAAGAAATTTCAAGAATGGTGATGGGGGATTATCAATTCCATGAAATGAGAACCCCAATTTTCGAAAGTTATGAGTTGTTTTCTAGAGGAGTAGGAGAAACAAGTGATATTGTTTCAAAAGAAATGTATGACTTTATGGATAAAGGTGATCGTCGATTAGCTTTAAGACCAGAAGGAACAGCCGCAATTGTGCGTGCATATGTTGAAAATAAATTATTTGGACCTGAGCATAGCAACCCTTATAAAGTCTATTATATGGGACCTATGTTTCGTTATGAACGCCCACAAGGTGGAAGACAACGTCAATTCCACCAGTTAGGTGTTGAAGTTTTTGGTAGCAATAATCCAGCGACGGATGTTGAAACAATGGCTTTAGCAATGGATCTTTTTCACCAATTTGGTTTAAAAGAATTTAAATTAGTGATTAATTCGTTAGGTGATAAAACGAGCCGTGATGCCTATCGTGCCGCTTTAATTGCGTACCTTGAACCACATTTTGATGAACTAAGTCATGATTCGCAAGTTCGTTTACACAAAAATCCATTACGTGTTTTAGACAGCAAAGATAAAAAAGATAATGAAATTGTAAAAAATGCGCCTTCTATTTTAGATTTCTTAAATGAAGAGTCTAGTAACCACTTTGAAACAGTGAAAACAATGTTAGAAGCGTTAGAGATTCCATTTGAATTAGATCATAAAATGGTCCGCGGACTAGATTACTATAATCACACTATTTTTGAAATAATGAGTGATGCAGATGGTTTTGGTTCTTTAACAACCCTATGTGCAGGTGGTCGTTACAATGGATTGGTGGAAGAAATCGGTGGACCAGAAACACCTGGTTTTGGTTTCGGAATGGGACTAGAAAGATTAATGATTGCACTTGACTCTGAAAACGTTGAAATTCCTGAATTGAATGAATTAGATGTCTATGTTGTTGGTTTAGGAGATGAAACTAATATTGAAACATTGAAACTAGTTCAAAACATTCGAGAATTCGGTTTTTCTGCTGAACGAGATTATCTAAATCGTAAAGCAAAAGCGCAGTTCAAAACAGCAGCTAAATTAAATGCTAAAGTTGTACTAACAGTTGGTGAATCAGAATTAGAAAACCAAGTAGTTAACTTTAAAGTAATGAAAACTGGTAAACAAGAAACGGTTTCAATGAAAGAAATCTATCAAAATTTTGATAAAGTCTTTAATTTGCAAACAACAGATATGACAGCATTTAATGACTTTTTCAACAAGGAAGACTAAGAATTAATTAGACTAGGAGTGAAGAAATAGATGGCAAAACGGACTATATATGCAGGGCAAGTATCAGAAGAATTAGTTGGACAAGAAATTACTTTAAAAGGATGGGTACAAAAGAGAAGAAATCATGGAGATCTAATTTTTATTGATCTACGTGATCGTGAAGGACTCGTGCAAATTGTGTTTAATCCAACTTTTTCAAAAGAGGCACTAGAAATTGCTGAAAAAGTTAGAAGTGAATACGTAATTGAAGTAACTGGTAAAGTTGTTAAACGCGAGGCGGATGCAATCAATCCAAATCTTGCTACAGGAGCAGTCGAACTTGAAGCAACAAAATTAACCGTTCTAAATAAAGCCAAGACAACCCCATTTTATATTGAAGATGGCGTTAGTGTTTCAGATGAAAAACGTTTGGAATATCGCTATTTAGATTTACGTCGTCCTGAAATGGCTAAAAGCATTATTATGCGTCACGGAATTACAAAATCAATTCGTGATTATTTAGACCATGATGGTTTTATTGATATTGAAACACCTTATATGACAAAATCAACACCTGAAGGAGCTAGAGATTATCTAGTCCCATCTCGTGTTCATCCAGGTCATTTTTATGCTTTGCCACAATCGCCACAGTTATTTAAACAATTACTGATGGGTGCTGGATTCGATCGTTATTACCAAATCGTTCGTTGTTTCCGTGATGAAGATTTACGTGGTGATCGTCAACCTGAGTTTACTCAAATTGATATCGAAACGAGCTTTTTAGAAGCGGAAGAAATTCAAGATTTAACAGAAGGTTTACTGAAAAAAGTGATGGAAGATGTGAAAGGCGTTAAGATAGATTTGCCATTACCTCGTATGGACTATGATGAAGCGATTAGTCGTTATGGTAGCGACAAGCCAGATGTTCGTTTTGGTTTAGAACTTGTTCAACTTAGTGAAGCAATGAAAGACTCAAGTTTCAAAGTATTTAGTGGAGCAATTGCTAACGGTGGAGAAGTTAAAGGAATTAACGTTAAAGGTGCTGCAACAAAATTCACTCGTAAAGAAATCGATGAATTAGGTACATTTGCAAGTGTTTATGGCGCTAAAGGTTTGGCGTGGTTAAAAGTAGAAGAAACAGGACTTACTGGACCAATTGCGCGTTTCTTTACAGAAGATAGCGAGACAATTATTCAGGCAATGGATGCAGAAGCAGGTGATTTATTATTATTTGTCGCTGATAAGAAATCTGTCGTTGCAGATACTTTAGGAGCACTTCGTTTGAAATTAGGTAAAGAGTTGGATTTAATTGATGAATCACAATTTGCTTTCCTATGGGTTGTAAACTGGCCATTGCTTGAATTTGATGAAGAAAATAATCGTTATACTTCAGCTCACCATCCATTTACTATGCCGAAAGAGTCAGATATTGAGTTGTTGACAACAGATCCAAGTAAAGTTTATGCAGAAGCCTATGATATTGTTTTAAATGGGTATGAATTAGGTGGTGGATCATTACGTATCCATTCTCGTGATATTCAAGAAAAAATGTTCACAGCATTAGGTTTTACTAAAAAAGCTGCAGAGGAACAATTTGGTTTCTTGCTAGAAGCTTTAGATTATGGATTTCCACCACATGGCGGAATCGCATTAGGTTTAGATCGTCTAGCAATGCTTTTAGCAGGAAAAGAAAATATTCGTGAAGTCATTGCTTTTCCTAAAAATGGAAAAGCAGTTGATCCGCTGACTGCTGCACCAAGTATTGTTAGCCCAGCCCAACTGGATGAGTTATCAATTAAGACAACTCGTATTGAAGCAGAAGAAGAAACAGAATAAATTAGGTAAAAGCAGGGTAGATTGAGCAGTTAAATCAGGATTTCAAACTCTTGATTTAACTGCTCTTTATTATTTATTTTTTTATGTCCCAAATAGATTACTAAAAAAATAAAACATTAATTGGATACAGCTTGCAATATCAGTTGTTTTTTGCCAAAATAGAGATGGGTTGAATGAATAAAAATGGAACAAGAGGAGGAGATACAAAATGAATAAAAAGAGATGGACAGCAATTGGAATCGCTGTAGGGTTGTTTCTGTTATCCTTTGCTTCGACTTATATGATGGGCGTTGTAAAAAAAGAAAAAGATCAAACAGATTCTTTAACAGGAACCTATCAGTCCTTATTTGGCGAAGATCAAGTTTCTAAAACGATTATTGAAGACGGTTCGACCGATAAACAAATTGCTGTTTTAACTGTTGATGGAACGATTGTATCCGGAGGCACTTCAGGACTTTTTGGCAGTGCGGGTTACGATCATGCTGCTTTTATGCAACAATTACAATGGATTGAAGAAGATAAAGCAGTAAAAGGAATCGTTTTAGTGGTGAATTCACCAGGTGGTGGTACCTTTGAAAGTGCTCAAATCAAAGATAAACTAGTTGAAATTAAAAATAAAACGAAAAAGCCTTTGTATGTTTCGATGCAAAATATGGCTGCTAGTGGTGGCTACTATATCTCCGCCAACGCAGATAAAATTTTTGCAACCGAAGAAACCATGACTGGCTCAATTGGTGTAATTATGTCTGGCTTAAATTATAGCGGGCTTTATGACAAATTAGGTATTAGTGATACCACAATCAAAAGTGGCGAATATAAAGATATTATGTCACAATCAAGACCAGTAACAGATGGCGATAAAGCCATTTTACAAACCATGATTGATGATTCCTATGCTCGTTTTGTAAATGTTATTGTAGAAGGACGAGAAATGGATGAGGCTCGTGTTCGAGAATTGGCAGATGGGCGTATTTACGATGGTGCTCAAGCTAAAAGTGTGGGTTTAGTTGATGAAATTGGCTATAAAGAAGATGCGATTAACGCATTGAAAAAGGATTTTAATTTAAAAAATGCACAAGTTTTTGAATATCAAGCAGCTAGTTTTCCCTTGAGTAGTCTACTATTCTCTAAAGCCAGTAGTGCACTTGCACCAGAAAAAAACACTGTTTCAGAGCTGAATCGCTTAATTGAAAAATTCGGAACCGTAGAATCACCTAAAATGATGTATTTGTACGGAGGTGAATGAGATGGATAGAGAATTTTTAAATAAAAAAATTGACTCCGAAGAAGAAAAAAAATCTTCAACTAGACAATTTAGTAAAGAGGAATTTCAAGCAGAGTTGGTGAAAGAAGAATTAAGCAGTAAAGAGCCTTCTTTTGAAACACAGGGCATAAAATTATCAAGTAACATACCTACTAGTCAAAAAAAATTAAGTTCGCCAAGTACAGAGGAAAAAGAGTCCCCACTTGAAAATACCCTCAGTACGAGAGAAATAAGAAGGCAATATTGGCAAGAGAAGCAAGTGAAAGAAGATTTAGAAAATCGCCCGTTCCATCGCTATCCTGATTATTTTTATGGAGGTTTATGGTTGAGATTGTTTGCCTACCTTGTTGATTTAATCGTTATTCAAAGTATTGGTCGAATCGCCGTTAATAATATGTTTACAGCATTCAATTTGCCGAAGGATACTGCAAGTTTTAGCTACTATACATTAGCTCATTTGGCTGTTTATTTACTTTATTTTATTCTAATGACAAAATTCACCAATGGGCAAACTGTTGGGAAAATGATTTTTGGATTGCGAGTAGTCTGTTTTAAAGAGCAAAATTTAAGTTGGAGCACAGTTCTTGTTCGTGAAGGATTCTGTCGCTATTTTTTAAATCTAAGTATTCTAAGAGCGCTATATTTAGTATTGCTCTTTACACCTCAAAAACAACATGTCGGGGATTTGCTTTCCGATACCTCAGTTGTGTCTGAGAATTTATTGAAAGCCAGCCAACTAGATCCTGTTTAACTTAAAAAGGTCCTTCTAAGTGCAGAAGGACCTTTTTTCGTATAGCTAATACTTTAGCAAGTTTTGTGCATGAATCATTTCTAATAATTTCATCCGTCCAGGGTGTTTTAAATCCATACTTTTAGTCGCTTGATTTGTAAAACTATCAATGCGAGTATTTGCATTTCTTAAATCATAGTACTCTGTTACAACTGAATCGTAGTCTGCTAAAGCTTCCTGAGGTTCACTTTGAACCTTGTAAGTATTTTCATGATAAATATGAGCCATTGGCAAACGTGGTTTTAATTGTGGTTCTTGGTCAGGATAGCCAACAGCTAAACCAACGACAGGGAACGTTTGAGTAGGTAATTCTAAAATTTCAATAACTTTTTCTGCATTGTTCAAAAGGCTTCCTAAGAATACACCCCCAAGTCCGAGACTTTCTGCAGCTAATAAAGTTGTTTGAGCAGCTAAACTAGCATCTGTAAAACCTACTAAGAAACGATCAGTGGACTCTAAAACAGTCGTATCTTTTTCATTTTTTTCAGCAATTTGTTTATTGCGGTTTAAATCAGCAACAAAAACGAAAAGATGACCTGCTTCAGCAATGTAAGGTTGATTGCCAACTTCGGCTAGTTGTTGTTTTTTTATAGGATCTGTGACACCAATAATAGAATAAGATTGCATAAAACTACTAGTTGATGTATGTTGAGCTGCTGTTACTAGAAGTTCAACTTGCTCCTTACTTAAAGTAGTTTCTTTAAATTTTCGAATACTTTTATGTTTGATAATTGTTTCAATAACTGGATTCATAGTTCATTCCTCACTTCATTATATTCTACTCTTTATTGTAACGTTAATTTATCATTTTGCAATAAATTATTTGTACTTTTAGACAATTTCACATACAATAGAGGAGATACTGCTAAAGAGAGAAAGAGGAGATAAATAATGGTTTTAATAGGAAGTCATGTTTCGATGAGTGGAAAAAAAATGTTGCTTGGTGCGGCTGAAGAAGCAGCGAGCTACAATGCTGATACATTTATGATTTATACAGGTGCTCCTCAAAATACACGTCGAAAAGCAATTGAAGAGATGAATATTCCAGCTGGCGAAGCGTTTATGAAAGAACATAAACTATCAAATATTGTTGTTCATGCCCCTTATATTATCAATTTAGGTAATACAATTAAACCAGAAAATTTTGGTTTTGCTACTCAATTTTTACGAGAAGAAATTGTTCGTTCTGAGGCTTTGGGAGCTAAACAGATAACTATGCATCCAGGTGCTCATGTTGGAGCAGGAGCTGATGCTGCAATTGCTCAAATTGTTAAAGGATTAAATGAAGTTCTAACGAAAGATCAAACGGCTCAAATTGCTCTTGAAACAATGGCTGGAAAAGGCACTGAGATTGGCCGTACTTTTGAAGAATTAGCTAAAATCATTGAAGGGGTAACACTAAATGAGAAATTATCTGTAACATTGGATACTTGTCATATCAATGATGCAGGCTACAATGTCCGAGAAGATTTTGATGGTGTATTGGAAGAGTTTGACCGAATTATTGGATTAGACCGTTTGAAAGTTATCCATGTTAATGATTCTAAAAATCCACAAGGTAGCCACAAAGATCGCCATGCAAATATTGGATTTGGAACAATTGGGTTTGAAGCCTTAAATAAAGTTGTTCATCATCCGAAATTATCAGATCTAGCTAAGATATTAGAAACGCCTTATGTTGGGGAAGACAAGAAAGATAAAAAGGCACCATACGGCTATGAAATAAAAATGTTTAGAGAACAGAAATTTAATCCTAATTTGATTGAAGATATTTTAAATCAAGTTGGATTTGAATAAGATTATTATTGAACACCTGATTAAGTGATTGAAGACTTAATCAGGTGTTTTCTTGCTAGATTAAAACGAATTCATTGGTTTAATAGAACTAAATGTGGCATAATATAATTATATATATTATGTTAAGGTGGGATGAGAAATGAAGAAAAAGTTGGTTGGACTAGTTGTATTGTTGTTGGCTTTATGTTCATTTGACATGTTGGCACTAGCTGATGGTAGTTATGAAATAACGAGTTACGATGTCAATGTTGATTTACAAAAAGACGGTAGTGGAGAATTCAAAGAAGAAATAACCTATGATTTTGATGGGTCGTTTAATGGAGTATTTTATAATCTAGATCGAACAGGTATTAAAGATGTAACAAACATTGAAGTAACTGTTAAAGGGAAAGATGGGCAAGAATCAGCTCCTTTTACTCAAAATGATTCAGAAAAAGTTGGGACATATCAGCTAACAGAAGAGAATAACTTTTTGAAATTTAAAGTTTTTCAAAAAGCGAATGATGAACAAAAAACAGTCGTTTATCGATACAAAATTCCAGAAGTAGTAACTAATTATACGGATACAGCAGAGTTTAATGGACGATTAATTGGTGCGGGTTGGGAAGATCCAATTGATAATATTATCATTCATATCAATTTACCCCAAGCAGCTGAAAAAGGCACTTTACGAGCATGGGCTCATGGCGATTTAAGTGGGAAAATTGCTGTGATAAAGGATAAAAAAGTTCAACTTGAGGTTCCAAATAATCCAAGCAATACCTTTGTTGAAGCTCGAGTCATTTTTCCAACGGCTGTGACTCCAGATAATCCAAATGTTAAAAATGAAAAGCGCTTAGCTAAAATTATGGCTGAAGAAAAAGAAATGGCTGAGGCGGCCAATAGAAAAAGACAAACAATTATGTGGATTTTTATTATTATAGCTGTGGTTTCAGTTGTGGTAGCAGTTGTTGGCTCTATTTGGGGTAGAAAAATAGCTCAAAAAAATAAATTCAAAGATCTTTTTGTTCCAGAACATTTGTATGAATTGCCAGAAGATATGACACCAGCAGTTATGTACAGTGCTACGAAGAATAAAGCGCCAAGGACTACTGAGATTACAGCGACTTTAATGGATTTAGTTCGAAAAAAACAAGTTACGATTGATGAGATTGAGATTGGTAAGTCGAAAAAAGGAAAAACAACATTTTTGTTAAAAAAAGTGTCTAATCCACCAGAGTTAACTTTACTGAGTCATGAGAAATATTTAATGAAATGGTTGTTTGACCAAGTTGGAAATGGCGAAGCAGTCACTTTGAAAATGATTGAAGACTATGGAAAGAAAGACCAAAAGAAAGCAAAAAAATTTACTGATTCATATAAAAAATGGCAAGATAAAGTCAAATTAGCTGCAGATGAGAAAGGGTATATTTCAAAGACTAATACAAAAGCACTGACTTTTATTAGTGTTTATAGTATTTTCTTATTTATTTTATTAATTGTGACCTTAATTCTGATGGGTACGCTAAATGCTTTTTATCCACTTATAATGATTCTGCTTTTTGTAGTTTCAGTTATAAATGCAGTACAATGGATTGGTTTTTTCCCTGTCCGCACACTAGAAGGAGAAACAGCCGTTCGTCAATGGCAAGCCTTCTCTGATATGTTACGCGATGTTAGCAATCTAAAAATGGCTGATGTTGGTTCATTAATTATTTGGGATCACTTTTTGGTTTATGCTATCTCATTAGGTGTTTCGACAGAAGTAATCAAAGCTTTGGCACTTCAATTTCCTGCTGAAGCATTAGACTCAATGACGATTGGCCATTATTATCTTTACGGAGCAATGTTCCATTCTAATTTTGGATCAAGTGTTAATTCTGGTTTTGAAACTAGCTTTAATAATGCAATGGGCAATGCAGTCTCAAATGCAAGTAGCGCTAGCGGTACTGGCGGAGGCTTTAGTGGTGGTTCATCAGGAGGTTTTGGTGGCGGATCAGGCGGCGGAGCCTTTTAGAAAAAAGCAGTGTATATCCTTTTAATTAAGGATGTACACTGCTTTTTAATTAGCCAAAATCTACTCTTTTATTGCAAGCTTAATTGAGATAGCTAATTGCTGATTTTGCAAACGAGCATCGATTTCGCCACCCATTTGTATGACAAGTTCTTTCACAATTGTCAATCCTAAACCTGTATTTTGACCGCTGCGCATGCGGTCGGCTGTATAAAAGCGATTGAAAATTTGTTTCACATCTTCTGGAGATAAATTAGGTGCATGATTTTTGAATGTTAATAAGACTGTTTGTTTTTCAGGTTGTTCTTCTAATGAAAGGCAGACGCTAGAAGCATTATGTTTTAACATATTTTGTAAAAGATTATTAAAAACGCGACGTAAGGCTTCTTTATCCCCCATACCCCAAACAGGATGCTCTGGAATCGTAATTGTTGGAATCGTTTGTTTTTGAATGAAATCTTCATAGTAGCTAGCTAAAATCTCTTGGATAATACTTGTTAAATCAACAGGTTCCTTAACAACGACTAGAATTTTAGATTCGATGCGTGATAGTTCAAAAAATTGCTCAATAAGATAATTTAAATTGATTGTTTTACTTTTTACTACCGCTAAGTAGCGTTTATTTTCTGCTGGAGTAATAGTGTCTTTTTCTGCTAATTTTAAATACCCTAAAATCGAGGTTAAGGGAGTTCGTAAATCGTGAGACATATTAGTCATTGCTTGTCGTAACAAAAGAAATTCTTCATCGATTAAGAGACGAGTTTGTTGCTCTTTTTCTAATTGAAGATTAATTTGTTTTACTAACTTTTTGATTTCTTTTTGACCGGAGCTAATTCGAAGTCGTTCATTTGTCGAACGTTTAGTAATTGTTTTTAAATTCGTAGTCATTGTTTTAAGCTGCTGATTAATAAAAAAACGAAAAGATACAGATCCAACTAAAATACCTAAAACAAAAATAAACAAATATGTCATAATAAGTCCTTTCAATTCATTTTATTTAATAATTAAAAATTATTTTTCTAGATTGTAATTTTTAAATCCTATCCAACCTAATGTTAAGAAGACCAGACTATACAAAGAAAAAATAATTAAATTTAAAGCATATCGGTCGAGAGAATGATTTTCCCAACTACCTATTTTTCCAATACTAGAAAGAATTTTGAAGCGATCAATCATTGGAACCGCATCTGGGAAAAATTTTGATAGCTTCATTTGAATTGGAATCAAAATAAGTGAACCACCAAAAATAATTCCATAGATTTTAAGTTTGCTTTTAAGTAGATATACAAAACCAAAGCAAACGGCATAAATAGCAAAAAATAAAGGTAGTTGCATCAAAACAACTTGTACAGTTCGTGAAAAGTAATCAAAAAAAGAATCCGTAATATTAAATAATAAGCAGTTAATAATTAAAGAAGAAAAGTGATAGAAGCTAGTGATAATAGTTATGGCTAATAAACCGAAAAAATATTTTCCTAAATAGATTTGTTTCCTGGAGATGCCAAAGGAGAGATTATTTTTGTGAATACGAGAGTTGAAATCTTCCACCAAAAAGTTAATACTAACAAAAATAACTAAAAGGACTACCCAAAAAGTATTCCCACCAGTCACTTTAAGAAAAGTTGGAGCATTAGCTTCTTGCACTTCGCGCCTAATCGTTTCACCTTCCTGGATAGTTTCTATGTCAAGTGGCTCTTCTGTATTACTAACGGCAATCGAATCTAGCAGTAGAGGAATATAATAATAAGTTGCAATACTTGTTATTGAAATAACCAAGAGTGTAGCAAAAAGTCCAATCCATTTTTTGCCTCTAGTGTACCGATAAAAATCAGCTTTAATTAATAGCCACATCACAGGCCATCCTTTCGTTGTTGTTCTTTTAATAAGTGCGTGAAATATTGTTCCAATGTTGGTTTGATTTCATAAATTTCTTTAATATAAAGTTGTTCATTAAAAAAGAATAAGCTCAATTCTTCAACAGATATTTTATCTGAGCGAACAACAATGACATTATGCGGCAAAACTTCAAAATCATCTGAATCAACCATCGTTTCTAACAAGACGATGGTTTTCTCAATATCAGATGGAATAATTTTAATTTTTGGGCTAAGCTTTTCAGCTAAAGTTTGTTGATCTAATTCTTCAATCAAGGCGCCATTATGAATAAAACCATATTTAGTCGCAATCGTTTCTAATTCTGATAGCAAATGACTCGCAATTAGAAAAGTTACTTGATATTTTTGATTTAATTCCAAGATTAAGTTTCTTAAAGTTGTAATGGAAGAAGCATCCAGTCCATTTGTTGGTTCATCTAAGATAATCAAATCGGCTGGATGTATAAATACATAGGCAAGCCCTAAGCGTTGTTTCATACCTAAAGAAAAAGAGCGAGCTTTTTTCTTATCACAAGGATCTAATCCCATTTTTAATAATGTTTTATCAATCAATTCTGTTTCTACGATTCCGTGTTGTGAACAAAAATAAGTCAAATTTTCTTTTGCAGTTAGCTTAGGGAAATAGGCTGGTTCACCAACAAGAACGGCCATACGTTTCATTTCTCGTCTTTTTTTGACTTTTTCGTGTACGCCAAAAAGTTCTATTTCTCCAGAATCGGGTTCAATAAGGGCAGAAAGCATCTCAAGTGTAGTTGTTTTACCAGCCCCATTTTTCCCAACAAAACCGTAGATATCGCCTTTATTGATTCGTAAAGAAACCTGTTTTACAACGGCTTCTTTTTTAAAATATTTACTTAAATTATAAGTCACTAAGACAGGTTCCAGCATAAAAGTTCTCCTTTGCATAAAAAGTTTGTTGAGCCGGTTAGGCCTGGAAAGAAAATAGGGAAATTTGATGTGGCGTTTTTTGCCACATCGAAATTTCATCTTTTTCTCGAAGGACTGGCTCAAAAGAACTAGCCTTGATAAAAAGTTTGTTGAGCCGGTTAGGCCTGGCAAGAAAATAGGGAAATTTGATGTGGCATTTTTTGCCACCTCGAAATTTCATCTTTTTCTTGAAGGGCTGGCTCAAAAGAACTAGCCTAATAAAATTAAAGCAACAACAGTTTAAGTTTAAAAGATAAACTGTAAGAAACTAATAAGCTTTGTTAGTCAAGAAACTAATCATCATTCATTTTAAAGCCAATACCCCAAACAGTGTCAATATAAACAATATCAGGACTTACTTTTGCAAATTTAGTCCGTAAATGACTAATATGAACACTGACAGTCCCATCATCGCCAACCAAAGATTCTTCCTGCCAAACACTTTCAAAAATATTACTTTTAGTAAATACTTTTTTCGGATTAGACATTAAAAGAGCTAAAATATCAAATTCAAAGTTTGTTAGTTTCAATAACTGTTCATTTAAATATACTTTGCGACTATCTGGTTGTAGAAGAATCCCTTTATGCGTTAACTCCATGTTTTTTGTATCAATAGGAAGAGTGTTGCTTCTGCGCAAATTGGTTTCAATTCTTGCAGAAAGAATATCTAAATCAAAAGGTTTTGAAACAAAGTCATCTGCACCTGATTTTAGAACATCTATTTTAGATTGCTTATCAGATTTAGCTGAAATCACGATGATGGGAGTTTGGTTTGTTTGACGAATTTCTTGAATAATCTCTTCACCATTGATTCCAGGTAGCATCAAATCTAAAAGGATTAAATCAAATTGAGTTTGTTTTGTATAAAATTGAACTTCTGTGCCTGAAAAAGCTGATTGTGTCTCATATCCTTCAGCAGATAAAAATTCAGATAAAAGTTTGTTAATGTCATTATCATCTTCAACAATTAATATTTTTTTCATTTTAGTTCCTCCAATTATAGAATAGTAGGTTCAATCAGATTCGAATTTTCAGTTTTTTTGAAAAAACAGAATACTAAAATAGCCACACTAAGTAAGTATAGGTTGAAAATTCAGATAATCCTAGTAAAAGCCATGCAAATCAGTTCTTTAAAAACTATTATACCAAGTTTTAATTAAAATAGTGTGTTTTTTATCGGAATAAAGAAATACTTTACATTTAGTAAGAAATTTAAATAAAATGAGAAAATTAAACATTATTTCTTTTTATTTTCCTAAAAAAAAGTTATGATAAACTATACCCAAAAAGAAATGAGTGAGTAAGATGGAATTTAATGAGAATAAATATACCCTGAATAATTCATACTTTTAATTAAAACCATGTGAAACTGCCTCACGGCAGCTTACAATTACTTTTTCATCTTCACCCGTTAAGTGATGAAAAAAGAACCCCTTTCTGCTATGGTTAAAGTGACTAAACCAACCAAAAGAAAGGAGTTCTTCTAATGACTAGCTTACACAAAAACCAAGTAAAATTCAATTCAAATATCACTATTTCTCATACAGGTGGTCAATTATCGAGTGATTCGGGTCTCGTCCTAGTGAAAGAGCTGATGAACACCTTCGGTTTTTCTGAACTGGCTAAGCAACACATTCACATTGAAGACGAACGAGCATATTTTACTCATGACAACTTATCCATACTTGAGCAGTTCATTATGCAATTAATTGCTGGTTACTCAGCTGATTCTGCAGCTAATCTCCTGAGACAAGATCCTGTGTTTAAAGCTGTTTTAGATAGGAAAGAACTCGCTTCTCAATCTTCACTTTCTCGATTTTTAGATCGACTATCTGAGGAGAATATCCATGAACTTCAAGCTTTGAACCAAGAACTTATTGATAAAGCACGCCTCATCCGTAATGATACGGAATTAATCATTGATTTAGATTCGACCCATTCAGATACATTTGGTCACCAAGAACAAACGGATTATAATACCCACTACCAAACCTATGGTTATCATCCATTGGTAGCTTTTGACGGATTGACTGGTGACTTCTTAAAAGCTGAACTACGTTCAGGAAATCAATATACATCAAAAGGCGTAAAGGAGTTTCTCACACCTTTATTAGAGCACTATAATCACTCTCTACCAAACACTGACATCTTGGTTCGTGGAGACAGCGGGTTCGCTACACCTGGTGTGTATGATTCGTGTGAATCAAAAAAGAGTCATTATGTTATTCGACTGAAGAATAATCGTAGACTAGGTCAAATAGCTGAGAAATCAGTACTTTATGGCGATAATCAAAAGTGGGAAGAACGAGAAGTTCAGTACTTCTCCACCACTTATCAAGCACAATCCTGGTCACAAAGTCGTCGCGTGTGTATACGCTCAACACGTGAAGCGGGCGAACTACTCTTTCGACATGAGTTTATCGTGACGAATCTATCAGAAAATGTTTCTCCTGATACCATCTTTTCTCTCTATGCCAAACGTGGCACAATGGAGAACTTCATTAAAGAAGCGAAAGCTGGCTTTTACTTTGACAAGACAGACAGTCCTCGCTTTTTGGAGAATCATGTCCGAATGATGCTCAGCTTGATAGCTTACAACTTAGTCAACTTCTTAAGAACGATTGGCTTTGAGGAAGTCCAAAAGGGAATGACCATTCATTCTATTCGATTGAAGTTTCTGAAAGTTGCTGGGAAATTAGTCCAAACGGGTAGACGAGTCTATCTCAAATTATCTAGTTATCATGTGTATCAGAATGAATTCTACAGGGTCTTTGCTCGCCTGAGGCGAGCCAGTCAATGGATCTAATCCAACAATCTAACGATTTTTTTACTGGGAAGTTATCCAGGGAGAAGTATGCTCAAAATGCCTTACACCCAAAATTTATTCCTCAATATTTTTGAACAGTGAATGTTTGAAGTAACTTTTTAGTCAAAATCAGTTGATAGGGATATTAGTGATACATATTTCAATAAAATGTACCAAAGAATTAAAGCTATGAATTATTCAGGATATACCTTAAAAATAGCTAAATTCTTAAGATTGTTATTAAATGTTGCGTTATCTATTTTAGGTTTAGTTTTAGCCTATTGTTTAGCCAAAGAGATTGTCTATATTTTCTTAATGATTACCCAAAATGGATTTCATGACTATTATGAATTGATTCAAGAAATATTAGTTTTCTTCTTGTACTTCGAGTTTATTTCCCTCGTTGTGAAATATTTTGAATCCAACTATCATTTTCCTTTGGATTATTTCATTTATATTGGTATTACAGCGGTAATTAGAATCATTATTACTAATCATGGCCAACCAATTGACACATTAATTTTATCAGCTGGAATTGTCGTTCTATTAGTAGCGTTAGTGATTGTCAAAAGGAATAATCTAGATACAAAATAAAGATACACCTTTAGATGGATTCTTTCAGATTGTGCATATTGTATAATTAAGTTACATTTTTAATTTAAATAATTATAGAAAGTAGGAATGAAAATGAAAAATTGGATGAAAGCTGTTATTGGAGTGGTGGTGGTTTTAGCTCTACTAGCTATTCCATTTATTACCTCATACAATTCATTGGTAAATGCCGAGAGTGCTGTCGATTCTCAGTGGGCAAATGTCGAATCAAAATTACAAAGAAGATATGATTTAATTCCCAATTTGGTCAATTCTGTTAAAGGAAGTATGACACAAGAGAAGGAAGTTTTTGGTGCAATTGCTGATGCGCGTTCTAAGTTAAGTGGAGCAAAGACAGTAGATGATAAGGTTAAAGCCAATAATGAACTAGAATCAGCTGTTTCAAGATTATTAGTTGTTGTTGAAAATTATCCTGATTTAAAATCAAATCAAAATGTACAGGGATTAATGGATGAATTAGCAGGAACTGAAAATAGAATTTCTGTTGAGCGTGATCGATATAATAAAGCTGTTCAAACGTATAATAATAAAGTCAAAAGATTTCCAGGCTCAATTATTGCGAACATGACTGGCTTTGAACCGCGAGCATTCTTTACTGCAGTAGATGGAGCCGATAAAGCTCCATCAGTTAATTTTGATTAAAAAGAATTTATGAGTGAAAAGAGCCTAGGAGCTGAAGAAAATGCAAATTAAAAATAAACAATTGTCTTTGTATCTGAGCGTAATTGTCGTTAGTTTAATGGCCCTGTTCTTTTTTCCACAAACAATAAATGCAGCGTCTACTTTTCCAGCGGCGACCTCTAATTATTATGTGGACGACGCAAAAATTCTATCCTCAACTACTGAGCAATTTATTCAATCAGTGAATAATAACTATCAACAAACTACAGAGAAACCTCAAATTGCTGTTGCAGCTGTAAAAAATATGCAGGGATTAACGCGGGAGGACTATGCCAATCAATTATTTGAAAAATGGCAAATTGGCAATAAAAAATTGGATAACGGAGTGCTAATTTTATTTTCACTTGAAGAGCGCCAAATTTGGATTGAAGTTGGATATGGTCTTGAAGGAGCATTAACAGATAGTGGTACAGGTGCAATTTTGGATCGGAATATAGACTTGTTAAAAGCCGATAAATTTGACGAAGCTTTAAAGAGTATCTTTACAGAAGTAGCAGTTAAAATAAATGGTGAATACGATTTTAAGAATGAGGAAATTTTCTCTGGATACGAAGTTGATGCTGAGAAATATTCAGATAGCGATGATTCTGGAATACTAAGTGTTTTTATTTTGATTGGAATCATTGTTGTAGTCAGTATATTTTTTGGTGGAGGCGGTTCTAATGGCCCAGGTGGACGTAGACGTAGAGGAAACATTTCACCACTATTATTTGGCTTATCTAGCGGAATTTTCAGAGGTGGCAGTGGTTCAGGAGGTTCTGGCGGCTTTGGTGGTGGAGGCTCCTTTGGCGGAGGCGGTTCTAGCGGCGGAGGCGGAGCTGGCAGGAGTTTTTAAGAATAGTATCAAAGAAATCTAAAATTAAAAACTGTTAAGTACGAAATGCAATTCGTGCTTAACAGTTTTTTTAATAACAACTATTTATTTGAGGGTTCTTTTATTGAATAAAGATAGAGGAAATGAATTTAAAAAAAGCACTTTTAAAAAAATTGTTAAAAAATAAAAAAAATAGCAACGTTATCTAAAATGAATACCAAAAACAAAGGATAACATTGAGATGGCAATGAAATTTCAAATAAAAAAATAACTTTTTATATTTTTTTGTGTTATCTATTTCAAGAAAAAATAACTTTTTATATAATAACGGTTGACAAAATATTTAAAGCTGATAGTATTGGTAGTGGCTTTGAAAGAGATTCCTTTAACACCAGTCTTAAGGAAAGGTAGCTGGGAAATTTAATCAGCCAACAGCGTACATACAGGGACGATTTTATTGCTTTAAACAGTTAGTTGTTTTTTTTTGCAAAAAAAAGAATCACCCGGATGTGTGGACCTAGTATGAAAGAATTTAGGAAGGGGGAAATTAAATGCCTACAATTAATCAATTAGTTCGTAAGCGTCGTAAGTCAACAAAATCAATGTCAGATTCACCAGCATTGAACAAAGGCTACAACAGTTTTAAGAAACGTCAAACAGACACTAAATCACCTCAAAAACGTGGTGTATGTACTCGTGTGGGAACAATGACGCCTAAAAAACCTAACTCAGCGTTACGTAAGTATGCTCGTGTGCGTTTGTCTAACTTATTAGAAGTGACTGCTTATATCCCAGGAATTGGGCACAACTTACAAGAACATAGTGTCGTTCTTATTCGTGGTGGACGTGTAAAAGATTTACCAGGAGTTCGTTATCATATTGTTCGTGGTGCTTTAGATACAGCTGGAGTGACAGATCGTAAACAAAGCCGTTCAAAATATGGTGCGAAAAGACCAAAAGCTTAAATTTTAGATGAAATTGTTAAACTTAAAAAATATACTCTTTGAAAGGAGGAATTTGGATGCCTCGTAAAGGTCCGATTACAAAACGTGATGTCTTACCTGATCCAATTTATAATTCAAAATTAGTAACACGTTTAGTTAACCGTATTATGGTTGATGGAAAACGTGGAAAAGCAGCTACAATTCTTTATAGTTCATTTGAAATGATCAAAGAGGAAACTGGCAATGATCCAATGGAAGTATTTGAACAAGCAATGAAAAATATCATGCCTGTGCTAGAAGTTAAAGCTCGTCGTGTTGGGGGTTCTAACTATCAAGTTCCAGTTGAAGTTCGTGCCGATCGTCGTACAGCGCTTGGTTTACGTTGGTTAGTAAGCTATTCACGTTTACGTGGAGAAGACACTATGGAACAACGTCTTGCAAAAGAAATCATGGATGCTGCTAACAATACTGGTTCAGCTGTTAAAAAACGTGAAGATACTCATAAAATGGCAGAAGCCAATAAAGCTTTTGCTCATTATCGTTGGTAATACAGCTTAAATTTTAACCAAAAGAGAGGTGTACGAAACTAATGTCAAAAAGAGAGTTTTCTCTAGAAAAAACACGTAATATTGGAATTATGGCGCATATTGATGCTGGTAAAACAACAACAACAGAGCGTGTCCTTTATTACACAGGTAAAATTCATAAAATTGGTGAGACGCATGATGGTGGAGCACAAATGGACTGGATGGATCAAGAGCAAGAACGTGGAATTACGATTACATCTGCAGCAACAACAGCAGAATGGAATGGCTACCGCGTGAATATTATTGATACTCCTGGTCACGTTGATTTCACTGTTGAAGTAGAACGTTCACTACGCGTGTTAGATGGAGCTGTTGCTTTACTTGATGCACAATCAGGTGTAGAACCACAAACAGAAACCGTTTGGCGTCAAGCTACAACATATGGCGTACCTCGTATTGTTTTTGTGAATAAAATGGATAAAACAGGAGCTGATTTCTTATATTCTGTTGGAACAATCCATGATCGTTTACAGGCAAATGCACATCCAATTCAATTGCCAATAGGTGCTGAAGATAATTTTACTGGAATTATTGATTTAATCAAAATGAAGGCTGAAATTTATGAAGATGATCTAGGTAATAATATTCGTGAGGAAGATATTCCTGCAGACTATCAAGAACTGGCTAATGAGTGGCGTGATAAATTAATCGAAGCCGTTGCTGAAACAGACGAAGACTTAATGATGAAATATCTAGAAGGCGAAGAGCTGACTAATGACGAAATCGTTAAAGCTATCCGTGAAGCGACTGTCAAAGCTGAATTTTATCCTGTATTATGTGGATCAGCCTTTAAAAATAAAGGGGTTCAATTAATGCTTGATGCAGTTATTGATTATTTGCCGTCACCATTGGATGTACCTGCAATTACTGGAACGGTTCCTGGAACTGAAGAAGTTGTTGCTCGTCCAGCTGATGATGATGCCCCTTTTGCTGCCTTAGCATTTAAAGTTATGACAGATCCATTCGTTGGACGTTTAACTTTCTTCCGAGTATATTCTGGAACATTAAATGGTGGCTCTTATGTAAAAAATGCGACTAAAGGCAAACGTGAACGAATCGGTCGTATTTTACAAATGCACGCGAATTCACGTAATGAAATTCCTGTCGTTTATTCAGGAGATATTGCAGCGGCAGTTGGCCTTAAAGATACAACAACTGGTGACACATTATGTGATGAAAAACAAGAAGTTATCTTAGAATCGATGATTTTCCCAGAACCTGTTATCCAAGTAGCGATTGAGCCAAAATCAAAAGCTGATCAAGATAAAATGGGTATTGCTTTACAAAAGCTTGCTGAAGAAGATCCAACCTTCCGGGCTGAAACAGACCAAGAAACTGGCGAAACAATTATCGCTGGGATGGGAGAGTTACACTTAGATATTATTGTTGATCGTATGCGTCGCGAGTTTAATGTAGAAGCTAGCGTAGGTGCTCCTCAAGTATCTTATCGTGAGACCTTCCGTGGTTCGACTGAAGCCGAAGGTAAATTCGTTCGACAATCGGGTGGTAAAGGTCAATACGGTCACGTATGGATTGAATTTACACCGAATGAAGAAGGTAAAGGGTTTGAATTTGAAAATGCGATTGTTGGTGGGGTTGTTCCTCGTGAATATATCCCAGCTGTTAAGGCCGGTTTGGAAGGCGCATTAGAAAATGGAGTTTTAGCTGGCTATCCATTAGTGGATATTAAAGCGAAACTGTATGATGGATCGTATCATGATGTCGATTCAAATGAGATGGCCTTTAAGGTAGCTGCTTCAATGGCACTTAAAAATGCGGCTAAAAAAGCAAATCCTGTTATTCTTGAACCAATTATGGCGGTTGAAATTACAGTACCAGAAGATTATTTAGGTGATGTTATGGGACATGTTACAGCTCGTCGTGGTCGAATTGAAGGAACTGAAACACGTGGTAATGCTC
Organism: Carnobacterium maltaromaticum DSM 20342; assembly: GCF_000744945.1. Classification (NCBI taxonomy): domain Bacteria; kingdom Bacillati; phylum Bacillota; class Bacilli; order Lactobacillales; family Carnobacteriaceae; genus Carnobacterium; species Carnobacterium maltaromaticum. The sequence continues at coordinate 509,436 of NZ_JQMX01000001.1, forward strand.
AAATCGTTCAAAGTATGATTCCTTTATCAGAAATGTTTGGTTATGCAACAACATTGCGTTCAGCTTCACAAGGACGTGGTACATTCTCAATGACATTTGATCATTATGAAGATGTTCCAAAATCAATTTCAGAAGAAATTATTAAAAAAAATGGCGGAGAAATTTAATTTAAACGAGCCAATTCTAAATAAAATAAAAAAGATGTAATTATAAGGAGGAAATAATAAAATGGCAAAAGCAACATTTGATCGTTCAAAAAGTCACGTTAACATTGGTACTATCGGACACGTTGACCATGGTAAAACAACTTTAACAGCTGCAATCGCAACTGTATTATCTAAACATGGTGGCGGTTCTGCGCAAAACTATGCAGATATCGATAACGCTCCAGAAGAAAAAGAACGTGGTATTACAATCAATACTTCACACATCGAATATGAAACTGACACTCGTCACTACGCACACGTAGATTGCCCAGGTCACGCGGATTACGTTAAAAACATGATCACTGGTGCTGCACAAATGGATGGCGCTATCTTAGTAGTATCTGCTGCAGATGGTCCAATGCCACAAACTCGTGAGCATATCTTACTTTCTCGTCAAGTTGGTGTTCCATACATCGTTGTCTTCTTAAACAAAGTAGACATGGTTGATGATGAAGAATTATTAGAATTAGTCGAAATGGAAGTTCGTGATCTATTATCAGAATACGATTTCCCAGGTGATGACACTCCAGTTATCGCTGGTTCAGCTCTTAAAGCCCTAGAAGGCGAAGCTTCATACGAAGAAAAAGTTCTAGAATTAATGGCTGCAGTTGATGAGTACATTCCTACTCCACAACGTGATACTGAAAAACCATTCATGATGCCAGTTGAGGATGTATTCTCAATCACTGGACGTGGAACTGTTGCAACAGGACGTGTTGAACGTGGTGAAGTACGTGTTGGTGAAGAAGTTGAAATTGTTGGGATCAACGAAGCCCCTACAAAAACAATTGTAACTGGTGTTGAAATGTTCCGTAAATTATTAGATTACGCACAAGCTGGAGATAACATTGGCGCATTACTACGTGGTGTAGCTCGTGAAGATATCGAACGTGGACAAGTACTTGCTAAACCAGGTACAATCACTCCACACACAAAGTTTAAAGCTGAAATCTATGTATTATCAAAAGAAGAGGGTGGACGTCACACTCCATTCTTCACAAACTACCGTCCACAGTTCTACTTCCGTACAACTGATGTAACTGGTGTTTGTGAGTTACCAGAAGGCGTTGAAATGGTAATGCCTGGCGATAACGTTACAATTGAAGTAACTCTTATCAACCCAATCGCTATCGAAGCAGGAACGAACTTCTCTATCCGTGAGGGTGGACGTACAGTTGGAGCCGGTGTTGTAGCTGAAATCCAAGCTTAATTTAACCTTTAAAAGAACAATCAAATAATCAGACATTAGTGAAGGTAACTAATGCGTGTCCAGACGAAAAAAGCGTATTCTCTTTTGAGAATACGCTTTTTTATTAACGATTAATTATCATAACTCATATCGTCTAATTGAAGGGTGTCCAAAATAATGGCAGCTGTTTCTTCAATTGATTTCGTGGCAACATTAATGACTAGGCAGCCTAATTTCTCATAGAGATTTTGCGCAAATTCTAATTCTTCATTAATACGATCTCTATCAGAATAAGTCGTATCTGGATTTAATCCATAAGCAATCATGCGTTCACGTCGGATAGAGTTTAATAGTTCTGGATCATTTGTTAACCCCACAATTTTTTTAGGATTGACTTTCCATAACTGATCTGGAATATGTGATTCTGGGATTAATGGCAGATTTGCCACTTTTAAGTTTTTATTAGCTAAAAACATACTCAAAGGTGTTTTAGACGTACGAGATACGCCTAAAATAACAATATCAGCCTCTAGGAAGCCTTTTGGATCTTTTCCATCGTCGTACTTAACGGCAAACTCAATCGCACCGATACGGTGGAAATAATTGTCGTTTAATTGATGTAGGGCACCAGGTTCTTTACTAGGAGTAGATCCAGTCCGTTTAACAATTTCGTCTACCATTGGATTTAACAAGTCAAAACAAAATAAATTATGTTCCTGACAAAAATCACACGCAATTTTACTTAGACCATCCGTGATTAAGGTGTGAACAATCATCGCATTTTCATTCTTAGCTTGTTCTAAAATTGAAAGTAATGTTCCTTCTCCACGTACAAAAGGGTAACGAGAAACATTGAAATCGGTTGTTGGAAATTGAGACATGGCTGCCTGACTTAATTTATTGGCAGTTTCGCCAACTGAATCTGAAATAATGTAAACAAATTGATCTGTTTGATTCTCCATAAAAAAAGCTCCTTTAATAATTTCTATTGTTTCTTTTATTATAGCGTATTTAACAAGTGAAGCAACTCAAATTTAAGGTAGAAAAAAAGACTTGCCCTGAGGAGGCAAGTCAAAAGGTTTAGGAGACACAAAAATGAGGTTTTTTATGCCTAAAGGTATCGAATATATTGTACTCCATATGGAGGGACAAACGTCATTAGGGTAGTTCACAAATTAGAGCCGCTGTTTCTTCAATAGCTCGATGTTCAACATCAATAACTTTAATGCCAAGCTGACTGTAAAGCTTGGCTGAATAAGCTAATTCTTCAATGACTCGTTCTTTACTAGAGTAGCTAGAATCTTCATTTAGACCTAACGATTTTAGGCGAGAGGTTCTGATTTTCATAAGAGCTTCTGGACTACTTGTTAGACCGATAATCTTCGCAGGATCAATTTCAAATAATTCTTTTGGCAAACTTGCTTCTGGAATCAAAGGTAAATTTGCAACTTTATAATTTTTGTTAGCTAAATACATACTTAGCGGTGTTTTAGAGGTACGTGAAATGCCTAAAATAACATAATCTGCCAATAAAAAACTTCTAGGATCTTTACCATCATCAAATTTTACGGCAAACTCAATTGCGGAGACACGTCTAAAATAATGTTCGTCAAGCTTGTGAAGGGCGCCAGGTTCTTCTTTTGGAGCAATTCCTGTTTTAGCATGGAGAACTTTAGTTAAAGGACTCATCACATCAACAAAAGAAAGTCCCGTATCTTGGCAAAAATTAGTCACTAAATCTACAAATTCAGCGGTCACTAAAGTATGTACGATTACGCCATTTTCTTTTAAGGCTTCATTTAAGATTTCGTTTAACATCATCTTATCTTCAATAAAAGGATGGCGGCGAATATCTGTAATTTTTAAAGTTGGAAATTGAACAAGAACAGCAGAGACCACTTTTTGAGCAGTTTCTCCAATCGAATCAGATAAAACATAAATAACAGGATTTGTATTCATAACCTAAACTCCTTCTATAGCTGTTTAAGGGATTAAATAAAATTATCTATTTAAATGTAATGCTTCGTTTATAAAATGTTTTAGTACAACAGTTTTTGAAATTTTCCCAATTACCTTTAGAGGATTTTGTGTATCAACAACTGGAATAGAATCAATTTCATGTTGAATAATTTTGTAACCTGCATCAAGAATACGTTCATTTTCTTGAATTGTAATAACATTTGGCATCCTAGTCATAATCATAGCTACTGGGATAGTATGCGTATCAGTACTTGAAATCGTACTACGTAACAAATCTTTTCGTGAAATAACACCTAACAATTCATCATTTTCAACGACATATAAAGTGCCGACATCATGCATGAAAAGCATGGTTACAGCATCACTAACTGTAGTTTCCTTTTTTACATTAATAGGGGGAACCATGATTTCTGTAATTTTCTTTTCATATAAATCATCGAAAAGCAGCGGGTCAAAATTTTGTCCAGAAAAGAAGTAACCAACTTTAGGACGAGCATCTAAAATGCCAGTCATCGTTAAAATAGCTAAATCACTTCTTAATGTTGGTTTGGATAAACTTAATTGTTTCGCAATATTATCGGCACTAATCGGTTCATCTGTTTTAACAATTTGAATGATTTTCTTTTGTCTTGTTGTTAACTCCATTGTTACACCTCAATTGCAGTCATTTCTTTAAATAATAGTATATAATACATACTATAAAAATGCAATAAGACGTATTAAATAGAAAAAAGACCTATTAAAAATGTTTATATTGAAGTAAATAGTACTCTATTCTGTTTTTTTGCTTATAATAAGTAAGCATAGTTGCTTAAAAGAAGAGGAATCGTTATAATAGAGGATAGAGAAATTAATCGAATAAAGGGGGTAAATAAGCGTGACAGCAGTTGAACAAGCAATTCAAAAACTAAAAGAAAATGGGTATAAGTACACTGACAAGCGTGAAAATATGCTCCTATTATTTGCAAACGAAAATCGTTACTTGACTGCAAAGGAAGTTCAAATTTGTTTAAAAGATAAGTATCCTAATTTAAGTTATGATACTATCTATCGAAATATATACACTTTTGTAGAAATGAATATTCTAGAAGAAACAGAACTAAATGGTGAAAAAATATTTCGTTTTGGATGCATGCATACAGGACATCATCATCATTTTATCTGTACAATATGTGGAAATACGAGAGAAATTAACATGTGTCCAATGAATTTTTTTGAAGATCAATTAACAGGTTGTGAAATTGAAAGCCATCGATTTGAAATATTTGGAAAATGTGAAAAATGTGTAGCCGTTTAATAGGAAGTATTTTAGGATTTTCTAGTTGGGATTCTAAAATACTTTTTTTGATTTATACACTTATTTTAAGAGATAAACAAAAAAATGGATGACATTTTTAATTAAATGTTAAGGCAAAATGAGAGTCCTTAAAATAAATAGCTCTCACTAAGCTTATATACCAACAAATAAATAAAAAATTTGAAGTTTTTCGTAAGAATTTCAAATGTTTTATTGACGTAATTTTATTCATTCGCTATAATGTAGAAGGACAGTTATTATTTATGACAAACTTAAGTTGGTTGCATAATGAAAAACGGTTACTTTTATAAGCTCGGAGGGAGGGAATTTAATATGTCAAAAACAGTCGTTCGTAAAAACGAATCTCTTGATGATGCTCTTCGTCGCTTCAAACGTACCGTTTCTAAAACAGGTACTTTACAAGAAGCTCGCAAACGCGAATTCTATGAAAAACCAAGTGTGAAGCGTAAGAAAAAATCTGAAGCTGCTAGAAAGCGTAAATTCTAACAACAGTTTCACTAATACTGAGGGGGGACACCAATGTCACTTCTAACAACTTTGAATGAAGATATGAAAACAGCAATGCGTGCAAAAGACAAAGAAACTTTGTCTGTAGTTCGAATGCTTAAGGCTTCATTACAAAATGAACAAATTAAATTAGGTGAAGAATTGAATGCAGATCAAGAATTAACTATTCTTGCGCGTGAAATGAAACAACGTCGTGATTCAGTTGCAGAGTTTAAAAAAGCTAATCGTCAAGATTTAGTTGATAAAACTCAAGCTGAGATTGAAATTGTTGAAAAATATATGCCTAAACAACTTTCTGAGGATGAGATTAAAACAATTGTTAGTGCCGCAATTGCTAAAGTTGGAGCTTCTTCTATGAAGGACTTTGGCCAAGTAATGGGTGCTGTGATGCCTGAAACAAAAGGTAAAGCAGATGGCAATGAAGTTAATCGGATTGTCAAAGAGTTATTAAACTAAAACTTTAAAGAGTGTGGTAGAAGAAATTCTACTAGACTCTTTTTTGTTATGCTTTCGTTCCTTGACTTTAGTTGTTAAGCAGTATATGTTTTAATAAGTCAACTAAATGAGGAGGAATTAAATGAAAGAAGAACTCATTAATCATGTGTTAAGTACGTTAAGTGAGATACAAAAGAATACCACTGACTTTAATACCATTTTTACTTCGTCAAGCGCTTCGGATTTATCTGAAAGTCAAATGATTGTCCTAGTCACACTTTCAATCAAATCAGACGTTAAAATTACGGATATTTCAAAAATGTTTGCTATGACACCGGGAGCAGCTACCGCGATGTGCGATAAATTAGAAGAAAAAGGGTATCTTTTTCGTACTCGTTCTAAGAAAGATAGGCGTGTAGTACTAATTGAAAATACAAAAAAAGCAACAGAAATTGTTGAAAAACTGTTTGCTGATTTTGATTTAAATCAGCTAGAAGAAATGAATACAACACTAATTAAAATTAACCAATTATTTATCGAGTTATCTGGTATCATTAAACCGCAAGAATCTAAAAAAGAGGAAAAGTAACCGTTACTTTTCTTCTTTTTTTACATATTATTAGTAGTTGACAATTTAGTTCAAAAGGTATATGTTTTAATAAGTGAAACAAATTATTTGAGGAAGAATACGAGGGAGGCTATTAAAATGGAAAAATTTATTAGAAATACGACAAAAAAAAGTTTTGAAATTACAAGGAATTTAGTTGATACAACGGAAAATTTAACAGATAAAGCGTTAGACCCTGTTATAATGAGGAAAGTCTTTAAGGTGAATACTTTAGTAAACGGTCTATTGTTGACGGTCCCAGTCGGTCAATTAGTTCTCAATCAAAAATTAAACGGATGGGGTCTTGGGATAGGGGTATTAAGCACAACATCGCTTTTAATTAATCTCTATTTAAAAAGAAATCAAAAATAAGTAATTACTAAAAACTACTATTAAAATAGTTAAATTGGGTTTTCTATAAACTTGATTTAACTATTTTTATTATTCTGTTTTAACTGTAGAAGGATGTTTCTTTCTCTAGCGAAAGTCAATACTTCTTTTTAAGGCTAAAATATGCTATCATTTTAAGTGAAACCATTCAGAATCGTAACTGGAAAAGGAGGGTCACTAGTTTGACCAAATCAGATGAAGTAACGAAAGAACTCCAGATAAATAATGGCGATATTGCTGTTGCATTATTTGGAAATCATGATAAAAACTTAACTTTACTAGAAGAATCATTAAATGTAACAATTAATAGCCGAGGCGAAAAGATAGATGTTAGTGGTCAAGAAAAAAACGTAGATACAACAGTTTCTATTTTAAGACAATTACAAGAACTATTAAAAAAAGGGATTTCAATTGGTACGCCTGATATTATAGGTGCTCTTAAAATGGCGGATCGTGGTACTCTTGATTATTTTAGCTCTATGTATGATGAAGAGATTGGGAAAGATCGTGAAGGGAAACCCATTCGAGTTAAAAATTTTGGGCAAAGACAATATGTAGCAGCTGTAAAAAAGAACGATATTACTTTTGGAATTGGTCCAGCAGGAACTGGAAAAACTTATTTAGCTGTTGTTATGGCAGTCGATGCCTTAAAAAAAGGCGAAGTCAAAAAATTAATTCTAACTAGACCGGCAGTTGAAGCCGGAGAAAAACTAGGATTTTTACCAGGTGATTTGAAAGAAAAAGTAGATCCCTATTTACGTCCCATTTATGATGCCTTAAACAGTGTCTTTGGTTCCGAGCATACAAGTCGTTTAATGGATCGTGGTGTAATTGAAATTGCACCGTTGGCTTATATGCGTGGTCGAACGCTAGAAGATGCTTTTGTTATTCTAGATGAGGCCCAAAATGCAACAGCCGCTCAAATGAAGATGTTTTTAACTCGTTTAGGTTTTGGTTCTAAAATGATTGTCAATGGTGATAAAACGCAAATTGATTTGCCCAGAGGCGCATCCAGTGGATTAGTTCATGCAGAACGGACGCTCCAAGGGATTAAAGGAATTGGCTTTGTTACGTTTGACTCCAATGATGTTGTTCGTCACCCAGTTGTTGCCAGCATTATAGAAGCCTATGACCAAGAGACGAAACAACAATTTAATGAACCAGAATAGGAAGTGAAGGAATGAAACGAGCGATAGAACGAATACAAAAGAAGATGGGAAAATATTATATACCTACATTACTAATCCTATTTTCTGTTGTTCTTTTCTTAATTATGTTTCATAGTGTGCAACCCCGATCACTAGATGTAAAACTTTACCAGGTTGCAGAGGAAACGGTTCGAGCAAATGCAACGGTCGAAGACAGAGAGAAAACATTAGAATCTCAAAATTTAGCAAAAGAAAATGTCACGCCGGTATATCGTTTTAACTCAACGATCGCAACGACGAAAATTTCAAATATTAACTTTTTATTTGCAACAATTGATGAGGTGAAAAGTCAATTAGCTGAAAGAAAAAAAGCAGAGGCACCTAATGCAACTGCAGAAACATCTGAGGCTAGCTCCAAAGAAAAAATAAGTTTGATTCATGAAAAAATGAAAAACACAAATGATCAAGCTGAGGAATTCATTACTGCTTTGCCAGATTGGGCTTTGGTTCATTTAGTAGATACAGAAAGTTCTACATTAAAAACGATTAAAGAAAATGTCTTGAAATTAGTTAAAGAGGCAATGGAAAATCCTATTCGTGCTGAGGCTTTAGCTGACGTTAAACAAAAAGCTAAAGATCAATTAGATTATACAAATTTAACAGGAAACAATCAACGAGTTAGTGTACTATTAATTGAAAATAGTATTGTCGAAAATGATATCTATGATAAAAAAGCTACAGAACTAGCGAAAGCGGAAGCCGTTGAAAGAGTTCAACCAGCATTGATTTTACAAGGACAAGTGATTGTACAAGAAGGTCATATAGTTGATTCTAATGTGATGCATCAATTAAAATTATTAGGGCTATTAGATAAGAAAACTTCTTACCAACCAATGTACGGTTTAGTGATTATGCTGATAGCTCAAGCGTTGGTATTGTATTTCTTAGAGTTGACGCAACGCGAAAAAATGGTCCAACGTGGAAAAAATTTAACTTTATATGCCTTTATGATGATCATGGGGATTGGAGTAATGAAAGGCCTGCAATTAATTCAAGATGTTGGAGCTGATTTCTTAGCAATGTTTTATCCGGCGGCATTAGTTCCGTTGTTGCTAACGATCTTTTTATCTAGGCGTTTCGGTATAATTGCGAATGCTTTTCTTGCCGCTTTTTCTATCTTTATTTATATTTCAGATACTGGAACGAGTTTTAGCATTATTATTACATTATTTTACTTACTAAGTGGAGCGATGGGAACGATGTTAAGTCGGAACCGAGTGCGTAGAAAAATGTATATTAGTTTTATTTGGTTAACTATTTTCAATATACTCTTTTTATTCGCGTTTATCTTCTATTTAAATATTCAAATTGCGTCTCAAGAAGGAATAATGATTATTGTTTATGGGTCGTTGAGTGGGTTACTATCTTATTTAATGGCTTTATTATTAAATCCTTATATTGAAGTTTTATTTGAAGACAATGCGGTTATGACGATGAATGAATTAGCTAATCCAAACCAAGAATTGTTAAAAGAGCTTTTAACAAGAGCTCCAGGCACCTACCATCACAGTCTAATGGTAGCGAACCTTAGTGCCAATGCAGTTGGAGCAATTGGTGGAAATTCTATGTTTGCTAGGGTAGCTAGTTATTACCATGATGTAGGTAAGATTAGGCATCCGTTCTTTTTCGTTGAAAATCTTCCTGTAGGCATGGATAATCCGCATAATATGTTAACTCCGGAAGAGAGTAAAGAAATTATCTTTAATCATGTAACTGAAGGTGTTAAAATGTTAGAGGAGGCTAAGATGCCTCAGAGTATTATTGATATATGTGCACAGCACCATGGAACAACGTTAATGAAGTTTTTTTATGTGAAAGCTAAAGAGCACGATGATACGGTTAAAGAGTCTGATTTCCGCTATCCAGGACCAAAGCCACAAACTAAAGAAGCAGCAGTTATTAATATTGCCGATAGCGCTGAAGCTGCAGTTCGAGCAATGTCAAATCCAACCAAAGAAAAAATTGCTGATTTTATTCACAATTTAATTAATGGCCGAATTATTGACGGACAGTTTGACGAATGTGAAATTACCTTAAAAGAGCTCAAAATTATTGAAAAATCAATTTGTGAAGGTCTAAATGGAACATTTCACTCAAGAATAGAATACCCTAGCTTAAAAAAAGATAAAGCGACTGAAAAATAGGGTGAAAGGAAGGCCGAAAATGGAATTAGATTTATTTGACGAAACAGGAAAAATTACAGAAGAACAAACGAAAATGGTGAAAACTCTCTTAGAATTTGCGGGATCACATATAAATTTGCCAGAAGATACAGAAATGTCTGTAACTTTTGTTGATAATGCTGCAATACAAGTCATCAATCGGGACTATCGAGGAAAAGACCAACCGACTGATGTAATTAGCTTTGCAATGGAGGATGAAGTTCCTGATGAGGTTGCAATCAATTTTGATTTATTAGATGAAAAAATGCCTAGAAACATTGGCGATATTATTATTTCGGTTGATAAAACAGCAGAGCAAGCATCTGACTATGGACATAGTTTTGACCGCGAACTTGGTTTCCTAGCCCTTCATGGTTTCCTTCATTTAAATGGGTATGACCATATGGAAGAAGCGGAAGAAAAAGTGATGTTTGACTTGCAGAAAGAGATATTGGATGCCTATGGACTGGAACGATGAAAGAGAAGCTCAAGACAAAAAAGAATTTGATGAACGATGTGAAAAAAATAAAAATTTTTTGGAGTCATTTAAGCATGCCTGTGATGGGGTTGTAACGGTCTATAAAGAAGAATTAAACATGAAAATTCATCTTTTACTTGGTGCTCTTGTTTTGCTCTTAAGCTGGTATTTGAATATTAGTAAAAATGAATGGTTATGGATGCTGTTGACTATTTTTCTTGTAATTGTGATGGAAATATGGAATACTGTGATAGAAAATGTTGTTGATTTAGCCACGAATAAAGAGTTTCATCCTTTAGCAAAAAAAGCTAAAGATATGGCAGCGGCAGCCGTTTTAGTGACAGCGAGTTTTTCTGTTGTTGTTGGAGCTATTATTTTTATTCCCAAATTAATTCAACTATTCTTTTAAAGGGGTAACTAGTTATGACAAAGCAAGACGTCCAAAAACAACTTTGGATTCAAAAAGCCAACGAAATGTTAACTAAAGCTTATGTTCCATACTCGCATTTTCCTGTGGGTGCTGCTTTAGTAACAACAGATGGTAAGATTTATTCAGGATGTAATATTGAGAATGCTTCCTATGGTTTATCAAATTGTGCTGAACGTACAGCTATTTTTAAGGCGATTTCAGAGGGCGAAAGAGAGTTTAGTTACTTAGTGATTACAGGCGATACAGATGGTCCTATTGCACCATGCGGAGCTTGTCGACAAGTAATAGCTGAATTTTGTCCGTCTACTATGCCGATCTTATTAACAAATAAAAAGGGTGACCAAATGGAAACGACGATTGCAAGTCTTTTACCTGGCGCTTTTACACCGGAGGATTTAATTACATGAGCGAACACAAATCAGGTTTTGTTGCCATTATTGGCCGTCCTAACGTTGGAAAATCAACTTTACTAAACCGCGTAGTAGGGCAAAAAATTGCAATTATGAGTGACAAAGCACAAACGACTAGAAATAAAATTCAAGGGATTTATACAACACCAGAAGCACAGATGATCTTTATTGATACTCCAGGTATTCATAAACCAAAACATCGCTTAGGTGATTTTATGGTGGATTCAGCTTTAAGTACTTTAAGAGAAGTAGATGTTATTATCTTAATGGTAAATGCAGAAGAAAAACGTGGCCCTGGTGATAATTTTATTATTGAAAAATTGCAAGGAAATAAGACACCAATTTTCTTAGTTATTAATAAAATTGACAAAGTACACCCTGAAAAATTATTGGAAATTATTGATAATTATCGGGAATTATTACCTTTTGAACAAATTGTGCCGATTTCTGCTACAGAAGGGAATAATGTTGAAACACTATTGAATGAGTTGTTACGTTATCTTCCTGCTGGACCACAATTTTACCCAGAAGACCAAGTAACAGATCATCCTGAGTACTTTATTGTCTCTGAGTTAATTCGTGAGAAGGTTTTAGAGTTGACTCGTGAGGAAATCCCTCATTCAGTTGCAGTAGTAGTAGAAGGTATGAAACGCAATGAAAATGATAAAGTTCAAGTTCAAGCGACGATTATCGTGGAACGCTCTTCGCAAAAAGGGATTATTATTGGTAAGGGCGGGAAAATGTTGAAAGACATCGGAATTAAAGCTCGTCGAGATATTGAAGTAATGCTAGGAGATAAGATTTATTTAGAATTGTGGGTTAAAGTTCAAAAAGATTGGCGCGATAAACAAAACTATTTAACCGATTATGGTTACCGTAAAGATAACTATTAAACCAGATTTTAGAAGAGCTGAGATTAATTTCTCGGCTTTTCTTGATTTTAAATACTAGTTGTAGGAGGGAGCGATAGGATGTCTCAATTAGAAGAAGTGGATGGAATCATTTTATCTGTCCGAAATCATCGTGAAAATGATCGGTTGGTTAAAATATTTACCAATCGTTTTGGAAAACGAATGTTTTTCGTGAAAGGAACAAGAAAACCAAATAGCAAATTAAAATCTGCTATTTTACCTTTTACAAAAGCTCAATATATTGCCGATATTCGTGAGTCAGGGCTTTGTTTTTTAAGAGATGCAAAAGAAGTTCATCATTATTCTTCTATGCAAAAAGATATCTTTTTAAATGCATATGCAACGTATGTCTTAGGATTAGCTGATGCAGCATTGGAAGATGGTATTGTCGATCCAACTCTGTTTCATAAAATTGAAATGACCTTAACAGATATCGACGAAGGTTATGATCCTGAAATCATGCTGAATATTTTTGAAGTTCAACTTTTACCTTATTTTGGTGTTGCTCCTGAACTTAGAGGTTGTGTTGCTTGCGGTACAACGGAAGGAATTTTTGATTACTCTTCTAGCTATGGTGGGTTACTCTGTCAAAAAGATTGGCATTTAGATGTACATCGTTACCATGCTACGCCAAGAGCTATTCATTTTTTACGCATTTTTTCAAGAATTGATTTAGAGCAACTAGGTGAAATTAAGGTAAAAGAGGAAACAAAGACGGAGTTGCGACGGTTACTAGATATGATTTATGACGAATCGGTTGGAATTAAATTAAAAAGTAAAAGCTTTATTGATCAAATGCATACTTGGGGTGACATGCTTTTACCGAAAAAGAAACCAATAGAATAATGTTGGTTTCTTTTTTTTTAGCAATTTCTTTTTTCTAAAAAAGAAATAATTAACTTGCTAATTTATCAGAAAAACAAAATATACATAATTGTTATATTATATTAGCTTTTTTCCTGAATAAGCTTACATAGATATTTATTTTATATTTCTAGTTTTTAAAATTACCGTTATTTAATAAAAATAAAAATTCACATGTTGTTCACATTAACAAAGTCGAGGTTTTTATTTAAAAAATACAATTGAAATTTAAAGTGCACATTGATAACATTATAAATGTATCCATAAGATACTATAAGAAAAAAGGATTCTAGGAGGAAGAAAATGAAGAATAGTTTTAAAAATAATTTAGTTAAAGGTATTGTAGTTAGTAGTTTAGTTTTAGGAGTAGGTGTAACCGCTATTTTATCTCCAATTGCAGCAAATGCAGCAACAATTACTGCAAGTAAAGAAAAAGATTCAGGAAATGAGTATTCGGCTTACTATGATCAAACAATAGCGTTAGATGATACTTATTCAATTGGATTTAAACACACATCAGAAACTGGTTTTTTCTGGGCTGCATTTGAAAATACTGATCCAAATTCTGCTGTAGCAAATGGAAGCGGTACTATTGGAACTGAATTTACATTCACGATCACAAATGGGGAAGATGCCTTTCCGTTTACAGTGACGTTGACTGAAGAAGAGAAAGAAGTGGGCCAATATATCGGTGACTTCACATTATTGTTTGGTGGAGCTGAATTTTCTGAAAATAATTTTCCACTAATTAATTTAGGTTCAACATTTAATCCATTAGATAAAATCACTTTTGTAAATGCTGATGGGGAAGCTTTTCTTGGAACAATTACTGCTGATGTTAGTTCTCTAGATACAACTAAGCTGGGTATCTATCCAGTTCAGTATACAGTTAACGAAACTCGCGAAGCATCAGCTGGAAAATCAACAAAAGCAACAACAACAGAATTACAAACTGCAAGTTTTACAGTTCCAGTTGCAGTTGTTAATGAAATATTCCAAACATATAAAGAGGAAACAACTTTAACTATTGATTCAGCTAAAAACAATGTAGACAATAAAGCGTCGTATACTGCTAAAGATGGCACATTGCGTTTTGATGTTTGGAATACAGGTGGAACCAACTATACATTAAATGTAGTTGATTTACTTACAGAAGGACAGCCAGTTGTTAAAGAATTTAATTTCTCTTCTAATACAACAATTGGCTACGTTTTAGATGTAACCTATGAAGATATTTTCAAACAATTAGATCAATATACGATTAATTTTGCTTTTACAACTAGTACTGGTGGAACAGATGTTGGTACTGGTTCTGTTGCAGCTAATACAGGTAACACAGTCGCACCTACAGTTAGTGCTCCAGTTGCTAAAGCAAACAAACCAACTAAATTAGCACAAACTAATGCTGGATTAGGTATGCTACCAGCAGTGGGTGGTTTGACAGCAGTGGGTGGTTCAATTGGTGCTATCTTTAAAAGCCGTCGTAAAAAATAATAAATAAACACTAAAAATTATAACTTCATCATAAATAAAAACCAAGCACGACTTATTTTATAATGTTCGTGCTTGGGAGCATTTATGATGGATACATAGGTACATTGTTGCGTATAATACTTAGTTTCTAAATGAATACAAGGGTGGAAAACATGGCTAAAGATAAATTAAATCAAGAAAATATAGAGGTCAATCAATCAAAAGAGAGTGGGACAAAAGTAACATCAGAAAAAGCAACTATTTTTTCATACTTGTCAGATATAAATAGAATTAAAGTAGATTATACAAAAGAACCTTTAAAAATAAAATATAAATGGGCTAGTACTCATTTTATTTTTCCAACTCAGGATAGCTTTGATTTGGAGGGACAAAAATTAGCACTAAGATTAGAAGGGAAAATTGAAGAAGCTTTTTCATTGAACCAATCAATAAGTCCAAAAGAAAGAACAAATCAAAAGAAATGGCGCATTTTAGCAGTGGTTCTATTAATTATTGGGATTGGTGGACTTTCAGCCAATAGCATTTATGGAACTTACTTGGCTCGTAAAATTGAGCAAAACACGCAAATAACTATGGAAAAAATAAAAAAAGTCAATCCTGCGAAGAGTGAAGATGAAAAACAAGAGCGCAGTGCTTTTAAAGAGCAACCTTACCAACCGATTGAAACCTATTTAGATGATTCAGATATCGAGACTTATCTAGGGAGTATAGCGATTCCAGATGTAAATTTAAATTTACCCATCGTTAAAGGTGTTGGAGAACAAAATCTCTATCGTGGAGCAGCTACTAACAAAATAGGGCAACAAATGGGGAAAGGTAATTATCCAATGGCTGCGCATAAAGTTCCAGGGAATGACACTTCTTTATTTGGTCCCTTATTTCAGGTGACTCCAGGTATGAAGATTTATCTTTCTGATAATCAAAACATCTATATTTATACTGCGAGAGAAAGTTATGTTGTTGAACCTGAACGTGTGGATATTTTAGATGATGTGATTGGACAGACGTTACTAACCTTATACACATGTAGCACGGATGCTGGGGTTGAGCGTCTAGTGGTCCAAGCGGATTTTGAGAAACAATTAAAAATGACAGATGCATCTCCAGAGGAACAAGCTATTTTTGCTAGAGAGTAAGGAAATGTTAAAATGAGTTGACAAAGGACTTAGATTAACGCTATTATAGTAACAAGTAAATACTAATGAAGTGATGAAGGAAAGTAGTAAGAATTCTAATTTTAGTATAGCGAGTTTGGGATAGTGGAAGCCAAATGTAAAAGGAATTTTGAAGGCGTTCTGGAGCTTATTCAATGAAGATGCTAGTTTTTTTAACTAGAATTAGGGTGGAACCGCGATAATATCGTCCCTATACTGACAGGAATCTCTTGTTAGTATAGGGATTTTTTGTTGTATTTTAAATGAATCTAGGAGGAATAAAAAAGCTAGAAAATAAGACTGTAAGTGAGAATACATTAAAAAAAGGGAGCGATAAAAATGAGTAAAAAATTAACGATTCAAGAGATGATTTTAACATTACAAAATTTTTGGTCAAATCAAGGTTGTATGTTAATGCAATCTTATGATACAGAAAAAGGGGCCGGAACAATGAGCCCATATACTTTCTTAAGAGCAATTGGTCCAGAGCCTTGGAACGCAGCCTATGTGGAGCCATCTAGAAGACCAGCTGATGGACGTTATGGAGAAAATCCAAATCGCTTATACCAACACCATCAATTCCAAGTTGTAATGAAGCCCTCACCAGATAATATTCAAGAGCTTTATTTGGAAAGTTTGAAATTATTAGGAATTAATCCATTAGAGCACGATATTCGTTTTGTTGAGGATAACTGGGAAAATCCTTCAATGGGGTGTGCTGGTTTAGGTTGGGAAGTTTGGTTAGATGGAATGGAAATTACTCAGTTCACCTATTTTCAACAAGTTGGTGGTCTAGAATGTAAACCTGTCACAAGTGAAATCACATACGGTATTGAGCGTTTAGCTTCTTATATGCAAGAAGTTGATAGTGTTTATGATTTAGAGTGGACAAATGGTGTTCGTTATGGAGAAATTTTCTTTGAACCAGAATATGAACATTCTAAATATGCATTTGAAACAAGCAATCAAGAGTTATTACTAACTTTATTTGATGCTTATGAGAAGGAAGCACAAGTTCAAATTGAACATGGCTTAGTGCATCCTGCCTATGATTATGTGTTGAAATGTAGTCATACGTTTAACTTGTTAGACGCTCGTGGAGCGGTATCAGTAACAGAGCGAGCTGGATATTTAGCTAGAATTAGAAATATGGCACGAGCATTAGCCAAAGCTTTTGTAGCTGAGCGTGAGAAATTAGGCTTCCCATTACTACAAAAAAATAATGATGTGTTAGTAAAGGAGGAAAATTAAGATGGCGAAAGACTTATTATTAGAAATCGGGTTAGAAGAAATTCCGGCTAAATATGTCACACCAAGTAGCCAACAATTGGTTAAACGTGTTTCCGACTTTTTAACCGAAAATAAATTAACTTTTGGAGAGATAGTGCCTTTTTCAACACCAAGAAGACTAGCAGTCATTGTTAAATCAGTAGCAGATAAACAAGAAGATACAGCTGAAATTGTCAAAGGACCAGCCAAAAAAATTGCTCTTGATGCTGAAGGAAATTGGAGCAAAGCGGCACAAGGTTTTGTTCGTGGTCAAGGAGCAACGGTTGAGGATATCACGTTTAAAGAAATTAAAGGTGTGGAGTATGTTCACATTGATAAGTTTACCGCTGGAAAACCAGCAATGGATATTTTAACAAAATTAGATCAAGTCATCACTGGAATGACTTTTCCAGTCAGCATGAGTTGGGGAAACCATTCATTCAAATATATCAGACCGATTCATTGGATTACAGCTATGCTTGATGAAACAATCATCCCCTTTAAAATTTTAGATATTGAAACGAGCAATACAAGTCGTGGGCATCGTTTTCTTGGAGAAGATACAAGTTTTGCAGGTGCTAGTGATTATGAAAGTAAATTGGAAAAAGAATTTGTTATTTCAGATAGCCAAAAACGTAAAGCAATGATTGTTGATCAAATTCAAAAAATTGCTTCTGAAAAACAATGGCAGGTTGAATTAGACGCGGATTTACTAGAAGAAGTGACTAATTTAGTTGAATATCCAACAGCCTTTGCAGGTAGTTTTGAAGAAAAATATTTAAGTATTCCAGAAGAAGTATTGGTTACGTCTATGAAAGAACACCAACGCTATTTTGAAGTTCGTGATGAAAAGGGTGCACTTGCTCCTTATTTTATTTCTGTCCGAAATGGAAATGCAATTCATATTGAAAACGTCATTAAAGGAAATGAAAAAGTGCTAACTGCACGTTTAGAAGATGGTGAATTTTTCTACCAAGAAGATCAACAAATTAAAATCGCAGATGCAGTTGAACGTTTAAAATTGGTTACATTCCATGAGAAAATTGGAAGTATTTATGAAAAAATGCAACGTGTTTCTTATTTTGCTGAGACAATCGGAAAAGTGGTTGGTCTGACAAATGAAGAATTAAGTGATTTACAAAGAGCAAGCGAAATTTATAAATTTGATTTAGTGACAAACATGGTAGGCGAATTTCCTGAGTTACAAGGGATTATGGGTGAAAAATACGCATTGATGCAAGGTGAAAACCCTTCTGTGGCGACTGCAATCAGAGAGCATTATTTACCAACAAGCAGTGATGGGGTCTTACCAGTTACTAATGTTGGGGCTGTATTAGCAATTGCCGATAAATTAGATAGTGTTATGAGCTTTTTTGCAGTTGGAATGATTCCAACAGGTTCTAATGATCCATATGCTTTACGTCGTCAAGCATATGGTGTCGTTCGAATCGTTGAAAACAAAGGTTGGTACTTCCCTATTGAAACATTGCGTGGAGAGATGATAAGTGCAGCAATCCAACATCAAGGTAAATTAAGTGATCAGTTAGAATCGAGTACTCCAGAAGTTATTGATTTTATCAAAGCTAGAGTACGTCAACATTTGCTTAGTCAAAAAATCCGTTATGATATTATCGATGCTGTTTTAAAATCTGAACAAGAAGATTTAATCAAAATGGCTGAGACAGCCTTAGTTTTAGAAAAACATATTCAAGAAGCAACCTTTAAGCCTACAATTGAAGCTTTAACGCGCGTTATGAACTTAGCTAAAAAAGGACAAGAGCTTCTTTCA
Organism: Carnobacterium maltaromaticum DSM 20342; assembly: GCF_000744945.1. NCBI lineage: Bacteria > Bacillati > Bacillota > Bacilli > Lactobacillales > Carnobacteriaceae > Carnobacterium > Carnobacterium maltaromaticum. Next base: position 528,237 of record NZ_JQMX01000001.1, read on the forward strand.
GAAAGCCAATTAGAGGTCAAACCAGAGTTGTTTGAAACTGAATCAGAAAAAGCTCTTTTTGAAGCTATTCTTGTAGCGAAAGAAGCCTTCTCAGGGGAGAATATGGAATTGAATTATTTAGCTCTAGAAACATTAGGGCCTAAAGTTGAAGCTTTCTTTGAAGACAATATGGTTATGACAGATGATGAAAAAATTCGTAATAATCGTTTAGCTTTATTAGTTCAATTGGGTAACTTGGCATTATCTTTTGCAAGTATTGACCAATTGATCGTCAAATAAGTAAAAATAAAAATTAGCAGTAATCTCTTAGAAAGTTGTTTCTGAGAGGTTACTTTTTATTAAGGCTAGTTCTTATGAGTCATCTCCTAGGAAAAAAGATGAACTCCAAAAAAAGTAAAGAGACACTTTTCTTGGAATTCCCTATTTTTCTGCCGGAGCTAAGCGACTCAACGAGCTTTTTATTTGGGGGAGGAAAAGATGTTAAAAAGATTTTTTAGTTATTATCGGCCTTATCGTAAGTTATTTATTTTAGATTTTTCTTGTGCAATTGTTGCTGCTATTTTAGAGTTGGCTTTTCCAATCGTGGTTAACCAAGTCATTGATAAGCTTCTTCCCACTGGAAATTGGTCATTAATCGTTACCGCTGCATTATCATTATTATTTTTTTACGTTGTAAATACAGCTTTGCAGTATGTTGTTGTTTATTTCGGTCATATGCTAGGAGTTAATATCGAAACGGATATGCGGAGAGAACTTTATGCTCATTTGCAATCACAGCCTTTCAGCTATTATGATAATCAAAAAACGGGTAAGCTAATGAGTCGTTTAACAACAGACTTATTCGAGATATCAGAAGTAGCGCATCATGGACCTGAAGATGTATTCATTACCATTATGTCTTTAGTTGGTTCATTTGCTTTAATGCTTTCTATCCATGTTAAATTAGCGTTAGCTACCTTTATTATGATACCTTTCATTACATTGGCACTTGTCTTTTTTAATAAGCGAATGACAAAAGTGAATACCCAAATTTATCGTGACTTAGGTGAGTTTAATGCAGGTGTTGAAGCTTCTGTTAGTGGTGTGAGAGTTGTCCAAGCCTTTTCAAATGAGGCTCATGAACAAGAACGTTTTGAAGGGTTAAACCAAGCGTACAGAAAATCAAAAGTTTTATTTTATAAAATGATGGGAATTAGCGCAGCTTATAATTATTTATTGATGCGCCTAATTAACTTATTTGCCTTATTTTTTGGAGCATACTATACGATTACTAACGAGATCACCTATGGTCAGTTTGTTGGGTTTATTTTGTTAACTAATGTTTTTGTCCGACCAATTGAAAAGGTAAATAATATGATTGAAAGTTATCCAAAAGGAATTGCTGGTTTTAAACGCTTTACTGAAGAAATTGATAAAGAACCTGTGATTCAAGATGTACCCAATGCTCGTGACGATATTGTTTTAACTGGAGATATTGAATATAAAGATGTTTCTTTTTGGTATGATGATTCTAAGAAGGTTTTAGATAAAATAAATCTGTCAATTAAAGAAGGCGAGACAGTTGCTTTTGTTGGACCAAGCGGCGCTGGAAAAACAACTATTTGTAATTTATTACCGCGCTTTTATGAAGTGAATGAAGGTGCTGTTTTAGTGGATGGGTATACTATTGACGCATTGACAATGAGTAGTCTTCGAAGTCAAATTGGTGTTGTACAGCAAGATGTCTTTTTATTCCCAGGTTCAATTAAGGAAAATGTGGCTTACGGGAAACTTGACGCTACGGAAGACGAAATTAATCATGCGATTAGATTGGCACATTTAGAACAAGTCGTAGCAGAAATGCCAGATGGGTTAGAAACGATTATTGGAGAACGTGGAGTGAAGTTATCTGGAGGCCAAAAGCAACGTTTAGCTATTGCTCGAATGTTCTTGAAAAATCCTCCAATCTTAATTTTAGATGAAGCGACTTCTGCGTTGGATACTGAAACTGAACAAGTCATTCAAGAATCTTTAAATTCACTATCTGAAGGAAGAACAACTTTAATTATTGCGCATCGCTTAGCGACGATTAAGCACGCGAATCGAATTGTGGTCGTAAATGAAGAGGGAATTGCAGAAGAAGGAACCCATGATGATTTAATGGCTCGAAATGGCGCTTATAAACGATTATATGACGCACAATTTAAAGATTAACTGAACAAAAAGTCGTGAATAAAGCTTAATGCTGATTTCATGACTTTTTTAATAATAAACTTGTTAAAATCCTACAATTTCCACGCTGTAAAATAAGCTTTTTTTATTGTTAGAATGGGGATTATATGTTATACTGCAAAATGTATAGTTATGTCACCAAATAGTTTTAATTAAGATCCTCAGTCAGTTTTATGTGGATCTTTAACTAATTATGACTAACTAATTTTTCTTGATCGTCCAAAGAGGTGATGTATGTGGCTATGATGATACCGGAGGAAACAGTCAATCGAATTAGACAGGAAACAAATATTGTTGATGTGGTTAGCCAATACGTTCAATTGAAAAAAAGTGGGAAAAATCTTTTTGGATTCTGCCCGTTTCATGAAGAACGAACGCCGTCATTTTCAGTAGCGGAAGATAAACAAATTTTTCATTGTTTTAGTTGCGGAAAAGGTGGAAATGTATTTACGTTTTTAATGGAAGTGGATGGCTTAAGTTTTCCAGAAGCTGTTTTTAAAACAGCCGAAATGAGTCAAATAAAACTGGATGATACATTATTAAACAATAGATCTCATCAAAACCAAGAGAGTGACTCTAAACGGGAGAAGCTAATTCAAGCACATGAAGAAACGGCTGACTTATTTCAACACGTTTTGTTAAATACTAAAGTTGGTGAAGAAGCCTATCATTATTTATTAAATCGTGGATTAACCAAGGAATTAATTGAAACATTTAAAATTGGTTTCGCCCCAAGGGAACGAACGATGCTCCACCAATATTTATTAGGCAAAGAATACACAGACGAGGTATTAAACGAGACTGGATTGTTTGTTGAAAGAGATAACGGTGAACTCATTGATCGTTTTTATAATCGAATTATGTTTCCAATTCGTAATCAACAAGGAAAGACAATTGCGTTTTCAGGAAGAATTTTTCAGCAAGAAACCGAAGATAAAGCCGGACCCAAATATTTAAATAGTCCTGAAACCTATTTATTTAATAAACGAAATGTCCTATTTAACTTTGATATGGCTCGTGGAGCAATTCGAAGAGAAAAAGAGGTTGTTTTATTTGAAGGTTTTATGGATGTGATTGCAGCTTGGAATGCAGGCGTTAAAAATGGTGTTGCTTCGATGGGGACGAGTTTAACAAATGAACAGATTCATATGTTAGATCGAGTGACAGATCGAGTTTTAATTGCTTATGATGGTGACAATGCTGGAATCGAAGCAACCAAACGTGGTGTTGACTTATTGACAACTGAGACAGCCTTTGATGTTGAAGTTGTTAGCTTCACGGAAGGTTTGGATCCAGACGACTTTATAAAAAAATATGGAGCGAGTGCATTTGTTGAGTTATTAGCTCATGGACGAGATACTTTATTTGCATTTAAAATGCGTTATCATCGAAAAGGGTTAAATTTACAAAACGAAAATGAGCGGTTGAGTTATCTAGATTTAATTTTAACGGATATGCTCACTATCACTTCTGCTGTTGAAAGAGAGATGTACCTTAAACAGTTATCGTCTGAATTTGATATTTCGTTAGATTCTTTAAATGAACAGTATCAACAACTTTTTAAAGAAAAGCGAGCTCAGCGCAAAGAGGTAAAAAATCAATTTAATTTTGGACCAGAACCTGAAATAGAACCTTATTTTCCAGAAGAGGAAATGGTCGTTCAAGTCGATACTCAAAAAAGGAAGCTTGATTTAATTGAGCAAACAGAACGTTATTTGCTAAATCGCTTATTTCACTTTGAAGAGGCCTGGATTCAAGTTCAGAGTCAAGTTGAAGACTACCACTTTATTCATGACGACTATCAGACTTTGTATCTTTTGTTTGAGAGTTTCAAAGATACTGTAGGGGAATATGGATCAATTGATGCATTTATTGATTTTGTAAAAGAACCTCCATTAAAAAACTTATTAGTGGAAATTGAAATGCTTTCTTTAAGTGAAGAAATGACTGCTAAAGAAATAGATGATTATTTGGATGTAATTGTCCGGAAATCAAGTTTATCAGAACAGTTAAAACATAAACAAGCGGCAATGAAAGAAGCTCAACGAATTGGCGATCAAGCGGTTTTACAACAATTAATGTTAGAAATTGTTGACTTGTCACGCCAGTTGAAGAATAAATGAATGAATTTTATAGGATTGATTAAAGGAGGCTTTTTTAATGGCTAAAAAAGAAGAAGTAAAAAACAACACGGTAACATTATTAGAACAAGCAATAAAAAAAGTAATCAAGGATAACAAACTGAAAGGTTCAATTCATTACGATGAATTAACAAATTTAGTTGTTACACCATATGAATTAGATGCGGATCAAATTGATGATGTGATCATGCAAGTTGAAGATGGTGGCGTAAGTGTTGTAGGAGATGATGGTGGTCCAACTGACCGTCAAATTTTAGCCAAAGAAAAAGATAAAAAAGCTGCTGAAGAGCAAGAAGATTTAACTGCTCCAGCGGGTGTTAAAATTAATGATCCAGTTCGAATGTATTTAAAGGAAATTGGACGTGTTCCACTTTTAAATGCTCAAGAAGAAGTAGCCTTAGCTTTATTGATTGAACAAGGAGATCAAGAAGCTAAACAACGTCTAGCAGAAGCAAACTTGCGTTTAGTTGTAAGTATTGCTAAGCGTTATGTTGGACGTGGCATGCAATTTCTAGATTTAATCCAAGAGGGAAATATGGGATTAATGAAAGCTGTTGAAAAATTTGATTATCAAAAAGGCTTTAAATTTTCTACCTACGCTACATGGTGGATTCGCCAAGCAATTACCCGTGCAATTGCCGATCAAGCTAGAACAATCCGTATTCCAGTGCACATGGTTGAAACAATTAACAAGTTAATTCGTATTCAACGTCAGTTACTCCAAGATTTAGGTAGAGAACCAACACCAGAAGAAATCGGAGCTGAAATGGATTTACCAACTGAAAAAGTTCGTGAAATATTGAAAATTGCTCAGGAACCGGTATCGTTAGAAACACCAATCGGTGAAGAAGACGATTCACATCTAGGTGATTTCATTGAAGACCAAGATGCAACTAGCCCAGCAGAGCATGCTGCTTATGAATTATTAAAAGAGCAATTAGAGGACGTTCTTGATACCTTAACGGATAGAGAAGAAAATGTTCTGCGTTTACGTTTTGGATTAGATGATGGACGTACGAGAACGCTTGAAGAAGTGGGTAAAGTATTTGGTGTAACGAGAGAACGTATTCGTCAAATCGAAGCCAAAGCTTTACGTAAATTACGTCATCCAAGTCGTTCTAAACAATTAAAGGACTTTTTGGAATAAAAGTAAATTTGAGAAGGGTAAGATTAAATTCTTACTCTTCTTTTTTGCGTTAAGCTTAAAAAATAGTAAAGACAGAGGATTATATTTGCAATTCTTTTTAAATTCTAAGATACTAGTAGTAGTGATACAGATGATATTTAGGAGGAATTAACAATGAAAAAAAAGAAACTAGCTTTTAGTTTAGTAGTCGCTATTTTAGTTGTAGTTGCAGTAGGATGTGGAAATGCTGCAGATAAAAAAACAGAATCAAGTAGTTCAATAACCTCTGACTCTGAAAAAGAAGCAGAGACATCTTCAACTGCACCCGCTGTAGAAGAGCCAATTGTGTATACAGCTGTTGTCAAACAAGATAGTAATAGTGAAACTGGGCAAGTATGGGTAAAAAGTTTATTACCGGTTGACTCCAATAAGGAAACACCCCCAATTTTCAAAGAAGAAGTTGTTTTATTAACAGATGGAAGTAATGTTTTTGATGGAAAAACAAATGAAAAAATTTCCTTAGATGAAATTAAAGCTGGGACTAATCTTGAAGTTACATTAGCAGCCGAACCTGTTTCAACAATGTCAATTCCACCTCAAATCCCTGGTAAAGATGTTCATAAAATAGTTGTTAAATAAAGCTTAACTGGACTGGAATTCGTTTTCCAGTCTTTTAATTTGCGTGAAATTTGCTTATATAGTCGTGTTTGTTATAATGAAGTATCAATTTAAAAAGGTGGGAAAATCCGATGTCAGAATGCTTGGTTAGTTTAAGTGATGGTGAAAAGGTAATCCTTAAAATTTCAGAAAAAGAACTTTTTTCAAAAATATCAAATGGTGATGGATTTTTGAGAAGCCGCTTAATCCGTTTTTACAATGATCAAGAAGATGCCATTTATATTAATCCAGTTCAAATTGTTAAGATTACTTTTAGTTCAGGAAACAGTGACAATGCTTTGGAAATTGATACGCGTTATCAATAAATGAATATAGGGAAGAGAGGTGGTTTTAATGAAAAAAAAGAAAAATGTATAATATGTCATAAAGATTATAGTGAAACTGACGGACTTCATTTAACTACACTAAGTAAAGAACTAAGGGAATTAATTTTATCAGAGCATCCAGATTTTTCTGAAGAAGCCTTTATTTGTATGGATGATTTGATGGATTATCGTTTGCATTACATCAAAGATATGATTAAAACTGACTCTGAAAATATTGAGTCTTTGAATAAAAATGTGTTAGATAGTATTAAAGAGGGAATGCCCATAGCAAAAAATACAAATGAAGATGTAACAACAAACCTAACTTTAGGTGAAAAAGTAGCTGATGGAATCGCTAAATTTGGTGGTAGTTGGGGCTTTATATTCTTGTTTTTATTTGTACTAGTTGCATGGATTATTATTAATTCAATTGCATTATTTACGAAACCTTTTGATCCATATCCATTTATTTTATTAAATCTAATTTTATCGTGTTTAGCAGCAATTCAAGCTCCTGTTATTATGATGAGTCAAAATCGTCAGGAAAAAAGAGATAGACAACAATCAGATAGTGATTACCAAGTGAATCTGAAATCTGAAATTGAAATTAGGTTACTACATGAAAAAATGGATCACATGTTGACGGAACAATGGGAACATTTAGTTAATATTCAAAATATACAAGTTGACTTATTAAACGAATTACAAGAGAGAATGGAAGTATTAGAAAAAAAAGTCTAATTTAAAATTTGGGCTTTTTTTATTTAACCGAAGCGTAAATCTCCTAGATGTAATTTGAAAATAGTAAAGTGTTCAAATTTCCTTCAAATATGGAAAAAAAAGAAAGGAGTTTATGTGCTTAAATAGAAGAAATTGTGTTATAATTAATAACATAAGTAAAAAAGTATTAATTGAGTGATTTAGATAAGAACATGTACATAACTTGTTTTTAAAAAATTGAAAAATTAAAGGAGTGTAGCAGTTATTATGACAGAAAATTTGCGCGAGCAAGTTAGCCTATTAGAGAAAGAAAATCGTAGAATTCGTCAAAAATTAAGACACTCCTATGAGGCTTATAAAGCTATGGAGCTAGAAAAAAATCAAATTCAAGAAGAGTCATTTAAGGAAAAAGCTTTACCTGCACATTATCAAGATGTTGAAGAAAAGTTAGAATACTATAAAAAGATGGTAGATTCCCTAGCTTCTGAAAATCAAGTGTTACAAAATCAACTTGATACAACCCCAAGATATAATGAAGTAGTGAAAGAGGATTCTACAAGATTTGCTCAAGATGAATTATTGGAAAAGATAAAATTACAAGAAATTCAAATTGAAACATTAATTGAAGAAAAGAATCAAATTAAGCTTGAATTAAAAAATTCAAAAGCTGAAATTGCTGAAGTTTTAATTGATGCTAAAATGCGCGCTCGCAAAATTGTTGAAACAGCAGATGAAGAAGTGGTAGGTTATAAAAATAAAGCTGCCATTGAATTGGCTTTATTTCAAAAAAAATTGCAAGAAACGCAACAAACTATTTTAGGAACAAAATTAGACGTGACAAATCTATTTGAAGATATTGATACAAAGATAAACTCAATTTCACAAATTGATGTGACTACTATGGGAGGAAATGAAAATGATGAAAAGTAGAAATGAACGAATTGCTGAACTGAAAAAAACAAACCAGAAAAAAATGATTCGTAAAAGTGCTGGAATTGTGAATACATCTATTATAATGGCATCTTTAGCAATTCCAACTTTTTCTGTTTTAGCTAGTGCAGAAGAAAATGCAACGACTAGTGAACGCGTTATTAAAGCAGTTGCTGATAGCTCAAATTCTGCTAGTGATACAGCCACAGAAATAGCTCCAACACCGGTACCGGTAGATCCTGAGACACCAATTGAGGAAACGCCAGAGATACCTAAAGAAGAGGTTGAAGTACCTGAGACAAAACCAGAGACGCCTGAAACAAAACCGGAAGTAAAGCCAGAAACACCTGGAACGAAACCCGTGGCACCGATAGTTGAAACAAAACCTACGCCTAAAGTGGAAGTAGAAACGACTCGTCCTTTCTCTAAAGAAGAAGTATCACAACAAAATATTGCTGAGGTTCAAGTACCAGAAGCCAATCATTCAGAAGCAGAAAAAATTATGTTTGTTAAAAATCAGAGCACGCAAGAATTTATTGATAAGATTTCTGAATCTGCTGCTGAAATTGGCGCAGAAAAAGATTTATATGCATCTGTTATGATTGCCCAAGCAATTCTAGAAAGTGGATCGGGAAATAGCTCGTTATCTAGTGAGCCTAATTATAATTTATTTGGAATCAAAGGAACTTTCGAAAATCAATCTGTAGCATTATTGACGTTAGAAGATGATGGTAGTGGAAATTATTATCAAATTACAGGAGAATTTAGAAAATATCCTTCTTACAAAGAATCATTAGAAGATTACTCTAAGTTGTTAACTGGTGGAACGTCATTTAATGCAAGTTTTTATTCAGGTACTTGGAAATCAAACACAACATCTTATAAAGATGCAACAGCTTTTTTAACTGGAAAATATGCGACAGATACTAGGTATGCTGAAAAGCTAGATCAATTAATTGAGACCTATGATTTGACACAATATGATGACGGTGTGAAGAAGGTTTCGGAAACTGAAGTTCAACAAGATGTTATGCATACTATTGTTAGTGGCGATACATTATGGGATTTAGGAAATACATTTGGTGTGAGTGTTCAAGAATTGATGGAATGGAATCAATTAACTAGCGATTTAATTTTTGTGAATCAAGAATTGATTGTTAAAAAGGCTCCAGTTGCTCCACCAGTGGTAGCACCAGTTGAAAATGTATCTGCTGCTGCAACGGATACAAAAAAAGTAGAAGATACTAATACTAATTTAACTGGCTTCCAACAAAAACAAAATGGCACGTTGGCATTTGATGAAACAACATCAGATTTAAACCAAGGGAGTGTTAAAGAAGAATACCAAGTAGCAGAAGGTGATTCACTTTACACAATTTCTAAAAAATTCAATGTTTCACCACTTGAAATTAAACATTGGAACGATATGAAGCATAATTTATTATTTATTGGACAAACGTTGACAATTCATACAGTGTAGTCTTAAAAAGCTAGCAAGGGATTTTTATTTCTTGCTAGCTTTTTTGTCTGTTTTATCTGTTAAATGAATTGGATTAGTAAGGAATTTTTTTGACATTTAGTGTATAATAGATAAGAATCATAAAAGGAGTGGACAGTTAGTTTATGGATGAAAAGCAGTTATCATTACGTTTGGAAAAAGCAAGTAATTATGTACCAAATAATAGTAAATTAGCTGATATAGGTTCGGACCATGCTTATTTACCATGTGCGTTAGTTTATCAAAAAAAAATTCAATTTGCAGTAGCAGGAGAAGTAGTTGAAGGTCCTTTTTTAACTGCAAAAGAGCAAGTTAAGCGTTTAGGTTTTCAAGCAATGATTGATGTTCGTCTAGGAAATGGTCTTGCCGTTATTGATTTAGCAGACCAAATTACAGCGATTACAATTTGTGGAATGGGTGGTACGTTAATTGCCTCGATTTTAGATGATGGGTTCCATGCGGGAAAATTAACAGGTGGAGAACGTTTGATTTTACAACCTAATATTGGTGAAGAAAATGTTCGCAGATGGTTAATGGATCACGATTATCAAATTATTGCAGAAGAGCTATTAGAAGAAGACGCTAAATTATATGAAATTATTGTCGCTGAAAAAAGCATCGTACAGCCAAGCTATAGTCAGTCCGAATTAAAATTTGGTTTGGAATTAAAAGAAAATTATCCTGACTTATTTATAAAAAAATGGCAACGTCAGCTAGAAAAAGAATATACTATTTTAGCAAGCCTTGAGGCAGCTACTAGTGACCAAAAAGAAAAAATAGCTCTATTTAAAACTAAAATTGCAGAAATTGAGGAGTTAATCCAATGAAAAAAATTCTAGGAAATGAATTTATTCAAAAATTCGAAGAATTTGCGCCAAAGTCCTTAGCTGAAAATGGTGATCCAGTTGGTTTACAAATCGGGACATTAAATAAAACGATTAAACGCATTCTAGTTACACTTGATGTCCGACCAGAAGTTGTAGCGGAAGCAATTGAACAAAATGTTGATTTAATCTTTGCACATCATCCGCCAATTTTCCGTGGTGCTAAAAATCTGGTGATCGACAATCCACAAAATAAGATGTATGCAGAACTGTTAAAACATGATATAGCCGTATATGCAGCGCATACAAATCTAGATGTAGCCACAAACGGGTTAAATGATTGGTTAGGACAAGCGATTGGATTAGACAATACAGAAATTATGTCTATTTCTAAGCAAGAAAGCTATAAAAAAATGGCAGCCTATGTTCCTAAATCTCATGAAAAGCAAGTTAGAGAAGCCTTAACAGCTGCTGGTGCTGGGAAAATCGGTCCTAATTATGCGCTGTGTAGCTATACTTTAGATGGTGTTGGTCGTTTCACACCTATTAATAATGCACTTCCAGCAATTGGTGAATTAAATCAAGCAGAGGAAGTAAATGAAGCTAAAGTTGAAGTTATTTTCCCGCAACGTCTAACAGAATCAGTCGAACGGGCTTTATTTAGTAGTCACCCGTATGAAGAACCTGCTTACGATTTATATACAATTGAAAATTTTGTTGATAGCTATGGTTTTGGACGAGTAGGAAATTTAGCAGAACCAATTACAGTCTTAGATTTTGCAACGAAGTTAAAAACAATTTTTTCTGTTTCAGGTTTACGAGTTGTGACAGCAACACCGGAAAAAATGATCCAGCGGGTAGCTATTTGTGGTGGATCTGCAGGTGATTATTATTTAGATGCCAAAAAACATGGAGCGGATGTATATATCACAGGTGATGTCTATTATCATACTGCCCATGACATGTTGGCTTCAGGCATGACTGTAATTGATCCGGGACACCATATTGAAAGTATTTGCATTTCGGAACTAGCAGATTTATTTACTGAATGGTCTCAAACCAATCATTGGGATATAGAGATTGTACAGTCAACACTAAATACCGATCCATTTACATTTATTTAAACAACTAATTTAGGAAAACTGAAAGGATGTATTCAATATGTATGAAAATTTAATTCCACGTTTTTTACGCTATGTTAAAACAGAAACACGTTCAGATGCAACAAGTAAGACTGTTCCTTCTACGCAAAGTCAAGTAGAGTTTGCCCAAACATTAAAAGAAGAGTTGGCTGATTTGGGGATGTCACAAGTTTCATATAATGAAAAAAATGGTTTTGTTACAGCAACATTGCCAAGTAATTGTGATAAAGAAGTGCCAACAATCGGCTTTATTGCCCATATGGATACGGCTGACTTTAATGCAGTAAACGTGAATCCGCAGTTCCATGAGAATTACAATGGTGAAGAAATTATTTTGAGTGCAACGGAAAATATTCGTTTAGCTCCAAATGATTTTCCTAATTTAAAAAATTATATCGGTCAAACGCTGATTACAACCGACGGCACGACCTTACTTGGCGCAGATGACAAAGCGGGAATTGCTGAAATTATGACAGCGATGGAAATACTCTTAAAAGATAAAACAATTAAACACGGAACGATAAAAGTTGCTTTTGGTCCAGATGAAGAAATCGGGATTGGAGCAGATTTATTTGATGTTACTAATTTTGGAGCTGATTTTGCTTATACAATGGATGGCGGACCTGTTGGTGAATTAGAATATGAGAGTTTCAATGCTGCCCAAGCTGAAATTAAAATCCAAGGGAAAAATGTTCATCCAGGAACAGCTAAAAATACGATGGTAAATGCTTTGAAATTAGCTTTAAAAATTGATGCTGCATTGCCACAAGATGAAGTTCCAGAAAAAACAGATGGGCGTGAAGGTTTCTTTCACTTAGTTTCAATGAGTGGAGAAGTTGAAGAAGCCCAAATGACGTATATTATTCGAGATCATGATCATGATAAATTTATAGCAAGAAAAAATCAATTACAAGATATCGCTAACAAAATCAATGAAGAGTCTGGTTCAGAGCGAGTAAATGTAACTTTATTTGATCAATACTATAATATGAAAGATATTATTGAGAAAGATTTATCAATTGTTGATTTAGCTGAAAAAGCTATGATTAATTTAGGAATTAAACCTATAATTGAACCTATTCGTGGAGGAACGGATGGTTCTAAGCTTTCATTTATGGGATTACCAACACCAAATATTTTTGCAGGTGGAGAAAATTTTCATGGACGTTATGAGTTTGTAGCCGTTGAAAGTATGAGAAAAGCAACAGATGTGATTGTTGAAATCGCTAAGTTGAATGTGGAAAGATAATTGTCGGATACAATTATAGCATGTCTTTATTTTGTTAGTGTGAATAGTTTATTGTTTATTTTAATGGGAGTAGACAAGTATCGAGCTAAAAAAAGATTGTGGCGAATTCCAGAAAAAACATTATTGTCCTTTGGTATTTTAGGTGGTGGATTAGGTGGTTTAATAGGTATGACCTTATTTCATCATAAAACACGTGTACCAAAATTTAAGGTTATTTATTCTTTAGGAACGATTTTAATGCTCGGAATTCTCTATTTTTTATTTTAGTATGTTAGGTAAAAAGCGCAACTTATTCAGGAATTTATTCCGTAGGTCTGCGCTTTTTTGCTAGTTACAATTTTGGGAGGTAATTTATGGAAAGCTATGTTGTATTATTAAGAGGGATAAATGTTGGTAAGAATCATCTTTTAGCCATGTCAGATTTAAAAAAGCTGCTAGAATCACTTAACTTTACTCAAGTTACAACCTATATTCGTAGCGGGAATGTTGTTATGGTTGGCAAAAAGATGGATACAGTAGCATTGGCTCAAGAGATTCAGTTGAAATTAAGTCAATTGGCAGGTTTTTTAATTCCAATCGTGATTTATACGGGTAGTGAATTTAAAGAAATAGTTGAGAAAAATCTTTCGATTGCAAGCAGATTGCGTGATGATCAACAACTGATTCTAGCCTATCAACAAGAAGAAATAGTTGACATAGAGGCATTAACTTTAAGCAATGATGTTGAATCAGGCTGGATAGTCAAAAAAGCTGTTTGTATGCAAATCACTGGTCCGCAATTAGAATCAAAGTTGTTGAAAGACTATCAGAAGTTATTTAAACAAAATGATTGGACCCTTCGTAACTGGAATACATCATTGAAATTAGTTGAACTGATCAAAGCTTTGGATACAAGATAAAAACCAAGAGTAATAACTAAAAGCGTTATCCCCTTGGTTTTCTACTAAGTTTATTTCAAATAATTGTTATAGTGTCATTTTCAAATAGAATGACTTGTTCATCCGTAATGGGAATAAGCTCGAGTTTATCTTGATAGCATTTTATTATTTCGTTCATTTCCTTGCCTAGAAAAGCACTGTTAAGATGAGGTACAGGGTAGCCAGTTAGTTGATTTAATCCAGTATAATCACTTAAATTATCTGCTTTATCGGAATTATCTGCTAGTGCTATATACGCAATATTTGGAGACATAATAACTGAACCAGCTGATTCTCCAATATATATTTTACCTTTATTAATTTCTGAAAGTAAAATAGTATCAACTGCTTTGTTTTTTAATTCTTGTAAAAGATAAAAAGTATTTCCACCTGAAACGTAAATATATTGATTTTTTTTAATGGTTTTTTCGATAGATTCCCGATTCTGTCTAGATATATCTAGTCTTTCGATGAGCATTCCTAATTGATTAAAAGCATCAATGGCTGAATCAACATAATGAGTCATTTCTTCTACTAGACTTGCTGTATCAATAAAAGTAACTGTCTTTCCTCGTAATTCTTCCTTGGCAAATGCTTCTAGGTAATGGAAGCTATCTTTAAATGATGAAGTTAAAAACATTTTTTTCATTTTATATCTTCCCCTTTCGTTTGATTAAATTTATTCTATCACTGAAAGGTGTCAAAATAAGAGACCTTTAATTTATTTTATTGAGTGAAAATTAAAGCCCGAAAAGTCTAAACTATGTTAAAATAGCAATGAGTCAACTTTAGAAAGGTTGTGGGAAAATGGGTTTGCAATTTGTCTTAGGACGTGGAAATACAGACAAAAGAGCAATAATGCTAGAAGAAATTGCCACTACAATCACAAATAACAAGCAGGCAATGATTTTTTATTTAGTTCCAGATCATATTCAATTTGAAGCGGAAGTTTCAGTCTTAAAGAGGTTAGCTGATTTGCCTCCTTTTAATGAACAAAAAATAATGGGTGCTATGCGTCTTCAAGTATTTAGTTTTAGTCGATTGGCTTGGTATTTTTTACAAGATAGTGATCTTTTCATTAAACCACAATTAACAAATGCTGGGCTGGCTATGTTAATTCGTAAATTACTTTTGGAGCATGAAGAAGAATTAACTATTTATCGTGGTGAGGTCCGGAAGTCAGGATTCGTGCAACAGTTGACGGAGTTGTTTTTAGAACTTCGTAGTGGCAGAATCAATGAAGCTGATGTTGCAGAAATTATTGCAAAGCAAGGTGACAGTCTTAAAGAAGCTGATTTCAAATTAAAATTACAAGATATTTTATTATTATACCGTGGTTTTGAAAGAAATTTAATTGGTTCTTATATTGAAAAAGAAGATATTTTAACGGCATTAACAAAAAAAATTGAAACGCTTGATTTAAGTCAAACAACGATTTATATCGAAAGTTACCAAAGTTTTAACGCTCAGGAACAGGAACTAATTGGAGCACTTTTAAAAAAATGTAAAGATGTCACAATCGCACTTAATTTAGATCAAGGCTATCCAGTTGAAAAACCAGCTTTACATGAACTTTTTTATGCAACAGGTGAAACCTACTATCAACTCTATCAATTAGCTCGTAATGGGAATATTCCAGTGAAACAGGATTGTATCATTTCTGAAAAATCAGCTGAGTATTCAGAAGAATTAAATCAATTGGAAGATTTTTGGTTGACAAGTAGCCGCCTGTTACCCAGTAATTATAGTGAAGCTAAAGAGCTTATTTCAGTCAATGAAGGCATTGAAGTTTGGGCAGCAAGCGATAAGCAAGCAGAAGTGACTCATGTAGCAAAAGAAATTCGACGATTAGTGGAATCTGGTAAGTATCGTTATCAAGATGTATTGGTTTTAACCCGTCATTTAAATGACTATCGGGCACTTGTGAATCCAATCTTTAAAGAAAATGATATAGAGCTATTTAACGATCAAGCTGAAACGATGAATCATCATCCTTTAGTTGAATTTGTACTAGCACTTCTAGCTATCAAAAAATACAATTGGCGTTACCAAGATATTATGCGGTTACTTAGAACAGAGTTACTTATTCCTGTAAGCGATTCTGAGTTATCTGATGATCGAAAAATACGTGTCGCAGTCAGGCAACAACAAGTGAATAAATTTAGAAGTCAAATTGACATTGCTGAAAATGTTATTTTAGCTTATGGCTATGAAGGGTATCATTGGACCTCTAATAAACCATGGCATTATACTAAATTTGTTCATGAAGAGAATGCTGGACAAACAACAGAAGATCAACGAATTGAAGAAATTTCTAATAGTGTCCGTCTTTTTCTGAAAAATTTGCTTGAGCCATTGTTTAAAAAATTAGATCAAGCAAAGAATGGGTTAGCTGCTGCAGAAATCGTTTATACCTTTTTAGAAAGTAGTGGAGTATCGGATCAAATCGCTTTTTGGCGTGATCAAGCCATTGAATCTGGTGATCTAGAGACTTCTAAAGAGCACGAGCAAGCTTGGGATACATTTTTACAATTGTTAGATGAATATGTTGAGGTTTTAGGGGAAACATCTTTTGACTTAGACGCTTTTTATGAAATTATCATGACTGGTTTTGAACAAGCCACTTACAGTATGATTCCTCCAAGTATTGATCAAGTTACTTTCTCTAGTATTGAAAGTACACGAATCGGTACAACTAAAGTTACCTTTATTTTAGGTATGACAGAAGTAAATTTGCCAGCTAAGAGTGAAAATGCAAGTGTTTTAACAGAAACAGATCGCGAACTATTTTCTGCATTTTTAGAGGAAGGCAAGTATTTAAGGCCTTCGATTGAAGCGCAAACGGCTAATGAACCTTACTTAGCGTATCTAGCCTATTTAGCCTCAACAGAAAAGCTGATTTTTAGTTATCCAGTGGCAGATGATTCAAAAGAGGGTCCAAAATTATCCCCTTATGTTCAACGAATAGTTGCGGGATTAGAAATTATAATTCAAGAAAAAGTTGGAACAGTCGCCGATTTAGCACCAACAGCCTCTATTGAAGAACAACTGGAATTTATTGGAACAAAACGAAGTACGTTAACACAATTATTAGTTTTATTGCGTCAAAGAAAAGAAAATGGTGAAGAGATACCTCCATTTTGGCTAAGTTTATATCACCGAATCAAAATGGATGGCACTAAAACAGGAGCGTTATTAGAAAGGCTTAAAAGTAGTTTACAGCATAAAAACGTTCCGATTCAATTGAAGCCTGAAATTGTTGAGGAGCTATATGGTAAGGATCTTTACACCTCTGTATCACGAATGGAAAATTTTTATTCTTGTCATTTTAAACATTATGCAACTTATGGTTTAGGCTTAAAAGAACGAGATGTTTTTGAGTTATCTTCCGCCGGTACAGGTGAATTTTTCCATGATGCTCTGGATCAATTATTTAAATCGTTAAAAGAACGCAACTTACAATTAGAAAATTTAGACGAAGCTTCTTTAAAGAATGTCGCAAACGATGTTTTAGAAGTTTTATATGGAAAACCAAAATATCTGATTTTGTCGACATCTAATCGAATGAATTATATTCGTTTTCAGTTAGGAAATACAATTAAGCGTGTGGCGTGGGCTTTAGCCAATCAAAGTCGACGTAGCGGGATGACGACAGTTGAAACTGAAGTTTTATTTGGTCAGATAGCCAGTCAAAAAGGCATTGATGGGCTGGTTCTGCCTTTAGAAAACCAAGGACAACTTTATGTACGAGGCAAAATTGACCGAGTAGACACGATGGAAGTTGCTGGGGAACAGTATTTAAGTGTCATTGATTATAAATCAAGCGCACATACTTTTGATTACCGTGATGCTTATTATGGTTTAGCGATGCAAATGATTACCTATTTGGATACAGCTTTAATGAATTCTGAGACATTAATTGGAGGAAAGGCTAAACCTTCAGGTGCTTTTTATTTACATGTCAAAAATCCATTTATTTCAAATGATAAAATCAGTGATGAAGAAAATTATCAAGAAGAGCTATTAAAACCTTTCAAGTTAGATGGAATTTTACTTGAAGATGAAGCAATGTTGCGGCAACTTGATAAAAGTTTAGAACCAACTAAAAGCTCGATTGTTTATCCTTACCGCGAATTAAAAAATGAAAGTTTAAAATCAGCTAAATTTGTGAATGAATCAGAAATGAATGCTTTGAGATCCCACAATCAAGAATTATTTACGAAAGCTGGGAATAAAATCATGGCAGGAGCAACTGATTTAAATCCATATTATAAAGATAAACAAAGAATTGCCTGTGGCATGTGTCCATTTCGTTCGGTTTGTGAATTTGATGTGATGTTGCCAGAAAATAATTATCATCGAGTGGAACCGATTGATCCAAAAGAGGTTTTACGTCGCATGGCTAGTAAGGAGGGAGAAACCGAATGATGGAATTGCCTATTAAACCACAGAATAGTCGCTTTACAGATGGACAATGGCAGGCTGTCTACGAAGAAGGGCATAATATTTTAGTTTCTGCTTCGGCTGGTTCTGGTAAAACAACGGTCTTAGTTCAGCGTGTGATTGAAAAAATTAAAGCAGGTGTAAATGTTGATGAATTGTTAATTGTCACGTATACAGAAGCCGCTGCACGCGAAATGAAAGCTCGAATTCAAGTTGCGATTCAAAAAGCAATCACTGGCGAGGGCGACGTAGCAATGAAACAACACTTAGTCAAACAAGTCCCTTTATTGCCACAAGCTTCGATTAGTACATTACATGCTTTTTGTTTGCAAGTGATTCGTCGTTATTACTATTTAATTGATTTAGATCCGGTCTTTCGTTTATTGACAGATGAAACGGAAATGCTGTTATTGAAAGAAGATGTTTGGAGTGATTTAAGAGAAGAGCTTTATGGTACGGATAATAATGATTTTTATGCTTTAACGGCCACCTATTCAAATGATCGCAATGATGATGGTTTAACGCGATTAATTTTTTCTCTATATGAATTTTCTAGAGCAAACCCAAATCCTCGTTTATGGTTAGAACATTTATCGGATTTATATCGAGTGGATTCTGGTGATTTAGCAGATACCAAATTATTTAAAGAGCTTTTAAAACCGCAAATAATAGAGAGTTTATATAGATTAATTGCAACAGGACAAAAGGCTAGCAGTATCGCGGAAGGAACTGAAGAATTAACCAAACAACATGCGCTTGTTTTTAGTGAAACCTTATTTTTTGAAGAATTATTGGAATCAATTATGGGAAATCACTATGAAACAGCCTATAATCAACTAAGTGCTTTTAAATTTGAGCGCATAGCTACAGTAAAAAAAGCCGCAGATGAGAGCATTAAAGAAGCTGGAGCTGAATTAAAAGCATTACGAGACCAATACAAAGAACGATACAATCAACTTGTGACAGATTATTTTACTACTTCTCCGCAAGAAATGAGCGCAATCATGGAAAAAGCGACACCTTTAGTGGACGAGATGGCACGGGTAACACAGTTATTTACAGAAGCTTATTCTAAAGAAAAACGTCGTCAAAATGTGCTGGATTTTAATGATTTAGAGCATTTAACCTTAGAAATTTTAGCGAATTTTGAAGGAAACACATGGTCACCAACAGAAGCTTCTAACTACTATCGAGAAAAATTTAGTGAAGTACTAGTGGATGAATATCAAGATGTCAATCAATTACAAGAAAATATTATTCGTTGGCTAAGTAGTGAAGATTCTGTAAATGGAAACCTATTTATGGTGGGGGATGTCAAACAATCTATATATTCTTTTCGCTTAGCTGATCCGAGTTTATTTTTAACAAAATATGAAAAATTTGGTCAACATATTGATGGCGAACGGATCATTTTAGCTGAAAATTTCCGCTCCCGAGGGGAAGTCTTACATTTTACTAATTTAATTTTTGAACAATTAATGGATAAATCTGTTGGTCAACTATTTTATGATGAAGATGCGAAGTTAATTCATGGTTTTCCTGATTTTCCAGAAACCAATTGCCACCAACCAGAGCTGTTGATTTACGAAAAAGGCTCTAATGAGGATACTGACTCTGAAGAAGTTGAATCGGTTGAGTGGGACATGCGGATTGATGATAAAACAGAAGGTGAGTTATTAATGGTCGCTCAGCGTATTCAACAATTAATTGCTGAGAAATTTCCCATTTATGATAAAGATAAAAAGGTTAATCGACCGATTTCATATCGAGATATTGTCTTATTGACTCCAACTAAAAAAAATAATTTGATTTTACTGGATGTTTTTAAACGGATGTCTGTACCAATTCATGTTAGTGATACGCAAAATTATTTTCAAACTACAGAAATCAAAATTATGATGGCACTTTTGAAAATTATTGATAATCCTTATCAAGATATTCCGTTAGCTGCTGTGCTACGTTCGCCGATTGTTGCATTAGATGAAAATCAACTAGCTTCAATTAGAATTACGAAAAAAACGGGTGATTATTACGCAGCACTAGAAAATTTTTATAAAACTTATCAAGGTCAAGCAAAAGCCAGTCATTTTGATACGATTCTATTTGAAAAAGTTAAACGATTTATGGAGCAATTAGAGAACTGGCGCAGAATCGCTAGACGTGAACAATTAGTGACCTTAATATGGACGATTTATGAAGATACAGGCTTTTTAGACTACGTTGGTGGAATGAGCTCAGGAAAACAGCGTCAAGCCAATTTGCATGCTTTGTATCAACGAGCAGAGAGTTATGAAGTCAGTAGCTTTAAAGGATTGTTCCAGTTTGTTCGCTTTATTGAGAAAATGCAAGAAAAAGATAAAGATTTGGCTGAACCTACAGCAATCTCAGCGTCTGAAGATGCCGTGCGTGTGATGACTATTCATGGAAGTAAGGGTTTGGAATTTCCAGTAGTCTTTGTTTTAGATTTGACCAAGCGCTTTAATTTACAGGATATTCAAAAAAGTTATTTATTTAATGAAGATTACGGTGTTGGAACGAGTTTTAAAGATTTAGAGCGAAGAATTAGTTATACAACATTGCCAGAGGTTGCTTTAAAAATAGAAAAAAAGAAAAAATTATTATCTGAAGAAATGCGTAAGTTATATGTAGCTGTCACAAGAGCGGAAGAAAAATTATTTTTAGTCGGATCGTATAAAAATGAAGAATCCGCTTGGTTAGAATGGGGCCAAACGGCACATTATAGTGAAGCTATTTTACCAAGTAGTGAACGTTTTAATGCCTCTAGCTTAATGAAATGGATTGGAATGTCATTAGTCAGACATCCAGATGGGAAAAACGATTATCTAGAAACTCCAGCAAAAATTGGCAGTATTTGGCAACATCCAGCTCGTTTTAAGGTTTCATTTCACAACGAGAGCTCAATACGTGAAAATATACAAACTATCGACTTGGAAGAAGACTCAACCTGGTTAGAAAATTTAGAAGTACAAGCTAAAAATAATGACAAACATCAAAATGATGAAGCTTTTCAACTAGCTGTTAAGCGCATGGAGTATGAGTATACTCACGAAAGTGCGACACGGACTACTAGTTATCAGTCGGTGTCAGAAATTAAGCGGCTGTTTGAAGAGCCTGAAAATGCTCGAATGGTAAAAATTGATGTAAATAAACCTCGAAATCGATTTGTTTCTGAAAAATTATCTCGTCCTAAATTTATGAGTGATGAAAGTGAACCATCAGCTGCCGAAATTGGAACAGCGACGCATTTAATCATGCAAAATATAGATTTAACACAGATTCCAACAAAAGAAAGTGTTAAAGATTTAATTGCTACATTCGTTGCAAAAGGTTTATTAACAGATAAGTTAGCTACAAAGATCCAAGTAGATGCGATATTAGCTTTTTTTACAACAGAATTAGGTGAATTAATGCTGGAAAAGCCTAAATTAGTCACTCGCGAAGCGCCATTTTCATTATTGATGGATGCTGAAAAAATATTTACGGATATGCATGAAGATGCCAGTGATAAGCTATTGATTCATGGAATCATTGATGGCTTTCTTGAAGAAGAAGATGGGTTGATTTTATATGATTTTAAAACAGATTATGTAGATAAAAACTCTACAATAGCACTTGAAAAAATTAGTAAGAACTATCGTGGACAAATGAATTTATATAGAGAAGCCCTTGAAAATATCAGTGGCAAACCTGTTAAAGTAGCTTATTTATGTTTGTTAAGTATTGGCAAGACTTTATTAATTGAGAAATAAAAAAAAAACTGACTTAAGTTGCTCCTGGATACAGAGGGAGACTGCTTAAGTCAGTTTTTTAATTATTGAAAAGCGAAATCGCTTGAGAGCCCATTTGCTCAAAAGCAGCTATAAAATTTTCTTTATCCATAGAAGCATCTTTTTCACCATAAGGGTCATTAAAATAAATTGATTCAGCATCATAGCCAGTTACCACAACACTGTGCATGCTGTATGTTACATCAATCTTACCAGTTGTTGTTTCCCAAGTAAAAAAATCATCTACAGGAGAAAATGTTGCTGTGGTGATAATCCAAACAGGGTTACCAGCGGCAACTTGTGCCATAACATCGGTAAAATCAGAACCAGTGCTATCAAGTACATTCTCATTTCCAACGTATTCTTTAGCTAAATTAGCAATAGGACCATGATAAACACCTAAACCAGGTGAATCATTCCCGCTAACATCTCCAACGAAAGCTTGATTAGGATTACCCATATAGCCATCATCGTCCATTAAAGGAACACTAACAAGATTATCTGCTAATTCATTTTTTGTAACTGTTGATCCGTAAAACTGAATTAGCATTGCTAAGGAAGTAACTTCACAGCCATTATAAAGACTTGGTTCGTCAAATTGATAGAGTAAGGGTACATCCAATTGAGCCGAAATAGGTAAGTCAGAGGTTTTCGTCTTTTTCTTAGGAGTGACCGCTGGTTCAGTTGATGAGATGACTGGATTTTTTTTATCAGCTTTAATATAATGCTCATTAATAAAGAACATTAAGCATACGGATAGGCTGATCAAAAATAGTAACTTTAAATAATCTTTTCTATTCTTCATTTTGATCCACCTTTTCTACACTTTTACTATCCTTTACTATAACATGAATCTATCCAACTGCCTAAGAATTAAGCCGAAGCTTAATGGATTATTTATAATTTGTTAAAATTGTCATTAAACTGTAAAAAAAATTTAGTATACAGTAATTTTATTATGTAAACCATATTGTTTAAAAGGTGACATTCAGTTGTCTGGTTTTGTTTGTTATACTAAATTAAATTGAAAAGGTAGGGATTCTAATTATGGAAAATAAAAAAAGGAAGTTAGATAATAATCCACAGCTTACTGAAGCTTCTATTCATCCGGATTTAATCGTAACTACAGAAGAAGTTTTTCGTTATTTTGACTGGAATCAATTAGATTGGGAGGTTGAAAAACAAAATAGTGAGTATGGGGCTTATTTAATTAAGCTCGATCATTTATTGATTAGATTCAGAGTAGCGAAAACCACACCAACAAAAGTAGGCCAGTTTGTTACTTTATGGAAAAGAAATGTGAAAGGAATAATTGAGCCGTACACAAGTCAAGATAAAATGGATTTTGTCGTGATTAATACAAGATTAGGTGAGCATATCGGTCAATTTGTTTTTCCAAAAAAAATATTAATTGAAAAAGGGATTTTATCAGTCAATGGGGTGGGAGGGAAAAGAGGGTTTCGAGTTTATCCATTGTGGGATCAGCCGGATAATCCACAAGCAATCCAAACGCAAAAATGGCAGTTGAATTATTTTTTAGATTTAACTCAAGGTAGTCAGCAGCTAAATGCTAAATCGATTCAGCGACTATATAACATATAAGATTAAAAAAAGACAAAAAAATAATCCTCTTCTTTTACATAGAAGGGATGACTGTTTATTTTATATGAATAAAAGTAGGTTGCTACCCTCATGGACGAGCTGCAATAACCTACTCTTAGGCGATTACTAGAAGGTTTTCTTCTGCATCGCGGGAACTTTTGTAAAGTTCGAAATCTGATTGGTTCCAACCAAATTCTTGGTTGATTTGATAGTTTGGCGAATCTTCATTTAAAACGATATAGCGTAACTGAACACGATTTCCACTATCTTCTAGTTCTAACGCAAGTTGATAATCTTCATTTTTAAATAGTAAGCCTTGAATTGCCCAAACTTTTTCAATAGTTGTTGTTATCATCTTTAATTTGTCACTCCTTTCTGTTGTGTTACCATCATTATACGTCAATTTACTATTTTGTCTAGCGTAAAACACAAAGTTGACATAAACTTAATATTTAAGCCGCTTAGATAGTTAATTTTAATAGTTATTTTACAAAGAAAACCATTCTAAAAGACCTGGAAATAAGGAGCTTTAGAATGGTTTTCATTTATTACTTAATTCAAGCCTTGCATTAACGTTTTTATTTTTGAATTCATCAGAGATAATAGTAAACCAACAGCAATTGTAAATCCGCCGACAATCGCAAAATACATAACTTCATTTTCTGGTGAGTAAAGGGAAACGATTTGAGCATTGATTGCTTGTGCGGCTGCATCACCTAAAAACCAGACGCTCATCATTTGAGATTGGAAAGCTCTTGGCGCGAGTTTTGTTGTGGCACTTAATCCAACAGGGGACAAACACATTTCACCAACGATAACTAGGAAAAAGCTTAGAACTAACCACCATGGGCTAACTAAAGTATCCACACCATTTAATAACGCTGGGATGACTAATATAACAAAAGAAAGACCAGCAAAGACAATTCCTATTGAAAACTTAATGGTTGTTGAAGGCTGACGTTCACCAAGTTTCGTCCAAAGCCAAGCAAACATTGTTGACATCAGAATAACAAATAAGGGGTTGAGTGACTGGAACCAACTTGGAATTAGGTGAAAACCCATAAAATCTAAATTTGTTCGTTCATCAGCATAGATAGCTAAGACAACTGACCCTTGTTCTTCAATCGACCAGAAAAAGATACTTGCAATAAAAAGGGGAATATAAGCCCATATTCTAGAACGTTCCATATCATTTACATCTTTACTACGAATCATTTTAGTAAAATAATAAACAGGTAATGCTACCCCTAAAATACTTAGTAGGAAAATAACAAATTCAATCGTTAATTTTCCAAGTAATGCCGCACCTAAAATAACTATTGCGAGAAGCCCTATACCCTTGATTAAATTTTTATAGACTGCACTTTTTTCAGTTTCTGAAATCGGATTAGTAGGTTCAAGACCTACAGTACCTAAATATTTTTTCCCTTGGAAATAGTATTGAATTAAACCAGCTAACATCCCAAAGGCTGCGATAGAAAAACCGACATGATAGTTGTATTCTTTTTGAACAGCTCCTAATATAATTGGAGCCAAGAATGAACCAATATTAATTCCCATTACAAAAATACTAAAACCAGAATCTCGCCTTAAATCATTTTTATGATATAATCCACCAACAATTTCTGAAACATTTGGTTTTAGCATCCCTGTCCCTAATACGATAATAGCAATTGAAGCAAATAGTGCAGGTGCTCCAAAAGGGGTAGCTAAAATAATATGTCCAATCATAATTAAAATCCCGCCATAAAAGATTGTCTTTCGACTACCTAAAACGCGATCACTTAGCCAACCGCCAATGACGCTAGACATGTAAACCATTGAACCATAAATTGCCATAATTGAAGCGGCTAAGGATTTTGAATAGCCAAGTCCACCATTCGCAACTGAATCATAGATATAATAAATTAAAATAGCACGCATTCCATAGTAACTAAATCTTTCCCACATTTCAGTAAAAAAGAGGGTCGATAATCCTCTAGGTTGACCGAAAAAGGTTTTTTCTTTTTTCACAGTTTTTCGTCCTCCAATATTGAATTACTTCATATAAATATACAGAGAGTATTCTCTATTAGAAATTATACTCCTAATTGACATAAATTCCATGTATCTTAAATATTTCCACATTAAAACCTAATAGATATTTAATAATTTTTTATAGAAAAAAACGAACTACTTATCTCTTAGAGAAGTAATCCGTTTTTATAAATCAGTCCTTAGAAAGCCATACGATTAATTTTTGATAGGTCATTTGAGCTTCTTTAATGTTCGGGTCTTTATCAAAATCATGAGCTAGACCTTCAATTGTTATAAACTCTTTATTTAAAATATGTTGATTTAAGTATGCTCCAATTGAATAGGGAACATCTTGATCTGCAGTACTTTGAGCAATAAAAGTTGGAGGTAACATTTTCAGCTCTTCATTAGTTAAGGAATAGTTGGAATAGTTTTGTTGGTGTTGTAAAATTAAATCAATCCATCGGCCGGTTTGTCGTGCATAGATGTAAATAGCGTACCTAGTCTCTAATGGCCCAGAAACAAGGGGCTTTGTTTGAATTAAGGCCTTTTTTGTTTCTTCAGAAATTTTAGGATAGCGAAGATAAAATGAACTAGGTCTTAAATAAAAAGCTTCATTGATACTGTGATAACCATAAAAACTGATGAATTTTTTTGGCTGAACGGCTAGGGCGTTTTTTTGATATAAAAATCCAAGGTAAGCCCCGGCTGAACGACCAAATAAAATAAATTCATTACTTTTTAATTCTAAGCTCTGATTAGCTTGATTTAAAAACCAGTTAATCCCAGTTTGAATGGCAGCTTCAATCTCAGGAAGTTCTACTTCTGGCGCCAAAGGGTAGTCTAATGTTAAAAAGTGATAACCAGCTGATAAAAATAATTGAATATATTCTTCAGGTAAATCAAATCGTGAACCCCATATTAACCCTCCGCCATGGAGATAGATGATGGTTTGATTTAAAGGGGTGCCTGTTGGTTGATAAAGTGATGCTTCTAATTGGTATTTTTCAGTTGTATGAAAAATAAAATCTTTGTATAAGAGCATGAAATCCCTCCAAGAGTTGGTACATTCTAAAAAAAGTAGTCTGTACGTTTAATTTAATTTTAGTATAACGAAATGTTGACTAAAGTACCAGAGCAAAAGGAACGAATTGATTAAAGCGATTTGGCTGTTATGGACAAAGAGTTGCACATGGATTTAGCTTATTTGGACAATGCTATCTCAATGAATAGCGCTTACAATTATAAGTGTAGTAAAGACCTATAGTTGAATCAATTTTATCCAAGAAAGGAAGAAAAAAATGACTCATTTAGATTTAGATAAGGAAGTACTAGAAAGTGTTAAATGGCTTTCTAATATTGGCGCAGATCCTACAGGCGGAACAACACGTTTATTGTACTCTGATTCATGGTTAGAAGCTCAAAATGGCGTCAAGGCTAAATTAGAGGAAATTGGCATGACAACTAAATTTGATGCTATTGGCAATTTATTTGGTCGTTTAGAAGGATCTAAATATCCAGAAGAAACTATTTTATCTGGTTCGCACATTGATACCGTTGTTAACGGTGGGAAGTTAGATGGGCAATTCGGAGTGTTATCGGCCTATTTAGCAGTTAAATTATTAAAAGAAAAGTATGGTCAACCATTACGTAGTTTAGAAGTTATTTCAATGGCTGAAGAAGAAGGTAGCCGTTTTCCTTATGCATTTTGGGGAAGTAAAAACCTGTTTAATGAAGCGAAAAAAGAAGATGTTATTGATATTTCAGATTTTAACGGCATAAAATTTGTCGATGCTATGCATAATGTAGGTTTTGATTTTAAAGATGAGTCTGAACCAATTCGTGATGATATTAAAGCATTTGTTGAAATTCATATTGAACAAGGAAATGTTTTAGAGCTTGAAGGCAAATCAGTTGGAGTTGTGACAAGCATTGTTGGACAAAAACGCTATACAATTGTGTTAAAAGGTCAGGCAAATCATGCTGGAACGACACCAATGAAATACCGTAAAGATGCAGTTTACGCGTTTAGTAAAATATGTGCTCAATCAATTGATAAGGCTCGTGAGGTTGGAGAACCATTAGTGTTAACTTTTGGAAAAGTTGAACCAAAACCAAATACAGTTAATGTTGTTCCAGGAGAAGTTCTATTCACGATGGATTGTCGTCATACCAATCAAGCTGAATTAGATGCTTTTACAGCTGAAATTGAAGCAGATATGAAGAGAATAGCTGAGGAAATGGGAATGGAGATTGAGATTGATCTTTGGATGAATGAGCCTCCAGTTCCAATGGACGAAAAAATTATCAATGTGTTAAAAGAAGTTTCTGAAGCTGAGGGAATTAATTATCGAATGATGCATAGTGGAGCGGGTCATGATTCACAAATTATTGCACCTCATATTCCAACTGCTATGATTTTTGTACCAAGTATTGGTGGAATTAGCCATAACCCAGCTGAAGATACTAAAAACGAGGATTTAGTTGAGGGTGTTCGAACAATGGCAGCGGCACTTTATAAGTTAGCTTATGTAGACTAGTTAATCAGAAAATTTTAATTGACCCAAATGCGATAAATTAGTGAGTTATTTGGGTCAACTTTTTATTAAGGCTAGTTTTTTTGAGCCTACTCCTCGAGAAAAAGATAAAAATTCGAGATGGCAAAAAACGCCATATCAATTTTTCCTATTTTCTTGCCGGAGCTAACCGGCTCAACAAACTTTTTATTAAGGCCAGTTCTTTTGAGCCAGTCCTTCGGAAAAAAGATAAAATTTCGAGGTGGCAAAAAACGCCACATCAAATTTCCCTATTTTTCTGCCAGGCCTAACCGGCTCAACAAACTTTTTATTATAGGAGGAATTATTAATGGAGAATCAGCAAGTTGCAAAGAAAAAAGGCTTGGAATATTGGCAACAGATTATTATTATGTTGTGTTTAGGTTGGACAGTTATTTGGATTTATCGTTCAGCTTTGTCGCCAATTTTTCCAGAGTTAAACCTATCTTTAGGTGGCGGAATTAGTGATAGTTCTTTAGGGGCTATTGCCAGCTTTTATTTCTTTGGTTATACAGGGATGCAAATTCCAGCAGGTATTTTAGTTGATAAATTTGGGAAGAAAATGGTTTTAATTCCTGGTTTTACATTGTTTGCTTTAGCTGCAATCGTCATTGCAAATGCTAATGGTATTACTATGGTTTATGCAGGAAGTTTAATGGCTGGTATTGGATGTGGATCTTATTATGGTTCTGCCTATTCATTATCATCTGAAAGTATTCCGCAAGAACGTCGTGGACTTTCAACAGCAATTATTAATAGTGGTTCCGCAGTGGGTATGGGGATCGGTCTTATTTTATCAAGTTTACTAGTAAAACAATTAGGTTTGCCTTGGCAAATTATGATGTATTTAGTAGCAATCTTAGTTGTCTTAATCATGATTGTCTTTATAAAAGTTATTCGTACGACTCCAGATGCTGTTGTGAATCATCCAACGGCTAAAGCAAAACATGATCCTGAGGATAAAGTTTCAATGAGCACTTTATTTGCTCCACATATGATTGCTTCCTATGTTCTTTATTTCGCAACATGTTATGGCTATTATATGGTTGTTACATGGTTGCCATCATTTTTACAGCAAGAACGTGGATTTGAAGGGGTTGCAATTGGTTTTTCTTCTGCCTTAGTTGCTTTTTCAGCTATTCCTGGAGCGTTGTTCTTTAGTCGTTTATCTGATAAGTTTCAAGACAAAAAAATTCAATTTATTGTTGTACTAGAATTATTAGCTGCAGCGATGCTTGTTTTAACTGTTATGGCTCCTACATCTGGTGTCTTACTTGTTGGGTTAGTGTTATATGGATTATTAGGAAAATTAGCTGTTGAACCAATTATCATTTCTTATATCGGGGATACTGCACCGAAAAAAGGCTATGGAACAACTTTTGGAGTCTTCAATTTCTTTGGTATGAGTTCCTCAGTATTGGCACCTTGGGTTACAGGAGTGATCTCTGATGCTACAGGTTCAAAAGTTAATGGATTCTTTTTATCAGCTATTATCATGGTTGTTGGGACCGTTCTATTTTTAGGAGCCAACATTATGATGAAAAATAAAAAAGCTAAAGCGAAATAAGTATTTTTAGCAAATAGATTGGGAATGTAGGCTGAGACTTTCTCAGCCTCATTTCAACCAATAAAACAGAAGAAAATTAAAGTGAGGGATTTTTAAATGGGTTATAGAAATAAAAATACAGGTTACAATGATGATTTATTAGCGTCACGTTCAATTATAAGAAGAGGCAACTTTGCTTTGATTCCACCAGATGGTTTAGTGAATAATACAATTCCAGGTTTTGAAAATTGTGAACTATCAATTCTTTCATCACCTAAATTAGGTGCAAGCTTTGTTGATTATTTGGTTACATTGTTACCAAATGGGAAAAATACACGTGGATTCGGTGAACCAGGAGTTGAGACTTTTGTCTATGTACTTTCTGGAAAAGTTAAAATAAGTGATGGTGAAAACGAATACATTCATACGGATGGAGGCTATGTCTACTTACCCGCTGGAAAAAAAATGTATTTAGAAAATATTTATGGCGAAAATAGTGAACTCTTCCTATATAAAAAACGCTATGAAGCAATTGATGGATATGAAGCTCATGTAGTTTCTGGAAATACAAATGACATTCAAGCTGAAGAGTATGAAGGTATGAGCGATGTTCTTTTAACTGATTTACTACCTAAAGGTTTAGGGTTTGATATGAATTTCCATATTCTATCTTTTAAACCTGGAGCTAGCCATGGTTATATTGAAACCCATGTCCAAGAACACGGTGCTTATATGTTATCGGGTGCTGGAGTCTATGTACTAGATAATGAATGGTTACCAATTAAAAAGGGAGACTATTTATTTATGGGAGCATACGTTCCTCAAGCAACTTATGCAGTTGGACGTGATGAAAGCTTTAGTTATTTATACTCTAAAGATTGTAACCGAGATGCACAAATATAAATTTTATTCGTAGAAAGCGAGTTTTTAGTCATGACAGAATTAGAAATGGTTCGAGTAACCGAATCCGAATTACATGAATTAATTCAAAAAAAATTAGAAAAAGCAGGTTTATCAAG
Source organism: Carnobacterium maltaromaticum DSM 20342 (assembly GCF_000744945.1). Classification (NCBI taxonomy): domain Bacteria; kingdom Bacillati; phylum Bacillota; class Bacilli; order Lactobacillales; family Carnobacteriaceae; genus Carnobacterium; species Carnobacterium maltaromaticum. The sequence continues at coordinate 558,947 of NZ_JQMX01000001.1, forward strand.
TTTACATGCAAATACTGTAGCTGAAACCTTAGCTTTTGCCGATGCAAGAGGTATTCATTCTCATGGAGCTGTTCGGGTTGATTATTATGCTGAAAGAATCGCTAAAGGTGGAAGTAATTTAACACCTAATTTTAAATTCAATCAAACTGGACCAAGTACAGGGATTTTTGAAGCCGATAATGGAGTTGGGCATTATGCGTCCAATGAAGCTTTGAAAGAGGCTATTCGTTTGGCTAAGGAGACTGGAATTGGCGTTGTAGGTGTTCACCAAATGGGGCACAGTGGAGCTTTAGCTTATTTTGTTAAACAAGCAGCCGAAGCTGATATGATTGCTTTATCAGTTTGTCAGTCAGATCCAATGGTCGTACCTTTTGGTGGTGCAGAACCTTATTTCGGAACCAATCCAATTGCCTTTGCTGCCCCTAGAAAAGATCATACTCCTGTTGTTTTTGATATGGCGACAACGGTTCAAGCTTGGGGAAAAATTTTAGATGCTCGTGCTCGCAATGTTGATATACCAGATACGTGGGCCGTTGATGGTTCAGGCAATCCAACAACTAATCCTCATGAGGTAAAAGCATTGTTACCAATCGCTGGTCCAAAAGGCTATGGCTTAATGATGATGGTCGATATCTTATCTGGAACCTTATTAGGCTTACCATTTGGGAAACATGTTTCTTCCATGTATACTGATATTACAGCTGGTCGTAATTTAGGACAGTTACACATTATTATTAATCCAAGCTTCTTTACTGATTTAGATAAATTTAAAGCAGATGTGAATCAAATGGTGGAAGAGCTTCATAATACGAAGCCGGCATCAGGGTTTGATCAAGTTTTATATCCAGGGGAACTATCTGAAATTGTTTCTGAAAAATATAAAAAAGAGGGTATTCCAATAGTGAAAGAAATCTATGACTATTTAGTTAGTGAAACGATTCATTTTAATCGCTATGACAAGGCTAGTGCTTTTGGGGAGCAAGACTAGTCACTAAAATTGAAAATTAGGTTGATTTATCAAATGAGAAGTTAAATTAACCAGATATAAATAGTAGTTTGGGGAAGAATAGACAAATTTATTTTAGAGGGAGGAAGACTATGAAAATACCAAAGAAGCAATTGCATAAACTTATTGAAGCAAAAATCGAAGCGGCAGGATTGACGAAAGAACATGCTGAAATTGTAAGTGATGTTTTGACTTTTGCAGATGCAAGAGGCATTCATTCTCATGGTGCTGTTCGAGTTGAATATTATTCTGAGCGAATTGCAAAGGGTGGCATTACAAATCGTCCAGAATTTAGTTTTAAAAAAACAGCTCCGAGTTGTGGTGTGTTTGAAGCTGATAATGGTTCCGGCCACGTTGCTGCAAAGTTGGCGATGGATGAGGCAATCAAAATGGCTAAAGAAACAGGTTTAGCAGTTGTCGGAGTACGAAATATGTCACATAGTGGAGCTTTAGCCTACTTTGTTGAAATGGCTGCTGAAAATGACTTAGTTGGGATCTCTGTCTGTCAATCCGATACAATGGTCGTACCTTTTGGTGGAAGTGAAGCCTATTTTGGAACCAATCCAATTGCCTTTGCTGCTCCAAGCCATGATGATCGGATGATTACTTTTGATATGGCGACAACGGTTCAAGCCTGGGGTAAAGTTCTTCATGCTCGTTCACGAAATGAAGCTATTCCTGATACATGGGCAGTTGATGAAAACGGAAATCCAACCACTGATTCAACCAAAGTAAGTGCTTTAGTTCCAATTGCAGGACCAAAAGGCTATGGCTTAATGATGATGGTAGATATTTTGTCAGGCATGTTATTGGGTTTACCATTCGGCAAACATGTCAGTTCTATGTACCATGATTTATCAGCTGGTCGTGAGCTTGGCCAATTACACATCGTTATTAATCCAGCATTCTTTACAGATTTAGACCTCTTTAAAGAAAACATCAGTCAAATGCTAGATGAGCTCAAAGAAATTAAACCTAGTGAAGGATTTTCAGAAGTTAACTATCCTGGTGAGCGTGGTCGAATGCGTGAGAAGAAGTATGAAGAAACTGGCATTGAGATTGTTGATGACATCTATAATTATCTGATTGGTGATGCCATTCATTTTGATCGATACGATCACAAAAATAAATTTGCTGAATAAAAATTAAAAAAAGAATGTGAGGAATTTCAATGTTGCACACAATTATTAAAGAAAATGCCTACCAAGACTCAGTTGTTTTAATGCTTTTAACCAATAAAATTAGTACGATGGACGGTGTAAATCGAGTTTCTATTATGATGGGAACACCTGCTAATAAAGATATTATGGGCGGTAGTGGATTACGCACACCAGAATTAGAAAAAGCGTCAGCTAATGATTTAGCAATTGTTTTAGATACAGAAGATGCTTCTATTATTGATGGAGTTTTAGTTGAAGTGGACGAATTTTTAACTTCTCAAGCTACATCAGACAATGAAGTTGCAGATGAAACGGTTCGCACTTGGGATAAAGCGATGAAAATGGGCGCAGATGCTAATTTAGCTTTACTATCTATTCCTGGAACATACGCAGCTTTAGAAGCTGAAAAAGCCCTTGATGAAGGATTAAATGCCTTTATATTTAGTGATAACATGACAATTGAAGATGAATTACATTTGAAACAAAAAGCACATGAAAAAGGCTTGTTAGTCATGGGACCTGACTGTGGAACTGGAATTATAAATGGCGTTCCTATGGCATTTACAAATATTGTTCGACCTGGAAAAATAGGGATTGTTGGTGCTTCTGGCACTGGAATTCAAGAAGTTTCAACAATTATTGATAAATTGGGTGCAGGAGTGACGAATGCAATTGGAACTGGCGGTCGCGATTTATCTGAAAAAATTGGTGGAATTACAATGTTGGATAGTATTGCAGCTTTGGAAAAAGATCCTCAAACAGAAGTCATTGTTGTGATTTCTAAGCCACCTGCAAAAGTTGTTCGTGACAAAGTTGTGGCTCTATTAAGAGAAGTTTCAAAACCAGTTGTTGCAATTTTCTTAGGTGAAAAACCAACCCATCATGAAAAAAATCTATATTTTGCTTATACGCTTGAAGAGGCTGCAAAATTGGCTGTTGATGTTTTAAATGGTAAGGAAGTAACAGCGCTTGATGAATCAATTACAATTCCAGAAGTAATCTTACAACCAAATCAAAAGCATTTAAAAGGCTACTATTCAGGGGGAACTTTAGCGAGCGAAGCAGGTATGTTAATTGCTGATGCTCTTCAATTAAAAGACGGTTTAATTAAACAAGATGGCTTTGTTTTAAAAACAGATGGTAATGAAATCATTGATTTAGGGGATGATATGTATACTCAAGGAAAACCTCATCCAATGATTGATCCAGAAAAACGTATTGAAATGATTAAGCATGCTGCAGATGATGCTGAAACGGCGATTATCTTATTAGATGTTGTTTTAGGTTACGGCGCGCATATGGATATGGCAAGCGAATTAGCACCAGCAATCCAAGAAGTTAAAGCTAAAGCCCATGCAGCAGGTCGCGAATTAGTTGTTCTAGGAACAGTTGTTGGAACAACTAGTGACCCTCAAAACTTGATGCGTCAAAAAGAAATTTTAGAAGAAGCTGGCGTAATTGTTTGCGAAAGTAATAATAAAGCTGTTCGCACAGGGTTAGGTATTTTAGGCTATCAAGTAACGGACACTGAGAAAAAAGTGGAAGCAGCGGATGCAACTGAACCTGTTGCAATTCCAGAAGTATCTGAAAAAGTGTCAGCTCTATTAACGACTCAGCCTTATGTAATTAACCTTGGTCTAAAAAGCTTTTCAGAAGCAATCCGTGAAACGGGTGGGAAAGCTGTCCAATTTGATTGGCGTCCAGCTGCAGGCGGAGATGTAAGATTGCAAAAAGTCTTATATTTCTTGAACAATTATCAAACTAAATAGAGCATTTTAAAATTATTAGGAGGCCATACCAATGACATACAAAACAATTGATGAAGCAAACAAAGCGGTAGCAGCTAAAGTAGTTGCATCTTCACCCTTTTTATTAGATGTAGTTCCTGCCAAAGAAGCTATTCCAGTGCTAGAAGGAAAAGTCTTACTTCATGCAGGTCCACCTATCAAGTGGGAAAACATGCCTGATCCAATGAAAGGCTCATGTATTGGAGCAGTATTATTTGAAGAATGGGAAACAGATGAAGAAAGTGCTCGTGCCTTATTAGAGAGTGGCAAAGTTGAATTTATGCCATGTCATCATTTCGATGCAGTCGGACCAATGGGCGGAATTACTTCTGGCAATATGCCTGTTTTTATTGTTGAAAATAAAACAGATGGTAACTTTGCTTATTGTACTATGAATGAAGGTATTGGAGCAGTTTTACGTTTTGGGGCTTATTCAGAAGAAGTTGTAAATCGTTTACGTTGGATGCGCGATGTTTTAGGACCAACACTAAGCCAAGCTTTAAAAACAATTGAAAATGGTTTGAACTTAAATGTTTTAATTGCTAAAGCAATTGCAATGGGAGATGAATTCCATCAACGTAACATTGCTGCATCATTAGCATTCTTAAAAGAAATGGCACCTATTATTGTTGGTTTAGATATGGATGATACGAATCGTCAAGCTGTAATTAAATTTTTAGCTGATACAGATCAATTCTTCTTAAATATTATGATGGCTGCAACTAAAGCTGTTATGGATGGAGCACGAATGATTGAAGAAGGAACGATTGTCACAGCAATGTGTCGCAATGGAGAAAACTTTGGTATCCGTATTAGTGGGATGGGTGACGAATGGTTCACAGGCCCTGTAAATACGCCTCAAGGACTGTACTTTACAGGATTTACAGGAGAAGATGCTAGCCCGGATATGGGAGACAGTGCGATTACTGAAACCTTTGGTGTTGGAGGAATGGCTATGATAGCTGCACCTGCAGTTACCCGTTTTATCGGAACAGGTGGTTTCCAAGATGCATTAGCGATCAGCAATGAAATGTTAGAAATTGTGATTGATCAAAACCCTAATTTCACAGTTCCAACTTGGGATTTCCAAGGGATTTGTTTAGGAATTGATGCTCGTAAAGTCGTTGAAACTGGAATTACTCCAGTAATCAATACAGGAATTGCGAATAAAAAAGCTGGAGCAGGACAAATTGGAGCAGGAACCGTCCATCCACCAATTGAATGTTTTGAAAAAGCGATTGTTGCTTATGCAAAAAAAATTAGGAATGGATAGTTAAGTATAAGGTGTGTAAAAAGCTGTTTTGCTTTGATTAAACTGGAGACAAGTACAAACAATCGGTTTCTTTCGATTGAGCGTAGTTGATGAAGTTTACGAGAAGCAAGCTTTTGAAACCAGATTAATAAGGTGTGTAAAAAGCTATTTTGCTTTGATTAATAGTTTAATTCACGAAAGGAGGTTGTCAAATGATTGAGGTCTGGAAATACCCCATTGAGCGAATCAACGAGTTAATACCAGATAGTATTTGGCAACTTCATAGTGAATTTACAAATGGTGTGAATTTAGTAGATGAGGCTGGGAATTTATTATTTATTGGAACAGATAAAAATGGTGAATTGCCATTTGGTCTTCATTTGACGTTTCGAAATTTAGTTCATTTTAAAGCAGAACTAAATAAAAACACTCGATTTCATTATCATAATTTAACATTTGTTAATCAAGAAAATCTAGAATATAGCCTATCCTTAAAAAATAGTACTCCTTATTCTGTGGCTCTAGAAAAAAAAGGTCAGCTAAATAGTGACGCAGTTGATTCTTTATTTAAATGGGCAAGTAAGGAAGAAAAAAAGCGAAATGGATTGGGTGAATACTTGCCTACGACTGAATTCATATTGGACAATTGGATGATCGAAAACAAACAAGCTATTGGTTATTTATTTTCAGAAAACCCAGTTGAAATTCAACATGGATTACGCTACTTTATTGGTCGAGGACAAGGATTAACTCCATCAGGTGATGATTTTTTAGTTGGTTTGTTAAGCCTTGAAAAAGGTTTTTCTATAATAGATAATCAATTTGAAATTATATTAGAGACATTCGTTTCATCAGAAAAATTAACAACAGATATTAGTGAGGCATATTTGCAAGCTGCTTTAAAAGGGCGGTTTAGCACATCAATCAACCAACTAATCGATGTTTTAGCTGGCACAAAAAATAAGACTGCTTTACCAGATATTCTTACAAAAATAATTCAAAATGGCCATACATCTGGAATAGATACCTTAACAGGGATTTTGGTGGGATTATTAATTGGAACAAAAGACATAAAAAAAGGGGCAAGTTAACTATGGGAAAACGCGTAGTCATTGCGCTTGGAGGAAATGCTATTTTACGTCCAAACCAAGAGGCAACATTTGAAAATCAATTAGCAAACGTTAAAACTAGCACAGATTTAATAGCAGAAGTAAAAAAAGCCGGTCATAAAGTAGTTGTTACTCATGGCAATGGTCCGCAAGTAGGAAATATTTTACGTCAAAATGAAGAAGCTAAAGCTTTTGTTCCGCCTCTACCTATTGATGTTTGTAGTGCTGAATCACAAGGCTTCATTGGCTACATGATGGAACAAACTTTGAAAAACGCTTTGAAATTAGCAGATGTAAAAGGAGAAGTTGTCACTTTATTAACGGAAACTGAAGTAGATGCTAAAGATCCTGCTTTTCTTGAACCGACAAAACCAATTGGGGTTTTCTTTACTGAAGAAGAAGCTAATGAATTAGAAAAATCAAAAGGTTGGGTAATGGCAGAGGATGCTGGACGTGGTTATCGCCGTGTTGTTCCATCGCCACAACCAGTTAAAATTCATGGAGTATCTGCAATTAAAGCGTTAATTGAAATGGATACTGTTGTAATCTCAACAGGTGGCGGAGGTATTCCTGTTGTAGCAGATGAAAAAGGCTTTTTGAAAGGCGTGGAAGCTGTTATTGATAAAGATCGCTCAGCTTTACGTTTATCAGAGCAAGTAGATGCAGATGTTTTTATGATTTTAACAGATGTTCCAAATGTATATTTAAATTATGGTCAACCAGATCAGTTGAAGTTAGAAGGAATTTCGTTAGCAGATGCTAATAAATATATGGCAGAAGGTCATTTTGCTGATGGCAGTATGGGACCTAAAATGGAAGCTGCGATTGCTTTTGCAGCACAAGGGAAAGAATCCATTATCTGTTCCTTAGATGAAGCTGTTGCTGCTCTTCGTGGCGAAGCTGGGACACGTGTATTACCCGCTTAATTGATAGCATTAAACCCACTTACTTTTTTACATAAAAAGTAAGTGGGTTTTAGTTAAATTTGGTCCTCTGTATCAGATAGTACTAATGCTAATCGTAGGTTTAATGATAGTTTTGGATCATTAATCGGAGATTCAAATAATTCTTCGCATTTTGCGATTCGATATTTCACTGTATTACGATGGATAAACAATTTTTTTGCTGTGATAGTGATTTCACATTGTGATTCAAGATAAACTTTTAGTGTGCGCCTCAATTCACGATTCATTTCACTGCGAGGAAAAGCCAGACTTTTTAAATTTACCAAACAAAAGTGCTCAATATCTTCTTTTGGTACATAATCGATTAACTTGTTTAAACCTTTTGATTGAAAGAAAGTAACAACTGGTTGAACATCTTCTTTTAAGCTAATATCAAGGGCATCCATAGCTTCTCTAAAAGAAAAATGAATACTTGCAGGGTCCGTTACTTCATTCCCAATTGAAAAATTTAAGGAGATTGGGAGTTGATCTATCAATCCATTATGAATCGCTACTAACTTATCAGCAAGCAAATTAGTTGATTTTTGCAAAAGCAATGCGTAATAATGGGTATGTTTGATAGGAAATAAAAGTGCCTTTTTAAAATGCAGGTTTATTTGTTTTTCTAGCCATTCATAACTTAAATAAGAACGATCATCAGAAAGTTGCTGATTCGTTTGATCAAGTAAGGTTTCTTCAAAATTAATTATAATAACACGATAATACGAGGATTTAATTATTCCGTAATCTTTACCATAATCTAACCAATTGATTAATTTTGCTTCTGCAGGTAGTTTTTTTTCACTTAATTGATAGAAAAAATCTTTCTTTTGATTTAAAAGATTTTCTGTTAATTTCAAGTTTTTATATAAAGTATAGGATAAGACAGTATTTGCTTGTTCAATAGCAAACTGTGAAAAAGGATAGGGAATTTGATCGGCTTTAAAAATAACTAGTAAATATGGGAAATAGGCACTGCTCATAATTGGAAAAACAGAAACTAATAGTGGGTTTTCTTCCTCGTCTTCTAAAAGGAAAGAATACTCTTTGCCTGAAGATTGGGCTTCTCTCAATTTAGGCTTTATTTTTTCAATGGTGGTATTTGAAAATTTAGGATCATTTTGAAGATGACGAGATTCTGCAACGACTTCAAGAAAAGGATTAATAAGTAATACAGGTCTTTTTAAAATACTTCCAAGATGTCTGGTTAAAGAGGTTAAAGTTGCTCCTTTAATCATCATATTTGAAAATTTTTGTTGAATATCTAGTGCGAAATTTAATTTTTCAGTTTCTGTGTCCCATAAATAGGATAATAATTGATGGGAAGTGGTACCCAAAGTAACGGTTGAGGGAATTTGAAGTACAGGAAAGCCTAATTCATCAGCAACAGCTAAAACCATTGGATCTAGCTCGTTAATGAAACGTCCTAACTTTATGCCGATTCCTGCTGCGGGTAGTGCATTTAATGACCGAAGCATATCACATAATCCTTTAGGGTCATCTTTGAAAACCATAGCTGTTGTCAGTAAAAAAACATTTTTAGGTAAATATGCGGCCACATCAGGAGTTTCAGAAATTTCAATTGTATCCACTATTTTAGTTAAATCTGCATGGCTGTTTAGAACTTGAATATTTGAAAAACGTGGAATTTGTAATAATTCGCCAATTGTTGTCATGAAAAATTCTCCTATCTCTTTGGTATTATTCTCCTATCTTACCGTTTTTTTTAAGTTAAAGCAATCTGAATTTAGTTAGTTTGAACGAATATAGTTTGTTTTATTGTTTGTATTGAACAAAGATTCACAAGTTGATTTCGATTAAAATAGTAGTGAGAACATGTCATTTAATTGCTAAATAGGCATTAAATTTTATGGAATTACGTTTAGTTTATACAAAAAAACAAATTTAATGAATACAATCAATCTATTTAGCTAGAAATTATTTAATTGGAGGAAAAAAATATGATTAAACAACTTTCAGTGCCAACGCGTACAATTATGACACCAGGTCCAGTAGAAGTTGAGCCTCGTGTTTTAAAAGCGCTATCTACACCGATTATTGGGCAGTACGATCCAGAATTTTTTAGAGTAATGGGGGAAGTATCCACCCTGTTAAAAACACCTTTTGAAACAACAAATGCACAGGCTTTTGTTGTAGATGGTACATCTCGTTCAGGTTTGGAAGCGGCTATGCTAGGTTTAGTTGAAAAAGGTGATCGTGTTTTAGTCCCTGCATATGGACGCTTTGGTTATTTATTTGTGGAATTAGCAGAGCGAGCGGGTGGTGAAGTTAAATTAATTGAAAAAACTTGGGGCGAAACATTCTCGCCAGAGGAAGTTATTGCAGCAATTAAAGAATTTAACCCAAAAGTAGTTGCTTTAGTTCATGGTGAAACATCAACCGGACAAATTCAAGAACTTAAAGAAATTGGTCAATATTGCCAAGAAAATGGTCATTTATTTTTAGTGGATGCAGTAGCTACTTTTTGCGGTGCACCTGTTAAAGTTGATGAATGGGGGATTGATATAGCTGTTGGTGGAACTCAAAAATGTTTAAGTGTTCCTTCCGGTATGTCACCAATTACCTACAATAAAAAAGTAGAAGATATTTTAACTTCACGTTATCAAATGGAATTAGGCCTGTCAGACGAACATCGCAACTCTGACTTTATTAAAAGTAACTACCTAGATTTAAGCCAAATCCAACGTTATTGGGGACCAGAACATATTAATCATCATACTGAAATGACTTCAATGATTTATGGGATCCATGAAGGGTTACGTATTGTTGAAGAAGAAACTTTAGAGGTGCGTTATGCACGTCATTCTTTAAATGAGAAGGCTATGATGGCTGGAATCAAGGCCATGGGTCTTAATTTATTTGGAAACCCTAAATCTAAAATGGTGACTGTTACATGTGTTGAAATCCCGAATGGTGTGGATGGAGAAGCTGTTCGAAGCACTCTTTTAAACGAGTTTGGTGTAGAAATTGCAAGCTCATTTGGTTCGTTAAAAGGAAAAATTTGGCGGATTGGAAATATGGGCTATAGTAGTCGAAAAGAAAATGTACTTCATACGCTTGGCGCATTGGAAGCAGCAATTCTTTACCATGGTGGAGAAATTATTAAAGGTGAAGCAACGTTAGCTGCAATGAAAGTCTATGGTAGTCAAAAATAAATAGTTTACTAAAAAGCTTCAGAAATTTGGAATTTTCTGGAGCTTTTTTAGTTATGTTTGATTAAGCATCTAAATCTAGAATAAGAAATTGAAAAAAAGTAGAAGGTACGGTATAATTGTAACTATAGTTATATTTAAAGGTTTAGAAAGGATTAGATGATGTCTTTTAAAAAAATAGCAATTATATTTAGTAGTATAGCTTTATTAATAGTTATAGGAATATATACAGGAAAAGCATTAACGTATCAAACCAAATTTTTACCAAAAACAATGATAAACGATATGGATATTTCTAATAAAACTGTTTTTCAAGTAAACAAAGAGCTACAGAAATCATATCGGGGAAAAACTTTTGTTGCCACGGAAGGTGGAATGGAATTATTTAAATTCACTGGGTCTGACGTAGGAATCACAGATGATTTTACTGAAAGTTTAACGCTGATAAAAGATCAACAAGATCAGTGGAGTTGGCCAATTCGAATCTTGAAAAATAAAGTTCAAAAAGAAAAACTCGAAAAAATCACTTACAATAAAGAAACTTTTGCTGGATTTTTCGCAGGATTGCCATTAGTGAGTGCTAATCGTATCAAGCCAGAGAATGCCAAAATAGAGAAAACCGAAAGTAATTTTAACTTAAAGCCAGAAGTTATGGGGAATACATTTGATTTAGATAAAGTGAAAGCTTCGTTGATTATGACAATCGAATCAGAAGAAACTCGGATTAGTTTAGATGATTATTATCAAAAACCAACTATTTATAAAGATAATCCTGAGCTAATCAAAATAACAAATGAAGCAAATAGCCTTAGTAAATTAGACATATCTTATTTAATTGTTGACCAAAAAGAAACTATTTCGGCAGAACGTTTATTTCAGTGGATTAGTTTAGATGCTGAAAATAATATTGTGATTGATGAAGATAAAGTTACAAGTTATTTGACAGAATTGGCAACTAAATATAGCACTAAAACTAAATCTCGTAAGTTTGTTAGTACAAAAAAGGGCATAGTTGATGTGCCGCCAGGAATTTATGGATGGACGTTTTTAGTTAATGATGAGGTCAATTCATTAGTTGCTGATATACGAACAAAAACGAATTTACAAGATAGAGAGCCGAAACATGAAGGTAGTGGGTATGGAGTTGATATTGGGAAAACTTATGTAGAGGTTGATTTAACAAATCAACATATGTGGTTTTACAAAGATGGTGTAGTGGCTCTAGAGACAGACGTTGTAACAGGTAAGCCAACTACTCCCACTCCACCAGGTGCTTTCTATATTTGGAATCGTGAACCAAATGCTATCTTGCGCGGTGTCGATTACGAAACACCAGTCAAATATTGGATGCCGATTGATTGGGATGGAGTAGGAATTCATGACTCAAATTGGCAATCAGCGTACGGGGGAAACTTATACTTAACAGTAGGATCTCATGGTTGTATTAATACACCACCTGGAGTTATGGAAAAACTATTTGCTATTGCTCCTGTAGGAACCCCAGTTTTAGTCTTTTAAATGTAATAAACCATCTGAGGGTAGATGGTTTTTTCATTTTAGAAAAATAAATAGGCTAAGAATTTGTTATCATTAATAAAATTAACCTGTTTATTCTACTAAATTCTAAATCTAGGAATAAAAAGCTATCCTTACGTCCACTATTATTGTAGAATAAGAGGTAGAAGATTTTTATCAAGGCTAGTTCTTTTGAGCCAACTCTTCTAGAAAAAGATGAAATTTTGAGATGGCAAAAAACGCCATATCAAATTTCCCTATTTTCTTGCCAGAGCTAATCGGCTCCACAAACTTTTTATTAGGCTAGTTTTTATGAGCCAACTCTTCTAGAAAAAGATGAAATTTCGAGATGGCAAAAAACGCCATATCAAATTTCCCTATTTTCTTGCCAGAGCTGACCGGCTCCACAAACTTTTTATTCAAGGAGGTATATAATGATTGTTTATTATGCACTTGCGGCTGTAATTCTAGTTATAGATCAAATTACAAAGTATGTAGTCGTGAACAATATTGATTTATATGAAGTTAAAGAAGTAATTCCTGGAATTTTATCATGGATGTATATTCGTAATACGGGTGCTGCATGGAGTATTTTAGAGGGTCAGATGTGGTTTTTCTACATTATAACCTTTGCAGTAGTAATTGCTGTTATCTATATTATGCAAAAATACGCAAAAGGCAATTGGTTATTTTCTTTGGGCTTGTCATTAATATTAGCAGGTGCTTTGGGTAACTTTATTGATCGCTTACGTTTAGGGTATGTTGTAGATATGATTCGTTTAGATTTTATGAATTTCCCGATTTTTAATGTTGCGGATATGTCCTTAAGTATTGGAGTTGCCATAATTATTCTCTATGTATTGTTAGATGAAAAAAATAAAAAGCTGTCTTAACAGAAGAAGGATTTGAAAAAATGAGAACCACTGATGAACATAATTTTACAGTAAATGAAGAAAAAGGACGTTTAGATAAGGTTTTAACTGAACTTTTACCTGATAAAAGCCGTTCACAACTTCAGCAATGGATTAAAGAAGGCGATGCTTTAGTAAATAATGAACCGTCAAAAGCGAATTACAAAGTTCAACAAGGTGATAAGATATCAATTATTGAACCAGAAGCCGTTCCTTTAGAAATTGTGGCAGAAAACATTCCCCTTGAGATTGTCTATGAGGATCAAGATGTATTAGTTGTTAACAAACCTCAAGGAATGGTTGTGCATCCGTCTGTAGGTCATATGACTGGAACACTGGTCAATGCATTAATGTATCATATTAAAGATTTATCTGGTATTAATGGCGTTGTTCGTCCAGGAATTGTACACCGTATTGATAAGGACACCTCTGGATTATTAATGGTTGCTAAAAATGACCAAGCACATGAAAAGTTAGCAGCTCAATTAAAAGATAAAACATCTTTACGTGAATATGTTGCGCTTGTTCATGGTGAAATTCCTCATGAAAAAGGAACAATTGATGCACCGATTGGACGTGCTAAGGAAGATCGTAAAAAACAAGCAATTATTGATGATGGTCGTCCAGCGGTCACTCATTTTAAAGTAATTGAGGGATTGAAAGATTACACAGTTGTTTCATTACAACTAGAGACTGGCAGAACCCATCAAATTCGTGTTCATATGCGTTATATTGGATTTCCAATTGTGGGCGACCCAACTTATGGTCCTAAAAAAACGATTAAAGGTCATGGTCAATTTTTACACGCTAAAGTATTGGGCTTCAAACACCCAACGACTGGTGAATTTCTGACTTTTGAAGCACCAATTCCAGAAATTTTCGAAGAAACTTTAACTGAATTAAGAAATAATGATTGACATTAAACCCTTAATTAGGTATATTTAATTCAGTAAAAAAATTAAATATTTCCTTTAACAATAGTCCTGTGAGGCTAAGAAGGAGCATGCACAAAAGTTAAGCTTGGAATAGGCTAAGACTTTTGTAAAAGATAGACTAACTGTGCCCTCTTACCTTAAACTAGGTGAGAGGTTTTTTTGTGGAAATGAGCCAATACCAAATTTGAGAGGAGTTTAAACATGACGGAAAGAAAAGAAATCGAAGTAGTTGATGCTGCCGCGATGAAACGTGCTTTAACTCGAATCACTTATGAAATTATCGAGAGAAACAAAGGGATTGAAGATTTAGTTTTAGTCGGAATTAAAACCAGAGGCATTTATATTGCTCGAAGAATTGCTGATCGTTTGAAACAATTAGAAAGTGTTGATATCCCAGTTGGTGAGTTAGATATTTCTTTATACCGTGATGATGTTCATACAAGCGATGGACGTGAGCCTGAAATCAACGGGTCAAATATCCCAGTTTCAATTGAAGGAAAGCAAGTTATTTTAGTTGATGATGTGTTATATACGGGTAGAACAATTCGTGCTGCGTTAGACGCTCTGATGGATATTGCTAGACCTCGTAAGATTTCTCTAGCAGTATTAGTTGATCGCGGTCACCGTGAATTGCCAATTCGTGCTGATTTTGTTGGGAAAAATATCCCAACTTCATTAGATGAGCAAATTAAAGTCGAAGTTGAAGAATTAGATGGGCTTGATAAAGTAAGTATACAAAAAATTAAATAAAGTGAAACTTTAACTGAGTCCAGAGAGGCACAGAAGGTCACACTATGCTATGTTTAGAGGCTTAACTCTATGCATAAATTAGAAGAACCTAGCAGTCTCACTCAGACACTAGGTTCTTTTTTTGTAAGCTAGTTCGTATGAGCGAACTCACAGAGCTTTTTATAAAAAAATATAATGAAAACGAGTAGGGAGTAATTTGTTTATGTCGCAAGAAAAGTTTAGAAATGAAAATGTTGTTTTAGATATTCATGAGAAGCCGGGCACTATCCATTGGTTTGGGTTAAGCCTGCAGCATCTTTTTACCATGTTTGGAGCAACAGTCTTAGTTCCAATTTTAGTTGGTTTGAATCCTGGTATCGCCTTAGTGACATCTGGTATCGGTACACTTCTTTATATAGCAATCACAAAAGGTAAAATACCAGCTTATCTGGGAAGTAGCTTTGCTTTTATTACACCGATGATTCTTGTCATCGAAAAAGGTGGCTATCCAGCGGCATTCCAAGGTGCTTTGTATGCAGGGCTAGTTTACTGGGTTGTAGCATTGGTGATTAAATTAATTGGATCTGATTGGTTAGATAAAGTGCTACCTCCAATTGTTGTTGGTCCGGTTGTAATGGTAATTGGTCTTAGTTTATCAGGAACAGCAGCAACACAAGCAATGTATGAACACGCAACAGCCGCACCAGAAAATTACAATGTGACATATATTTTAATCGCTTTAGCAACATTAGCCATTACAATTGTTTGCAACATGTATTTAAAAGGATTCTTAAGCTTAATTCCAATTTTAATTGGCATAGTTGGAGGATATATTCTTTCATTAGCCTTTGGAATCGTTGATTTATCAGGTGTTCAAGAAGCAGCTTGGTTCCAGGTTCCGAAATTTGAAATTCCGTTTTTATCCTATAAACCAGCCTTTTCACTAGCAGCTTTGGCGACAATGGCACCAATTGCATTTGTCACAATGAGTGAACATATCGGTCATCTGATGGTCTTAAATAAAATTACAGAGCGTAATTTCTTTAAGAAACCAGGTCTATCAAGAACTCTTTTCGCTGATGGAGCCGCTACAGTTGTTGCTTCCTTATTAGGAGGACCACCTGCAACTAGTTATGGTGAAAATATTGGCGTCTTAGCTTTAACAAAAGTTCATAGTGTTTTTGTCATCGGAGGTGCTGCAACATTAGCCATCTTGTTCGGTTTCGTTGGAAAAGTTAGTGCAGTCATCTTAAGTATTCCAGGTCCTGTTATTGGGGGAATTAGCTTCCTGTTATTCGGAGTTATTGCTTCAAGCGGTTTAAGAATTCTAATTGATAATAAAATAAATTTTGATGAAAAACGTAACTTAATTATCGCTTCAGTTATCTTAGTGATTGGAATTGGTGGTGCATATTTCCAATTTGGATCGTTAACCCTATCAGGGATGAGTTTAGCAACAGTTGTAGGAATTGTTTTAAATCTAATCCTACCAAAAAAAGCACAAAGTGAAATTGAACACGAAGCAAAAGCATAAATAAAATAAGATTCAAGGATATAGTCAAGCCTGATTCTGTAAGTTCAACATACTAAGGAGGAATTACCATGACAGCAACGATTCAAAAATTACAATTAGACCATCTAGTTTCAGTTGAAGCACTAAGCAATGAAGAAGTCATGACTTTAATCAAACGTGCGCAAGAATTCAAAAATGGAGCAAGTTATCATCCTAAGTATCCAAAATATGCAGTGAATTTATTTTTTGAGAATAGCACAAGAACCCATAAAAGTTTTGAAATGGCTGAGAAAAAATTAGGTTTGGATATTATTGATTTTGAAGTTGCTACTAGTAGTGTGAAAAAAGGTGAGACACTTTACGACACGGTCTTAACGATGTCTGCTTTAGGTGTTGATGTAGCTGTCATCCGTCATGGTGATGAAGCTTATTATGAAGAGTTAATTGCAAGTACTGGGATTAAACTAGCTGTTGTAAACGGTGGAGATGGTAGCGGCCAACATCCTAGCCAATCTCTATTAGATTTAATGACAATTTATGAAGAATTTGGCAAATTTGAAGGATTGAAAGTCGCAATTGTGGGTGATTTAACTCATTCTAGAGTGGCCAATTCAAATATGCAATTATTAAATCGATTAGGAGCAGAAGTTTTCTTTTCTGGACCAGAAGAGTGGTTTGATGCAAGTTACAATGAATTTGGTACGTATTTGCCATTAGACGAGTTAGTTGAAGAAGTTGATGTTATGATGATGCTACGAGTTCAGCATGAACGTCATGAATATTACGGAAATTTCTCAAAAGAAAAATATTTAGCTACCTATGGATTAACTGAAGAGCGAGAAAGTAAAATGAAACCAGATGCAATCATTATGCATCCTGCTCCAGTAAATCGAGATGTTGAACTAGAAGGGTCATTAGTTGAGTGCCCACGCTCTAGAATTGTTCAACAAATGTCCAACGGTGTTTATACACGTATGGCTATCTTGGAAGCTGTTTTAGAATAGAAAAACTAGGTCAGTAAAAATAGGGATAGTAGCTATCTACTGAAACTATTTTTGCTGATTTTTCTAAGGTGTGAGAAAAGCTGGTCTAATTCAATAAAATTTAAAAATAAAAACTTGGAGGCAACTAAATGTATACTTGGATTAAAAATGTAAAAATGGTGAACCATCGTAATGAGTTAGAGGCAATTGAATTAATGATTAAGGATGATAAAATTGAAGCAATTGGGACGGATTTAAGTTTGATTGGAATCCAAGCTGAAAAAACAATTGATGGTCAAGATGCTTTGATTACCCCCGGTTTAGTTGATGTTCATGTACATTTAAGAGAGCCTGGTTTCACATATAAAGAAACGATTCAAACAGGTAGTGAAGCTGCCGCACGAGGTGGATTTACTACAATTTGTGCGATGCCTAATACAAATCCTGTTCCTGATACTGTTGAAAAATTTGAGGAATTACAAGCACTAATTAAAAAAGATGCTGTTGTTAAAGTTTTACATTATGCACCTATTACAACAGGCTTAAAAAGTGATGAACTAGTTAATCAACCAGGCTTACTAGCTGCAGGTGCATTTGCATTTACAAACGATGGTGTGGGTGTTCAAACAGCTGGAACGATGTATTTAGCCATGGTAGAGGCAGCTAAAAATAATACAGCCATTGTTGCTCATACAGAAGATGACTCCTTACTTTTTGGGGGAGTGATGCATAAAGGTAAAATATCAGAAAAGTTAAACTTACCAGGTATTTTAAGCATTACTGAAGCCTCTCAAATTGCGCGAGATGTTTTGTTAAGTGAAGCAACTGGTGCTCATTACCATGTGTGCCATGTCTCAACAAAAGAAAGTGTGCGAGTTATCCGCGATGCGAAAAAAGCTGGTATTCATGTCACTGCTGAAGTAACACCTCATCATTTGTTGCTTTCCGAAGAAGATATTCCAAGTGATACAGCCATTTATAAAATGAATCCCCCATTAAGAGGGACTGATGATCGCGAAGCATTGATTGAAGGACTATTAGACGGCACAATTGATTTTATTGCAACAGACCACGCTCCCCACAGCGCAGAAGAAAAATCAGGAAGCATGGTTGGCGCACCATTTGGCATTGTTGGAAGTGAAACGGCCTTTCAACTGTTGTATACCCACTTTGTAAAAACTGGGAAGTTCACTTTGCTACAACTAATTGATTGGATGAGTACAAAACCGGCTGAAGTTTTCAATTTAAATGCAGGTAGTTTAGAAGTAGGCGCACCAGCAGATCTGGCATTATTCAATTTAACTGAAGAAGAAGAAATAGATGCAAAAGATTTTAAATCACTATCAAGTAATACGCCATTTATTGGTTGGAAGGTAGTTGGAAATACAGTTATGACGCTAGTTGATGGAAAAGTAGTTTATTCATAGGAGGCTTGATAGGATGGATCGTTTATTACTATTAGAAGATGGGACAATATTTAAAGGTAAAGGTTTCGGCGCTCCAATTGAAGTAACTGGAGAAGTTGTTTTTACCACTGGAATGACTGGTTACCAAGAAACCATAACAGATCAATCCTATAATGGTCAGATGATTGTTTTCACTTACCCATTAGTTGGAAATTATGGCATCAACCGTGATGATTTTGAGTCAATTGAGCCAACGTGTAAAGGTGTTATTGTAAAAGAACATGCAAGAGTGGCTTCAAACTGGCGAAGCCAAATTACTTTGGATGAGTTTTTAAAGCGTAAGAATATTCCAGGAATTTCTGGTATTGATACAAGGCAATTAACTAAACTATTGCGCGAAAAAGGAACAATTAAAGGGATGATTACAGGTGCAAATGAAAATCTGGAACATGCTTTCGATCAATTAAGAGCGACTGTTTTACCAACAAACCAAGTTGCTCAAGTGTCTACTTCTAGACCGTATCCAAGTCCTGGGAGCGGCAGAAATGTTGTTGTCATTGATTTTGGTTTAAAACACAGTATTTTAAGAGAATTAAGTAATCGAAATTGTAATTTAACTATTTTACCTTATAACACAACAGCTCAAACGATTTTAGAGTTAGATCCAGATGGTGTTATGTTGACCAACGGGCCTGGTGATCCAAAGGATGTACCAGAGGCTTTGGAAATGATTCGTGGAATCCAAGGGAAACTACCTATTTTCGGCATTTGTTTGGGACATCAATTGATTTCTTTGGCAAATGGAGCTGATACTTTCAAACTTAAATTTGGACATCGAGGTTTTAATCACCCTGTAAGAGAAATTGCAACAGGACGGATTGATTTCACGTCACAAAATCATGGTTATGCAGTAGATGAAAAAAGTATTGATAAGAATGAATTAATTGTCACTCATATTGAACTAAATGATGGAACAGTTGAAGGAATTAAACATCGTCATCATCCAGTTTTCAGTGTTCAATTTCATCCAGATGCAGCTCCTGGTCCACACGATGCAGGACATTTATTTGATCAATTTATGGAATTAATGGATGCTGGAAAGGAGCGCAAAGCCAATGCCTAAAAGAACAGATATAAAAAAGATTATGGTGATTGGTTCTGGTCCTATTATTATTGGACAGGCCGCGGAATTTGATTATGCAGGGACGCAAGCATGCTTAGCATTGCGAGAAGAAGGGTACGAGGTTGTCTTAGTCAACTCAAATCCAGCAACAATTATGACAGATAAAGAGATTGCGGATAAAGTTTATATCGAACCAATTACACTAGAGTTTGTTTCAAGAATTTTAAGAAAAGAATTACCCGATGCAATTGTGCCAACTTTAGGTGGGCAAACTGGTTTAAATATGGCAATGGAATTAGCAGCTTCTGGCATTTTAGACGAACTTGAAATCGAATTACTTGGAACTAAATTAAGTGCTATTGACCAAGCAGAAGATCGTGATTTATTTAGACAGTTGATGCATGATTTAAATGAGCCTGTTCCAGAATCAGATATTGTTCATACTGTTGAAGAAGCAGTTGCCTTTTCTGAAAAAATTGGTTTTCCATTAATTGTTCGACCTGCCTTTACTTTAGGTGGGACTGGTGGCGGAATTTGTAACAACTTAAAAGAATTAAAAGAAATTGTCACGAATGGCTTAAAACTTTCACCAGCGACACAATGTTTAGTAGAAATGAGTATCGCCGGCTACAAAGAAATCGAGTATGAAGTTATGCGAGACAGTGCTGATAATGCCATGGTTGTTTGTAATATGGAAAATATTGATCCGGTTGGGATTCATACAGGTGACTCGATTGTTGTTGCACCAAGTCAAACACTCTCTGATTATGAGTATCAACTTTTACGTGATTCTTCGTTGAAAATTATTCGCGCGTTAGGAATTGAAGGGGGCTGTAACGTTCAACTAGCTCTTGATCCAAATAGCTTTAATTATTATATTATTGAAGTAAATCCTCGTGTTAGTCGCTCTTCAGCGTTAGCCAGTAAAGCAACGGGTTATCCAATTGCTAAATTAGCAGCCAAGATTGCAGTTGGATTGACTTTAGATGAAATGAAAAATCCGGTAACTGGAACAACTTATGCGCAATTTGAACCGGCACTGGATTATGTAGTTGCTAAAATTCCACGCTGGCCTTTTGATAAATTTGAACATGGGGAACGCAAATTAGGGACGCAAATGAAAGCGACTGGAGAAGTCATGTCAATTGGTCGAAATATTGAAGAGGCACTTTTAAAAGCCGTCCGCTCTTTAGAAATCGGGACAATTCACATTGAAACACCAGAAGCTAATGCAGTAAGTGATGAAGATCTTGTTGGGAAAATTATTAATGCTCAGGATGACCGTTTATTTTATTTAATTGAAGGTATCAGACGAGGGTATAGTATTCAAGATTTGGCTGAACTGACTAAAATTGATTTATTTTTCTTAGATAAGCTTTTGCATATTGTTGAAATTGAACAAGATTTAAAAGATCATCCTTATGACCTTACTAGCTTAGAAAATGCCAAGAAAAATGGTTTTTCAGATGTTGCAGTTGCTAAGTTTTGGGAAACAGATGCCTTACGCATTCGCGAAATTAGAAAAGAAAATGGATTGGTTCCAGTCTACAAGATGGTGGATACTTGCGCTGGTGAATTCGAATCAAAAACACCTTATTTTTATAGTACGTATGAGCAAGAAAACGAGAGTATTGTCAGTAAAAAAGAATCCGTATTAGTCTTAGGTTCAGGTCCAATTAGAATTGGCCAAGGAGTCGAATTTGATTACGCAACGGTTCATTCTGTTAAAGCCATACAAAAATGTGGGTATGAAGCGATTATTATGAATAGCAATCCAGAAACAGTCTCAACTGACTTTTCGATTTCTGATAAACTTTACTTTGAACCTTTAACATTAGAAGATGTCATGCATGTGATTGATTTAGAACAGCCAAAAGGCGTAATTGTTCAGTTTGGAGGACAAACTGCAATCAATTTAGCCGAACCGTTAACTAAATTAGGTGTTCCGATTTTGGGAACAACCGTCGAAGATTTGGATCGTGCAGAAAATCGTGATTTATTTGAGCAAGCATTGAAATCAATTGATATTCCGCAGCCTTTAGGAGACACAGCTAGAAGTGAAGCTGAAGCAGTAACAATAGCCAATCGCATTGGTTATCCAGTTTTAGTTAGACCTAGTTATGTTTTAGGCGGTCGAGCAATGGAAATTGTCGAGAATCAAAAAGATTTAGAAAATTACATGCGCAATGCTGTTAAAGCTTCACCAGAACATCCGGTCCTAGTTGATCGTTACTTGTTAGGCAAAGAATGTGAAGTTGATGCAATCAGTGACGGAACAGATGTCTTAATTCCAGGGATTATGGAGCATATTGAACGAGCTGGAGTGCATTCTGGTGACTCTATGGCCGTTTATCCACCGCAAAATTTATCTCAAAAAATCCAAGATACAATTGCAGATTACACAAAACGCTTAGCGCTTGGGTTAAATTGTATCGGTATGATGAACGTCCAGTTCGTTATTTTCGAAGAGCAAGTTTATGTGATTGAAGTCAATCCACGAGCTAGCCGTACGGCGCCGTTCTTAAGTAAAGTAACGGGTATTCCAATGGCTCAAGTAGCAACAAATGTCATCTTAGGGAAGTCTTTAAAAGAACAAGGGTACAAAGATGGATTATATCCAGAGTCAACAAAAGTTCATGTTAAAGCGCCGGTCTTTTCTTTTGCTAAATTGTTGAGTGTTGATACTAATTTAGGACCAGAGATGAAATCAACTGGCGAAGTTATGGGAACTGATTCAACTCTAGAAAAAGCTTTATACAAAGCTTTTGAAGGAAGCAATATGCATTTAGCCGATCATGGTACAGCATTATTTACGATTGCAGATGAAGATAAAGTTGAGTCTGGCGAACTTGCTAAACGCTTCTTGGCTATTGGGTACCAATTAGTTGCGACGAGTGGAACAGCTAAGTACTTGAAGCAGGAAGGTATTCTTGTTAAAGAAATTAATAAGATTACTGAGGATGAAGAACTGACTGTGCTAGATGTTATTCGTGAAGGTAAAGTTCAAGTTGTAGTGAATACGATGGGACGAGATAAAGAAGTACAAAGTGATGGCTTCCAAATCCGTCGCGAAGCTGTTGAACAAGGAGTCCCGTTATTTACTTCACTAGATACGACTAGTGCTATCTTAAAAGTGTTAGAATCACGTTCATTTGATACACTTGCTTTATAAATGCTAAAATAGAATTAAGCTTGATTTTTATTTAAGAGATTTACCTACTTTGGAAGTCTCTTAAATAAAAAAAGAGTATACTTAATCTGAAAATATCGATTAAAAATCTCATCATACTGGAGGAAACTATGTTACAAGAAATCATGACAGTCGTCAGTCAAGAACAATTAGCACCTAAAATTTTTGAAATGCGTTTAACAGGTGAACTTGTGAAAGAAATGCAGACTCCGGATCAGTTTTTACATTTATTAGTTCCTCGTAAGGATTTAATCTTACGTCGTCCTATCAGTATTGCTGAAATTATTCCAGAACGTCAAGAATGTGTCATTATTTATCGAGTTGATGGTGATGGAACGGCAGCAATGAGCGAACTAATGGCTGGAGATAAAATTGATGTAATGGGACCTTTAGGAAACGGTTATCCTTTAGACAAAGTTAAGCCTGGAGAAAAAGCGCTTATTATTGGTGGCGGAATTGGTGTTCCACCACTCTATGAACTATCTAAGCAGTTAGTTGCAATGGGCGTTAAAGTTCAACATGTTTTTGGATTTGCTACCCAAGAGGTTATTTTTTATGAAGAAAAATTCAAAAAATTAGGAGATGTTCTCTACTCGACTGATGATGGTTCTTATGGTCTACATGGTCATGTTGGAATGGCCTTAGATACACTTGATTCAGATTATGTACCTGACGTTGTTTATGCTTGTGGTTCTAGAGGTTTATTAATGGCTGTTGAAAATCGATATGAAAATAGCAATGCGTATTTCTCTTTGGAAGCTCGAATGGCTTGCGGGATGGGGGCCTGTTATGCCTGCGTCTGTCACAAAAAGGATGATCCTACTGGAGCAACGAGTATGAAGGTTTGTGACGAAGGACCAGTCTTTAAAGTCGGGGAGGTTGTGCTATAATGAATCGTTTAGCAGTAAAATTACCAGGTCTTGATTTAAAAAATCCAATTATGCCAGCAAGTGGTTGTTTTGGTTTTGGAGAAGAGTATGCTAAATACTTTGATTTAAACGTCTTAGGCTCTATGATGGTTAAAGCCGCTACTTTAGAACCTAGATTTGGAAATGCAACTCCCAGAGTAGCTGAAACACCAAGTGGAATGTTAAATGCCATTGGATTACAAAACCCTGGTTTAGATGTTATTATGCGAGACAAACTGCCTAAATTAGAAAAATATAATGTTCCGATTATTGCAAATGTAGCCGGTTCAACAAAAGAAGATTATGTCACAGTTTGCGAAAAAATCAGTTTGGCCCCTAATGTCCATGCAATTGAGTTAAATGTTTCTTGTCCGAATGTAAAACATGGCGGAATCGCCTTTGGAACAGACCCAGAAGTGATTTATGATTTAACAAAAGCTGTTAAGGAAGTTTCAAGTGTTCCTATCTATGTTAAATTATCACCAAATGTCACAGACATTGTCCCAATTGCTAAAGCTGTTGAGGCTGCAGGAGCAGATGGCATTACGATGATCAATACTTTGCTTGGGATGCGGATTGATTTGAAAACAAAGAAGCCTATTTTAGCCAATCAAACAGGTGGATTATCGGGACCAGCAATTAAACCTGTAGCCATTCGAATGATTCATCAAGTGAGTCATGCAGTTGACATACCAATTATCGGTATGGGCGGAGTCTACACAGTTGATGATGTTTTAGAGATGTTTATGGCAGGTGCTAGTGCTGTGGCTATTGGAACAGCTAATTTTACAGATCCAACCATTTGTCCTAAATTAATTCAAGAATTACCAAAAAGAATGGATGAACTGGGAATTTCAACACTTAGTGAACTGATTAAAGAAGTACGGGAAGGAAGATAACATGCAATCGAAACCAATTATCGCATTGGATTTTTCAACTAGCGAAGAAATAAAGCAATTTTTAGCTCATTTTAAAGAGGAACAATTATTTGTTAAAGTCGGAATGGAATTATATTATCAAAATGGACCTGAAGTTGTAAAATTAATGAAAAGTTTAGGTCATCAAATTTTTCTTGACTTAAAGCTACATGATATCCCCAATACAGTTGAACGGTCAATGAAAGGTCTGGCAGCTTTGGATGTAGATATGATTAATGTTCATGCTGCAGGCGGTAAACAGATGATGGAAGCTGCAATGAACGGCATTATTTCTGGTACTCCTGCTGGAAGTCAACGTCCAGAATTGATTGCAGTAACGCAATTAACTTCTACAACACAAGAAGCTATGAGAACGGAACAATTAATTCAGGTTCCATTGTTACAAAGTGTGATCCACTATGCAAAACTAACACAAAGTGCTGGTTTAGATGGTGTCGTTTGCTCGGCTTTAGAAGCGCAGTTAATTAAAGAAAATACAGCTTCTGATTTCTTATGTGTGACACCTGGAATTCGTCCAGCCGGAGATGAAAAAGGCGACCAAAAACGAGTAGCTACACCAGCTCGAGCTCGAGCGGCGGGTTCAAGTTTTATTGTTGTAGGTCGTCCAATTACATTAGCAGCAGATCCTGTAAAAGCGTATCATACAATTAAAAATCAATGGAATGGAGTCGAAGATTAAATGACATTAGAAAAAACGATTGCAAAAGATTTATTAACGATTGAGGCAGTTAGCCTAAGCCCGAATGCACCTTTCACATGGGCTAGTGGAATTAAAAGTCCTATTTATTGTGATAATCGGATTACGATGAGTTACCCAAAGGTCCGACGTGAAATTGCTCAAGGACTAGCAGATTTAATTAAAACCAATTATCCAGATGCAGAAGTGATTGCCGGAACAGCAACAGCAGGGATTCCTCATGCAGCTTGGGTCGCTGACTTATTGGATTTACCGATGGTTTATATTCGTGGCAAAGCGAAAGAACATGGCAAAGGCAATCAAATAGAGGGACGAATCAATCCCAATCAAAAAATGGTTATTATTGAAGATTTAATTTCAACAGGTGGCAGTGTGATTGAAGCTGCGGTTGCTGCTAAAAATGAAGGTGCAGACGTGATTGGAACAGCTGCTATCTTTACGTATGAATTACCTAAAGGTTTAGCCAACTTTAAAGAAAATAAATTATCTTTCCATACATTAACCAATTATTCAACTTTAATTGATGTTGCTTTAGAAATGGGTTCAATTAAAGCGGAAGATATCACATTATTAAAAGAATGGAAAAAAGATCCTGCTAGTTGGGGGAAATAAAGAAACAAGGTTGAGAATGAAAATTTCTTAACCTTGTTTTTTTTAACCGATATAAAATGGCATACTTCTTTGTATTTTTCCCTAAATAGTGTAAAATAAGATAATCATTAGAATGGGATTAAAAAAAGGAGTGAATTGAGTATGGTTGAGGTACATTTGAACGTGACGCCAGAAATTTTACAATTAACCGCATTATGTGTGCATAATAGTCAAATCGATTCTGATTTATATCAAAAACTAGATGTAAAAAAAGGATTGCGAGATATTAACGGAAAAGGTGTCTTGGCTGGACTAACCAATATTTCAACTGTCCAACCACAAACTGTAAAAAATGGTGAAGTTGTTTCGCCAGATGGACTTTTAGAATATCGAGGAATCAATATCAAAGAGTTAACAACTGGTTATATGCATGACAATCGTTTTGGTTTTGAAGAAGTCACTTATTTATTATTGTTTGGCATTTTACCAACAAAGGCAGAATTAGCAGATTTCCAAAAAATTCTAGCACAAAAAAGAACACTGCCAACCAATTTTGTGAGGGATGTTGTCATGAAAGCCTCTAGTCGGGATATCATGAACGCTTTATCTAGAAGTGTTTTAACTCTGGCTTCTTATGATAAACAAGCTGATGACATTTCTTTGGCTAACGTATTGAATCAAAGCTTGATGTTAATTAGTGTTTTTCCATTATTATCAGTCTACGCCTACCATGCTTTTAATCATTATGAACGTGGTGAAAGTTTATATATTCATTATCCTGATGAGACCCTGTCTACTGCAGAAAATTTATTACGGATGCTTCGTCCAAATAAAGAATATACAGAGTCGGAAGCCTTAATTTTAGACTTAGCGCTAGTCTTGCATATGGAACATGGCGGAGGGAATAATTCTAGCTTCACAACGCATGTTGTTACGTCTTCTGGCACAGATACCTATTCAACAATTGCAGCAGCTCTAGGGTCTTTAAAAGGTCCTAAACATGGTGGAGCAAATATTAAAGTAGTGGAAATGTTTGAAGATTTAAAACAAAATGTAGCAGATTATCAGGATGAAGAACAAGTCGCTAGTTATTTGCGGAAGTTATTAAATAAGGAAGCTTTTGATAAAAAAGGCCTAATTTATGGAATGGGACATGCAGTTTATTCGATTTCAGATCCCAGAGCTGAGATATTTAAAGGTTTTGTCCAGCAATTAGCTGAAGAAAAAGGGCGCATAGATGAATTTGAGCTCTATTCATTAGTTGAGCAGCTAGCTCCTAAAATTATTGGCGAAGAACGACATATTTACAAAGGAGTTAGTGCCAATGTTGATTTCTTTAGTGGGTTTGTTTACAGCATGCTAGGGTTGCCGACGGAACTTTATACGCCTGTGTTTGCAATTGCTCGGATTGTTGGTTGGAGTGCGCATCGTTTGGAAGAGCTAATCAACACCAACAAAATTATCCGACCTGCCTACGATAGCATTCTAGCTTCGACTTCGTATGTACCACTTGATGCACGTTAAAACAAAAATCGAAAGTTCTTGAAAACAAGAATTTTCGATTTTTTTGTTACGAAATTTTTTTATGTGGGTAACCAGTATCTTGATAAGCTGTGGCTGAATGAAAAGATAAGCCTTTTTTATCAAGAGTATAGTTGACTAAGACTAATTGCATTCTATCATTAATTCGTGCTTCAAAAGTTAGAAATGTGCCTTCTTCGACTTCATAAACGAAATCGTACGCTAACATGCCTGAAATAAGGCAGTTAAACGAGCGACCATCAGCTTCGAATGTGAATCTACAAAGGGGGGCACCACTGCTTAAATTAATGATTTTAACTTCTGAAATAACGGCCCCAGTTAATGCTACAAAATTCATAATAAACGCTTCCTTTCTCTTTTTATTTAGGCACCTTCAGGAAGTGCTAATTCCGGTAAAATACCTTCATTTGTCGTATATTCTAAAAATTTAGGATACAGTTCATAGGTCGTATCTAATAAACGAACACTTTGCTTTACTCCTTCAAAATAAAAGGCATAGACGCTACTATCTAGACTTTTCTTTTTTTCAATTAAATCCGTTAAAATGGCAACTACATTCGTATCAGTTTGGGTCATATTTATTCCTCCTTTAACTTTTTGAAATAGTAATTAGATCGGTAAGTTTTGAATACATTCTCATTATACGAACAAACGTTCGAAAAGTAAAGGCGAACAGATTAAAAAAGTTAAAATTGTTTTTTAATAAAAAAAAAGCTCCTTCAATAAGCATACTTTAGCTTATTGAAGGAGTGTAGTTCATTTACTAGAGATTGTTTCAATAAATAGAGCTCTAAATTTTTCACGATCTTCATTTGTAAAAGCTTTAGGTCCTTTGGTTCGTTTGCCACTTTTTCTTTGCATAGCGCTTAAATAGCGGGATTGCAACAATTGATCGATATTTTCAGTTGAATAACGGAATCCAGTTTGATGAAGAACAATAGCTCCTTTTGCAAGAGCAAGAGAGGCTAAACCGTAGTCTTGAGTTACGAGAACATCGTATTTTTTTATTAAACGCATAATGCGATAATCGGCTGCTTCGGCACCATTGTCAACATAAATAGTATCCACACCAGCAGGTTGGAGAACAGTTGAAAAATGAGAAAAACTTGTGACAATCGTAACAGCTAATAAGCGTTGAGTTGCTTCAGAAATAATAATGTCTTTAACTGGACAAGCATCAGCGTCAATATAAATATGCACATCTTTACCTACTTTCTTATACTAATTCTAGTTTAACAGATAACATCCGAAATAAAAACTAGATTGAATCGAATTAATTTAACTCAGGCTTTATTTAAATTAAATAGTTAAATAAATCACAAATAGTGATTGTAATCTTCTCTGAATTTGGCTATAATATGTAATTGAGAACAATTCTCAATTAAGGGTTGGGTTTAACGATTTTATTCAGTCAGTTTCACTCGGGTAATGATTATTCCGAGTTTAGCATACTAGACGAGTTCTTATGAGCCAACTCCTCGAGAAAAAGATGAAAATTCGAGATGGCAAAAAAACGCCATATCAATTTTCCCTATTTTCTTGCCGGAGCTAACCAGCTCAACAAACTTTTTATTTAGGAGGAGGAAAAAATGAAACATTTATTTACAGGTAAAAAGGTAGTATTTATTACCATCATCAGTTCTTTCCTATTTGTGCTTGGCTGTGGTAATGCCAGTAACAAAGGGGAAAATACAGAAGAAGATACACGTCAAATTAAAACAGAATTGGGCGAGGTAAAAGTTCCCAAGTCACCAAAACGTGTGATTGTCCAATATATCACTGGAGATGTTTTGGCTTTAGGAATTGAGCCGGTAGGTATGTCAGAAGTGTATGATTCTGCTGCTTATGAAGACAAAGTTAAAGACGTAAAAGATTTAGGTCAGTGGGCTGAATGGGATGAGGAAGAAATGATGGACTTAGATCCGGATTTGATTTTGACTATCGATAAAGCCACCTATGAACGCTTCAGTAAAATTGCGCCGACAGTTTATGTCCCTTATGGTGAAATGACAACTACTGAACGTGTGACCTTTATTGGGGATGTTTTAAATAAATCAAGTCAAGCTGAAAAAGTATTAAAAGAGTATAATGATAACATCATTGATTCACAAAAAAAATTAAAAGATGTAGGTTTTGATCAATCAACAGTTTCTATCTTTGAAGGTGGATTAAAAGAAATGATGGTTATTGGCCAAAAATTCGGAACAGGATTAGTTGCCTATGATAATCTGAAATTAATTGCACCAGAAAAAATCCAAAAAGAAGTCCTAGATAAGGATGAATTTACGGTTTCGTTATCACTGGAAGTCTTACCAGAATATGCAGGAGATTACATTATTCGCAATACCTATGATGGAATGGATAATATGAATGATAGCGCAATCTGGAAAGCTTTGCCAGCTATCGAAAATAAACACTTAATCGAAATACCGTTTGGTTTAAGCTATTATACGGATATTTTATCTGCCAATGCGCAAATCGACTTTATCCGCGATCAACTAATTGAAAAAGCAACGACTAATTAAAGATGGAGGAATAGACATGGAGAATGATGAATTATACGATATAACAATTATTGGAGCTGGCCCAGCTGGTTTATTCAGTGCTTTTTATAGTGGATTGCGGGAAATGAAAACTAAAGTGCTTGAATGTCATCCTATATTAGGTGGCAAACTCAATTTATATACGGAAAAAATGATTTGGGATGTGGGTGGATTACCGCCTTTACCTGGTGGAAAATTAGTAGAACATCTTGTTCAGCAAGCAAAAACCTTTCATCCCATGATAAAAACCAATGAAAAAATTGTGTCTATTGATAAAAATGAGGCCGGTCATTTTATTTTAACGGCTGAAAACGGTGCAATACACTACTCAAAAACAGTGGTATTAGCCATCGGTTGGGGAATTCTAAAGCCTAAAAAAATCGAACTCACTGATGTTGAAAAATTTGAAAAAACTAATTTAAATTACACCATTCAAAATCCCCAAAGCTTAAAAGGCAAACAAGTCTTATTGTCTGGTGGCGGTAACTCAGCTGTGGATTGGGCCAATTTATTAGAGCCGATTGCGGATTATGTTCACTTAGTTTATCGTAAAGACGAGTTAAAAGGACACGAAGCAGAAGTCAGTAAACTACTAGCTAGCAAAGTGAAATGCCATTTTAATCAAACGATTGAGGCTTTTATTCCAGATGAGTCAGACACGAAAATTGCAAAAGTTCAATTAACAGATTCACAATCTGGAGCTACTCAATTTATTGAAATTGATGAAGTAGTCATCAATCATGGGTATGAGGAAGAAAGTACCATTTTTAAACAAAATACGGTTGGGCTCAAACAAAAAGATAATTACTATATTGAAATCAGCCCAGCTGGTATTTCTAATGTTCCAGGTATTTTTGCGGCAGGGGATGTGGTTCATCATGAAGGGAAGTTGCACCTAATTGCTGGAGCATTCCAAGATGCTGCGAATGCAGTTAACCAAGCCAAGCTTTATTTAGATCCAACGGCTCATTCTCATGCAGCAGTTTCTTCACACAATGATAAATTTACTGATCAAAATAAAGTTCTAGTTGAAGAATTTTTTTACAATGAATGAGAAGGGTGTTTTAAATGAACAGTTCAACCAAAAATAAATACCCGTTTTCTTACTCAACCTTTATCTTAATTGGTCTTGTTTTATTGCTGATTCTATTTATCTTATCGATTTCTTTTGGTGCAGCAAAAATAGAAGTCAACACAGCCTGGCAAGCTGTTTTTTCTTATCATGAGAATGAAATGGACCATAAAATTATTCGCACATTACGTTTACCTAGAACAATTGCTGATTTAATTGTTGGAGCAAGCTTGGCTGTTACGGGAGCTATTATGCAAGGGACAACCCGTAATCCAATGGCCGATTCAGGATTATTAGGCATTAGTTCTGGGGCAGCTTTCGCTGTCGCTTTATGTTTAGCCTTTGTTCCTGAATACACCTACTGGCAAATGCTTTTATATTCATGTTTAGGTGCTGCTTTCACAACAACGATTACTTATGGTATGGCAGCCTTTGGGAAAAAAGGTCTTACGCCCCAACGGTTACTTTTATCTGGAATTGCCGTTTCAATGTTATTTGGAGCACTAAGTACATTAATTGCCATTCAATTTAAATTAGGCAAAGCAATGGTTTATTGGTCTGCTGGTGGAACCGCGAGTGCCAATTGGACTGATTTAAAAGTCTTGACCCCAGTATTTATAATCGGAGTAATTGGTTCTATTTTTCTTTCGCCTAAAATAACTATTCTTCAATTAGGTGAAGATATAGCTGTCGGATTGGGTCTTAAAGCAAGTTGGATTAAAGTGAATTCAGTTTTAATCGTTCTAATTTTAACTGGATTATCCGTTATTCTTGTTGGACCAATTAGTTTTGTTGGTTTAATTGTTCCTCATATTGTCCGATTTTTTGTGGGTATTGACTACCGTCGCATTATTCCAGCAAGTTTGATTTATGGAGCTGTATTTTTGATTGCAGCAGACCTACTGGGACGCCTAATCAATCAGCCTAAAGAAACACCTTTGGGAATTATTTTTGCTATTATTGGAGTTCCTTTCTTCCTGTTTCTTTCACGACAACAGGGGAGGGATTTTAATTGAAAAAACGAAAAAATCCGCTTTTTATTTTGCTTTTACTTAGTCTATTTTTAATAGGTCTCATTATTTGGAGTTTAAATACCGGGAAAATGGCATTAACACCAAATGAAATCATGCAAATCATACTAGGAAATGGAACTGCTAAAGCACATTTAATTATTTTTGAATTTCGATTGCCCAAAATTCTGCTAGGTATTTTTGTTGGTATTGGAATGGGTATTTCTGGGTGCCTAATGCAAAGTTTGCTTAAAAATGATATGGCTAGCCCGGGAACGCTAGGGATTAGCTCTGGATCAGGGGTATTCGTTATTTTTGCTTTAATGATGGGGATGCGTGAAGTATCGCCTTTAATGCTGCCGATTATGGCTTTTATTGGTGGGTTATTAGCTGCTGGGCTGATTTTTATTTTTTCCTATCAACGAGGAAAACAACTGTCACCATTAACGTTGATCTTAACTGGAGTTGCCTTAGCTACAGGCTACGATGCATTAACCTTATTATTTTCTTTAAGGATGGATACGGATAAATTTGAGTTTGCTCAAAGATGGATGGCAGGTAGTTTATGGGGGGATCAATGGTCTTATTTACTTTTTTTAATTCCGTGTATTTTAATACTTTCCCTATGGGCCTATTTTCATTCAATTCATCTAAATGCGTTACATCTAGGGAACGAATCAGCGATTGGTTTAGGTGTTTCAGTAAAAAAAGAATTTTTATTGATGGCATTTGTTAGTATTTTATTGTCTTCGGTAAGTGTCGCAATTGGAGGTAATTTCTTCTTTGTAGGAATGATTAGTCCCCATATTGCCAAAAAAATGGTCGGAGTGAATCATAAATATTCTATTCCAGCCTCAGGTTTAGTCGGTGGAATTATTATTTTACTTTCAGATACACTCCTACGTGCCAGTCATTTAAGTGGAACTATTCCAGTGGGGTTATTAATTACAATTATCAGTACCCCTT
The DNA here is from genome assembly GCF_000744945.1 of Carnobacterium maltaromaticum DSM 20342. Lineage (NCBI taxonomy): Bacteria > Bacillati > Bacillota > Bacilli > Lactobacillales > Carnobacteriaceae > Carnobacterium > Carnobacterium maltaromaticum. The sequence goes on from NZ_JQMX01000001.1 coordinate 591,950, forward strand.
ATTTTTTATATTTATTAGCAAGAAGTCGTTAGGAGAGTGAGAAAATGGCAACAATTGAGACTAAGGAATTATCCATTGCCTATGAGAAAAATTTAATTGTTGAAAAATTAAATTTAACGATTCCAACGGGGAAGATTACAAGTATAATTGGAGCAAATGGCTGCGGAAAATCAACTGTCATTAAGACGATTGGACGCGTATTGAAACAGAAAATGGGGAGTGTATATTTAAATGGTGAGGATATTCAGAAACTTCCAACTAAAGAGATTGCTCAACAAATGGCTGTTTTGCCTCAAGAACAGCAAGCCCCAAGTGGAATGACCGTTGAAGAATTGGTCATTTATGGACGCTTTCCTCATCAAAAAGGCTTTGGAAAATTAACTACCTATGATAAAGAGATTATTGCTAAAGCCATTCAGCAAACAAAACTCACACAGTATAAAAACCGTGAAGTAGATAGTTTATCTGGTGGACAACGCCAAAAAGTTTGGATTGCGATGGCTTTGGCGCAAGAAACAGAGTTAATTTTACTAGATGAACCAACAACATACTTGGACTTAGCTCATCAATTAGAAATTTTAGAGTTACTTGAACAATTAAATCAAAAAGAACAACGAACTATTGTAATGGTGCTTCATGATATTAATTTAGCTGCACGTTTTTCTGATTTTATGGTGGCGATTAATGGCGGGACTATTATTGAAAAAGGTAGCCCGAAAGAAGTCATGACAACTGAAATATTAAAAAAGACGTTTCAAATTGATGCCTTGATTACAGAAGATCCACGAACTAAAAAACCATTATGTCTAACTTACAATTTACTTAGCTAATGGCCAAAAAGAAAAAGTTGACTCCTGATTGCTTTGAAAAACGCTCAAAGTAATTAGGGGTCAACTTTTTTGAATCAATTGCTTAACCTAGTGCTACATCTAAAATCATCATAATCAAAAAACCAACCATCACCCCAAAAGTAGCATAATGAGCGCCTTTGGCTGTTTGTTTTTGTTGAGCCTCAGGAATTAATTCTTCGACAACAACATAAATCATTGCTCCAGCTGCAAATGCTAGTGCATAAGGTAAGACTGAACTGACATAGGTCACTAAAATAGCCCCAATTACGCCAGCTATCGGTTCAACAATTCCAGAAGCTTGTCCATATAAGAACGCTTTTGTCCGACTTAACCCTTCTTGTCTAAGTGGTATGGAAACAGCCGCACCTTCAGGAAAATTTTGAATCCCAATTCCAATTGCTACTGCTAAGGCTGCCGCAATCCCAGCTTCTGGACTACCAGACACCTGGTTTGCTGCTCCAAAAGCAACTCCTACAGCTAGACCCTCGGGAATATTGTGCAGGGTAATTGAGAAAACTAGTAAAATTGTCCGGCGTAAGTTACTAGGCAAACCTTCCACTTCATGGTTTTCACCGAAATGCATATGAGGCAATAATTTATCCGCTAGATAAAGAAAAAGTCCTCCCACAGCAAAACCAATTCCCACGACTAACCACGGAATTGAGCCATTTGCTTCCGCCATATCTAATGCTGGGTCTAACAATGACCAAAAACTTGCGGCAATCATAACCCCAGAAGCGAAACCTAGCATTAGGTTAAAAACATCGCGGTTAATATCTTTAAAGAAGAAAACTAATGCGGATCCTAAAGCAGTTAGTCCCCAAGTAAATAACGTACCAATTAGTGCTTGTTGCCACGGTTCAAACTGCATTAAAAATTGAATCATGTCTACATTCCTTTCTATAAATAGAACGAGCTCTATTTTTCGGGATACCTAACTAAATCATACCATAGAATGGATGTTTTTCAACTATTTACCTAGACTAAAGAATGATTTCAAGGAACAGAAAGACTTCTTTTTAAATCGGCTTTCTGTTCAGCATTTTTTATCCGTTCTAAATAGGAGCTGGAAAGTGTGGCAGGTTTGATTGTTTGTTGCAGAACAGTAGCTGTACTTGAGTCATCGGTAATTACAGCCTCAATATTTTTATGCATAAATAATTCTATTTCAGCAGGTTGATCTAAGGTCCATAAAAAAATGGGACGCTTTTCTTTAACTTGAGAGTCTAATAAATTTTGGTTTGCTAGTTTATATTTTAAGGACAGAAATTGAAAATCTGAAAAATCTTTTGATGGCAATGCCGTAATAATAAGTCCAACTTGAATTTGAGGATTTATTTGTTTTACGCGCTTTAAAAAATTTTCGTCTTGTGATTGGATTAAATAATAGTTTTGAACTTTATATTTCGTTAATAAATCGACGAGTTGTTGCGGGAAATCTAGACTGTCAGTTGGGTTTGTTTTAATATCTAGAAGTAAAGGTTGTTGCTCCTGTTGAGCTAATTGAATAGCTTCTTCAAGAGTCGGAATTTGGCCAACAAATCCATTTTGTTTCAATTTCACTTTTTTCAACTCTTTTAAAGTCGAATTTCGAATCTTTCTTTTTTTATTTGCTAGTCTTTTTAAACTACGGTTATGAATCACAACCATCTCATCATCTTTAGTTTGTTGGATATCAATTTCAACATAAGCTGGCTCAAAATGCGCGGCAGCTTCAATTGCTTCTAACGTATTTTCGACACCACCTTGTTTGTACCCTCGATGAGAAATTACCTTAGATGAAGATTTTGGGAAATTCAGCTGTTTGATTGGGTACTGCCATTCAGGGATAAAGATGTCCTTAACAGGCTTACTTTGTTGATAGAACATCCAACCAATGGAGCAAATAATAAGTAAAATTAATAAAAAAACAAGTCCAATTATTTTATAACTAATTCTTTTTGATTGTTTTCTTTTCAATGGACATGCTCCTAACTCTAATTCATTTCTGTTCTTAGTGTAACAAATTACTCCTCAAAAAAATATCTTTCTTTTTATTTAAAAGGAAAGTTTTTATTAAACGGGAGCCTTAAAGCCATAATTATAGAAAAATTTCCTTTTTTAAAGATTAGTTTAAATCTATGCTAAAATGGAAAAATAGGGCTTGTGAAAAGTAAACCCAACAAACAGGTTCGTTTTTGCTTGTTTTAATCTTAAGTGACTATTGATATACTAATAAGTAAAGTTGCTACTTATTACAATAAAATACTTAAAATTTACGAAGAAAGTTGAGAAAATATGAACCCTGAAGAGAATCGATTTAAAGTTAATTTAGGTGGAATGATTGAGATTCTATCCAATCATTTATATAGTCAAAAAGATGTCTACATACGAGAGTTATTGCAAAATGCAACAGATGCTATTCGCGGTCGAAAGTTAATCAGCGAAGATAATTTTGTTGGTGAAATCCATGTTGATCTAACAATACATAGGTCAGGATCCAGTACATTGTTTTTTGAAGATAATGGAATTGGACTAACAGAAGAGGAGATTCATCAATTTTTAGCAACCATAGCTAGTTCATCAAAAGGCGAAAAAAACTTTGAAGAGAAACAAGATTTTATTGGACGATTTGGAATTGGTCTACTTTCTTGTTTTATTGTTGCAGATGAAATCGTAATGGTGACAACTAGTGCTAAAACACGTGAAAGTTTTCAATGGCAAGGAAATGCTGATGGGACTTATGAGATAAAGAAATTAAGCCAGTCGTTAGAAGAGCCTGGAACTAAAATTTATCTAACGAGTAAAGCTTTGAAAAATCACGAAGAGCATACTAACTTTATTCTAGAAGATTTGGCTGATGCATTAGTTAAATACGGTCGCTGTTTGGAAGTTCCAATTTTTTTAACTTGCGATAAAGGGGAAAAAATTGTGAATCAAGAAACGATGGGATTAGGAAAATTCGATACGCTTGAATCCCTTTCTCGTGATCAAATTCTCAAATTAGGACAAAAAATATTACAAGAAGATTTCCAAGATTATTTGTTGATTGAAACAGCTAATGGAAGAACGAAAGGTATTGCTTATATTATTCCTCATACGGTGAGGATGAATGCTAAAAAGCGAAATACTATTTACTTAAATCAAATGTTTGTGTCTGATGAAATTGATTCACTCTTACCTTCATGGGCCTTTTTTACTCGTTGTATTCTCTGGACAGATGAGTTGCAACCAGTTGCTTCAAGAGAAGATTTTTATAAAAATAAACGGCTAAAGACTGTTGCTAAAGAATTAGGTAGCTCTTTAAAACAAGAAATAGAAATGCTAGAAAGCAGTGCGTTAGAAAAGTTAATTGCGGCACATTATTTATCCTTCAAATCTTTGGCAAGTGAAGACCCTGATTTTCTAAAAATGGTCTACACATTCTTACCTTTTAGAACATTAAATGGAGAAGAAAAATTTGCCGATATTTTAAGTCAAAATGAAACGATTTATTATGCATTGTCTGTGGATGATTTCAGACAAATTGCCGATTTAGCTAGAAATCAAGGGTTAATTGTCATCAATGGTGGCTATTCCTATGACAGTCAGCTTTTAACTGAAATTAGTCAAATTTTAGAAGATTTTCCTTTTAATAAATTGAAAATTATCCAGCCAGAAGATTTCCAACATACATTTCAACCGTTGTCATTTTTTGAAAGTACTCATTTACAAGAAAAACTAAAAGAGATTAATCAGCAATTTGAAGAATTAAATTTACTGGTCATTGTTAAACATTTTGATCCTAGCTCAATGCCAATGGTGCTATTGTCCAATCATCTAACTCAGAATCAACGCGAGCTAGAACGAACAGCCGAAGAAAGCAATCAATTATTTGGTGGTATCTTGGAAGATTTAATGTTAGAAGCGGACCAGTTGCCACCAGCGAAGCTTTATTTAAATTATGACAATCCCTTAGTTAAACGTATTTTCGAGAAAAAACAACCTGCAGGAATTAAAAATATCATTGAGGTATTATATATTCAGGCCTTACTATTAGGACATTATCCGTTAAAGAAGAAAGAATTAAACTTACTAAATAGCAGTTTATTAGGATTGTTAGATCAATTTATTTAAACTGGAATGATGCATAGAAAGAGGAAATTATATGAATTATTTAAATCTATTGGAAGAAGCATACGAATTAGATGAGATGTCAGAAGCTCGTCTACCCTTGCTGGAAGAAGTGATTAGAGAAGCAGACCTAGCTAGGGATATTGAAACTGCTGTTGAAGCTCGTTGGCTGTTAATTGATACTTGTCTGTACGTCGGCTTTCCTAAAAAACAATTAATCGCGTTTTCGTGGTTAATTAATTTGTACGAGTCAAGTGAAGGAAAAGTCGACGTCTTCGATTTATTGTGGCACTATAAATGGATTGCAGAACATATTGTGCGCTTTCCAGAAGTTTCTTTATCCAAAATAAATGCATTAACTGAAGATATGCAGAAGAAATTTAAAGAATATAATTACTCCTTACGTCCCTATTACAAAGTGAAAACACTTCAAGCTATTTCAATGGGAAATAGAGCTATGGCAAATGAATTTTTCCCGTTATGGCAGGGGACAAAAAGCGATTTTATGAATGATTGTCTTGCCTGTGAAACAACTGAGATTGTTGCTTATTACCATTTTATTGGGGATTATCAAGCCGCCATTAAAGCCGCTGCACCAATCCTATCTGGTAGACAAGCTTGTGCAGAAGTACCACATTTAACCTATGGACATACTGCGCTGTCTTATTACCACTTAGATAAGAGAGAAGAAGCGCAAAATTCTTTTGAATTGGGTTACCCGATGGTGAAAAAACGCGTATCTTTATTGACAACAGTCAGTCAATTTATAACTTATCTATTGTTGATAGATAACCAAGAGGAAGCGGTACAAGTTTATCAAGAGAATCAAAAAATTGCCTCTGAGTTGGAAGGTGATTTGAGTACCTTGCATTTTTATCTAGCATCAGCAGGGCTAAAGCACGAGAAACAAGAAGATTGTTTGGCGCAAGCTACAACTTTGGCACAAAAATTTGATAAACGGAATCAAAACACGTATTACCAAGACATACTAGCAAAAATGCAGTAAAAATAAACAAATCAAAATCCGCCGAAAAATAGATAAAAGGGGATTATTTGATGGAAAAAATTGGAAATAAAATTAGAAAATACCGGTTAGAGAAAAATATGACACAAAGCCAACTAGCTGATGGCATTTGTACACAGGCGACAATTAGCAACCTAGAAAACAATAGTTCATTACCTTCAATCGCTAATTTACTTTTGATAGCCGAACGTCTATCGATTAAACATACTGACTTATATGAAGCTATTCTTGTAAATAGTAGTGGGTATATAGATACCTTTAATAAAGTTAAAAGTTTGCAAAGAGAAAACAACTATATTGAAGCAAATCAACTATTAAAAAACGCGATTGATTACTCAGATCTAGCATCTATCTATGAAAAAAAGGAATATTTTTATTATTTTGGAGTGAGTAGTTTAAGAGGGCTACATGATTTTTCAGATGCTCACTATCATTTTAATCAATGTCTCGCATTGTCGGAAGTTGATGACTTAAAAACGCTTGATTTATTAGCAACTATGGGAATTGCAGAAGCCTATGATATGTGTCATCAGTTTGATAAAGCTGATACCTATTTTATCAAAGCCATTAATCAGTTAGAGCAGGTTAGCTCATGGAAAAAATCACCTAATGATCGACTCGATATTCTTGAAGCCTATAAAAAAGCTGCAACATTTTATTTGAAAATTGCTCAGTATTCATTAGCATTAAGTTTAAGTGCAGCCGGTATTAATTTTTATGCCACTGAGAATATCAATCAAGGCTTAGAAGATTTATTGGACATCAAAGCACAAAGTTTATTTTATTTGGGAGATGTCGAGTTAGCAGAAGAATATTATTTTTATGCGATGGCTTTAGCAAAATTAAATAAAAATGACAAGCAAATTCAGTTGCTTAGAGAACAAATTATCAAACATGGGCTTAAGCAGTATGACTATTTAAATAACTAGTATTTAGACAAGCAATTATTTCGCATAAGTAGCTGTTATTTAGTATACTCGATATATAAATAATGTTCCTTAGGAGGAAATATGGATTTAACAACTATAATGAACCGTTTAGCAGAACTAGGCGATGAGCAGACAAAAAAAACATTTATGAGACATGGTGCTACAGAGCCACTTTTTGGTGTGAAAATTGGTGACTTAAAAAAATACCTAGTCAAAGAACTTAAAAATAATAATGAATTAGCCTTGGCTTTATTTAATACAGGAAATTCAGATGCTCAATATTTAGCTGGTTTAATTATTAATCCTAAAAAAGTCACTAAAGAACAACTTCAAACCTGGGCTACACAATCTAACTGGTCAATGATTTCTGAATCCATCGTAGCTAGTGTAGCAGCTGAAAGTCCTTATGCAGTAGAATTAGCCACTGAATGGATGAAATCAGAAAAAGAACTAATTCAAGATGCTGGCTGGGCAGCCTATGCCAATTTCATTTCAATTACTCCAGATAGTTTACTTAACAAGGATGAGATTTTAGAGTTATTAAAAATTGTTGAAACCACCATTCATTCTGCTAAAAACAGGGTTCGCTATTCTATGAATCAGTTCGTTATTTGTGTGGGAAGTTATTATGCTCCCTTAGTTGAAGAAGCTGCACAAGTTGCTAGTATTATTGGAAAAGTTTCTGTTAATGTTGGAAATACAGCGTGTAAAGTTCCTATTGCAACTGAAACTATTGAAAAGATCATTAAATTAAATCGCGTGGGTAAAAAAAGAAAGAACGCTGTTTGTTAATAAAATGGAGCTTTGTACAGTTACTTGTGCGAAGCTTTTTTATTTAAATAACTCAAGGGATATTATTTGCTATAAAGAACGAATGTTTGTATACTTTTAAAGTAATAACTAAAAGATTAGTAGGAGTGATTCATTTGGCCAAAATTTATCCATATCTAGCATTTAATTCTGCAAAAGAAGCCTTGGACTATTATACTGAAGTTTTTGGAGCAACGGACATTATACGTTTACCAGTTAGTCCTGAACAAGCAACTCAATTTGGGATTTCACCTGAAAAGTTAGCTGACACAACTATGCACGCTAGCTTTACTGTTTTAGGAGCACCTTTATTTTGCGCTGACAATTTTATGGGACCCGTACAATCATCAAATCAAGTTTCCATTATGTTAGATATCAATAGCGAAGATGCTCAGGCAGCACATGAAGCTGATGCTTTTTATCAAAAAATAGCTGCATCAGGTCAAGCCAAAATCACAATGCCGTTTGAAGAACAATTTTGGGGCGGAAAGATGGGGCAACTTGTTGATAAATATGGCATAACATGGATGCTACACTCTCAACCTTATTCAAAAATAAACTTGAACACTAAATAAGTAACAGAAAGAGGGATCGTATTGAAAAAATTATTTGATGAAACACATGAGCATGAGACTGGTGACTTTAGAACAATTTGGTATGGTTATATATCAGAAACTCCTGATACCGAATTACAAAACAAACTACTAACCATTATAAAAGAAGATTTAACGAAGGAAAAGAAACATGTAAACACAGTTACTCATTGGATATTTTATCATGACAAAACAAGTGGAGATGCGATAGGAGATACTGTTAGAGCTGCCTTTATGGTGCGCGAAAAAGATGGGAAGTTTGTTGCAAATTATACGATGAGTGACTTCGATTTTGTAATATCCTTTGATGTCTTGAATCAATTTAAAGTCGATATGGAAGCAAGATTAAATCAAAAGTAACGCCGCGTCTAACGAGAAAAAAGGGCAGTGTTGTTTTAGATTTTACACCAAATAATAACTAAATTCAAAAGAATAAAGATTATAAAAATCACAGTTTGAGAGTAGTCTCAAACTGTGATTTTTTGTCTTATTTTGATACTTTTAAACGTGCGACTAACTCTTTATCTGGTGTTACATAAACCGTTCGTTGTCCTTCATAAATAACATAACCGGGTTTAGCGCCATTCGGTTTACGAATCAATTTTACTGGGACTAAATCAACTGGAACAGAGGCAGATAATTGGGATTTTGAAAAATAAGCAGCAATATTGGCAGCTTCTAAAATCGTTTCCTCAGATGGATCAGCATCTTGAATAATGACATGGGATCCGGGAATATTTTTAGTATGCAACCAAATATCTGATTTTCTAGCCGTTTTTAACGTCAATTGGTCATTTTGCAAATTATTTTTACCAACTAAAATGGTGGTTCCATCACTAGATAAATAGGTATCAGGTTTACTTTGTTGAGCTTTCATTTGTTTCTTTTTCGTTTTTTTCTTTTTTAAATAGCCTTCTTGCATTAATTCATCTTTGATTTCAGCAACATCTTTTGGTGTAGCTAATGAAAGTTGAGTAGCAACAGACTCTAGATAGTCAATTTCACTTAACGTTAATTCAATTTGTTCACCAACGAAAGCCACAGCATTGCGTAATTTTTGGTACTTAGCAAAATATTTTTGAGCATTTTGAGAAGGATTTTTACGCACATCTAGTGTAATTAAAAGTGGTTTTTCTTCATCATAAAAGTTAGGTAATGTAACTTCTTTTTGACCTTTTTCAAATTCATGTAAATAGGCAGTTAAAATTTCACCTTTAACACGATAATCATCTGCATATTCAGTTTCAACTAACGTTTTTTCTAATTTTTTTAGTTTTTTAACATTTCGTTGCAATTCAACGTTAACTAGACGAATCAACTCTGACCCTTGTTGATTCACCCGATCTTTTTCAGCTTTTCCACTATAATAAGCATCTAACAATTGGCTTAAACTAGGAAATAGTTTCTTTTCTCCCGTTAAACTTAAGAATGGAGTCGGTGTGAAATGTTCTTTTTTATTATTTTCCGTTAATGTTGGAGTGTATTTCCCGTCCGAAACTTCACTAATAAAAGCCTGAAATACAGCAGGAAGTTCGGCAGGATTGCTTTCACTACGATAAACTAACTCTGCTGCCGTATCGCCACCTAAACCTTGGTAAGCCGTTTGGAGTTGTTTTTGCATCGTTGTTTCAGGATCTGGTGTAACGACTTGGGCAATCTCAGCTTCAGTTGTAGCAAATGGATTTAATTTATCTTGATGGGGTGGTGAAATATAGGTTGCCCCAGGCATCACAGAACGATACGTATTCATACTCGTTGGCACATGCTTAATACAGTCTACGATTCTTTTTGTATCTTGTTCAATTAAAAAGATATTACTGTGACGTCCCATTAATTCAACAATTAAAACAACATTACGCACATCACCAATTTCATCACGACTTTTAAAAGTAAAATGAATCACTCGGTCATTGCCAATTTGTTCAATATTTTCTAGTATCGCGCCTTCAAGTTGCTTGCGCATCATCATGCAGAAATTTGGCGGAGTATTTGGGTTTTCATATGGGATTTCGGTAATTTGGATACGAGCATAGCTTGGATGAGCAGAAAGTAATACTTTATGATTTTTCCCGTTGGCACGCATCACTAAGATAATTTCGCTTTGGTAGGGTTGATGAACTTTTGAAATACGTCCATTGCTTAGCAATTCTTTTAACTCATCAACCATTGTATGGGTAAAAATACCATCAAATGACATGGAATCCCCTCGCTTTCTTTTATTAACTAATTTCTTTTATTTTAGTTTAGTCTTCTTAAAAACCAATAGCTTAATTATAACGTTTAATAGGCAAATAAGAAAGTGGCAATTCATCCTTGTATGTTAAAGGTATTGGACAAGTCAGCTGATAAAGAGAGCTGCTTTTAGACAAAGAATAAAAACAATATTGTATCTTTGACCTCCCTTTTTAGAGCTGTTTACACTACTTTGAAAAGAAGAAGTGCTAAAAGCAACAAATCTCATTTCCAATCCTAGTTTCAGCTGATATAGTTTTAAATAAAAAACAAATGAAGGAGAATTTATGAAAAATAGATTACGTAAGTGGCAACAGATAAGTCTGTTAATTTTAACAGGAATCATGGTGAATTCTTTCACTCCCGAGGGAATAACCATTGCCTCAGAATCAAATGAACCACAATCTCAAACACTGGTGATAAAAGATAGCTCTGTGCCTCAAGAAGCCATTGCAAGTCCTGAAGATTCAGAGATAGCGCCACCAACTGAAAACAGTGAAAAACCTCAAGATCAATCAACTTCTTTGAGTGAATTACCACCAGAATCAGCAACAGAAATAGAAAGTACGTTTACCGTGGAAGACTATAAAAACAGTGATGCCTCTGAATTAGCAGTTGCTGTCAGGAATAAACAGGTGAGCAGTGTCCAATTAGTTCAGTTTGCTTTTCAGGTTATTGAAGAAAACGACAAAATATACAATGCAATGATTTCACTACGCAAAGAAGAGGCCTTAAAAGAAGCTAGTAACTTGCAAGATACCGGACAACCTTTTTTAGGAGTTCCTCTTGTGGTAAAAGGCTTGGGACATACTATTAGTGGTGGCTATAATTCGAACGGATTATTATTTGGAAAAGATAGTATTTCAAAATCAACGAGTACTTTTGTCAAAGCTTTTCAAAATGCTGGTTTTATCGTGATTGGACAAACAAACTTTCCAGAGATGGGGCTTAAAAATATCACGAA